>JAZNUE010000058.1:0-57531 GCA_045592125.1 Bacteroidaceae bacterium | reverse complement strand
GCGACAAAAAGGGAAAGTCGTAAAGGTTGCTTTGATTGCTGTAGCGAACAAACTATTGAAACAGATTTTCGCCATTGTGAAGAATAATTGCGCGTATAGCGAATTTTATGCTTGATTTATTTGGAATTTAACACAGTTCATCCTGAGCGAAGCGAAGAATCTCAACCTGCACGCAGGAACCTGTCATTCTGGAGCGAAGGGTAACGGAGCGAAGAATCTCTTTATCCGCACGCCTTTGGCCCCACCGTGTGCCAATTCTTACAAACCTAAAGGAGCTGTGTCAAGAATTCTTGACACAGCTCCTTTGCTTTTTCCCTTATTGGCTGCTTACTTCGCTTTCCTGTTGCCGCTGTAGCGTTTGTTGAGTCCGTCAACAATCTCCATTGTTATGTTATATGTGTCGTTGGCATATAGTATGTTGTCGCCAATCTTGGTTAGGATGAAGTCGTATCCGTTCCTGCCGTTGTATTCCTTAATGAAGCTGTTGATTGAGTCGCGCAGTTCCTTGCCTTTGTCATGATTCTCTTTCTCCCACTCCGAATAGAGCCTGTCGCGCAGGTCCATGAACTCCTTCTCCTTGCGCATTATCTCCTCGCGTTCATTTATATAGCTCTCTTCGTCTGGGAAGATTCTGGCGTTGCACTTGTACTCGAAATTGGCGACCTCCTCTTCTATTGCCTTGCGCTTGCTCTCGAGCGTAGAGATAATCTTGCTCTCCTTGCTAATCATCTCCTTGTTGATGTCGAGGGCGAACTCGTAGCAGTACATGACTGTGTCGAGGTTGATGTACGCTATCCTTATGCCGCTTACGCGCACGGTGTCGGCCGGCCTTTCGCTTGTCTCGCTCATCCCGGTATACTTGTCGCTGCTGCACTGGATGAAGAGCGCCATGCAGATGATTGCCGCGAAGATGGATAATAGTGGTTTTATGTTTCTCATATGTTGTCTGTTATGTTTGCCGTGTGTGCATGGGTGCTATCTGCTGCTTTCTTTCACTTTCATGGGGTTGTCCCTGCGCGCGTCCCTGTCCTGCGACTGTGCGCACTTTATCCCGCGCTTGCGCATCTCCTTGCTGCCGCCAATGTGTATGTTGGGGAAGCGGCCGTTCTTCTTTATAATTATTGTTATTGCAAGCAAAATAAAGCTTATTGCAATGATTAGCAGCGCAAGTATTATTGTCTTGAACATTTTTTTGCTATATTTGTATCAGTGTGCCTTGTGCCGGAACTGTGTCGCGGAAAACGCTGCAAATATATGCAGTTTGTTGCCTCAACAAAAAAATTGTTCCGTAAAAAAAGTAAAAAAACGTACCGAAAAGGTGCTAATTAATATATTTTTAGAGTTTAGTGAATTAATTAACAAATTTAAACTAATAGGATTATGGAAAAGCTGCATTTGCAACCTGAGAATGTATTCAATTTCTTTATGCAGATTTGCGAGATTCCTCACGGTTCAAAGAACGAGGCCCAGATTTCGGCCTTTCTCCAGGAGTTCGGCAAGGGACTGGGATATGAGACTATTGCTGACGCTGTGGGCAATGTGCTGATTAAGAAGCCTGCTTCGCCAGGATATGAAGGGCGCAAGACAATAATACTGCAGAGCCATATGGACATGGTGTGCGACAAGCGCCCCGACGTTGAGCATGACTTTGCAAAGGACCCCATTAGGCCGTGGGTTGACGGCGAGTGGCTCAAGGCGCAGGGAACGACTCTTGGCGCCGACAACGGGATTGGCGTTGCTGCAGCCATGGCTGTGCTTGCCGACAAGGAACTGAAGCATGGTCCTGTAAACTGCCTCTTTACAATTGATGAGGAGACTGGCCTCACAGGTGCCGAGGCGCTTTCCTCTGGGCTTCTTCAGGGAGATATCCTGGTGAACCTTGACTCTGAGGATGAGGGCGAGATGTTCATAGGCTGTGCTGGCGGTGTGTGCAACTATGCCGAGTTCAAGCATGTGTGGACAAATATCTCGGGCGACATGTTCTATATGAAGGTGGATATCAACGGCCTCACTGGCGGCCATTCGGGCGATGACATTAACAAGAACCGCGCGAATGCCAACAAGCTGCTGGCGCGCTTCCTTCTTAACATGGCACAGAAGTATGAGTTCTACCTGTGCGACATTACTGGCGGCAGCCTGCATAATGCCATCCCTCGCGACGCCTCGGCAGTGTTTGCCGTGCAGAGCGCCGACAAGGAGAAGGTGCGTGTCGACTTCAATGTGTTTGCTGCCGAGGTGCAGGACGAGTACAGCGCAACCGAGCCCGACATGCGTTTCACGCTGCAGAGTACCGACCCTGTGAGGCGTGTGATTGACCCTGTTGTGGCAAAGAACCTGCTGCGCTCGCTGCACACGGTGTTCAACGGCGTCTTTGCCATGAGCCAGGATGTGCCTGGGCTTGTCGAGACATCGAGCAACCTTGCCTCGGTCAAGCGCGCCAGCGACAATGTGATACTTGTCACCACTAGCCAGCGCAGCTCTATCGAGTCGGCAAGGGATAATGTGTCCTCGGTCGTGCGCACTGCATTCGAGATGGCCGGTGCTGCGGTTACAACAAAAGGGCAGTATCCGGGCTGGAAACCGGACATGAAGTCGGAAATCCTGAAGGTGGCATGCGATACCTACAGGCAGCTGTTTGGAGGCGAGGCGAAGATTAAGGCAATACATGCTGGCCTTGAGTGCGGCCTGTTCCTTGAGAAGGCGCCTCATCTCGACATGATTTCGTTCGGTCCCACTATGCGTGGAGTGCACTCGCCCGACGAGCGCCTGCATATTGAGTCTACAGGCCGCTGGTGGCGCCATCTGGTGGCTCTGCTTGAGCAGGCGCCCGCAAAGTGACCTGCGGTGCAATAAAAGACATGTTTCATCGTTTATATGATGATTACAGATAATACGATGAGGTTTATTCATAGACTGCTTTGCATAGCAATTATACCGGTACTCCTCGCTGCATGCAGCGAGGATACCGGTTTTTCTGCAAGCCCTTCGCTCAGGCTCTCCTTCTCGAGCGATACCATAGCGTTCGATACCATATTCACCTCTGTGGGCTCGCCCACTGCGGGCATTGCCGTGCATAACCGTAACAGCAATGCGCTGCGCATAAGCAACGTAATGCTTGCCAGCGGCGGACATTCGGGCTTCAACGTGCTTGTTGACGGGCAGTACGGCACAAGCATGGACGGCCTCGAGATCATGGGCAAGGACAGTATCTTTGTCTATGCCTCGGTGTGCCTTGAACGCAACGGCGAGGACTTGCCCCTGCTGGTGAAGGACTCGCTGCTCTTTACACTTGAAAGCGGTGTGCAGCAGCAGGTTATGCTGCTTGCCTATGGCAGGGACGCTACATTTCTCCGTGGCGAGGTGATTGCGGCCGATACCGTTATTGGCAAGGGGCACTATGTTGTTTATGACAGCCTTATGGTTGCTCCGGGCGCTACTCTCACGCTTGGCGAGGGCGCTACTCTCTATTTCCACGACAAGGCATTCCTGAAGGTGGCCGGCCGCCTGGTGGCCGATGGCAGCAGGGAACTGCCTGTTGTAATGCGCGGCGACAGGACAGACAACATGTTCTCCTATCTCCCCTATGACCGTGTACCAGGGCAATGGGGCGGCGTTGTCTTTACTGCCGAAAGCAACGGCAACGTCCTGTCTCATTGCGACATACATAGCGCTAGGCTTGGCGTGAGGGTAGAGCAGGGCGATACTGCTGCCCAACGCATAACAGTGAGCTCGTCAAGGCTTTATAACTTTGACGGCCATGCGCTGGAACTGAACATGGCGCATGCTGCGGTGGAGAACTCGCTAATTGCCAATGCGCAGGGCAACTGCGTTAAGGTTGTGGGCGGCAATGTGTCATTTGTGCACTGCACCATCGCCAATTTCTATGTGTGGAAGCAGCGCGATGTCGCATTAGCGCTGCATAACAGTGCCGATGGCGTTCCGGCGCCGCTGCGCGGGGCGCTCTTTGCTAACTGCGTGATTTCAGGCTCAAGGGAAGATGAGGTAATGGGCTATCTTACAACGCTTGGCGATACGGTGCCTGGCTGCATGAACTACCGCTTCGAGAACTCGCTGATAAACACTGTCCCGACAGAGGACAGCTGTTTTGTGAATGTCTCATATGACAACACGCCGCATGGCAAGGACCATTTCCGCCTTATCGACCACGATAATTTCTATTACGACTTCCATCTTGGCAACGACTCTACGATGGCGGCAGGCCGTGCCTCGGACCTCTATCTTGAGGCTCTGCCTTACGACCTTGACGGCGTGCTGCGCACGGCGGGGGCAGTGGACGCGGGCTGCTACCAGTATGTAGGACAGCCCGAGGAGGAAAGTGAAAAGTGAAAAGTGAAAGCGGAAAAGTAAGTGAAAAGTGAAAGCAGTGCTTCATAAAATACTGTCTCGCCTTTACTCATGATGGTATGGCAGATTGTTTATGATTGTGTATGCCCTGTACAGCTGCTCCACGAAGAGCAGGCGTATCATCTGGTGCGAGAAGGTCATCTTTGATAGCGACAGTTTCTCGTGCGCTGCCTCGTATACCTTGGGCGCAAAGCCATAGGGTCCGCCTACGATGAATACCAGGCGCTTTGTCGATATATTCTGCTTGTGCTCAATCCATGCAGCGAACTCGGTGCTGCGGTACTCCTTGCCGCCCTCGTCGAGCAGCACAACGCGGTCGCCAGGCTGCAGGGCCTTGAGTATGAGCTCTCCTTCCTGTTCCTTCTGCTGCGCCTCGCTGAGCTTCTTCACGTTTTTCAGTTCCGGGATAACCGAAATCTCGAACTGTGCAAAATGGCTCACCCTTTGGGTGTAGTCCTGTATCCCTGCTGTTATGTTGCTGTCGACGGTGCGCCCGACGACAAGTAGTGTAATCTTCATTATCTCCCTTTGCTAGAATGCTGTCGCTAAGGTACAATAAAAAATGATTATATCTTTGTTGCAACGGCCTGAATTCCTTATCTTCGCATTAATGTATCATGTATGTTGCTATGAAAACCATAAAAGTGTTTGTCGCCTCATCCGATGAACTGCATGAGGAGCGCGTTGAACTCGCCGACCTTTTCACGCATCTTAACCGCGTGTTCAAGTGCCGTGGCATTGAGCTTGAAATCTCCAAATGGGAGTTTCTTGACGAGTCCATGGGTCCTCTGCGCAAGCAAGAGGAGTATAACCGCGAGATAAAGACTTGCGACATGTGCCTTGTGCTTTACTGGACAAGAATTGGCAGCTACACTCGCGAGGAACTGGAAGTCGCATACAATGAGCTCCAGACCGGCCGCAAGCCATATAAACTCTACATATATTTTAAGGAAACTGGAGAAATAGGCAGGGACGTAATGGATTTCAAGGCAGGCTTTGAAAAACGTTACGGTCATTTCTATTGCAAGTATGAGAATATCGATACCCTTAAGCTCCGTTTCTTGCTGCAGCTTGAGAATTATCAGAACAGCGGTGCCATAAAGGTCGAGGATTCCAAGGTGAAGGCCGACGGCATTGACTTGGTGAACCTTGATAATGTGCCGTTCGCTGCCAATAATGAGCGCTACCGCGAAATCAAGCAGCGCATGGCGAAACTGGCCGAGGAGATAGGCTCTTTTGAAACGGTGCTCAAGGCCACGCCTAACGAGGTAATTGAGAGAATGCTCAATGACAAGCGTTCCGAGTATCATGAACTTATCGAGGAACTATCCAAGCACGAGCAGGCACTTTTCGGTACGGCATTGCGCATTGCGCAATATACAGGCCAGAGGGTGTCGGAGCGCATGCAGCGCGCTATGGCGCTGTTCGAGGAGGGAAAGGTGAGCGAGGCCAATGCAGTCCTTGATGAGGCTGAGCGTGATGCAGATGCAATACTTGCTGCTTATCATCAGGCAAAGGATAATGTTGCTCTTTCCGTCGACGAGCTTTTTCTAAAGGCGTCTGTAATGCTTGCCGATACAGCCTTCCTGGTAGAGGAGCGCATAGCACATTCAGGTGACCTTTATAAAAAGGCGCTTGTGCTTTCCCGCGAGTGTGATATTGAGAAGGAAAAGTTCTCAAAGGTCTTGGGTGAATATTATGATTACCTTTTCAAGTATGCCAAATACGATGAGGCAATGTCCATTATTCAAGAAAAACTGGAACTTGATAAAGGACTTTTTGGCGAACATACGGCAGATATCGCAACCAGTTATAACAATATAGGTCTTGTCTGCTATCGTCAAGGCAACTATCCTGCCGCCTTAGAGTATTTCGCCAAGGCTCTTGATATCCGTTTGGAGATCTTCGGCGAGCGTCATCCTGATGTCGCAACCAGTTATAATAATATAGGTACAGTCTATAGTAGTCAAGGCAACTATCCTGCCGCATTGGAGCATTGTGCCAAGGCGCTTGAAATACAACTGGAAGTTTTTGGCGAGCGCCATCCTGATGTCGCAACCAGTTATAATAATATTGGTACAGTCTATAGTAGTCAAGGCAACTATCCTGCCGCATTGGAGTATTACACTAAGACGCTTGAAATTCTGTTGGAAGTTTCTGGCGAGCGTCATCCTGATGTCGCAACCGGTTATAACAATATAGGTGTTGTCTACGACAGTCAAGGCCGCTATCCTGCCGCCTTGGAGCATTACGCCAAGGCTCTTGATATCCGTCTGGAGATCTTCGGCGAGCGCCATCCTGATGTCGCAACTGCTTATAACAATATAGGTGGTGTCTACTATCGTCAAGGCAACTATCCTGCCGCCTTGGAGCATTACACCAAGGCTCTTGATATCCGTCTGGAAGTTTACGGCGAGCGTCATTCTGAAGTTGCAGACAGCTATAACAATATAGGTGGTGTCTATAGTAGTCAAGGCGACTGTCCTTCTGCCTTGGAGCATTACGCCAAGGCTCTTGATATCCGTTTGGAAGTTTTCGGTGAGCGTCATCCTGATGTTGCAACTAGTTATAATGATATAGGCTTTGTCCACTATTGTTTAGGCAACTATTCAGCCGCCTTGGAGTATTACGCCAAGGCGATTGAAATTGAACTGGAAGCTTTCGGCGAGCGCCATCCTAAAGTTGCGGTTGGCTATAACAATATAGGTGCTGTCTATAGTAGTCAAGGCAACTATCCTGCCGCCTTGGAGCATTACGCCAAGGCTCTTGATATCCGTTTGGAGGTCTTCGGCGAGCGTCATCCTAATGTCGCAACCAGTTATAACAATATAGGTGGCGTCTACGACAGTCAAGGCAACTATTCAACCGCCCTGGAGTATTACGCCAAGGCTCTTGATATCCGTTTGGAGGTCTTCGGCGAGCGTCATCCTGATGTCGCAACCAGTTATAACAATATAGGTGGCGTCTACGACAGTCTAGGTGACTATCCTGCCGCCTTGGAGCATTTCGCCAAGGCTCTTGACATCCGTCTGGAGGTCTTCGGCGAGCGCCATCCTGATGTTGCAACCAGTTATAACAATATAGGTGCTGTCTACGATAGTCAAGGCAACTATCCTTCCGCCTTGGAGCATTACACCAAGGCTCTTGACATCCGTTTGGAGGTCTTCGGCGAGCGCCATCCTGATGTTGCAGCCAGTTATAACAATATAGGTGTTGTCTATGATAGTCAAGGCAACTGTTCGGCCGCCTTAGAGAATCACGTCAAGGCGCTTGATATTCTTTTGGAGGTTTTCGGTGAGCGTCATCCTATGGTGGGTGTTGTCTGCCTGAATATAGCGGTTATATATGCAGGGATGGATGATAAGGCCCGGACTGTTGAATATATCAAGCGGGGTGCAGCTGCCGGCAGTAAGGAGTGTATTGGATACCTTAATGAAAAAGGAATTGAGTGGACTGCGGGTGAATGATTGTATACTGAACATGCAACAAAACAACCTAAGCCTTTGCACTAATTGGGAGATTTATTTATCTTCGCGGAAACTAACAGCAAAAACATACAGTACTATGAACGTGAAAGACGAGCTTATTGATAGGCTTATTGACCTTGCATTTGCCGAGGATATCGGTGACGGTGACCACACGACACTATCTACTATCCCTGCCGAGGCTATGGGAAAGAACATGCTTCTTATTAAGGAGGATGGCGTGCTGGCCGGCGTTGAGATGGCAAAGCGCATTTTCGCGCGCTTTGACGAGAACCTGCAGGTTGAGGTGCTCATTGAGGATGGTGCCGAGGTGAAGAAGGGCGACATTGCTATGTACGTTACAGGCAGCGTGCGCTCGCTGCTGCAGACTGAGCGCCTTATGCTCAACGTTATGCAGCGAATGAGCGGTATTGCGACAATGACACGCCGCTATGTGAAGGAACTGGAGGGTACTGGTACCCGTGTGCTCGATACGCGCAAGACTACTCCCGGCATGCGCATCATGGAGAAGGAGGCCGTGCGCATTGGCGGAGGCGTGAACCACCGTATAGGCCTTTTCGACATGATTCTCATCAAGGACAACCATGTTGACTTTGCCGGCGGCATTGAGCAGGCCGTGCAGCGTGCCAAGGATTATTGCAAGGCATGTGGCAAGGAACTGAAGATTGAGGTTGAGGTGCGCACGCTTGAGGACTTGCAGAAGGTGATTGACATGGGCGGCGTGCAGCGTATTATGTTCGACAACTTCGATACCGGGAAGACGCGTAAGGCGGTGGAGATGGTTGCCGGCCGTTACGAGACAGAGTCTTCGGGCGGCATTACATTCGACACTCTGCGCGATTATGCTCTCTGCGGGGTCGACTTTATCTCTGTGGGCGCGCTCACTCATTCGGTAAAGGGGCTTGACATGAGCTTCAAGGCTGTGAAGTGACGGGTTGGCCGATTACTTTCCGCCATCGGCCGATTTTGTTCTCTCCGTGATGAATAAATGTGTAAATTGCGCCATGCAAATATGGAACAATGGCCTGGAATGTAGGAAAGAGAACAGTTGAGTATGTGATATATCTCCTTTTCTGGAGCATATTGCTGCTGTCGCCTGTTCTGGGCTCAATAATCAAGGACGTCTCTTTCTTCCCTACTTTTAAGGAGATGCTCTCCTTCTGGGAGTTCTTGCTTCCGGCGATGATATTGTTTGTCCTGAACAATAACATACTTATGCCTTTCCTTCTTTATAAAAAGAGGGGAAGGCTTTTTGTGCTATATCTGCTATGTATAATAGTGGCATGTACTATTATATACATGTCTTTCCCGTTGGAAAGGCCGCCTGGTATCGATAATGTCAAGGTGCCGCTGAAGCGCGAGGTCTGGGGCTTCTTTGTGAACCCGCGTAATGTGCAGATTCTGATAGCGGCGTTTGTGCTGGTATTCAATATCTGTGTCAGGCTCTTCTTCTTTACGATACGGCGTGACGAGCATGTCAAGGAACTTGAGAAGGAGCAGCTGCGCTCCAATCTAGAGTATCTGCGCTATCAGATAAATCCTCATTTCTTCATGAATACCCTGAATAATATCCATGCCTTGATTGATATTGACAAGGAGAAGGCGCAGGTTGCTATCCAGGAGTTCTCAAGGATGATGCGCTATGTGCTCTATGATACCTCGGTCGCGTCGGTCCCATTGGAAAAAGAGATTTCCTTTATGAATGGATACATTGACCTCATGCGTCTGCGCTACACTGGGAAGATTGAGATAAGGACATCCTTTGAAAAAGATACCCATGGCATATTTGTGCCGCCAATGCTTTTCATGCAGTTTGTCGAGAACGCTTTCAAGCATGGTGTCACGTACAAGAAAAAAACGGTAATAGATGTCGCGTTGCGGGTGGACGATAAGGCGGGGACACTCCTGTTCACATGCCGGAATACAGTACCGTCAGGCCCTGCAGCGCCTATTGCTGCGGAGCAGGGCGGCATTGGCGTGGGGAACGCAAGGAAACGCCTGCAGCTGCTCTATGGCGATAAGGCGGCGCTGCATATAAGCAATGACGGCGAATGGTATAACGTTGGACTTAAAATCCCTGTGCAATATGATTAAGTGTATAATAGTTGATGACGAGCCGCTGGCAGTAATGCAGCTCGAGAAGTATGTGGAGCGTGTGCCGTTCATGGAGTGCGCAGTGTCGTGCAGTTCGGCGGCCGAGGCGCTGGAGGTGCTCTCGCAAGGCGGGATAGATGTAATGTTCGTGGACATAAGCATGCCCGATATTGACGGCGTGCAGCTGGTGCGCTCGCTCTCTGCGCCGCCGATGGTTGTGTTCACTACTGCGTATTCCGAGTATGCCATCGAGGGCTTTAGGGTGAATGCTGTAGACTACCTGCTCAAGCCCATAGGCTTTGACGACTTTCTAAGGGCCGCCAATAAGGTTCACGAGATGTATGTCCTGCGTAATTTGCGGCAGTATGGGACGGAAGAGGTTGCCGATGTGGGCGAGAATGGCGCCAGTCTTTTCGTGAAGTCCGACTACCGTATACTTCGTGTGCCCGTAGATTCCATTGTATACATCGAGAGCATGAGCGAGTATGTGCGCATTTTTGTCGAAGGCCAGCAGAAACCTATTATATCGCTCCTGAGCATGAAGAAGATTGAGGAGACGCTGCCCGCCGATAGCTTTATGAGAGTGCACCGCTCCTATGTTGTCAACCTTAACAAGATTAGGGAGGTCTCGAAAATGCGTATCGTGTATGACGGCGATGTGTATGTGCCCATAGGGGACATGTACAAGGACGCCTTCTTTGCATACATTGACAGGCATTTTGTCGGCAAGGGGCGTTAGGCCAAGCGCAAAGCCCAGATGATGGGCCTGAATCTCAATGCAAGTGCCTAAGGATTAGCTAAAGGACAGCACTGTCTGTGTTTCTATTGCGAGTGCCTTGTATCCTGTCAATCCTTACGGTTCCAGTGGAAATAGTGTTGCGAACAGTATTCATCTCTCTTTTGTTTGGTATATACAGGCAAACTGCCTAAATTTAGGCACTGTATTGAATATCTAAGATGTTGAATGCGTTATGGGACATGAGGATTTTATGAGACAGGCAATTGCCATTGCTGTAGAGAATGTGAAGAACGGCGGCGGTCCTTTCGGCGCTGTCATTGTGAAGGATGGCAAGATTGTGGCGACTGGTGCCAACAGGGTTACTGCGAATAATGACCCTACGGCCCACGCCGAGGTCAACGCAATACGCCAGGCATGCTCAAGGCTGGGCACATTTGACTTGGGCGGGTGTGTGCTGTATACATCATGCGAGCCTTGCCCAATGTGCCTTGGCGCAATCTACTGGGCGCACATTGACAAGATATACTATGGGGCAAGCCAGCACGACGCAGCGGCCGTAAACTTTGACGACTCTTTCATTTACCGTGAGCTCGAACTCAAGCCTGAGAAGAGGCATAAGCCAGTAGAGAATATCCTCCGCGACGAGGCGCAGGCGCCATTCAATGCGTGGCGCGACAAGGAGGACAAGGTGGAGTACTGATTGGCTTGCAACCGCTTCCCTGCACCCCTTATGGGTGCGGCGATGAATCTATTGCTTGTAGCCTTGGACTTTGCTCTGTCGGGATGGTAAGTCCAAAAAAACTGTAAATGCTGCTTTTTTCAAAAATAATCCTTGGAATATTTGCGTGTTCCAAGGATTTGCCTTACCTTTGCAACGCAAAATAAGGGCGTAAGCTATTCCAAATGGAAGTTTGGGTGAGTGGCTGAAACCAGCAGTTTGCTAAACTGCCGTACGGGTTACCGTACCGGGGGTTCGAATCCCCCAGCTTCCGCTTATTTTTGCACGGCGCTTTCGTCTAGGGGTTAGGACACATGCCTCTCACGCATGGAACACGGGTTCGATTCCCGTAGGCGCTACAAAACAGCAGCTATTGCTGCAAAATTATTAGAATGCTCACATGGCGCTTTCGTCTAGGGGTTAGGACACATGCCTCTCACGCATGGAACACGGGTTCGATTCCCGTAGGCGCTACTTCGGTCAGGACTCTTTTTGGGTCCTGACTTTTTTAGTGGAGTTATAAAAAATTATGGCGGGCATGCCCGCCATAATTGGTATACAGAATGGAATGGTATCAGATACCCATAGCCTCTTTCATGGCCTTGATTGTCTCGTCGGCCTTTGCGCATGCGTCGGCATAGCACTCGCGGCAGCCCATCTTGCCCTTGGCCTCCATGTAGAACTTTATCTTTGGCTCTGTTCCTGAAGGACGTACGGAAACCTTGTTGCCGCTCTCGGTAAAGTACTGGAGAACGTTTGAAGGCTCTGGCATGTCAATGTCGGTAACATTGCCCTCGGCGTCGGTCTGCTTCATGGTCTTGAAGTCCTTGTAGCATACAACCTTCTCGCCTGCCATCTCCTTGAGAGGGTTGGCGCGGAAGTTCTCCATCATCTGGCGAATCTCGTCGGCACCGCTCTTGCCTGGCTTGACAACGTTTACTGTAATCTCCTTTGAGAAACCGTACTCAACATAGATGTCCATGAGCAGCTCGTAAAGGGTCTTGCCGTTGTCCTTTGCCCATGCGGCAACCTCGGCAATGAGGCTGCATGCCGATACGGCGTCCTTGTCGCGGCAGAAGTCCTCGGCCAGGAAACCGAAGCTCTCCTCGCCGCCGCCAATGTACTTTGCAATGCCTTCGTTGTCGCGGATAACCTTTGCAATCCACTTGAAACCAGTGTAGCAGTCGTACATCTTAAGGTTGTTCTTCTCGGCAATGCTCTTGATAACCTCGGTTGTAACGATGGTCTTCACAACGAACTCCTTGCCTGTCATCTTGCCTAGCTTTGTGTACTGGGTGATGATGTAGTAGAGGAACATCATACAGGTCTGGTTGCCGTTGATTATCATCCATTCGCCTGCCTTGTTCTTGCATGCGATGGCCAGGCGGTCGGCGTCGGGGTCGGATGCCATTACGAGGTCGGCGTCAATCTTCTTGGCAAGGTCTATTGCCATAGTCATTGCCTCGGGGTTCTCTGGGTTTGGAGAGACTACTGTCGGGAAGTTGCCGTCCTTAATCATCTGCTCTTCCACGCAGTGGATGTTCTCAAAGCCCCAGCGGCGCAGTGACGCAGGGATGAGCACGCGGCCGCAGCCGTGGATTGGGGTGTAGACAATCTTAAGGTCCTTGTGGCGCTCGATAACCTCTGGGTCAATGATGAGGCCCTTTACTGCGTCGAGGAAAGCGTTGTCAACCTCTTCGCCAATTACTTCAATGAGTGCGGGGTTGCCCTGGAACTTGATGTCCTCGACCTTCACGCTCTCAACGTGCTTGATTGTGTTTACATCGTGCGGGGCAAGCATCTGTGCGCCGTCGTCCCAGTATGCCTTGTAGCCGTTGTACTCCTTTGGGTTGTGGCTGGCTGTGATGTTCACGCCGCTCTGGCATCCAAGGTGACGGATAGCGAAAGAGATTTCAGGAGTAGGGCGAAGGTCCTCGAAAAGGTATACCTTAATGCCGTTTGCCGAGAATATGTTTGCCGAGATCTCGGCAAAAAGGCGGCTGTTGTTGCGGCAGTCGTGACCCACTACAACTGAAATCTGCTCCAGGTCCTTGAAGCACTCGTTGAGGTAGTTGGCAAGGCCTTGTGTCGCCTTTCCAACAGTATAGATGTTCATGCGGTTGCTTCCTGCGCCCATGATACCGCGCAGGCCGCCTGTACCGAACTCGAGCTCGCGGTAGAAGGCGTCGATAAGCGGGGTCTTGTCCTCGTTGTCGAGCATTGCCTGTACTTCCTTGCGTGTCTCTTCGTCATAAGCCGGAGAAAGCCACTCTGTAGCCTTGTCCGTTACCATTCTAATCAATTCCTGGTCCATATTGCTGTTAGTTATTAGTTAAGTTGCTCTCTTGCAAAGGGACTGCATTTATTGCAGCTATCTGCAAATATATACAAATCCTAAAATAAAAACAATAATATTGTTATTTTGCTTGCGGTATCAGGTATTTGTCGCCAGTCTGCTCCACAATTCTCCTGAGGTATTCCTGCGGATAGCCGGGGCGTGCTATCCTGCCGCCAAGGCCGGTCTTGCCGCGCTGCAGCCTGCCGTTCTTCTCTTCCTTTACTACAAGGTCATTGTACTTGACAATTATCTTCTCGCCGAATGCCTTCCATGCGCTCAGGGTCTCCTCGGCGCTGCTGCATGTGAAACTGGTGAGTATGCTGGCTGCATATCTGGGCGATGACTTGATTACTGCAAAAGCCTCGGCCTCTACCTCCTTGCTCTGCTCATAGTACTTTGCCTCAAGGCTGCCCTGCAGCGCGCGCATGTCGTCAATAACCATTGAGTATTTGGGGTATATCATGTTCGATACCCAGTTGAATACCCAGAAGGATGACTTCCATGAGAACTCTACCGGGTCGGCAAACTCCTCCTTGTAGCAGTCGGGGACTGTGGTAGCGCAGCAGTATACAGGCGTGAACACTACCATGTTGGCGTCATCGGTACCGAACCACATCACGCCGCCAATGGCATTGGGAAGCCATCCGCGCAGCTGGGCAACAAAGGTGAACGCTGTCTGGAATGTCGAGATGGGGCGCTCGTTGAAGTACTCCTTGCCGTCTACCTTGAAACTCAGGGGCGATGGGCGGTAGGGCATGCAGTAAGGCCCAGCGCCAAGGTCGGCAGTGACATCAAAGGGAGTGCCTTCGTAGTGGTCGCGCATGCCACGCTGCATGTCCTGCAGCGATACGGGTGCCTTTGGCTTCATGTAAAGAGGCATAGGCTCGGCAGTGGCGTCGCCCGACGCCCAGGCAAGGTACTTGCCCATATCCTCCTGCCCGAACATGTTGAAGAAGCTCCACACTCGCGCGTCGCAGTAGCGCAGGCCTCCGAAGTCGGCAGGGCAGTATGCTGCTGCAAAGTCAAAATCCTCGTCCTTGCCGCTGAAGTATCCCATCTTGCGTGCGAACTTTATTACATCCTTAGAGTAGCGCACATTCTCCTTGTCCTTCATGTCGAACTTGCGTATGCGCGCCTGGTTTGCGTGTGCCGAGATACAGTCATCGGGGATGCGTATGGCAACCCACACGGCGCCTTTCTCCTTTCCTCCCTTGCCAATCATCTCAAGAATCCATGCCTCGTTGGGGTCGGCTATGGAGAAACTCTCGCCGCTGCTGTAATAGCCGTATTCCTGGACAAGCGATGTCATGACGTCAATTGCCTCGCGTGCTGTGCGTGAACGCTGCAGTGCTATGTAGATGAGGTTGCCGTAGTCGATGAGGCCGGCTGTGTCGACAAGTTCCTCGCGTCCGCCGAAGGTGGTCTCGGCAATGGCTACCTGGTGCTCGTTGATGTTGCCAAGGACATTGTATGTGACTCTTGCCTCGGGGATACGCCCGATGTAGTCGCCTGAATCCCAGTTGTATATCTCGCGCATCGTCCCCTCGGGATGTACTGCTGCGGGGAAGTGTGCGATAAAGCCGCTCATGCCGTAGCTGTCGGCGCTGTAGGAGATGAATACTGACCCGTCGGCCGAAGCCTTCTTGCCGACAAGGAAGTTGGTGCATGCCTCTGATGATGTGAACCACAGGGCGAATGCCAAAAGTAATAGTGCTGTCTTTTTCATGCTTGGTTATCTTATTTAAAGTCAATTGTCTTCTCATACACGGCGGTGTTGCCGTATGCGTCGGTTACCTCCAGCCTTATAAGGCGCCTGCCATGGGGAATCCCCTCCTTCTTGAGGTCAAGCGCAATGCGCCCGTTCTTGCTGCTGTAGGTGAAAAGGGCGAACTTGCCGTCTACCGTCCCGCGGAACGAGCTTATGGATGTCTCCTTGTCGGTAACGGCAAAGAGCGCTTTCCTGTTTCTTGCCCATCCCTTCTCGTTAAGCGGCCTCAGGGATGGCGGCACTGTATCGGCAGCAATCTCGAAGCAGCCGAGCGAGCTTACGCTGGCCGTAACCCATCCGTTGCTGTATTTCCCTCCTATGGAGTATCCGCCTTTCCGGGTTATGCGCTTTATGTAAAGCCTTGAGGTGTCTGCTGTAGCAGAGTCTGCCTTTATTGCCAGGGTTGCGCTATGCCACAGGGGGACTGGCTCTTTGCCGATAGTGTATCTCCTTGAATACCCGAAGGCACCAGCGCTCTCCTCTACGTCAAGCCTTGTGCTGCAGAAGAGCTCGCCGCAGGGTATATGCAGGCGCATTCCTTCATGCTCTATGGCGTTGCTCATGAACCAGAACAGGGCGTGCGCTCCGCCTTCGGCGGGCTGTTCCTGCCTCTTGCCCTGAATACTGAACGTGTAGCTGCTGCTGTTGCCGTGGTAGTCGCTCAGGCGGCATTCAATCTTGTATGGGCGCTCCTCGTCAATATCAATCCACCCTCTGCCGCAGCCTGCATGCAATGCACGCAGCGGGCAGTTGCCTAGTATGTGCATGCGCTGGAACCACTCGTTCCCGTCTATGTGCCTGGGGTAGTCTGTCCATGCGTTTATGAGCCTGTTCTCGCTGAACGAGAAACTGTCCATTGTGCTTGAGAAACGCAGGCTGTCATCGACAAGCAGTTCTATGCGGTATACGCCGTACTTGTTGCTTGTGCCGTCCATGTAATCGAGTGCCTTTATTCCTAGCCCAACCATACCCCATGCCTCTATGGTGTCGCTTACAGTGCTGCCTGCTATGCTGTATGTCCTTGATTCAGCCTCTGTGCCAACTGCGCCTGCACCAGGGAACGGGTATACCGCGACCTTGGAGGCCAATGGCGGCCTGCTGTCCTTAAGCATGCCTGAATAGAACTGCATGGGGTTATAGAGTTCGTTGCCTGTTGAGTCGCGTACCTCGAAGTGAAGGTGCGGCCCGAAAGAATATCCGCTGTTGCCTGCATAGGCGAGCACTTCTCCTTGCCTTACCCTAAGGCTGTCCTTGCTGAATGTGATGTCAGCAGCGAAGGACTCCTTCCTGTAC
Organism: Bacteroidaceae bacterium; assembly: GCA_045592125.1. Classification (GTDB taxonomy): domain Bacteria; phylum Bacteroidota; class Bacteroidia; order Bacteroidales; family Bacteroidaceae; genus HGM04593. Next base: position 40,731 of record JAZNUE010000058.1, on the reverse strand, counting down.
TGTGCCTCGCGTACTGCATTCTCAACGGCTGGCGGGAAACGGTCAAGGTGCCCGTATACGGTCATGTATCCGTTGTCATGCCTCACATAAAGCGCAAGGCCGTATCCTCCAGGCTGCACGGTGGCGCGCGAAATGTACCCGTCGGCAACGCACCTTATTGGCTTGCCTGTTACACCCTGCGTCTTGAAGTCAAGGCCTGAATGGAAATGGTTGGACCTGAGCTCGCCGAAATTGCCGCTGAGTACCAGCCCGAAATCGAATGGCGAGCAGAATTCGCTGCTCTTGTGCTGTGCCCGTGAAGGAATACAGCAAATGGCAGTCAGTGCGATTATGGCAAGCGTGTTTTTCATCGTGTCCTTTTGAATATCCTTGTTGCAATACGCGTTATTGACTTGGGTATAATGGCCAGCCTGCTAAAGAAATAGAGGCTTGCCAGGCCCGATAGCAGGACGCATGCACCGCCTGCCAGCCAGTAGGCGGCACCGCTTCCAAGCGCCTGGGTCGCAGTGATTATGCATGTGAATGGCAGCAGCTGCAAAAGGAAATAGCGCCAGGCGTTCTGCGAGAGCCTGAAACTGTACCTGAGGCGGGCTACGGCATATATCATTATCAGGTCGAGCGTGTGCAGCAGGGCTATTCCTGCGCCAGTCCCAACCAGGTCCCCGAATGTATATCCGCCTACAATAAGCACTACAAAGAGTATGTTGAAAACAGCCTCCATGGCAACGAATACAAGCGTGTCGTTCTTGGACAGCGCAAGGAACGAGAGGGGGAAGCTGATGGTGCGCATGAACATTCCTGCCATTGCCAGCTGCGCCATCGCTACTGCCGGGACAAAGTCCTGCCGGTAGAACAGAGGGACAAGGACGGGCATTGCCAGGGTGAATGCCATGAGCATGGGCGGCTGCACCAGCAGCTGCACCTCAATCTGCTCGTTTATCATCCTGTTGCACGCGCGGATGTCTGACGCAACGCCAGACAGGCGCGGGTAGTATTCTGAATCGAGCGCAGCGAAAAGCATTCCGGGCAGGAGCGTGACCATTACATACCCAGCACTGAAAAGCCCTACGGTGCAGCCGTCGCCCGAACTGGAAAGCAGTGCGCACGCAATCCACATTGAGAGTGACGTGAATATGGAGGCAAAGATGTAGCCGGCCCCTAGCCTGATTATGTCAAGTCCCTCTTGCAGTATGGTCTTTGAAGGCGCGGAAATCCTGTAGCTGTAGTGCGGTACCGTATACTTTAGAAGCATTAGCATTTGTGCTAGTGCAGTGGCGATGATTGCAAGGAAAATGCCGCCAATGCCAATGAAGAAGTATGCCGGTAGGGTGATTGCCAGCGACAGTATCGCTGTGAGCAGGGTATATGCCGCAATGCTGTTCAGCCGCCTTGTGCCTCGCAGTATGGCTATTTCGCCATTTGATACCGCCATGGCCAGTACAACGGGCGAGAGTGCCATAATCCTGGGCTGGTAGTAGGTGCTTGACTCCTCGAATATCCAGTCGCTGATGAACGGTGCTGAAATGAGCATGAGCAGCATCCCGGCTACTCCTGTCGCAAATGCAATGCTGCGTACAACCTTTATGCAGCGTTCAAGTTCCTCTTGGGTGGAATTCTCGTAGGTGTGTGAAATCTTGCGTACGGCGCTGAATCCAATGCTTAGCCCAGTGCCGTCGCTGAACATCTGCACTGTGCGGCTTGAGAGTGTGATGATTGACTGTCCGGCAACGCCAAGCAGTATACTGGAGACTTTTGTGCGCAGGATATTAAGGATAATGGAAAGGCCATGGGCACCGCCGAAGATACCCAGATACTTTATTATGTTCCTGTAAGCGGCCTTGCCGCTGTTGTCCTGTGCTTGCCTGTCCATTGCTATTCGCGAAGATAGCAATAAACGGGCGAATAAATAAGGTCCGCGCTGTTTTTTTTACGTCAAGCGCGTAAATAGCCACGCGAAGAAGCGCTCTTATGCCGCGTGCAGATAGAGGGCATAGAGGGCTGCTCGCCGAGAACGGGGCTTGCCTCGAGGCCGCGTGCTGTCTTTGGACGCAGATAGAGAGCGCAAATAAAAATGCTCTCTAAATAAAATCCCCGTTTTATCGGAACATTTGCCTTATTTTATTATCTTTGCGAAAAGTCGCAGGGATATGTGTGCGGCGTTAATGTTGAAGGCGTAAAGTATAGGTCAAGGAATGAAACTGAGTATCATAGTGCCGGTCTACAAGGTTAGGCGTTACCTGCAGAGGTGTATCGAGAGCATCCTGCAGCAGACATATACCGACTATGAGCTTATCCTGGTAGATGACGGGTCGCCCGACAGCTGCGGCGCAATATGCGACCGCTATGCCCAGGAATGTGACAAGGTGAGAGTGATACACAAGAAGAACGGCGGTCTCTCGTCGGCCCGTAATGCAGGCATTGCCGCTGCAAGGGGCGAGTACATTACGTTTGTTGACGGTGATGACGCTGTGGCGTCGGGCACATATTACTATAATATGAATATACTGCGTGCCAACCCCGATGTCGATATCCTTGAGTTCCCGGTACACAAGTACTACGAGTCGCCAAGGAGCAGCATAGTCTCCTTTGCTCCAGAAAAGGTCTCGGGCAACGAGGCTGTCTTCGCCGACTGGGTGAAGCGTGAAGGATATGAGCATTGCTTTGCCTGGAACAAGATATACCGTGCCGACCTGTTCATGTTCGTGCGATATCCCGAGGGCGAGGTCTTTGAGGATACCCTGGTCACTCCAATGCTCATAGAGAGCAGCAATACTGTGTACTATTCCGACGCCGGTTTCTACTACTATTATGACAATGAAGGCGGCATATGCAACCGCCACTCTTTCGGCTCGTATTTCTATCTTTACCGCAACCTTGCAACGCTGCACGAGAAATGTGCGGCCATCCCAGGACTTGAAGAGAAGGCCAACAGGATTCTGCTGCGCTGCGTAGATAACCTTGTCGACCTATGCCGCTGCTCCGACAGTGACAAGGATGGGCTCAGGAAGGCACTTGCGCTCATCAAGGGACGCAAGATTGATATTGCAACGCTTTATAAGTCTGATTTCAGTATCAGGCAGAAAATTAAATACACATCCTTTGCCTTGTTTGGCGCAAGTTTCCATTGTCGCCTGCTGGCTATGTTCCGCAAGAAACTGCACTGATTATGCTGCTATCAATTGTCATACCGCACTACAATCTCCCCGAAGGGCTCCTGAGGCGCTGCATTGACAGTATCCTGCTGCAGCGCGCCCCAGAAGAGGACCTTGAGGTTATTGTGGTTGATGACGGTTCGGCTTGCCCGCCCCTTTGGGTAGAGGCACAGTATGCGCACCCGCATGTAAGGCTTGTCCTTGCCGCCCATGGCGGTCCCGGGGCGGCCCGCAACAGGGGCATAGAGGAGGCCCGCGGCAAGTATATACAGTTTGTCGATGCCGATGACTATCTCTTCGATAACGGGCAGTTCTCCCAGTGCCTTCTTGCGCTGCGTGCCGAGTGCCCGCAGATTCTCCGTTTCTTCTATCATGTGCAGCCGCAGGGCGCCGCTCCAAAGAAATTCAGGAAAACACCCGTCAGCTTCAGCAACACTATTAGCGGCGCTGTGCATATGAGGGAGAATAACCTCTTCGGCAGTCCGTGTACCTATTTCTTCCTCAAGGACCTTGCTGTGGAGAACGGGGTTCGCTTTACCGAGAACATATTCCACGAAGATGAGGAGTTCAACACAATGCTCCATTACCATGCGCAGACACTTGTGGAGAGCAATGCTGTCCTCTATTGCTACTGCACCAGGAGCGGCTCTACAACGGCAAGCAGCTCAAGGGAGTTCGAGGAGAGGCGCATAGGTGATTTCTTTACTGTGATAGAGAGCCTGGCTGCCTTCAGGGAGGCAAATGCCGCGACGGCCAATGTGCTGCAGAGCGCCGGGCTGGGCCGCAAGATGAACATGCTTGCCGTTGATGCCATACGCGGCCTCATGTATGACGGGCGCAAGGCCAAGGATGTATATGCCCTATGCCAGGAGCGTCTTTCTCCTCTAGGGCTTTTCCCGCTTCCGCAGGCCGCCTATTCTTTCAAGTACAAGGCCTTCAGGTTCCTCGCGAACAGGAAGTGGGGCATGAGGGTGCTGCGCCTTGTGATTCCAAAGCATAAGCCCGCAAAGAGATGAGAATACTGCTGCTGGGCGAATATAGCAATGTCCACTGGACGCTTGCCGAGGGGCTCCGCTCCCTCGGTCACACTGTGTGTGTAGTGAGCAACGGCGACTTCTGGAAGGACTACAGGCGCGACATATCGCTGGTGCGCAAGTATACCAAGTGGGGCGGGCTGTGCTATATGCTAAGGCTCTGCTTGCTGCTGCCAAGGCTGCGTGGGTATGATGTGGTGCAGCTGATAAACCCCATGTTCCTCGAGCTCAAGGCCGAGCGCATTGCGCCAGTGTACCGTTACCTCAGAAGGCATAACGGCAAGGTGTTCCTTGGGGCTTACGGCATGGACGCATATTGGGTAGAGGCATGCATGCGCAGGCCGCGCCTCTTCCGCTATTCCGATTTCAACATAGGCGAGAAGGATATAGCCAATGAATACACCATAGAGCAGGCTGCCGGCTGGACCGGCACTCCCAAGGCAATGCTCAACCGCGAGATTGCGCAGACATGCAATGGCATCGTTGCCGGGCTATACGAGTATTTTGCAGCGTACAAGGGGCCTTATGCCTCAAGGCTTGCGTATATCCCGTTTCCGCTGGCTGCCAGTGCGGAATGTACTGGGTGGTATGATACATCGCGCAAGCTGCGTTTCTTCATTGGCGTGCAGAAGGAGCGCAGCATATATAAGGGCACCGATATAATGCTGCGTGCGCTTGAGCGCGTGGTGGCCGCCTATCCCGATAAATGCGAAATGCTCAAGGCCGAGAGCGTGCCTTTTGAGGAGTACTCAAGGATGGTTGACGAGTGCGATGTGCTGCTTGACCAGCTCTACGGCTACTCGCCTGGAATGAACGCGCTGCTTGCGATGTCAAAGGGAAAGGTAGTTGTTGGCGGTGCCGAGGAGGAGTGCTACGCAATGCTTGGCGAGGAGTCGCTACGCCCTATGATAAATGTTCTCCCCGATGAGGCCGATGTGTACGCCAGGCTTGTGTGGCTTGTAGAGAACAGGGACAGGATTGCCGCCTTGCAGCAGCAGAGCGTGGAGCTTGTCGCAAGGCACCACGCCCCCGAAAAGGTTGCCAGGCAGTATGTTGAATTCTGGCAGAGGATGTAAGGGTGGGTGTCTATATCGCACTCACTTCATTCTAGGATATAAAAAAGGTGAGCGCTGCGTGGCGCTCATCTTTTTCTTGCGGCTGATTGCCTGGGCAATCATTTCTTGATCTCTTGTTCCTCTTTCATGTCAATTTCGTTGCCGTTCCTGTCGTAGAAGTGATACTCAAGATAGGCCAGTTTCTGGTCGGCAATGACACGAACTCCCATTCCGTACTTGAATTGCCATTTCCTGTACAGGGAAATTATTCCCTGGTTTATGTAGGCTGCCACATACGGGTGCACATGCAGCCTGAACCTCTTGGTCCCAATGGTCTTTACAAGTGTCTCAATTTTACTCTCCAGTGTCTCGGTAAAGAGTACCGAGGGCTGTATCTTGCCTTTGCCATGGCACACAGGGCAGTTCTCTTCAACTTCGAGGCTGGTTGCCGGGCGTACCCTCTGGCGGGTAATCTGCATTAGGCCGAACTTGCTGAGCGGCAGGATGTTGTGCTTTGCCCTGTCGCGGCTCATGTTCTCGGTCATCCTTTCATACAGTGCCTGGCGATGCTCGGCCTTGTCCATGTCAATGAAGTCGACGACAATTATGCCTCCCATGTCCCTGAGCCTGAGCTGCCGCGCAAGCTCGTCGGCAGCGCCAAGGTTCACCTCTAGGGCATTCTCTTCCTGGTTGCTCGCGTTGTTGCGTGCCCTGTTGCCGCTGTTCACGTCCACTACGTGGAGTGCCTCGGTGTGCTCTATTACAAGGTAAGCGCCGCCTTTGAAAGATACAATCCTGCCGAATGAGGACTTTATCTGCCTTGTTATTCCGAAGTGGTCGAATATGGGATTCTCTCCACGGTAGAGCCTGATTATGTCTAAGCTTTCGGGAGCAATTACTGAGACGTAATCCCTTATCCTTTTATATACCTCAATGTCGTTCACGTGTATGCTTTCGTAGGACGGGTTGAAAAGGTCGCGCAGCAGCGCGAGTGTCCTGTCCGACTCCTCGTGAACCATTGTTGGCGGTTTGGTGCTCTTCTGCACCTTCCCTACGAGGGTCTCCCAGCTGCTTACAAGCGAGCGGAGCTCGCTGTCCAGCTCGGCAACTCTCTTGCCTTCGGCAACTGTGCGCACGATAATGCCGAAGTTCTTCGGCTTTATGCTCTGGATGAGCTGCTTGAGGCGTGTGCGCTCCTCGGGGGACTTTATCTTTGATGATACCGATACTTTGTCCTCGAACGGTATAAGTATCAGGAATCGTCCGGCAAACGAGAGCTCGCAGGTGAGCCTGGGCCCTTTTGTGTTGATGGGCTCCTTGGTAATCTGTACCAGAATCTCCTGTCCCGTCTGCAATGCTTCGGAAATGTTCCCTTCCTTCTTCTTCTCGGGCATTATTGCTGCCTTAGCGATTGGGAAGCTTTTCTTGCGGTCGCTTGTGACCTGCTTCAGGTATTTCTGAAGAGAGTAGAATTGTGGGCCTAAATCGGAATAGTGCAGGAACGCTTCCTTCTCGGAACCGACATCTACAAAGCAGGCGTTCAGTCCGGGCATGATTTTCTTTACGCGCCCGTGATAGATGTTGCCCACCGAGAATGTTTCGGCCTGTTCTTCGCGTTGGAACTCCACCAGCTGCTTCTCTTCGGTAATAGCAATGGAGACTCCTTGCGAATGGACATCTACAATAAGTTCGCTTGTCACAATACTATCATTTGATTTTGGCAGGCCTCTTTTGCTTGAGGCGAGGCCCTTGACCTCATCAGGGTTTCCTGTCTAAAACAAAAAACAAACCTGGAGTCCTGTAAACCATTCCTGCAAGTTTGTTTCTTGTGTTTGCGCAGACTGAATTACTTGTTCTTATGTCTGTTCTTCCTCAGTCTTTTCTTACGCTTGTGCGTAGACATCTTATGTCTTTTCTTTTTCTTTCCGCTTGGCATAATTTACAAAATTTATTAATTAATCACTATTATTTTTTCACATCGTTCATGAATGTCTTGGCTGGCTTGAATGCCGGAATGTCATGCGCCGGGATGGTGATGGTCTTCTCCTTGTGGATATCGCGGGCTGTCTTCTCGGCTCTGTGCTTGATGATGAAGCTGCCGAATCCACGCAAATAAACCGGTTCCTGGTTAGACAGGGAGTCCTTTACAACCTCCATGAATGATTCTACAGTTGTCAAAACCACAGATTTCTCAATACCTGTCTTCTTCGCAATCTCGTTTACAATCTCTGCTTTTGTCATCTTTCTTACGATTTATATAATTGATATTAAAAGTCAATCTGCCGGAAACTGCACAGGTTAAGGCAGCTTCTTGATTTTCAGTTTGCAAATATATAGTTTTTTTTGCTTCTGCCGAAATTTATGCGCTTTTTTTTCAAAAAAATATTCTGTTTGTACTTTTAGTTAAGTCTAAAATAGACAATGCTTTGTATATATTTGCAAAAATGCTTGATATGCCATCCGAATTTGCTAACTTTGCAGCAGCTTTTAAAGAAACTACTAATAAATAATAAGAATAAGAATATGTCAGTAAACAAAGTAATCCTCATTGGTAATGTGGGCAAGGACCCCGATGTGCGTCATCTCGACCGTAATGTGGCCGTGGCTAACATGGTGCTGGCCACAACCGAGCGCGCTTATACCCTGCAGAACGGCACGCAGGTGCCCGAAAGGACCGAGTGGCACAACATTGTGCTCTGGGGCGGCCTTGCCGAGGTTGCCGAGAGGTATGTCCATAAGGGCGACCGCATATATATCGAGGGCAAGATAAGGACAAACACATACGAGGACCAGAACGGTATCCGTCGCTACCGTACCGAAATCCTTGCCGAGACTATGGAGATGCTCTCTTCAAGGGGAACAGGCGCTGCGCCATCAGGTGAAACCCCTAATCCGTCGGCATCGAGCCCCAACAAAATGGTGTGGGACCCCAACAAGGGGGAAGGACCTTTCTGATAACTAAAACTTTTTGCCTTGGATACATTCTTAGCTGCGTTTGCGCAGATTCATTCTTTTGCGTTGCCCATAAGCGTTACGCCTCCTTCGGCCCAGGCCCTTGTGGCGCTTGTGGTTGCACTTCTGCTGCTCTTGTGCTCGGCCTTTGCTTCGGGTTCCGAGATTGCATTCTTCTCGCTGACCCGCGAGCAGCTCGATGGGCTCTCGGAGTCAAAGGCCGCCAAGGACCAGCGTCTGCTGGAATTGCTTGCCAATCCCGAACGCCTCCTGGCCACCATTCTCATTATCAACGATTTCGTGAATGTGGGAATTGTCATGCTGCTTAACTTCTTCTTTATGGACATACTCCATTTTGGCGAGGGTGCGGAGTGGCTCGAGTTCCTGTTGCTTACAGTAGTGCTCACCTTCCTGCTGCTGCTGTTTGGCGAGGTGATGCCCAAGCTCTATTCAAAGAACAATACTTTGGCGTTCGCACGTTTCTCGTCAAGCAAGTTCTACTATCTGAGCAAGATACTCAGCCCGTTCTCGCGCTTCCTGGTGCGCTCGACAACCTTTACCCAGAGGCTTGTGTCGAAGAAGAACCACATGCTCTCGGTTGATGAGCTTGAGCAGGCGCTTGAGCTTACCGACAACAGCGAGATAGGCGAGCAGAAGAAAATGCTTGAGGGCATAATCCGTTTCGGCGACGAGACGGTGAGGGATATCATGACATCGCGTCTCGACATGGTAATGCTCGATATCCATGCGCCTTACTCCGATGTGCTCAAGTGTGCCGAGGAGAACGCCTATTCCCGTATACCGGTATACGGCAAGACCCAGGACGACGTGCGCGGGGTGCTTTATATAAAGGACCTTATACCTCACCTGAACAAAGGCGCCAGCTTTCGTTGGCAGACACTGCTGCGCCAGCCATTCTTTGTGCCCGAGACAAGGAAAATCGACGACCTGCTGTGCGATTTCCAGACAGTAAAGGTGCATATGGCCATTGTAGTCGATGAGTTCGGCGGCGTTTCGGGCCTGATAACCCTTGAGGATATCATTGAGGAGATTGTGGGCGAGATTAATGACGAGTTCGACGAACCGGAAATCTCATACGAGCAGCTTGATGACAATGTCTATCTTTTCGACGGAAGGACAATGCTCTCCGACTTCTACAAGATTACCTCGCTCGACAGCGATGACTTTGAAGAGGTTTCGGGCGATGCCGACTCCCTCGCCGGGCTTCTGCTTGAAGTGAAGGGAGAGTTTCCCCAGCTGCGTGAGAAAATCATCTGCAACGGCATAATCTTTGAGGTGATGGAGAAGAACAAGCACAGGATTGTGCGCATAAAGGCCACTTTGCCTCTCAAGGAATCCGTGCAGTCCGGCGATAATGAATAGATAGCCTATGCCGCTTTTCCGTCAGTTCAGCCTTGGCGGCGCCTCAGTTGCTGTATGGGAGATAACGGAGAGTGCCAGCGAACTGCTCTCACTGTTGGGGGACAAGTATGCCGCTGAGGCCTCACGCCTCCGTGACGGGCAGCGCCGTGCCGAGTGGCTTGCCGTGCGGCTGCTGCTTGCGCGACTGTGCGGCCCTTCGGCCTGTATTGCCTATGATACGGCGGGAAGGCCTGTGCTTGTGGGTGCCGAAGGCGACATAAGCATTTCCCACACTCGCGGATATGCTGTGCTTGCCCATTCGCCGCATGCTCGTGTGGGGGTTGATGTGGAGCTTGCAGGGCGCAATGCCGTATCTGCGGCCCGCAGGTTTGTAGGCAGCGTGTCGGCCATTTCTCTTGCGGGCGAGGACTCTGCTGCAAAGACCCTGGCATTCTGGTGCTCATGCGAGGCTATTTTTAAGGTGACTGGCAACGTGGGCGGGACATACAAGGATAACCTGTCTGTAATGCCTTTTGAACTGGCAGGACAGGGCTGCATTACGGTTTCCCTGAATGGTCTCCCGTCGTATCCCGCGCGCGACTTTACTGTCAGCTACATGAAAGACGGCGGCCTTTTCATCGCGCTCTGCATGGAATAACCATCCCGCGAACAATATCCCCGCCTTATTGTTCTATTGCCAGGACGCGGTGTCCTGCAATTAAGGCTGATATGAAAAGTGACTTTGTAAGGAATCTGGTGATTATCTTTGTGGGCATAATGCTCGTCTTCATGAACGAGGCCTCAATGCCTCTTCTGGTGCGTATCGTAGGGGTGCTGTTCTTTGTTCCCGCCTTTATATCGCTGGCGAATCTCTTGTTCTCCCGTCCAGGCCTTTCTGCGCTCCCAGTCGCGTTCTCCCTGCTTGTAAATGTGGGCTGTATGGCATTCAGCCTTTGGCTCATAGCCTCTCCAGGGATGTTCATGGGGATGTTCCTTAAGCTGGTTGCGGTTGCGCTGTTCCTGGCCTCGGCCTACCGCCTGGTGTTCCTTTTCAGGCTGCGCGGCACGGGTGCCGTGTCATGGAAGATGGGGGTTGCGCCGCTGCTGGCGGCACTGGCCTCGGTGGTGCTGTTCGCCGACCCTTTTGCAGTTGCCTCTACGCTCTCAATCCTGCTTGGCGCCTGCGCAATCTTTGTGGGAGTTGCCGATATTTTCCTGCTGCTTTTCATTGACGGCAAGATACGCGGGCCAGGGCTGCTGAAGGACGATGACTGAAATCCTTGCGGCGTTCTCTTTGTCTCTGCTTCCTATGCGTGTCTTTTTTCTGTGCCCATAGTGAAAAAAAACTCCATTCTATTGCTGTTTTCTCATAAAAAAATGACAACTTTGCAATATGGATGAAGTTTTTCAGAATTTGATATCCCAAATGGCGACAGTGGATGTGGTTCTCAAGGGAATCCTCATTGGCATTGTGGCCTCTGCGCCTATGGGGCCTGTCGGCGTCCTTTGCATACAGCGCACCTTGAACAAGGGACGTGCCTATGGCCTTGTGACAGGCGCGGGAGCTGCCTGCAGCGACTTGCTCTATGCGCTGGTTACCGGTTACGGCCTTTCATTCCTGTATGACATTATAAGCAACGAGTCGGCACTCTACTGGATGCAGCTGCTCGGCGCTACAATAATGTTCGTGTTCGGCGTGCACACGTTCCGCACAAACCCTATGAAGAATACCCGCAACGTGAGCCGTAACAAGAGCAACCTGCTCCACAACGGCGTTACCGGTTTCTTTATAACTCTGTCAAACCCATTGATAGTCCTCCTCTTTATGGGACTTTTCGCGCCATTCAATTTCATGCTCCCCGACATGCCTCTCTATCTGCAGTTCATAGGCTATATTTCAATCTTCGGCGGAGCAATCCTCTGGTGGTTCTTCATCACCTATGTGGTGAACAAGCTGCGTGCGCGTTTCGACCTTAGGGGAGTGATGATAATAAACCGTGTGATAGGCATTGCAGTGATGGCCGGCTCGGCCATAGGCGCGGTGCTTATTGCTACTGGCAGCTGGTCATTACACTAAAATTCTATTGTTTTGCTTGTATCTCGTGAACTAAGGAAAAAGAATATAGCAGAGTATCTGCTGTATATGTGGCAGGTTGAGGATATAATACGTGCCAACGGTCTCTCGCTGGAGAAAGTCAAGGAACGCCTGGTGACGCCTTATGGCCTTGCTCCCGACACCGAGGTGGAGCTTGTGGAGTGGTATTCTAATCTCATTGAGATGATGCGCCTTGAGGACGTGAAGGAAACTGGGCACCTGCAGATTAACAGGAATGTGATAATTAACCTTGCCGACCTTCACCATCGCCTGCTCAAGTCGCAGAAGGTGCCGTTCTATTCTGCGGCCTATTACAAGGCACTCCCGTTTATCGTGGAGTTCCGTTCCAAGAGTGACGGGAGAGAGAAGAGCGAGCTTGAGAACTGTTTCGACGCGCTATACATAGTGTGGATGATGAAACTGCAGAAAAGGGAGATAAACGAAGGCACGCTTAAGGCCACTGCCGAGATAAGCCGCTTTATCTCAATGCTCTCGCTCTACTTCAAGGAGGACGAGGAGGGCAGGCTTGACCTTGAGGATGAGCTGATGTAAGAAAAGAATAACGATAAACTGCTATAAAGCAATGAGTGTACAGGAAGAAATTGGAAGAAGAAGGACATTCGCGATAATCTCGCACCCCGACGCCGGAAAGACAACGCTTACCGAGAAACTGCTGCTCTTCGGCGGCCAGATTCAGGTTGCCGGCGCGGTGAAGTCGAACAAGATAAAGAAAACAGCCACATCGGACTGGATGGAGATTGAGAAGCAGCGTGGTATCTCGGTCACCACGTCTGTAATGGAGTTTGATTACGAAGGATACAAGATAAACATACTTGATACCCCTGGCCACCAGGATTTTGCCGAGGACACGTTCCGCACGCTCACTGCTGTGGACAGCGTAATAATTGTCGTGGATAGCGCCAAGGGTGTGGAGACACAGACACGCAAGCTCATGGCCGTGTGCCGCATGCGCAATACTCCGGTTATTGTATATGTGAACAAGATGGACCGCGAGGGCCGCGACCCGTTTGAACTGCTCGACGAGCTCGAGAGCGAGCTGCAGATAGCTGTGCGCCCATTGAGCTGGCCCATTGACCAGGGAGCGCGCTTCAAGGGCGTATATAACATATATGAGCAGAAACTTGACCTGTTCACTCCCAACAAGCAGCGCGTGACCGAGAAGGTTGAGGTTGACATTGACAGCGAGGAACTTGAGAATAACATAGGCGAAGACCTTGCCTTCAAGCTCCGTGCCGACCTTGAGCTTGTAGATGGCGTGTATCCTGAGTTTAACGTCCAGGACTATCTTGACGCGAAGGTGGCACCGGTATTCTTCGGCTCAGCACTCAATAATTTCGGTGTCCAGGAACTGCTCGACTGCTTTGTGAAGATTGCGCCTAGCCCCCGTCCGGTGCAGGCCGTGGAGCGTGTCGTGAATCCCGAGGACCCCAAGTTCACGGGCTTCATATTCAAGATTACCGCCAACATTGACCCCAATCACCGCTCCTGTGTGGCATTCTGCAAGATATGTTCGGGTAAGTTCGTGCGCAACACGCCATACCGCCATATACGCCTGGGCAAGGACCTGCGTTTCTCTTCGCCCACACAGTTCATGGCACAGCGCAAGAGCACTATCGAGGAGGCCTATCCCGGCGATATCATAGGCCTGCCCGATACAGGCAACTTCAAGATTGGCGATACCCTCACCGAGGGCGAAATGCTGCATTTCAAGGGACTCCCCAGTTTCTCGCCCGAGATGTTCAAGTACATTGAGAATGCCGACCCTATGAAGACAAAGCAGCTGGCAAAGGGAATAGACCAGCTCATGGGCGAGGGTGTGGCACAGCTTTTCGTGAACCAGCATAACGGACGCAAGCTTATCGGCACTGTGGGCCAGCTGCAGTTCGAGGTCATCCAGTACCGTCTTGAGAATGAGTACAATGCAAAGTGCCGCTGGGAACCGGTGAACCTTTATAAGGCATGCTGGATTGAGAGCGACGACCCTGTAGAGCTTGAGAGCTTCAAGAAGCGCAAGTACCAGTATATGGCAAAGGATATCGAGGGCCGCGACGTGTTCCTCGCCGACAGCGGCTATGTGCTGCAGATGGCACAGAACGACTTCAAGTCAATACGTTTCCACTTTACAAGCGAATTCTGATATTATGGGTACAATTGCTGACGAGGCAAGGAAGTGTGTCGAGGTTATGAGAAAGGGCGGGGTAATACTTTATCCCACCGATACGGTGTGGGGAATAGGCTGTGACCCCACTAATGCCGCTGCTGTAAAGCGTGTATTCGAGATTAAGAGACGTGCCGACAGCAAGGCTATGCTCATGCTTGTCGATAGCGCCGACCGCCTGGCACGCTATGTGGGCGATGTGCCTGCAGTGGCGTGGGATATGGTCGAGCTGGCAACATCGCCCCTTACGGTAATATATGACGGCGCACGCAACATTGTCCCGGCCCTTGTTGCCGAGGACGGCAGTGTGGGAATACGCGTGACATCGGAGCTCTTCTCAAAAGAACTGTGCTACCGTTTCCAGAAGCCTGTGGTATCCACTTCGGCCAACATAAGCGGCGAGCCGGCTCCGCAGAACTTTGGCGAGATAAGCCAGGAAATCATAGCGGCAGTTGACTATGTAGTAGGCTACAGGCAGCAGGAGAAGGGAAAGGCAAAGTCTTCGAGCATAGTCAAGATTACATCAAACGGTACAGTAACGGTCATTAGGGAATGATGGAGGCTGATAAAAAGAATACAGGGCTGCTCGACCGTTTCATAAGCTGGCGCGAGAAGCATGTCTCCCAGAACCAGTTTGTGCTGGTGCTGAGCCTTGTCGTGGGTGCCCTCTCGGCGCTTGCGGCCTTTGCGCTCAAGCACCTGATTCATTTTATACAGCATTTGCTCACTGGCGGTTTTGACCCGCATACATTCAACGGGCTCTATCTGGTATATCCTGTAATAGGTATTCTCATAACGGGCCTCTTCATACGCAAGGTGGTGCGTGACGATATAAGCCATGGCGTGACAAAGGTGCTCTACGCCATCTCCTGCCGCATGGGCAAGATACGCCGCCACAATACCTGGTCATCGCTGCTTGCCAGTAGCATAACCATCGGTTTCGGAGGCTCGGTGGGTGCCGAGTCGCCTATTGTAATGACAGGCTCTGCTATAGGTTCCAACCTGGGCAGCCTGTTCAAGATGGAGAAGAAGGTGATGATGCTGCTCATTGGCTGCGGCGCTGCCGGTGCTGTGTCGGGTATATTCAAGGCCCCAATCGCAGGACTGGTATTCGTGATAGAGGTGCTGATGATAGACCTTACAATGTCGTCGCTCCTGCCTCTCCTTATCTCAAGCGTTACGGCCGCCACAATCTCTTACCTGCTCATGGGTACAGAGGCCACTTTCGAGTTCCACATGGAAGAGGCCTTCAGCCTTGCGCGTGTACCTTATGTAATAATGCTGGGTGTTGTATGCGGTCTTGTATCGCTCTATTTCACGCATGTGACAATCGCGGTAGAGAAACAGTTCAAGCGCCTGAGCAATCCTTATGCGAGGCTTGCGATTGGCGGCGGCATACTTAGCGTCCTCATCTTCCTGTTCCCGCCGCTCTATGGTGAGGGCTATGAGACTATCACCCATCTCATAAACGGCGCAAGCGACAATA
The DNA here is from genome assembly GCA_045592125.1 of Bacteroidaceae bacterium. GTDB lineage: Bacteria > Bacteroidota > Bacteroidia > Bacteroidales > Bacteroidaceae > HGM04593. Next base: position 25,416 of record JAZNUE010000058.1, on the reverse strand, counting down.
TCATACTTGACAATTCGCTCTTCTACGGGCATTCGAAGTACATATTCGTGTACATGTTCCTCATTATCGTGTTCAAGGCGCTTGCCTCCACAGTTACCAACTGCGGCGGCGGTTGCGGCGGTATCTTTGCTCCCAGCCTGTTCCTTGGCTGTGTCACGGGCTATCTCTTTGCCTCGCTCTGCAACATGATGGGGTTCGGCGTGTGGGTGTCCGACAAGAACTTCGCCCTCTTCGGTATGGCTGCGCTCATGTCAGGCGTCTTCCATGCACCGCTTACAGGCGTCTTCCTTATTGCTGAGCTCACAGGCGGATATTCGCTATTCCTGCCGCTTATGATAGTGTCGGTGTGCTCATACCTTACAGTGAGGGTGTTCGACAGCAACAATATCTATGCAGTACGCCTTGCCCAGCGTGGCGAGCTCATAACTCACCACAAGGACCAGGCCGTGCTTACAATCCTCAAGGTGTCGGATGTCATTGAGAAGAACTTCATGCGCGTGAGTCCCGATATGGACCTCGGGCAGCTTACGTCGGTGGTCGCAAAGACAAAAAGGAACATATTCCCGGTTGTCGATTCGGCAAACCGTCTTGTCGGCGTGGTGCACCTTGACGATATAAGGCATATAATGTTCCGCCAGGAACTCTACCGCCGCTATTCAGTGGCGACGCTTATGCGCGAAGTCCCTTACAGGCTCAGTATTGAGGAACCTATGGAGGCCGTTATGCGCCATTTTGAGGAGACTGGCGCATGGAACCTCCCTGTTGAGGATGTCAATGGCGAGTACATAGGCTTTATTTCAAAGTCGGCAATGTTTACTGCCTACAGGAAGACATTGCTGGAATTTACATCGGACTAAAAACGGAAAATCTTATGGAAAAACTACGCATAGTATATCTTGGAACCCCTGATTTTGCTGTAGAGCCGCTGCGCCGCCTGCTTGAGAGGCAGCGCGCATGCAGCAGTTGCGGATATGAGATCGCAGGTGTTGTCACCATGCCCGACAAGATGATAAACAAGCGTGGCAACCAGCTCCTGATGAGTCCTGTGAAGCAGTTTGCTGTAGCGGAGAATCTTCCTGTGCTGCAGCCCGAGTCGCTCAAGGACGCGCAGTTCCTTGAGGCGTTGCGCGAGTGGCGTGCCGACCTCCAGATTGTAGTTGCTTTCCGTATGCTCCCCGAGAGCGTGTGGAACATGCCGCGCTTGGGAACCTTTAACCTGCACGCTTCCCTGCTGCCGCAGTACCGTGGCGCTGCCCCAATCAACTGGGCAATAATCAATGGCGACAAGGAGACTGGCGTTACAACCTTCTTCCTCAAGCATGAGATTGACACTGGCGATATAATATACCGCGACATTGTCGCCATTGACGAGAATGACAATGCCGGCACTCTGCATGACAGGCTCATGCTCCAGGGCGGAGATACCGTCCTGCGCACTGTCGAGGCCATTGTCAAGGGTGATGTGTCCCAGGTTGAGCAGTCTACGATGTATGGCAGCGAATGCGAGCTGCGTCCTGCACCAAAGATTTTCCGCGAGACATGCCGCATAGACTGGACAAAGGATATCGGGCAGGTATACAACTTCGTGCGCGGCATGTCGCCTTATCCTGCTGCATGGTGCGAGCTTGCCGACGCGAGCGGTAATGTGACTGTGCTCAAGGTATATGAGGCGGCAAAGGAACCCTGTGCCCATGGCAAGCAGTGCGGGACTCTTGTAACCGATGGCAAGACATACATAAAGGCCGCTGTCGAAGGCGGCTACATATCGCTTTCCGAGGTACAGCTGGCTGGCAAGAGACGCATGCCGGTAGCCGACCTGCTGCGCGGTTTCTCCATTGAAGGAATGAACTTTAAAATGTAATACATATTATGGCACAGATTGTTTCCCCGTCGTTGCTGTCGGCAAACTTCGGCAACCTGCAAGAGGACTTGAGAATGATTAACAGCAGCGAGGCTGCCTGGCTTCATATTGACATTATGGACGGCGTGTTCGTGCCGAACCTGTCTTTTGGCCCTCCTGTGCTCAAGTATGTCGCCGAGCTTTGCGAGAAACCGCTTGATGTCCACCTGATGGTGACTAACCCAATGAGCTACCTGCAGGCAATGAAGGATATCAATGCGCGCATAATGAATATACATTACGAGGCATGCACACACCTTCACCGTGCTGTAACGCAGATTAAGGACGCTGGCATGATGGCTGGCGTGACACTTAACCCGTCGACTCCTGTGTGCCTTCTCAAGGATATAATACATGAGCTGGACCTTGTGCTTCTCATGAGTGTGAACCCCGGTTTTGGCGGACAGAAGTTCATACCGCACACTGTGGACAAGGTGCGCGAGCTGCGCGAGATGGTTGACGCTTCAGGCTCAAAGGCGCTAATTGAGGTTGATGGCGGTGTGAATGTGGCCACAGGCGCATTGCTGGCCCAGGTCGGTTCCGACGCGCTTGTTGCCGGGAATGCTGTATTCAAGGACGCTAATCCTCATGCTGTAATATCTGCGCTGTCGGCGCTTTAAGGAAATTTTTCCTTTAGGTCCAAGACTGCAGTTTCCTAGCCCCCTCCCAAGCAGTGACTATCGCGTCATTCCTAAAGAAGAACCCGCTTCTCAGGCTGGCAGTCCCGCTAATGGCGGGTATTGCCATGGGATGGCATTGCCAGACGGGAACATTGGCAATAGCGCTCTCTTTTGCGCTATCCCTGCTTGCGCTCCTGTTCGGTCTGCTCCGTTCCGCTCCTAAATGGCTGTTTGGTATCGGCGCCTCCCTGTTCATGCTCTCGGCCGGACTGTTTGTGGAGGAGTGCAAGGAGGCCGAGATGGCACCGCAGTGGAGCAGCGAGAAACAGGAGTATACTGCATTGCTCATTGAAGAGCCTGTCGTGAAAGGCACGGTTGTAAAGGCGCTTGCCAGGCTTTCAGGCCCGGTCGTTGCAGGGTGCAGGGAAAAAGGTACGGTATATCTCTACTTCCCGCGCTCGGTTGAGGCAGAACCGCTAAGGGCAGGCAGCAAGGTCTCCTTTAAAGGCAAGGTCTTGCCGTTCGTGAATGCCGGCAACCCGGCCGAGTTCGATTCTGAGAAGTACTATTACATAAAGGGCGTTACCGGTTTGTGCCATGTGGGGCGCAATGAGTGGCATTACGATGGTGAAGGTGTTCTCTCCCTTACATCAAGGGCTTCACGTGCGCGCTCATGGGTGGTGGAGATGTATAAGGGACTTTCGTTCGAAGGCGACGCTCTTGCGCTGCTATCGGCACTGACGATTGGGGAGCGCAGCGACTTCCCGCGAGAACTCAAGGAGAAGTATTCGGCGGCAGGGGCAAGCCATGTGCTTGCGCTCTCGGGCATGCACCTTGGCGTGTTCTACATGATTCTTACCGTGCTTGTACCCCTGTGGTCGCGCAAGCGCCTGTGGGTCGCAGCAAGAGAGGGCGCGATAGTGCTGCTCGTATGGGCTTTTGCATTTGTTGCCGGGCTGTCGCCGTCGGTTGTGCGTGCAGCAGTGCTCTTCACGCTCATCTCATTAGGACGTTGCCTGCGTCAGGATGCCTCTGGCGTGAGCTCGCTCTCCTTTGCGGCAATAGCCATGCTTGTAGTCTCGCCTCATCTGCTGTTTGATGTCAGTTTCCAGCTCTCCTTTGCCGCAGTCTTCTCCATATTGCTCCTGGCCCCTCCTCTGCAGCGTTTCTTCAGGTTTGAGGAGAGGCCTGCTGCCTGGCGATACATTGGAAACCTGCTCATCCTGTCCCTTGTGGCCCAGGCCGGAACCCTGCCGCTAGTGTGGTACTACTTTGGAATGTTCCCGGTATATTTCCTGCTTACGAATATAGCCGTAGTGCCTTTGGCCTTTGTGCTTATGTCCCTTGCCGTGCCTGTGTGGGCGTTTGCCGCCATTCCTTTCCTGCAGCTTCCGGTTGCCTTCCTGCTAAAGTGCACGGTGTGGCTCATGAACGCCTATGTTGGCGCCATTGCACTGCTGCCTGGAGCAACGCTTGCCTTGCCGCCTGCAAGTGCCATGGGAGCGTCTCTCCTTGCGCTGTTGCTGGCGCTGCTTTCGTTCGGCCTGGCAAAGAAGGCGGTGTGGCTGGTCTCTTTCTCGGCTTGCTGCATGGCCTGCTCGCTGCTTATGCTGCTACTCCCGCCCAAGGATGGCTTTAGCGGCAGGTATCTTATTATATACAGCAATAGCAAGAACCCGCTCTTGCATGCAGTGCCAGGCGCGCCGGAGAATTATCTGGTGTCTACTGTCCCGCAGCTCGACGCTGAATATGAGTACGCCTCGTCGCCGTTCATAAAGCGTGAGGGCCTGCTGCCGCCAAAGTGGGTGAGCGGCACCTTCAGCGATGCGAGCCTTTCGCTTTGCGACGGTCTGCTTGAGTTTGACGGAATCTCCGTGCGCCTTGTTGATAATGAGAACTGGCGCGAGAACATATACGTGCTGCCAGCCGATGTCGTTATCCTCTGCCGTGGTTTCCTGGGACCGGTTGAGGAACTTGTTGAGGCATACCCTTCGGCATGCCTTGTGCTCGATGCCTCGCTCTACAGCCACAGCCGGCAGCGCATTGTACGCGAGTGCGCCGCATTGGGGATTGAACCTGTTGACATCTCAAGGACTGGTGCCATGATGGTTACAGCCTCAGGCGATGGCTTTACCCTTCATCCGTTGCGAGGCAAATGACGAGGCAAATGACAGCCATACGAAAATATTTTCTAGGAATTTAGGCGGTTTCCCTGCAGTTTCTTATTATCTTCGTGAAAAATATTGCAGTTATGCTTGAAAGGCTGATAACCCAAGAGAATATTGACGCCGTAAAGGCAGTAGTCAACAATGGAAACCGTTTCGTAGTCCTCTCGCACAAGAACCCTGACGGCGACGCGGCCGGCTCGTCACTTGCCTTGTGCTGTTATCTGCGCTCGCTTGGCAAGGAGTGCTCTGTTGTACTGCCTAACATGTTCCCCGATTTCCTGGCATGGCTTCCAGGCGCTAGTGAGGTGGTATATTACGATACAGAAAGGCCGCGTGCCGACGCGCTCCTCAATGCTGCCGACGCTATCTTCTGCCTCGATTTCAATGTGCTCTCACGCATAGGCGAGGCGGGTGCGGCGGTTGCAGCGCTGGCTGTCCCAAAGGTGCTCATTGACCACCACCCGCAACCATCGCAGGAGTTCTCAGTCAGCATCTCCCACACGATGGCATGCTCGACATGCGAGCTTGTCTATAGGGTGATAGACAGGCTCTCAGGACATGAGTCCCTCTCGCAAGAAATGGCAGAGTGCATATATGCTGGCATGATGACCGATACCGGCGCCTTTGCCTATGCCTCGGCCCGCAAGGATATCTACCTGATTATTGCAGGGCTTCTTGACAAAGGCATTGACAAGGACCTCATCTACCGCAAGGTGTTCTATACATCGTCAATGAAGCGCATGCGCCTTTGGGGCTATGTGCTATATGAGAAGCTTAAGGTGTACAACAAGTATAACGCGGCCCTTATGACACTATCGCACAAGGAACTCATGCGATTCTATGCCCAGAAGGGCGATACCGAGGGGCTGGTGAACCAGGCGCTGCAGATAAAGGGCATACGCTTCTCCTGTTTCCTGCGCGAGGAGCTCCCAGGGAAAATCAACGTATCCCTGCGTAGTGTGGACGATTTCCCGTGTAACGAGGTTGCAACCGAGTTCTTCAATGGCGGCGGGCACAAGAATGCGTCGGGCGGCGAGCTCTACTGTTCCATGGATGAGGCTGTAGAGCGCTTTGTACAGGCCCTGAATAAGTTCAGGGATGCACTGGTGGGGTAGGGTCTTGCTGGATGCATGAACGGTGTGTCAAGTATTTCCTGTACAGGATTTGTTTAAGAAATATAAACAGCTTCTAAGATTATTTCTGCCTCATTAGGCCGTTTTTTACCTTTTGTTTTTGTATCTTCGCAAAAAATTGTACATTTGGAAGATTAAATGCATTTCCTGGCATAGATGGAAGTAATTATGAGACTCGACACACTTAGATACCTGCTTCTTCTCCCGCTGCTTGCGCTGCTGCTCTCGGCATGCGATGACACCGTTACATATTCCGAAATGAAGGAGAAGGAGCGTGATGCTGTAAAGAAGTATATAAAGAAGAATGGAATCAAGGTAATCTCCTTTTCCGATTTTATTGAAAATGACTCGGCTACCAATGTGGAGAATAACGAGTTCGTGGAGATTGACGGTGTATACATGCAGATTGTCAATAACCCGAAGGCTGCGCCGGAGGCACGCAAGATTAATCCGGGCGATACCCGCAACATGCTTGTCCGCTACCATGAGTACAACATCATGGAAGGCGACACAATCTCCACAAACAGGTACATGAGCGAGGCCGATGAAATGCGTGTCTCTAATGTTGACGGTACCTTCTCGGCAACCTTCACCTCGGGAGTCATGTCGGCGGTCTATGGCAACAGCGTGCCCACGGGGTGGCTCGTGCCGTTCAGCTATCTCTATTTCGTGCGCAGCCAGAGCAACCTGGCCGAGGTTATACTTATTGTGCCTCATACCAAGGGTACGGTGTCTGCCAGCAACATGGTGTATCCGTGCCTCTATAAGATGACCTTGCAGCCTGAGAATATGTTTGACTATGAGGAGAATGCCGCGCCTGGCGCTCAGGAGTAGCAGTCTGGAAGCAACTTAACTTTTATAAGAACTTATATGACACTAATCAAATCTATTTCAGGAATCAGAGGTACAATCGGCGGCAGGGCCGATGAGGGCCTTACCCCCTTTGATGTTGTGAAACTCACATCGGCCTATGCTGCGCTGATACGTAAGACAACCACCAAGACAAGCAACAAGATTGTTGTAGGTCGCGACGCACGTCTTTCGGGCGAAATGGTGAACAAGATTGTATGCGGAACTCTCATGGGAATGGGGTTCGACGTTGTGGACATAGGTCTTGCCTCAACCCCTACAACCGAGGTTGCCGTAACTATGGAAGACGCTTGTGGCGGTATAATCCTTACTGCAAGTCACAACCCGCGTCAGTGGAATGCGCTGAAATTGCTTAATGAGAAGGGTGAGTTCCTTAATGCTGCCGAAGGTCAGGAAGTTCTCCGCATTGCGGCAGCTGAAGAATTTGATTATGCCGACGTTGAGACTCTCGGCAAGTATCGTCTTGACGAGACTTATGATGACAAGCACATTGAGGCTGTGCTTGCATTGCCCCTTGTTGACGTTGAGGCTATCAAGGCTGCCGGTTTCAAGGTTGCTATTGACTGCGTGAACTCAGTAGGCGGTGTTATTCTCCCTAAGCTGTTCGAGAAACTTGGTATCACAAAGGTTGACAAGCTCTACTGCGAGCCCACTGGCGATTTCCAGCATAACCCCGAGCCGCTTGCAAAGAACCTTGGCGATATCATGGGCCTTATGGCAAAGGGTGGCAACGACGTCGCTTTTGTCGTTGACCCCGACGTTGACCGTTTGGCAATCATCTGCGAGAACGGTGAGATGTACGGCGAGGAGTATACACTCGTTACTGTTGCCGACTACGTCCTCAAACATACTCCGGGCAATACCGTATCCAACCTCAGTTCAACACGTGCTCTTCGCGATGTGACTAATGCACACGGTTGCACTTACACGGCTTCTGCAGTAGGAGAGGTGAATGTCGTTACCAAAATGCGCGAGACAAACGCTGTCATTGGCGGCGAGGGCAATGGCGGTGTCATCTATCCTGCTTGCCATGCCGGCCGTGACGCATTGGTAGGTATCTGTCTGTTCCTGAGTCACCTTGCTCACGAAAAGAAGACAGTGAGCGAACTGCGCGCTACATATCCTGCCTACTTCATGGGCAAGAACCGCATTGACCTCAAGCCCGGCTGCGATGTTGACGCTATCCTTGAGAAGATTAAGGCTACATACGCAGGCAAGGCCGAGATTAATACGGTCGATGGCGTTAAGCTCGACTTCCCCGAGACTTGGGTACACCTGCGCAAGAGCAACACCGAACCAATCATCCGTATCTATTCCGAAGGCCCCACACAGGAGGCCGCCGACGCAATTGGCGAGGAGATTCTTGCACTAGCAAACAGCCTGATGTAAATTAACAATGTAAACGATATTCTCGGAGCGCCTGAATCAGGCGCTCCTTTTTTATGTTTAACGTGAGCTTGACAAACAATAATGTAATTTTTACGTGTTTGTCATTCGATTATTCCTTAATGAAAACACTAAAGAGGCTTTGATGAGCTTTAGCGAACCAACGGTTGCCGCCCGCAGGGGTAAAAGGCAATGACAAGGCCGCAAGAGCAATCGTAGGACTTGTCATGCTGGAGCGAAGCGAAGCATCTCTAAGCCGAGGATAGAGATCCTTCATTACATTAAGTAAGACAGTTTCGTGATTTGTTTGAGTTTATATTGGACTTGCGTTATTTGTCTCCTTTTTTTTGAAATTTCCTCAAAAATATAATCATTCTTTTGGTTTATAAAATAAACTACTTTATATTTGTGGCGGATATCCATGTCTCAAACTTTAAAAGAATTTATTATGGAAGGAAAAAGAATGAATGAGGCCGAGAGCCTGGAGCTCATAACCTCGATGATTAATGATTCGCGTGCGCGAATGACAAAGAATCTCGGAACACCTTTCCTCATATGGGGGTATACGGCAGTTATCGTTTCAATATGTCAGGCGGTTATCGTTGCCAGTGTAGAGGAGTTCTATCCTTATCTGTGGGGGTGGTTCGCGATTCCGTTAGTAGGATGGCTGCTTATGTTGCTGTTTAATAAACAGGAGAAAACAGTAACCAATTATGTCGACCGCTGCATAAATGCCTTGTGGTGCGCAATTGGTGCCGCCTCTCTTTTATTGCCTTTTCTGGGCAGCTTTGAAGGAATCTTTGTTGATGTAATTCTCCTTATTGGAGTCGGTACTGCTACTACTGCTACAGTTATAAAAGACAAGGTTGTGAAATGTATCGGCTATGCAGCAATATTCTCTTCTCTGTTGTTTCCCGTTACGCGGGGTGTACTTGTACGTTTTCTTACCCTTGAACAGTTTGCCGGAAAGGAACGCTATTTGGTAGAATGTATTATCTTTGCAGTGATAATGTTCCTGTTGCTTGTCGTTTCGGGCCATATACTCAATTATAAGAAGAGATGTTTAAAGAACTGAATCCTTTGTTGCACTCTGAGCTGCGCCTTGCAGTCATTTCCCTGCTGATAAGCGTGGAGAATGCTGATTTTGTCTACATTAAGGAACAGACAAAGGCAACAGCAGGCAATTTGAGCGTGCAGTTGGATAAATTGCAGAAGGCGGGCTATGTTAAGGTGGAAAAGGGCTTCAAGGGCAAGATGCCCCGTACTACGTGCTCAATAACCCCTGAAGGCATTTCTGCCTTCGAGGAGTATGTGCAGGCCCTTAGAAGCTACCTGGGGGATAAAATCTGAATATGCAGGGGCAATAACAGGCCAATACATGCAAACCTAAAGGAACTGTGCCATATACATTCTGGCACAGTTCCTGCTCTTTTGTATAATTGGATGTAACTCCCTGCTGTTCAGTAACGTATTATCCCATCTTGCCGGTGAGGTATGCCTTTGTGCGCTCGTCCGAGGGGTTGGAGAACATCGTCGCGGTATCACCATACTCAACCAGCTCGCCAAGGTACATAAACATCGACTTTGAGGATATTCGCATTGCCTGGCCCATATTGTGGGTAACGATAAGGATTGTCACCTCGTTTTGAAGTTCCGACATCAGTTCCTCGATATGCGCCGTTGCAATGGGGTCAAGTGCGGAGGTCGGTTCATCCATGAGCAAGATATCGGGTTTCATGGCCAATGCACGTGCAATACATAGGCGCTGCTGCTGACCGCCCGAGAGGAATGTACCCTTCTTGTTCAGGACATCCTTGACCTCTTCCCATAGCGCAACGCTCTTCAGGCAGCGTTCAACGGTTTCATCCTTATCGGTTTTCGACAAGCGGATACCGTTAAGCGCATAGCCCGAAAGCACATTATCGTATATGCTCATAGTGGGGAAAGGTGCAGGACGCTGGAAGACCATTCCCACACGGCGGCGTACATCGATTGGTTCCATTGAGAGGATATTCTCGCCATTCAACAGAATTTCGCCATCGACACGGATATTCGGATAAAGACTGTGCATTAGGTTCACAGCTCTCAAGAGAGTGGATTTGCCACAGCCCGAAGGGCCCATTATGGCAGTTATCGTGTTTCTGCCGATGGCGGCCGATACATACTTTACAGCCATCGTCTGCTTGGTATATGATACACAAGTCTTATTGAATTCAAGTATTGGTGTTACTGGTTCCATTTCTTTGCAAGATACTTAGATAAAAGATTCAATGTTAAAACAAACAACAAGAGGAAGAGCGAGGCCCCCCAAATGAGCTCCTGCAGGTTGGGGTCGTTGAAGAACTCCCATATAAGCAGAGGTACCGCAGATATCGGCTTGTCAACCGCAAAGCGGATAAACGAGCAACCGAGCGCAGTGAACATAAGCGGGGCCGTCTCACCGATTACACGCGAGATAGCCAGCAAAACACCCGTGAAGATACCACCGAAAGCCGCGGGGAGCTGTACTTTAAGCATTACACGGGCACGGTTGCCGCCAAGAGCCAACCCCGCCTCCTTGAGCGACGCAGGCAAAATCTTCAATGTCTCCTCGGTTGAACGGATAATGAGCGGCAACATCATGATGAAGAGTGCCACACTGCCTGCAATGGCCGAGTAACCTTTCATAGGTACAACCACCCATATATAGACTACAATACCAATAATGACCGAAGGTGTTCCTTGCAACAGGTCGGTAAGATAACTTACGGTTTGGGCAAGCCTGTCTTTAGGATTCTCCGCCAGGAATGCACCGCACAGAATACCTATCGGAATTGCAACAACGGCAGCCATACCAAGCATAAGCATTGTTCCCGCAATTCCGTTTGCAATACCGCCGGGAATGGGTTCGCCGCCCTCTATTGCTTTCATGGCCTTGTACGCAGTTGGTGTAGGCTCTGTAAAGAACGACCACGAAAGCTGGTCATATCCACGCAGGAACACCTCTCCCAAAATGGCAAACAGAGGAACAGCCGTAAGTGCGGCCAGTAGGCATACAGCCCACAGCAACGCCTTGTCTTTTGCCAAACGATTTCTGATTCTTGATTTATTCATAGTTATGCTATTCTTGCGCGTTTAATCATTATTTTGCCTATCAGGTTGATAAATGCCGTAATAAGGAACAGTATCAGGCCTATGGCAATCAGTGATGATAGGCGTAAATCATCGGCCTCGCCGAACTGGTTAGCGATAATCGATGCCATTGAGTTTCCTGTTGAGGTAATTGAGTCGGGGATGTTGTTGGTATTTCCAATGAGCATTGTTACGGTCATTGTCTCGCCCAATGCGCGGCCAATCGCCAGGATATAAGAGGAGAAGATACCCGAACCGGCAACGGGGAATACCACCTTGCAGATAACCTCGGCACGGGTTGCCCCTAGGCTGTATGCGCCCTCCTTCAGGTCATTAGGAACCATTTTTATGAATTCGGCGCTCAGCGAGGCCGCGTATGGGACAATCATAATCGCCAGCACAAATGAGGCTGTCAATACGCCTGAGCCTTGTGGCGAGATATTGAGTTCCATAATCAGTGGACGCAGAGTGTAGAACCCCCATAGTCCATAGATGATTGAGGGAATGCCGGCCAGCAGGTCTGTTACGGTGCCTAAAATGGCGGCAATGCGTGTTCCCTTGAAATACTCGCCAACAAACAATGCGACGGGCAGTGAGAATGGTATGCAGAAAATAAGGGCCAGCAGGGTTGTCATCAGCGTTCCCGTGATGAATGGCAACGCTCCATACTGTTCTGCTCCCTCCGTGTAGCTCCACTCCGAGGAGGTCAGGAACTTAAAGAACCCGAAATGCTCGAAAGCCTCGTATGCGTCGGTGACGAGGGCGTAGACTACACCCCCGCACACTATCGGCATTATCAATGCAGCTGCGAACAATAGTATTCTGTATAGCTTATCGTTCATGGCATTAAGTTATTGTAGCATTGGGGCTCCGTCGTATGTAACGGCCTTCAGGTTCTCCATGCTCACCTCCTTGGCCTTGGCGGGCAGTGGAGCATAATGCACCTCGGATGTAATCTCCTGCGCCTCGTCCGAGAGGATGTATTTCAGAAGGTCAAGTGTAGCCTCTGCCTGTTCTTTTGTACGGTCAGAGTAGTTCTGCTCCTTGTAGATAATCATCCACGTGAAGGTTGAAATGGGGTATGTGCCGGCCGCATCAGAATTTGTAATTGAACAGCGGGTATCGGCAGGAATCTCACCCGACGCTGCTGCCGAGATTGATGCTGCTGATGGCAAGACAAACTCGCCATGCTGGTTCTCTACACGTGCATAAGGTATCTTCTGTGCAAAGGCGTACTCCGAACCTACGTAGCCGATTGAGTTCTTCGTCTGCTTGATAACGCCTGCCACTCCTGGGTTTCCCTTTGCAGCCTGTCCAGCAGGAAAGTCTACGGACTTGCCTGTGCCATATTCTGAGGCCCACATTGGACTTGCCTTGGCAAGGTAATCGGTGAACACGAATGTTGTACCTGAACCGTCTGAACGGTATACTGGAATAATGGTCTCCGTTGGTAACGCGACACCTGGATTAAGTGCTGCCAGGCGCTCGTCGTTCCACATCTTTATCTTGCCTGCAAAGATATCTGCGATAATCTCACCTGATAATTTCAATTCATTGACTCCATCAAGATTATATGCAAGGACAACTGCACCCATACAGGCCGGTACATGCACTACAGGGTCCATCTCTGCCATCTCCTTATCCGAAAGAAATGCGTCGCTGCCGGCAAAATCGACAATTTTGTCGCGCAAGTTCCGCACTCCACCACCAGAACCTATGCCGCCGTATGCAACCTGGTCGCCATTCACTTGCCCGAACTGCTCGAACATCACATTGTAGAACGGAAGAGGGAATGTAGCACCGGCACCGGCAAGTTCCTGAGATTCACGGCCTGTCTTGTTTGAATTACCGCCACAAGCAATCATTGCAAGGGTAACTGCCAATGTCACGGCTGATGAAAGAATCTTTCTCATATAGTATTTATTATTAGATATTTATATTCTGTTTAAAACCCGAAATAACAATTCACATAGGCATAATATCCGTTCTTCGCTCCGTCAGCCTTTGGTACTGTCAGCCTGAAATTAGGGGCAATCTTCACATACTTGCCGAGTTTGAATTGAGCGCCTAGAATAGCCGCCTGCTCATCTTTTGCGATATTCCAGTCATTTTTATAATACAAGTCATCGAAACGGGCATAGAGGTCTGCAATTTTAGATAGTTTGACTGATGTAAAAACCGAATAGCCGTTTTGGCCGGCACCATCCGCATATGAGGCTTTCCACATTTGGTTATACTCGGCTCCAACCGCAAACCTCTCATGCTTGTATCCTATAAATGCTGCCAGATTAGCAATATCCTTTTTGCCCTCTTCGCCACTCTCGTTCAATCCTCCATACACGCGAATCTGGAAACCCTTTACAGGAGTAAGCGTTATGCCCAAACCGTAATTGAGCCCATCGTCCTTCTGAATCTTCTTGTAGCCCTCGCCGTTGGCAATAATTGCGTCGGCAGATACCCAGTCGGCGAATCTGTAGGCCACAGAGAGGCCTAAGTCGGCGCTGCTACCGAACTTGTACTCATCCTGGAATGACTTCATGATGTAGCGATATCCCCAGAATTTCTCCTGAAAATTGAACTGGGTGGTAGAGATTAGGCCGCCGCAGAGCGTGAGGTTCCCGCTCTTCCACTGTACCTGTGCATTCTTGATATAGGCAATGCGCTGATAATCATTAACGTTTGAAGACTTGCCGATATCCATGACTCCTTTAACCGAGAGGCCTTTGCTAAAATTGTACTCGTAACCCAGATAGCTGCGTTCCAAATCAAAGCCACGGTCATCATTGTCTGTTCCAAATCCCGTGTGGACATTACCGAACACTTGGACAATCGCTTTCCCCTTGGGCTCTTCTGTCTTGGTATCCTGCGCCTGTGTGCCGATACCCATGCAGGCCAAAATGCCTGCCAAGATTAATTTTGTTTTCATAGTCTTTTGTCTTTTAGAATTTGACACTGCAAAAGTATCGGGAATACATTTCATAAACATTTCAAAAGAATTAGAGATTCATGAAATGAACCATTCAGAAAAAAGATGTGTTACCCTTCAAAAACAAAGAGTAACACAGTCCTTAATTCTATTCATGTATGAAGGTCATTTATGGACAAATGCCCGTTCAAGATCTTGTGACACATTTATCATAAAGTCGCCCATATGCTCATACTCATTGATGATATCCATATAGTAAACGCTTGTCTGATAGTTCTTGCCATCGTTTTCAATACTCTCTATAACCGAATCACGAAGATTGTTCCGCAAAGCATTGAGATGTTCCTCGGCGCTATAGGCATTAGCAATATCAACAAGTTCGTTCTTATGTGCCGCCGTCAGATTCTCAATCATGACATCGTATGCCATACTTACAGCATCGGCCATTAGGGTAAGATTCCTTATCGTCTCTTCATCAAAATGCTTATTATGTATATTCTTTCTTGACAGAATGCGGCTGATAGCCTCACCAGAATCTCCCAACGACTCCAATTCACCAATAATCTTATACATGGCCTTTATCTTTATGGAAGTGCTCTCGCTTATTTCCTCGGCAGACACGCCATTGAGGAATGTAGCTATCTCATATTCGATACGGTCAGAAATCTCCTCATATTTCACGAGTTTCTTTCTAAACTCCTCGAATTCATCGGTATCGGCCTTCTTGATTGCGCTATGTGCATAATCAACACCCTTCTTGGAGATTCTCGCAAACTGGATAATTTCGTTGAATGCCTGCTCGACTGACAGTTCTGGAGTTGCAAGAGGACCTGCAGAGATGTATTGGAGACGATAAACCTCTTTATCTTGATTCTTTGGAACTGGTATAATCCAACTAACCGCCCTGGCAATCCATTTTGTGAACCATATCAATAATAAAGTATTAGTCAAATTAAATAGCGTATGCAGCATTGATAGTCCATACAGTGCAGCTGTGCCAGTTGCAGACGCCGAGTCCGTCACCACGAAACCATCAGTTGCGGGATTAGGCAAGCCAAACAGATTCTCGGTAATTACACCTACCAACTGCAGGAAAGGCTTGAAGAGAATCAAAGCCCATATAACACCAAACACATTAAATATGGTATGCGACATTGCTGCACGTTTTGCAGGTGTGTTACCTACCGAAGCGGCAATGTTCGCCGTAATGGTTGTTCCAATATTCTCTCCAAGCACCATAGCACATGCCATGTCAAACGGAATCCAGCCCATACTTAGCATAATCAGCGTAATAGCCATAGTTGCAGATGAAGATTGCAGCACAAGTGTCAAGAGCGTTCCGAATGTAAGGAACAGAAGCACAGAACCGAATCCATACGATGACCAAGTTGTGACAAACTCCAACACCTCCGGTGTTTCCCTGAGATCGGGTACCGAGTCCTTCATGAACGAAAGACCAAGAAACAAGAGGCTGAAGCCCACAATCAGCTCTCCGATATTTTTCCGTTTGTCTTTTTTAGAGTTAGAGTAGAGAAACCCGAACAACATCAAAGGTACGGCAAGAACTGATATGTCGGCCTTGAAACCTAACCACGATACCAGCCACGCAGTCACCGTCGTACCGATATTGGCACCCATAATAACTCCGATGGCCTGCGCCAGGGTCAAAAGACCGGCATTCACAAAACTTACTACCATTACAGTAGTGGCTGATGAAGATTGAATAACAGTCGTTATACCCAATCCGGTCATGACCCCCTTTAACGGGTTTGAAGTCATTGCCGACAAAAAACCTCTTAGCCTCTCACCCGCAGCCTTTTGCAGTCCGGAGCTCATCAGGTTCATTCCATACAGGAACATTCCCAATGCTCCCAACAATGTAAAGATTTGTAATATACCCATAAAACTTATATAACTTTTCGGTCACAAAGGAATTAAAATATTGTTTCATAAATGTTTCATAATGATTAGGCTTTGGTTAAATCCTGCAATATCGAGCAAAATATTACATTTTCGTTAAATATGTTTCTGGGTAGCAAAACACTCGGAAAAACGCTTTACATTTGCAATGTAATTATAGAAATGTATATGGCAACAAATCGTATATTGATAGTAGATGATGAGGAGACCCTGTGTGAGGTGCTGAAACTAAACCTTGAAAATGAAGGGTATGATGTGGATACAGCCTTCAGCGCCGAGCAGGCACTTGGCTATAGCCTTAAAGAGTATTCGCTCATTCTGCTTGATATAATGATGGGCGAAATCAGCGGTATAAAGATGGCCAAGATGCTGAAAGCAGATGTTGAGACAGCCGACATTCCAATCATATTCTGCACGGCACGCGATACGGAGGATGACATGATTATGGGGCTGAACCTTGGTGCCGATGATTATATAATGAAACCATATACCGTCCGTAACGTCATAGCACGCGTCAAGAGCGTCTTACGCCGTGCTGCCAACCATAAAAGCAAGATTAATACCCCTGCCGAAAAACCTAGCCGATTAGTGGTTGATGGCCTATGCCTTGATTTGGAGTTCAAGCGTTGCACGGTGGACGGTGAGGAGGTAAAGTTGGCACGAAAAGAGTTCGAGCTGCTTGCATACTTGATTCAGCACCGTGGCAAGATATGTTCGCGCGAACAGATACTGAACCGTGTGTGGAGCGATGAGGTGGTTGTGCTAGACCGCACCATTGATGTGAATATAACCCGTTTGCGCTCAAAGATAGGGGCATACGGCTCATACATAGTAACCCGTTCAGGTTTCGGTTATGGCTTCCGCGATTAAAATGTCGTTTCATAAACGGCTGTTTCTGATGTTGCTCGCTTTTTCGTGGGCGATTGTACTCTGTTTTATCGGATTCCAGTATCTGCGCGAGAAAGAGTATAAATCGGAGTTCCTGAATGCACAGCTCCAACAATACAACCGCCACCTGCTCGGCACCGTGGAGGAGGGGTTGCCATATGAGGATTACATTGCGGCTCATGACAAACCTTTTGATGAGCTGCGAATATCTATTATCACTCTTTCCGGTGCTGTGGTTTACGACAATGCCATCTCGCTCGACTCGCTCGACAACCACAGATACCGCCCTGAAGTAGCAAATGCTCTTATAAAAGGTGAGGGGTATAATATAAGCCGGCTATCGACAAGTGACGGGCGAGAGTATTTCTACTCTGCGACCCGTGGCGAGCGAACCGTTGTCCGCACAGCCATACCCTACTCAAGTACACTCAATGACCTGCTTGAAGCAGATTGGTCGTTCCTTGTTGTAATGATTTCAATAACCCTGATTATGAGCGTAGCGGCTTATTTCAGTACCCGTAAGCTTGGCAAGGACATCGAACGTGTCAACAGCTATGAGGCCGAGCAGGAGAGAAACCGTCTCAAGCGGCAGCTTACAAACAATATCAATCACGAGCTTAAGACCCCTGTGGCCTCGATTCAAGTGTGCCTTGAGACGTTGCTGTCGGGGATTGAGCTGAGCGACGAGAAACGGCAGGAACTTATTGGGCGTTGCTATACACACAATGAACGTCTGCGCCGTCTGCTGAGTGATGTATCGCTTATTACCAGAATGGAGGATGGGAGCGCGCTGATTGGCAAGGAGCCTGTAGTAATAAACGAGATAATAGATGAGGTTGCCGAGGGACTGGACGCAATGCCCGAAGAGGAGCGCTTGGCGCTGCACACAGACTTTGGTGAGGTGGTTACAATTGAAGGGAATGCACCGCTGATAGGCTCAATCTTTAGCAACCTTACAGAGAATGCTATTGCCTATTCCGAAGGCAATAATATCTATATTACCCTGCTCGAGAACTCGGAAGGGCATGTGCGCATCCGGTTCGAGGATGACGGCAAGGGTGTCCGCGACGAGCAGCTGCCGCTTCTCTTTGAACGGTTCTATCGGGTGGACAAGGGCCGTTCCCGCCAGAAGGGCGGGACAGGCCTTGGGCTTGCCATCGTAAAGCACGCCGTCCAGTTCCACGGGGGAATAATTACAGTTGCCAACCGTCCGGGTGGTGGGCTGAGGTTTGATTTCACTCTTGGCAAGCATAATGCCAGGCAGATGTAAGATGAATTTGCCTGGATGTTCAAAGGCGTATTATTTATGCGAATCAGTAGTTTGCTGCTGATTATTTTTTATAAATTTGCAAAAACTAGCAGAACATAATAAATCAATAGATAAAAAACTATGAAAAGAACTTTATTGGCAATAGTAGCGGTGCTTATGATGGCAGGCGGCTCTTTTGCTGCTACCACAGTGTCTGCGTGCTTGTCGTCCTGGCAGAGCGTAGCGATGAGGAATCTCAAGAACCCGCAACCTGATGATGAGAATGTGATGGACAGGTTTATTGCCATTATCAATGATTATGCTAAAAAGATAAAAACGGCAAAGAGTAAAGACGAAGTGAAGAATATCGCGTTTGAGTTCGCTAGCGCTGTAACCGTGTACGAGAAGAATAACAAGACCGAGATTGAGGCTCTAGAAAGCCTATTGACCGAGGCTCAGAAAAAGGAGTACGAGAAGGTTCTGGCCAAGGCTATGGCTGAGCTAAAGGCTGTTGTAGAAGCGAAGCAAGAGGAATTTGGGATGTAATCCTTGTAACATAACTCAGGATATATGTATAATGGCGGCCTGTGGCCGCCATTATACATATATCAGTTCCCTTATTACGGCGTCGCTTATGAAAATTCCTTTTTCCGTGAGCGACAGGTACCCGTTCTCTTCCTTAAGGTTGCCTAGCGCAATCTCCTTCCTGGCCGCACGCAGCAAGTATGAGTTGAGCCTAGCGCTGAAATTCTCTCTTGTCCATGCGAGAGGCAGGCCGTCGGCTGTGCGCAGGCGGGTGAGTATGGCGTCATTGTAGCGTTCCTCTTCGGTAAGGTGCTCTGCCTCGAAATTGCGCTTCCCGCTGTTCATGCCTTCAATGTATGCCTTAATGTCGGCAATGTTCCATTCGCGCGATGTGCCGTTGTAGGAGTGTGCGGCTGCTCCGCAGCCAATGTAGGGCGTGCCGTTCCAGTAGCTGCTGTTGTGGCGGCTCTCCTTGCCTGGCAACGCAAAGCTTGAAATCTCGTAGTGGCGGTATCCTGCGCCTTTCATGGCCTCTATGAGCATGCCGAACTGCTCCACGTTCTCATCCTCGCCCAGTTCCTCAAAGTCTCCCCGTAGCAGGGCACGGTAGAGCGGGGTGCCTTCCTCGTACATGAGATTGTAGGCCGAAAGGTGGTCGGGCTCGAGTGCTATGGCGCTCTCAAGGTCGTGCCTCCACTCTTGGACAGTGGAACCGGGCAGCGCGAACATGAGGTCAATGCTTATGTTGCTGTATCCGGCAGCGCGGGCGTTAGCGACGGCGCGGCGTGCGCCTTCGGCAGTGTGCCGGCGGCCCAGGCGCCTTAGCTGCTTGTCGTTGAAGCTCTGCACTCCCATGCTTATCCTGTTGAACGGCAGTCCCTTCAGGCTTTCAAGGAACTCGGGTGTAAGGTCGTCGGGGTTGCACTCTATTGTTACCTCGGGATTCCCAGCAATGGGATATGTGCTGTATATCGTGTCGCAGATTTTCCTGAGCTGCCCTATTGTGAGGGTGGAGGGGGTGCCGCCACCGAAATAAATGGTGCTTATTACGTCCCCGGCAACATAATCCTTGCGCATGAGCAGTTCTTTGCATAGCGCATTCACATACTCTTCCTTTATATTATATAAGGTGGTAGAGTAAAAAGCGCAGTAATTACACCTCTGCTTGCAGAATGGTATATGTATGTATATGCCGGCCATTTTTATCCCTTTTTCACCGCGAAGATAACTTTTTTATTTCTTATTCTAAAAAACCTTGGCTTTCTGTTTGCTTTTCTTCGGAAAAATTCCTACATTGCCACCTCATTTGATAAAATAACTAACTAACCAAACAAAGGAGTCTGTAATGCGGTAAAGTGCGCTTGAAAAGGAAAGTGGTTCGCCGCAACAACCATACTTCTTTGGACTAAAAACAACAATAGTATGAAAACTTATCAGACTAACGAAATCAAGAACATTGCAATTGTAGGATGTTCCGGCTCTGGAAAAACCACTCTCACAGAGGCTATGCTCTTTGAGGGTGGAATCATTAAGCGTAGAGGTACAATTGAGGCAAAGAACACCGTTAGCGACTACTTCCCTGTTGAGCAGGAGTATGGCTATTCGGTGTTTTCAACTGTATTCCAGATTGAGCAGGCCGGCAAGAAACTGAATCTTATTGACTGTCCGGGTGCCGATGACTTTGCAGGCAGCATGGTTAGTGCCATGACTGTTGCCGACCTGGCAATGATGGTAATCAACGGCCAGTATGGCGTTGAGGTGGGTACACAGAACTGCTACCGCTACATCAGGAAGATGAAGAAACCTATGATGTTCGTCGTTAACCAGGTTGACAACGAGAAGTGCGACTACGATACAATAATCGAGCAGCTGCAGTCTATCTACGGCTCAAAGGTTGTCCCTGTACAGTATCCTTTGAATGCAGGTCCTGGTTTCAGCACTATAATTGACGTTCTTCTCATGAAGAAACTCACATTCACCGGCGAGGGCAAGGCTCCAATAGTTGAGGATATTCCTGCCGGTGAGCTCGAGAAGGCAAAGGCCCTTCACATGGAGCTTGTCGAGAAGGCTGCCGAGAATGAAGAGGGCCTTATGGACAAGTTCTTCGAGTCGGAGGAACTTACAACCGATGAAATCCGTATGGGCGCCCGCCTGGGTCTCTCTACCGATAGCGTTTATCCAGTCCTCTGCTGCTCGGCGTCTACCGATGTTGCAGTGAGCCGCTTGCTTGAGTTCCTTGCTAACGTTGCTCCTGAAATTACAGATATGCCGCAGCCGGTGAATGCCGATGGCGAGACAGTCCCTTATGACAGCGAGGCCCCGACATCTGTATTCTTCTACAAGACTTCTGTGGAACCGCATATCGGTGAGGTTAACTATTTCAAGGTTATGAGCGGTACTCTCAAGGCCGGCGACGACCTGGTGAATGTTGACCGTGGCTCAAAGGAGCGCGTCGCGCAGCTCTTCTGCAGCGCAGGCGCTAACCGTGTGGCTGTTGAGGAACTGAAGGCCGGTGACCTAGGATGTACTGTGAAACTGAAGGATATCAAGATCGGAAATACTCTCAATGCTAAGGATTCTAACAACAAGTTCGCTCTGGTGAAGTATCCTGCTTCAAAGTATTCACGTGCTATCAGGCCAGCTAACGAGTCTGAGATAGAGAAGATGATGCAGGTGCTTAACCGCATGCACGAAGAGGATCCTACATGGCGTATCGAGCAGTCCAAGGAACTGCGCCAGACTATTGTCTATGGCCAGGGCGAGTTCCACCTGCGCACTCTCAAATGGCGTCTTGAGAACGTTGAGAAGATTCAGGTGAAATATGAGGAACCGAAGATTCCTTACCGTGAGACTATTACTAAGGCGGCGCGTGCCGACTACCGTCACAAGAAACAGTCGGGCGGTGCGGGCCAGTTCGGCGAGGTTCACATGATTGTCGAGCCATATGAGGAGGGCAAGCCGCTACAGGAAGTGTACCGTTTTGGCGGGCAGGAGTTCAAGATTAACGCTAAGGGCACCGAGGAGATTACGCTCGAGTGGGGCGGCAAGCTGGTATTCGTGAACAGCATTGTGGGCGGCAGCATTGACGCACGCTTCATGCCTGCAATCCTAAAGGGCGTTATGGAGCGCATGGAGCGCGGTCCTCTTACTGGTTCTTATGCCCGTGACGTGCGCGTGATTGTCTACGACGGAAAGATGCACCCGGTAGACTCTAACGAGCTCTCGTTCATGCTTGCAGGCCGCAATGCCTTCAGCGCAGCATTCCGTGAGGCGGGCCCAAAGATCCTGGAGCCTGTATACGATGTAGAGGTGTTCGTTCCATCGGACAAGATGGGCGACGTTATGAGCGACATCCAGGGCCGTCGTGGCATGATTATGGGCATGGAGAGCGAGAACGGTTACGAGAAGCTCTCTGCAAAGGTGCCTTTGAAGGAGATGGCATCTTACTCGACAACCCTGAGCTCATTGACTGGCGGACGTGCCTCATTCATTATGTCTCCGTCGACATACGAGCTTGTTCCAGGCGACGTGCAGAACAGGCTTGTTGAGGAGCTTGCGGTGAAAGACGAGGAATAATTCTTGTCCATTATAAGGAAAAGGCAGGGAGCGCGCTCCCTGCCTTTTTTGTTAAATGATATTGTGTTTTTGCTAAAAATAAACTGATGATTAAAAATAAGTTGTTAAAACAGTAAATATATTCCTGTTGAGTGTTAATTAAAAAGAAAAAAACAATAAAAATAAATTTTTGTTATACAAGGTAAAGATGTTCTACATATATTTGCTTTATGAAAAAGATTACAATTTGGCTTGTGGGCCTGATAATGGGTGTCTGCTGTGTGGCGCTGCTCTTCATGCAGCTGTCATACATTGAGACTATGGTCAAGATGCGAGTTGAGCATTTTGACGAGGGCGTGAAGAGAAGCCTGCATGCCGTTGCGTATAATTTTGAAATCGAGGAGATGCGCACCTACCTTTCCGAGGAACTGCGACGCGACATAGAATATGGCCGTGTGCTCACCGAGAGGCTTATTAACAGGCAGCAGAACATAAAGAACAATTCAAGCGACTTCTACACCCTTTTCGAGTTCATGATGGTAGACGAGAGACCGTTTGCCTATAAGGACATTGTGAGCATGCTGTCCAATAGGAGGGACATGTCGGTGCAGGGAGCCAACAACCTCACGCAGGACATAATCAAGATGAAGTACCGTCACCAGCGCGATGTCTTTGACCGTGTCATATATGACGTAATCATGAATGCCGGGGCAAAGCCGCTTGAAATGCGAATGAATGCCGAGATGCTCTTCAATAGCCTGAGGACGGAGTTCGCCAACTGCGGCATAACGCTACCTTTCGAGTTCCGTGTGATAGACAATGCTGGTGACACAATCTTTGCAAGTGAGGGGCATTTCAGCGACGGGTCGTGCAGAGTGTACCGCGAGGCGCTTTTCGCAAACGACGTGTTCAACCGTTTTTCGACCCTGGAGGTGAGTTTCCCCACATCTTACCTGAACAATTATATTTATGGTTCGGTTAAATTTATGATACCTTCGCTGTTGTTCACTTTGGTTATGTTAATAACATTCGTGATAACGCTTTACATGGCTATCAGGCATAAGAAGATAACCCAGATGAAGAATGACTTCATAAATAATATGACGCACGAGTTCAAGACACCGCTCTCTACAATCTCGCTTGCAGCGCAAATGCTGCAGGACCAGTCGGTGTCAAAGTCTCCCGAGATGTTCGGGCGTCTGTCGGGTGTCATATCCAGCGAGGCCAAGCGCCTGCGCTTCCAGGTGGACAAGGTGCTGCAGATGTCGATGTTCGACGACAAGAACACCGCTTCGCTAAAGATGAAGGAACTCGACGCCAACGAGCTTCTCCTTAATATCGTGAATACTTTCGCTGTGAAGGTTGAGCAGAACGGCGGGCGCATTGACTATGCTCTTGACGCGGCCGACCCGTATATATTTGTCGATGAGATGCATTTCACTAATGTAATATTCAATCTCATGGATAATGCAGTAAAGTATAAGCGGTACGATGTCCCCATATCGCTTGAGGTGCGCACTTGGAACTCTGGTGACAAGTTCATGCTCTCAATCAAGGACAACGGTATTGGCATACGCAAGGAAGACCTTAAGAAAATCTTCGACCGCTTCTATCGTGTCAACACCGGAAATGTGCACAATGTCAAGGGTTTCGGCCTTGGCCTTGCTTACGTGAAGCAGATTGTGCAGGCCCATCGCGGGACAATACGCGCCGAAAGCGAGCTGGGCGCGGGAACAACGTTTACAATTGTATTACCTTTAAAATAAAGAATTATGGAAGAAAAGACAAGAATCCTGTTGTGTGAGGATGACGAGAACCTGGGTATGCTCTTGCGCGAGTACCTGCAGGCAAAGGGGTATTATGCCGAACTCTGCCCCGATGGTGACGCTGGCTATAAGGCTTTCCTTGCTGGAAAGTTCGATATATGTGTGCTTGATGTGATGATGCCTATCAAGGACGGCTTTACACTGGCACAGGAAATCCGTGCCGTAAATGCGGAGATTCCTATCATTTTCCTGACTGCGAAGTCACTGAACGAGGATATTCTGGAGGGTTTCAAGATTGGTGCAGACGACTATATTACCAAGTCCTTCAGCATGGAAGTGCTTGTTGCCCGCATTGAGACGGTGCTGCGCCGTGTGCGTGGCAAGAAGAATAAGGAGAATGCGCTTTACAAGATTGGACGTTTCCAGTTCGATACCAAGAAGCAGATTCTCTCTATCGATGGCCAGCAGACAAAGCTCACTACAAAGGAGTCGGAGCTCCTGAGCCTGCTTTGTGCCCACACTAACGAGATTCTCCAGCGCGATTTTGCTCTTAAGACTGTGTGGACCGATGACAATTATTTCAATGCACGCAGTATGGACGTGTACATCACCAAGTTGCGCAAGCACCTCAAGGCCGACGATTCTATCGAGATTATCAACATTCACGGCAAGGGCTATAAGCTCATTGCCCCGGAAGTTGAGGGATAGTCCTGTCCATGGAGCGTAATGTGGCAGCGCAGGCCTCAACCCGAGCGGGAAGAGCACTGAGGATATCACTCTTGTGCAGCGCTGCGTTTCCTTCGGTCGCTTCCTTTCGATTGCATTAGACATAAATGCCTGGCAGAGAGTTCTCTGCCAGGCATTTATGTCTAATGCAATCCTGCTTATTTCTCGTTGAGGTTGCGCTTGCCGCCAACGATGTAGACGATGAGGCCTGCAATCATGCCTGCAAAAGAACCCATGTTCACTGCGTTGATGTTGTTCCATCCGGCAAAGTAGCTGGCAATGAGAATGATTGCTCCAATTATAATGAGAGCCAATCCTGCTAGTTGAATGTATTTACTCATAATTATATATTATTTGTTTTTTATTCTAACTGCAAAGAAACATATAATTATTCACAGAACGAAATTTTTTCAGCAAAAATAAATGCAGCGCCTTTATCTTTTGTCCTGAATTACTCTCCTTAGAGCGTGGTTTGGCGCGCAAAGGTAAAAATGCGGCCGTAAAGTTTTGCCAATTGGAAAAATGTTCTTAACTTTGCACCCGCGTTTAGATAAACGAATGTTTAACCTATTTATTAATTAAAAATGAATCAATACGAAACCGTTTTCATTTTAACTCCCGTTTTGTCTGATGCTCAGATGAAGGAAGCGGTAGAGAAGTTCAAGGGCATTCT
>JAZNUE010000057.1:0-4661 GCA_045592125.1 Bacteroidaceae bacterium | reverse complement strand
GGTATAGATAATGCTGGCAGTAAATGGTCACGCGAAGCACAGACAAAGTTTGTGCCGCGTGGGTTACGGCAAGACAGCATTATCAATGGATCTCTTTTTCATTACAACCGCAAATATTTTGTCAACCCACACCTTTTTACTACTGAGCCCCCTTCACCCTTTCAACCCTTGTGGTCCTTTGTGTGCTTCCGCCCAAATAAACAACTCAAAGCCATAAAAAAGCGTCTGCCCCTTGCGGAGCAGACGCCGTATCATAGGCTAAAGCCTTATTAGAGCTTTGGACCAGCTGCAACAAGTGCCTTGCCGGCCTCGTTGCCTGTGTACTTGGTGAAGTTCTTGATGAAACGGCCAGCCAAGTCAACTGCCTTCTCCTCCCACTGTGCAGCGTCAGCATAAGTGTCGCGTGGGTCAAGGATTGCTGGGTCAACACCTGGCAACGCTGTAGGAACAACGAAGTCGAAGTGCGGGATAACCTTTGTAGGAGCTGTATCGATTGAGCCATCGAGGATAGCGTCGATGATACCGCGTGTATCCTTGATAGAGATACGCTTGCCAGTACCGTTCCAGCCTGTGTTAACAAGGTATGCCTTAGCACCGTTCTTCTCCATCTTCTTAACGAGTTCCTCACCGTACTTTGTCGGGTGGAGGCTCAAGAATGCCGCACCGAAGCAAGCCGAGAATGTTGGAGTAGGCTCTGTGATACCGCGCTCTGTACCTGCCAGCTTAGCGGTGAAGCCGCTGAGGAAGTAGTACTGAGTCTGCTCTGGATTCAGGATAGAAACCGGAGGCAGCACGCCGAATGCGTCAGCTGAAAGGAAGATAACCTTCTTTGCAGGAGCCGCCATTGAACCTGGCTTGATGTTAGCGATGTGGTTGATTGGGTAAGAGACACGAGTGTTCTCTGTAACGCTCTTGTCTGTAAAGTCAATCTTGCCGTCAGCGTCAACTGTCACGTTCTCAAGAAGCGCGTCGCGCTTGATAGCGTTATAGATGTCTGGCTCGCTCTCCTTGTCAAGGTTGATAACCTTTGCATAGCAGCCGCCCTCGAAGTTGAACACTGAATCATCGTCCCAGCCGTGCTCGTCGTCACCGATAAGCATGCGCTTAGGATCGGTAGAGAGAGTAGTCTTTCCTGTACCTGACAGGCCGAAGAAGATAGCAGTCTCGCCCTTCTCGTTAGTGTTTGCCGAGCAGTGCATTGAAGCGATACCCTGGAGAGGCAGGTAGTAGTTCATCATTGAGAACATACCCTTCTTCATCTCGCCGCCGTACCATGTGTTAAGGATAATCTGCTCCTTAGATGTAAGGTTGAAAACAACCGCGGTCTCAGAGTTCAGGCCGAGTTCCTTGTAGTTTGCAACAGCTGCCTTAGAAGCGTTATATACAACGAAGTCGGGCTCGCCGAATGACTCAAGCTCCTCAGCTGTAGGACGGATGAACATATTTGTAACGAAGTGTGCCTGCCATGCAACCTCCATGATGAAGCGTACCTTCAGGCGTGTTGCGGGGTTTGCGCCGCAGAATGCGTCAACAACGAACAGCCTCTTGTTTGAGAGTTCCTTTGTAGCAATCTCCTTGAGGGCATTCCATGCCTCAGTTGTAACAGGCTTGTTGTCGTTCTTGTACTCCTCTGATGTCCACCATACAGTGTTCTCAGATGTAGCGTCCTTAACAATGAACTTGTCCTTAGGTGAACGGCCAGTGTAGACACCTGTCATTACATTTACTGCGCCAAGCTCTGTAACCTGGCCAACCTCAAAGCCCTCAAGACCGGGCCTTGTCTCCTCTGCAAAGAGGACATCGTAAGAGGGGTTGTGAAGAACCTCTACAGCACCGGTGATACCATACTTGGTAAGATCTATTGTTGCCATAATTATAAAAAATAAGTAAATGATTAATATTCTCTGTTTTTATCACTTTTGAACAGCGGCAAGGTCCCTTTACGCGAACTTGCCGAAATTCTCCAAGTGCAAATATATGCTTTTTTATTTAATAACTCAAGTTAATTAAAGAAATTTTTCTTTAATTGCCGCAAAAAAGAGGGAAAAAGGCCTTTTTGGGCGCTTTTTTCGCTCAATCCGGCATTACCTTATGCTTACATCGGCTGGTTTTAGATTACCTTTTGAAACCAGGAACAGCAATTGCGCTGCCGTTTTTGCAGCGCAAAGGTTTGAATTTTGACACAATGTCCACAGCGCCGCTCTTTTTGAAAAATCTTCGTTTTCTCCTTATTTATTCTTTATATAATGTAAAGAATGCACATAAATTGCTATATTCGCGCTGACAAATAAAACATTTATGATATGAAAATAGTAAACCTCTCCGAGGGCAACTCCATCCTCAACCGTTTCATTGCCGAAATACGCGACGTGGTCATACAGAAAGACTCTATGCGTTTCCGCCGCAACATTGAGCGCATTGGCGAGATTATGGCATATGAGATAAGCAAGGAACTGGACTACGAGAATGTAACCATACAGACTCCCAACAGCGAGGCCGTGCAGAGCCTGCCAGCCGACAATGTGGTGCTCGGGACAATACTGCGTGCCGGACTTCCGCTGCACACAGGTTTCCACAACTACTTCGACCGTGCCGGTAACGCATTCGTCTCGGCCTACCGCAAGTACACGTCCGAGAGCGAGTTCGACGTGATTGTGGAATACCTCGCAACGCCCCGCCTCGAGGAGAAGACCCTTATACTTGTCGACCCCATGCTCGCGACAGGCATAAGCGCCCACCTGTCATACGAGGCGCTGCTCACCAAGGGCACACCGGCAAAGACCATCCTCGCAGCGGTAATTGCCAGCCAGCAGGCCGTTGACTATGCAATCTCACACTTCCCCGAGGAGACGATACTCTACTGTGCTGCCATTGACCCAATACTCAACGAGCATGCCTACATTGTCCCAGGCCTTGGCGACGCAGGAGACCTGTGCTACGGAGAAAAAGAGTAAAGGAACGCCAATATAATACCATAACAAGGACATGTCACTTATAAGAGTACTTCTTGCAATATTCTTCCCGCCCCTTGCCGTAGTGGACAAGGGCTGCGGTTCATTCCTTATTATATTCATCCTCACCCTCTGCGGATGGGTGCCAGGGATAATAGGCGCGCTTGTCATACTGAACAAGAACTAAAGCGTGCATGCTCTCCCCCGAGACCATAGAGTTCATTAGGGAGCACCGCACCAGCGACCCTCGTGCGCTTGCCTTGCAGGCAAGGCGCTACCCAGCTGTAGACATGCGCGAGGCGGTAACGCAGATTGAAGGATGGCAGGCTGCACGCGAGAAACTGCCCGCATGGGCTGCCACTGAAGGCATTGTGTACCCGCCGCGCATATCAATGGAGCAGTGCTCAAGCCAGGCCACCGCACTCTACAAGGCATCCATTGCCCAAGGCGAGAGGCTGGCCGACCTCACTGGCGGGTTCGGCATAGACTGCAGCTACATGGCACGCACATTCAGGCACGCCACATACATTGAGCGCAATGCACAGCTGTGCAGCATTGCCAAGGAGAACTTCTCGCTGCTGGGACTCGGGCACATAGACATAATTAACGGCAGCAGCGAAGATGTGCTGCCCTCCCTGCCAGCACTGGACTGGATATTCATTGACCCGGCCCGCCGCGACGGCTGCGGGCGCAAGGTTGTTGCCCTTGGCGACTGTGAGCCCGATGTCACAGCACTTGAGCAGCAGCTGCTGCAGAAGGCCAGGAAGGTGATGGTCAAGTGCTCCCCAATGCTCGACATTACAGCTGCAGGACGGCAGCTGCAGAGCATTGAGGCAATACACATTGTTGCCGTGAACAACGAATGTAAGGAGCTCCTGTTCGTGCT
This sequence comes from Bacteroidaceae bacterium, assembly GCA_045592125.1. GTDB lineage: Bacteria > Bacteroidota > Bacteroidia > Bacteroidales > Bacteroidaceae > HGM04593. The sequence goes on along the minus strand of JAZNUE010000057.1, from coordinate 824 downwards.
AGGTGAGGGGAAAGGAAGCAATGCGCCAGTCACATGCGTCAACCTGCGCAAGGACAGCACAGAGACCTTCACATTCACGGCAAGCGAGGAGGCCAGCGCGGCTGCACGCTACTGCGGCAGCGTAGAGCGCTACCTGTACGAGCCCAATGCCGCCATACAGAAAAGCGGCTGCACGCGTGCCCTGCCGGCAAGGTACAATGCCGGAAGCCTCCACCCCAACACCAGGCTCTACACAAGCACGGCACTCATTGCCGGGTTCCCCGGGCGCACATTTACCGTAGAGAAAGTATACGGATTCTCAAAAAAGGAGATAAAGGAGATTCAGGCACTTGGACAGGCCAACATAACCGTGCGCAACTTCCCCGAAGGAGTGGAGACGCTCCGCAAGAAACTCAGGCTGGCCGACGGCGGCGACAGCTACATCTTCGCCACCACCCTCGCCAGCGGCAGCAAGGTGCTTATACTTTGCAAGAAGATTTGAGTTTTTCACTGGAGAGGAAATAGATTCAGAGATGTTTCGTTGCACTCAACATGACAAGCGGGTACCGGTCATCGCGTACTTGTTCATTCCATATTTGCATTGTCATTGACTCGTTTTGCTTTTCGCAACCCAAACGGCATAACCTACGGCTATGCTGCGTTTGACCTGTTGCTGCAAAACTCGTCGATAACAAAACGTTGTCTTGTCATTCTATATTTGCACTGTCATTGACTCGTTTTGCTTTTCGCAACCCAAACGGCACAACCTGCGGCAATGCTGCGTTTGACCTGTTGCTGCAAAACTCGTCGATAACAAAACGTTGTTTTGTCATTCTGAGCAAAGC
>JAZNUE010000056.1:0-13016 GCA_045592125.1 Bacteroidaceae bacterium | reverse complement strand
AACAAAAAAGAGGTCGACTGGAATTTCCGTGTGCCGGGACCTTTTGCATACTTTTCAGTCATGAAAAGTATGTGATAGAACGACAACAAGAAGAATAAACGACAACAGATTAAGGGTAAAACAAACCAAGGAATAACAGTTTTATTTAGTTGAGTTATTTCGTCCACACGAAATTTCTACTGAGCCTGAATTATTGGTGCAACGTCCGTTGTATTGCTTGCCTTTCTGGAAGAGACATTTGAAAAAGCAATACTCTTTTTATCCAACCTCCCTACAGACGTGGGTGACCCATTTTATTTTTGGGTCACCCACTTGCTTTCTTTGTAAATGACTTTTTAGGTCCTCCTCTTCTATAATTTTCAGTCGTTGTTCATCTCCTTTATGTCGACCTCGTTCTCTTTTGCCTCACCCAGCAGGTGCTTGCTGAAGAAGTCGGCCATCTTCCAGAAAAAGTACTCGTCCTTGGTCTCGAAACCATGCCTGTCACCGGGGAGAATGAGCATTTCAAAGCGCTTGTTTGCGCGGATGAGGGCGTCTACAACGCGCGTGGTGTTTGCGGGGTGAACATTGTTGTCCATGTCACCCGTCACCAACAGCAAATGTCCCTTTAGGCGGCCTGCAAGTTCCTGGTTGGTACTTATGCTGTATGAGAATGTTGTGTCGCACTCGATAACGCCGTCCTTGTTTGTCTTCTCCTTGATATTCTCCTTTATGCCGTGGTGCTTCTCGCTCCACCAGTTGTTATATATGCGGTTGTCATGGTTGCCGGCGCACGAAACGGCAGCCTTGAAGAAGTCATTGTAGGTGAGTATGGCTGCAGTAGACATGAAACCGCCGCCTGAGTGTCCGTGGATACCAACATTGTTGCCGTCGATGAAACTGTGGCGCGCAATGAGCTGCTGTGCTGCCACTTTCTTGTCGGCGAGGCCATAGTCACGCAGGTTGCCGTAACCGAAGTTATGGTACCACTTCGAGCGGTTGGGGTGTCCGCCGCGGTTACCCACTGTGACAACAATGAATCCCATCTGTGCAAGGCGGTCTATGCGGTTCATGCCGCTCGACCAGCTTTCGTTCACAGCCTCGGTCTGCGGGCCGGGGTACACATACTCTATGAGCGGGTAGCACTTTGTGGAGTCAAAGTCAAATGGTTTGTACATTACTCCGTGCAGGTCGGTAATTCCGTCCGCGGCCTTCACTGTGAATCGCTCAGGGAATTTGTAACCCGCAGCAAAGAGTTGTGAGAGGTCGGCGGTTCCAAGCTCGACATTCTTCTTGCCGTTTTTGCTGTATACATAGTTTACTGGTGTAGTGTCCACGCGCGAAGCGGTAACTACAAAAGCCTGGCCGTCCTCGGCTACAGAGTAGCTGCTTATGTTCATATCGGTGTCGTCAATCTGCTTCAGGCCGCTGCCGTCGAAGTTCACGCTGAACAGGTGCATGTAATAGGGGTTTTCATCCTTGTTGTATCCGCAGGCAGTGAAGTAGATTCTTTTTGCCTTCTCGTCTACTGCAACAACATCTTCAACATGGTATGCGCCTTCTGTTATTGCATTCTTTAGTGTACCGTCGGCATTGTAGAGGTAGAGCATTGCCCAGCCTGTCCGCTCCGACCATTGGATGAACTGCTTGCCGCCGTTTACAAGGCGTATTGGCTTGCTTTCGATGCTGGTGTTCATCTCCTCGTGTACGAGCATCTGTACCGAATCGTTGCTGATGGTGTAACGGCACACCTCGATTTTCTTCATATCGCGGCTTATGCGCTCGAAATAGAATCCATCCTCGTCGCCCAGCCATACACTCTTACGTGGGTTCTCGTAGTGTGTTGCATGAGTCCCGTGCTTGCTGAAGATGCTGAATCGCTGCTGCTTGAACTGCGATACGTCAACCATCCTGCTTGTCTTGTTCTCAAAGTCGAACAGTTCCATATACATGTCAGGAGTCTGCTCGCCCGGCATCTGATAGTAGTATGACTCAAGTTTCGGGCGTGGGTTGCTCAGCGAGTTTATGACCCACATCTTCGACAGGATGGAGTCGGCGCGGTGTCCTGTCACAAAATGGCGCGAGTCGGGGCTCCAGAGTGCGTACACACGGTAGCGTTTGGTGCTGTCGGGCTTCTCGTCGAGCGAGTGGTGTGCATAGCACCAGTTGGGGCGTCCGTTGAATGTCATCTGGTGTTCCACTACAGTGGTGTCCTTGTCCCATATGCGCAGTTTCTCAAGGTCCTCCATTGACATATACCACAGGTTGTAGTTCTTCTCGTATATGGCATATTTGCCGTCGGGCGAAACACTCGCCCAAGCAGGGTAGTTGGGGTAGAGGCCGTCAATCTCGTCCTTTGTGCGCTCAAGGAGCTCGCCGCTCTTCATGTCGTACTCGAAGTAGAAGGTCTTGTTCATCTTCTTCCCCTTGTTCTCCTTGATTTTTGCGCTGTCGTTGCGCTCATGGCGCGGGAGTTCGCGGTCGACCTCCTTCTTTGAAGCAATGTCGAAACGCACATAACGGCCATCGCGTATTCTCCTGTTTATGTTCACGGGCAGGTGCTGTGCGTCATAAGGGTCACCTGTGCGCATGGTTACCTCCTTTGCCAGCCAATCCATGTCCCATAATTGGCGCTTTGTACCCTTTACGGCGTCTACAACGTAGAAGTTACGTTCTTTGGTGTCGCTCCATGAGTAGATGAACTGCTTGCCATCTTCGAACCACACGGGCTGCACTCTCGTCTGTTTTACCATTCTGCCGACCTTTCTTGGCGAGAAACGTTCGGCAAGTCCGTAGTTGGGCTTTACCTTATTGTCATTTTGTGCATTGGTTTTTGCCGCCACGAACAACAGCGGCAGGGCAAGAAGCAAAAGTAGTCTTTTCATTTTGTATATTGTTGGTTTTTATTTTTATTTCCTTGTAGCAGGATGAATGAATAAAAGGATAAGATGTAAGGCTTGCGAAGCCTAATAAACCAGAGTTTACTGAGCGTAAATGAGGATTTATCATGCTTCGTATAACGCAGCAGATTGCCTTTCATTCATTTATCTTATTCTTCTTTCTTTGTGATATGCAATGTGTCAAGAATCTTCCTGAACCCGCGGCGCTTGCTGATGTCAATCTTGGCAATTCCGCCTGTCGATGTCTCCTTGTAAAGGCTGGGCAGGTCGTGCCCTGTCTCTTTCATGACTTCGACAATGCGGTCATAGTCTATCTTGTGCTTGCCGTCGGAGAGTGCCGAATATGTGCATGCATCTAGTGCGCGTGACGCGGCAATGGCGTTGCGCTCAATGCACGGTACCTGTACAAGGCCGCAAAGCGGGTCGCAGGTGAGGCCAAGGTGGTGCTCAAGACCCATCTCGGCAGCATACTCAATCTGGTTTATTGTACCGCCGAACAGCTGGCATGCCGCAGCCGCAGCCATTGCGCAGGCAACGCCAATCTCGCCCTGACAGCCTACGTCGGCACCCGAGATTGAGGCATGCTCCTTGGCCACGTTGCCAAAGAGGCCTGCTGTTGCAAGAGCGCGAAGAATGCGCTTGTCGGAACAGTCGTGCGAAGTGTAAAGGTGGTAGAGCACTGCTGGCAGCACGCCGCTTGAACCGCAGGTAGGTGTTGTTACAATTGTGCTTCCGCTGGCATTTTCCTCGCTGGTGGCGAGCGCGTAGGCATATACCTTGGCCTTGCTGCTCACCGCGGCATTGTATGACTGCGACTTGTTAAGGTAGACATTGGCCTTGCGCTGCAGCCCCAGTCCGCCTGGCAGCACGCCCTCGTTCTCAAGGCCGCGCTTTATGGTGCTCTTCATTGTCTCCCATGCCTCGGAAAGATAATCCCATATTTCGGGCCCTTCGCACTTCTCCACATACTCCCAGAAGGTGCAGCCTGTCTCGTCGCACCAGTCCATAACCTCATGTATGGTTGTAAGGGGGTATATGTCCTCCTCGTTCTTGGTGGTCTCTTCATTGGCGAGCTCGCCGCCGCCAATGCTGTATATTGTCCATTTGTCAATTACCTTATCGTCTTTAATGCCTTCGAACAGCATGCCGTTGGGGTGAAAGGGAAGGAATGTCTCGGGTTTCCATATCAGTTCCACCTTGGCCAGCGGCTCGAGTACCGATATGATGGCCTTGTCGGTCATGTGCCCTTCGCCGGTTGCAGCAAGGCTGCCGTAAAGTGTTACTCTGTATGTGTCAACGTTTGGGCAACGCTCGGCGAATATCTTCGCTGCGCGGTTGGGACCCATTGTGTGGCTGCTCGACGGGCCAAGGCCGATTCTGAATAGCGAACGTAGTGATTTCATATTATAGATGTTGTTTTCTTGTCTGTTATTGTGCGAAAATAGCATTTTCATTTGATATAAACTATTTTTTTTGCTCTATGATTGTGCAAATAATTCTAAAAAGACAAATGTGAAAAAATGTTTCCATTAACATAAATTATATATATCAGAACATAATGCTTCGGTCGAAAAACCGCTTTGGCCCCATACAGCTGCGGCATAAGCGCCCCCGGCAGGAATATGACAGTGAGTGTGACTTATGCGCTGTAATGGTCTTGTCTGTCATGCTGAGCAACGCGAAGCATCTCTTCCATATAAAGGTAACTTATAAAAATTCGTGCAGCAAGTCAGTACGCTGCACGAATTTTTTATTTGTAGTATTTTGTACTTGTCTTATTTTTATTACTTTAGCAGAATGATACTCAATAACACCATGCAAAAAATACTAGTTACCGGTGCCAGCGGGTTTGTAGGCAGCCGTTTTGTGGAGCGTTGGAGGAATGAGTTTGAGATTCTTGCTCCGTCGCATGCTGAATTTGATATAGCCGACACACTGGCGGTGGAGCAGTATATTGCCCTGCATGCGCCGCAAGTGATTGTTCATATGGCGGCATTGTCCAATACATGGTATTGCGAGCAGCACCCCGATGAGAGCTATCGTGTGAACGTGGAGGGTGTGTGCAACCTCGCGGCAGTGGCGGCACGCAATGGCGTTAAGTTCGTCTTTTTCTCAAGTGACCAGGTTTATAACGGCAACTGTGAGAGCGGGCCGCTAAGCGAGGATGTGGCAGTTGCGCCCGAGAATGTATACGGCAGGCATAAGCTTGAGGCGGAGCAGCGTGCTCTTGAACTGTGTCCCACGGCTGTGGCGTTGCGTGCAACCTGGATGTATGACATTGAGCGCGCAGGCATGCCTGTGCATGCCAATTTTGTGCTTAACATTGAACGCGCAATCAAGGAACGCACGCCTCTTGTGCTTCCTGTCAGGGAGTACCGCGGAATAACCTGGGTGCGCGATGTGGCCGAGTACCTGCCAGCAACGTTTGCCCTGCCAGGCGGTGTCTACAATTATGGAGCGGAGTGCTCAATGGATACTTATGAGACAGCATGCTGCTATTGCGAAATGCTGGTGGGCCTGCAGGCAGGGCCTCTTTTGCAGCCCGACTATGAGCGCTATCCCAATCATGAGCGCAATCTCTCGATGTCCACTGACAAGATTTTCCGTGCCTCAGGCGGCAGAATCTGCTTTGGCAGTACTATGGACGGGCTAAGAATCTTTGCCGAGGTGAATTCGTGAGAGGCTGTATGGGGAATAGTGGCCAAGGCCTATAATCTCTTTACAGCCTGCATTAGGCTGGTGGACCGTTGAGATTTTTCGCTGCGCTCAAAACGACAATGCATGACCAGGCCACGCAAGTGTATGGCCGGCCAATTGCTTCCTTACCAGAACTTGTTATATTTCTCGCTGTACTCGAAACCGGCCTGCAGCAGCCTGGTTTCGAGTTCCTTGCGGTCTATGTCAAGGCTAGCGCACAGTTCGTCGAGTGACTGGTAGCGGTCGCGCAGGTACATGTTAACGGTGCTGAACAGCATCATAGGGTCGTTTGGCAGTTCCATCTCCTTTTTATTTAAGAAGTTCTTCAAGGAACCCTTCGGCGCCGCCGCCCAGCTGTTCCTTTATTGTGCTCACGCTCTTGAACGACTGCAGTAGTATGTCTTTTGTTACAATGCCTGCAAGACGCCCTTTCAGTGTTCCAATCTCTCTGTTCTCTTCGGGTGTGAACTCATGTTTCTTCAGCTGCTTGTCGACGTGTGCGCACTTCCTAATGAAACCGTCCCAGTCGGCCATGGTGTACGAATCCCCCTCTTTCTCAACCTGGTTCACCAGCGACTCTAGGCTGCTTATTGCAGCACGGCGCGAACTGCACGACTGCATTGAAAAGGCTGCTGCAAGCAGCAGGCAGATAAACAGTGTCTTTTTCATATCGGTATCTCTATTTCTTCCTGTTGAAGAATTTGTCAAACAAATACATGGCCGCTGCAAATATTATCGCTTGGATTGCATATAAATAAAACGGGTTGTCGTTGCTGAGGATAAAAATGTCTCCAATCCACATGAAGACGGCAAACAGGACTCCTTCTAAAAAGGCTCCAATAATCTTGTATATTTCCATAAATTAGATATTAGACATTATTAGTTTGTTTATGTTTATTGCAACTATGTTTATTGCAACCTGTTTTCTCGTATAGGCCTTGCAAATTTGCAAGCGCTATTTTTGCCACACGATTTGTATTTGACGGCTATTACAAAGATACAATTAAAATTGACATGCAGGCATAATCTGGCAAAATATAAGAGCAATGGGGTGTAAATGATTACACCCCATTGCAACTTATGTATATTATCCCTGGCTTACTTCACTTCCTCGAACTCGGCGTCCTGGATGTCGTCGTTGTTCTGCTGGGTGTTGCCCTGCTGCTGGCTGCCTGCGTCATACTGCTGGCCGCCCTGGGCACCCTGCGCGCCGCTCTGTGCATACATCTCGGCGCTTGCTGCCTGCCATGCGCTGTTGAGTTCTGCTGTTGCAGCGTCAATTGCAGCGAGGTCCTGTGCCTTGTGTGCCTCCTCGAGCTTCTGCACTGCAGCCTCGATTGGCGCCTTCTTGTCGGCAGGAATCTTGTCGCCGAGCTCGCTCAGCTGGTTCCTTGTCTGGAACACCATTGAGTCGGCCTGGTTCAGCTTGTCAATCTTCTCGCGCTCCTTCTTGTCGGCATCGGCATTTGCCTCAGCCTCGGCTTTCATGCGCTCAATCTCCTCCTTGCTCAGGCCCGATGAGGCCTCAATGCGTATTGCCTGCTCCTTGCCTGTGGCCTTGTCCTTGGCCGATACCTTGAGGATACCGTTAGCGTCAATGTCGAATGTAACCTCAATCTGCGGGATGCCGCGGCGTGCAGGGGCAATGCCTGTGAGGTTGAACTGGCCGATAGACTTGTTCTGTGCTGCCATCGGGCGCTCGCCCTGGAGAACGTGGATTGTAACCTCTGTCTGGTTGTCGGCTGCGGTAGAGAACACCTGGCTCTTGTTGCAGGGGATTGTGGTGTTTGCCTCAATGAGCCTTGTCATTACGCCGCCCAGTGTCTCGATACCCATTGACAGCGGGGTAACGTCAAGCAGCTGTATGTCGCTCACGCCTTCCTCCTGGTTGAGGATAGCGCCCTGGATTGCTGCGCCAAGGGCTACAACCTCGTCGGGGTTAACGCCCTTTGAAGGTGCCTTGCCGAAGAACTCCTCGACAACCTTCTGCACTGCAGGGATACGTGTTGAGCCGCCTACGAGGATAACCTCGTCAATATCTGAGTTGCTCAGGCCTGCGTCGCTCATGGCCTTCTTGCAAGGCTCAAGGCATGCCTGGATGAGGTTGTGTGCAAGAGACTCGAACTTCGCGCGGGTCAGGGTCTTCACAAGGTGCTTTGGACCAGACGCTGTTGCGGTGATGTAAGGAAGGTTAATCTCAGTAGACGTTGTTGACGACAGCTCAATCTTGGCCTTCTCGGCAGCCTCCTTGAGGCGCTGCAGCGCCATTGGGTCGGCCTTGAGGTCTGTGCCTTCCTCGGCCTTGAACTCCTGTGCCAGCCAGTCAATGATTACCTGGTCAAAGTCGTCGCCGCCAAGATGTGTGTCGCCGTTTGTCGAGAGAACCTCGAAGATACCGTCGCCGAAGTCAAGGATTGAGATATCGAATGTACCGCCGCCAAGGTCAAATACGGCAATCTTCATGTCCTTGCTTGCCTTGTCAATACCATAGGCAAGCGCTGCCGCTGTAGGCTCGTTGATGATACGCTTCACCTCGAGGCCTGCTATGAGGCCTGCCTCCTTGGTTGCCTGGCGCTGGCTGTCGCTGAAGTATGCAGGAACGGTAATCACGGCCTCGGTGACCTCCTGGCCAAGATACTCCTCGGCAGTCTTCTTCATCTTCTGGAGGACCATTGCCGAAATCTCCTGCGGAGTGTAGAGGCGGCCGTCGATGTCAACGCGTGGCATGCCGTTCTCCTCAACTACCTTATAAGGTACACGTGAAATCTCCTTGCTCACCTGTGCCCAGTTCTCGCCCATGAAGCGCTTGATTGAGAAGATGGTGCGCAGCGGGTTGGTAACCGCCTGGCGCTTTGCGGGGTCGCCTATCTTGCGCTCGCCGTTATTGTCGAATGCGACAATAGAAGGAGTAGTGCGCTTGCCCTCGCTGTTGGTGATAACTACGGGCTCGTTGCCCTCGAAAACTGCTACGCATGAGTTGGTTGTACCCAAGTCAATACCAATAATTTTTCCCATAATTCTATTCTTTTTATCTATTAATTACTCAACTTTGTTCAAGGCTGTTTTGTTCGCCTTCGCCAGATAAAGTGCAAAGTGCGTGCCAAAGGGCCGTAATGCATTCCGGATTTGTCAGTTTTTGGTTTTATGACATGTTTTCATCTCCTCAATGTGACAATGTGGCAGATAAGGTGACAGGGGAGGAGTGGGCTGAAGGTGAAAGGTGAAAGATGAAAGGTGAAAGATGAAAGGTGAAAAGTTAAAAGTGTAAAGTGTAATGTAAAGTGTAATGTTGAAAGTGTAATGCAGTTTTAAGTTTCATTCTGTTGCATTTCTTCTTTTTTTATATTACTTTTGTAAAAATGTATATTGCCGGAATAGCGTGAAGCCGAATTGCCGGCGTGCATTGGCGTGAAAATAGGAATTTTAGATATTTATCAACTTTTAATCGTTTTAAGAGAATGGGAAAAGTTCTGATCATTGGAGCCGGAGGTGTGGCTACTGTTGCGGCGCATAAGGTGTGCCAGAATACTGATGTGTTTACCGAAATCATGATTGCCAGCCGCACAAAGAAGAAGTGCGATGCCCTGGCTGATGTGCTGAACAAGAAGTACGGGACAAACGTGCAGACGGCACAGGTGGATGCGGACAGTGTGGAACAGCTTGTAGGGCTGCTTGGCGCGTACAGGCCCGATATCGTGATGAACCTGGCCTTGCCATATCAGGATCTTACCATCATGGAAGCCTGCCTGCAGACTGGTTGCAACTATCTGGATACCGCCAACTATGAACCAAAGGATGAGGCTCACTTTGAGTACAGCTGGCAGTGGGCTTACCGCGAGCGTTTCGAGAAGGCCGGTCTTTGCGCCATTCTTGGTTGCGGATTCGACCCGGGCGTGACCAGTGTGTTTACAGCCTATGCCGCAAAGCATTACTTCGATGAGATTCACTATCTGGACATTGTGGACTGCAATGCCGGAAACCATCATAAGGCATTCGCCACCAACTTCAATCCCGAAATCAATATTCGTGAAATCACTCAAAAGGGACTTTATTACGAGAATGGAAGGTACATTGAGACTGAACCAATGGAGATACATCAGCCATTGAACTATCCAAACATCGGTCCCCGCGAGAGCTATCTCTTGCATCATGAGGAGATTGAAAGCCTTGTCATCAATTTCCCGACCATCAAGCGTGCCCGTTTCTGGATGACCTTCGGCCAGCAGTACCTGAACTATCTGGACGTGATTCAGAACATAGGCATGGCGCGCATTGACGAGGTGGAATACAAGGCGCCCAAGGCCGACGGCACTGGCGAAGAGGTTGTGAAGATTGTTCCTCTGCAGTTCCTCAAGGCAGTCCTTCCAAATCCGCAGGACCTTGGCGAGAATTACGAGGGCGAGACATCAATCGGTTGCCGTATCCGCGGTATCAAGGACGGTAAGGAGCACACATACTACGTTTACAACAACTGCAGCCACCAGGAGGCCTACAAGGAGACAGGCATGCAGGGTGTAAGCTACACAACGGGTGTTCCTGCAATGATTGGCGCAATGATGTTCCTCAAGGGCCTGTGGCGCAAACCGGGCGTGTGGAACGTGGAGCAGTTCGACCCAGACCCGTTCATGGAGCAGCTCAATGTGAAGGGCCTGCCCTGGCACGAGGAGTTTGACAAGGACCTAGAACTCTAATTTAAGTTATTTTAGTTGATATATGGCAAAGAAAGAAGAATTGGAAAACATTGCAGGCAATGAGAAACTGCGTGCGTTGCAGGCTGCAATGGACAAGATAGAGAAGAACTTTGGCAAGGGCTCTATAATGAAGCTCGGCGATGACAGCTTTGAGGAGGTTGAGGTTATCCCCACAGGTTCTGTAGGCCTTAACGCTGCTCTTGGTGTGGGCGGCTATCCGCGTGGCCGAATAATTGAGATATATGGTCCCGAGTCGTCGGGTAAGACAACTTTGGCAATCCATGCCATTGCCGAGGCGCAGAAGATGGGCGGCATTGCCGCAATCATTGACGCCGAGCATGCGTTCGACCGTTTCTATGCGCAGAAACTGGGCGTAGACATCGACAACCTGCTTATCTCGCAGCCCGACTGCGGCGAGCAGGCGCTTGAGATTGCCGAGCAGCTTATACGCTCGTCGGCCATCGACATCATCGTAATCGACTCGGTGGCGGCGCTTACTCCAAAGGCCGAGATTGAAGGCGAGATGGGCGATAATAAGGTGGGCCTTCAGGCGCGCCTCATGTCGCAGGCGCTGCGCAAGCTCACATCGGCCATCAGCAAGACGAAGACTACCTGTATCTTCATCAACCAGCTGCGCGAGAAAATCGGTATCATGTTCGGCAATCCCGAGACAACAACTGGCGGTAACGCCCTCAAGTTCTATGCCTCGGTACGCCTTGACATACGCCGCGTGAGCCAGCTCAAGGACGGCGAGGAGGCAATAGGCAACTCGGTACGCGTCAAGGTTGTCAAGAATAAGGTCGCGCCTCCGTTCCGCAAGGCCGAGTTCGACATCATGTTCGGCGAGGGTATCTCGCGCACAGGTGAGATTGTGGACCTTGGCGTGCAGTACGGCGTAATAAAGAAGAGCGGCTCGTTCTTCAGCTATAACGAGACCAAACTGGCCCAGGGCCGCGACCGCACCAAGGCGCTCATTGCCGACAATCCCGAGCTTGCCGAGGAGCTTGAGATGAAGATTGCCGAGGCCATGAAAGGCAACGTAGAGGAGTGTGCCGAATAAATGACATCCTGAACATTAACAATTTATTTAAATACTATGAAGAGAACTATTTTGTTTGCAGCGCTGGCCCTTGTTGGCCTTGGCGCATTCGCACAGGAGAAGCAGGAGAACGCTCCCGAGTTCACTGTGGTTAAGGAGAACCCTATTACAAGTATAAAGAACCAGAACCAGGCAGGTACATGCTGGTGCTACTCATCGCTCGCATTCATCGAGTCGGAGCTGCTCCGCATGGGCAAGGGCGAGTACGACTTCTCTGAGATGTTCATCGTCCACAACACTTACCTTGACCGTGCCGACAAGGCTGTGCGCACTCATGGCGACATCTCTTTCTCGCAGGGCGGTTCGTTCTACGATGTAATCTACGGCATGGAGACATTCGGCCTTGTTCCCGAGGCGGAGATGCGTCCGGGCGTAATGTACGGCAAGGACCTCAGTGTCCACAATGAGCTCTCGGCCGTGAGCGACGCTGTTGTCGCTGCCATCGCAAAGGGCAAGCACCGCAGCCTGCAGGTTGGTCCTGACGGACAGCCTCTTTGGAAGAAGGCAATTGAGGCAGTTCATGATATCTACCTTGGAGAGCGCCCCGAGAAGTTCACATACAATGGCAAGGAGTATACTCCAAAGTCATTCTATGAGTCATTGGGCCTGAAGGCAGAGGACTATATCTCGCTGACATCTTATACTCACCATCCTTTCTACGAGCCATTCGTGCTTGAGATTCAGGACAACTGGCGCTGGGCCGAGTCATACAACCTGCCTATCGACGAATTCATGCAGGTGTTCGACAATGCTATCATGGAGGGTTACACCATTGCATGGGGCAGCGACGTGAGCGAGGCCGGCTTCAACCGCCATGGCAAGGCCACAATGCCCGACAATGCTAAGAAGGCCGACCTCGAGGGTTCCGATATGGCCCGTTGGCTTAACCTGAGCGAGGATGAGAAGAAGAGCACTCCTAACCCATCGGAGAAGTGGTGCACACAGGAAGAGCGCCAGATTGCCTATGACAACTGGGAGACAACCGACGACCACGGCATGCAGATTTTCGGTATCGCCAAGGACAAGAACGGCGTTGAGTACTACATGGTAAAGAACTCATGGGGCGAGGCCGGTGACTTCAAGGGCATATGGTATGCTTCAAAGGCATTCGCGCGCTACAAGACAATGAACATCGTTGTCCACAAGAACGCAATTCCCAAGGATATCCGCAAGAAGCTCGGTATCAAGTAATTTACCGATACAAAAAATGGGCAGGCTCACAAGGCCTGCCCATTTTTTGTATATACGCTTTAAGACAGAAGCATTGATTATATAAGTTTGAGGTTCTTGGCTCTGGTACAGGCGTGTGATGAATTTTTGGCATGCAGCTTTTCAAGGATGTTCTGTCTGTGGCGGCTTGAGATTCTTCGCTACGCTCAGACGTGTTGTAGAGGGCTTTGCCCGAAAAATGACAAAACAACGTTTTGTTATCGGCAAGTTTTGCAGCCATTAGTCGCGTGAAGCATAGACGAAGTTTATGCCACGCGGGTGGCTAAAAGCAAAACGAGTCAATGACAGTGCAAATATAGAATGACAAAACATAAGTTTTGTTATCGGCGAGTTCATTAGCGGTTGGTCGCACGAGGCATGGGTGAAACTCATGCCGTGCGGGCCGCGAAAGGATGAACGAGCCAATGACTCTACAAATAT
>JAZNUE010000055.1:0-11898 GCA_045592125.1 Bacteroidaceae bacterium | reverse complement strand
TTTCGCAACCCAAACGGCATAACCTGCGGCTATGCTTCGTTTGACCTGTTGCTGCAAAACTCGCCGATAACAAAAAAGGTCATTGACTCGCTTTGCTTTTCACAGCAAAACTCGTCGATAACAAAACGTTGTTTTGTCATTATCAGTACCATTCCACATTGCTGCTGTAGCTGCTGCGCTTGTCCCATTTAAGGGCGTCGGCAAGCATTTGCGATGTCGCACGGAAACTGAAGTTGAACGACGTATACGGCGCAAGCACAATGCCGCATGACATCTCAAAGCAGTGCAGGTCGCGCGATATATGCACAGTAGTGGTAGTAAGTTTCTTATACTCGAAGTTATAGCCCGAGGTGAAGTTAATGCGCCAGTTGTCCGAAATCCCGATATTGCCCGAGAAGTTCAGGTTCTGGGTAAACTTGTAGGGATAGCGCATAGTCTTTATGTTTATCTCGGCAGCAGTATTCTCCGACATGTTTATGCCATACGAGACTGTAAAGTTCCACGGGAGTTTGAAGGGCATATATCCGTCCTCGTCCACCTCGGCATCCTGTGCCTTGGAGGAGTTTGAGGACCTGAGCGACCCCAGGCTTTTCTTTTCCTCAGCAGGCTTGCTGTCTGCTGCATGCGTTTCGCCATCCGCAGGTTCCTCGTCATCCTTGTTGCGCTTGAACCAGTTCTTTATTTTCCCTATTGTACCGTTATTGAAGGTATAAGAGAGGTTATGGCTCATTCCCTGGAAACGGCCGAAACGCCCGTAGGACCATTCAGTCCTGTCACCCACCACAACCTGGCCACGGTCATTGAACGCGTAGGCATAGGTTGCCCACGTTGCGTTAAAGCTGAAAGTATAGTTCTTTGTAAGCTTGAGGCGCAGGCGTGTAGAAAGGTTGCTCCAAGGCCTTTTCTTCGCGGCAAGGTTATATGAGAGCGACGCTCCCAGCTCGTCAATAAGGCTCACCTTCTTGAGCGAATCGGTCTTTGTGCGCCACTTCATCTCCACATTGTTGCTCACGCTAAGCGAGACACTTCCTGTCTTCCCTTTTGAAGGTATGCCGTACAGCCCGTTCTGGTAAGGAGAATACTCCACGGTGCGTGCCTCGCCGTTCTCGTCGGTGTACACATACGTATCGTAGTAGCCGTAGTACTGGGAGCCGAAGTCGGGAGCATAGGAGAACGAGAGCGACGGCTTGAAGACGTGGCGCACCGTGTGCACCCTGCTCTTCTTGAGGAACCCGGCAGGCTGGTAGAAACCATAGAGCGTTGTATTGGCCGAGAGCGACATGTTGTAGTTGTATACACGGTGGAAACCGTATACTGTGTCCCTTGCCACCTTGTTTGCCTCATAGTCCCACTCCTGGTTCACTTTCTGGAAATACCAGCGTTCGGTGTAGTTGAAGCTAGGAGTTATGTTTATGAAGTCGAATAG
This sequence comes from Bacteroidaceae bacterium, assembly GCA_045592125.1. Taxonomy (GTDB): domain Bacteria; phylum Bacteroidota; class Bacteroidia; order Bacteroidales; family Bacteroidaceae; genus HGM04593. The sequence goes on along the minus strand of JAZNUE010000055.1, from coordinate 10,472 downwards.
CTGGAAGGTCGCATTTATGGGGATGTTATGCTTTACGCCGTTCCTCCAGTCCTTGACAAGGCTCGACTTCAGTATCTTGTCCTCCTTTGTCTTTATACTGTTGCTCATCTGGCCGCTGTACGACAGCGAGATCTTCTCATACCAGCGCTCCTCGCCCATACGCTTCTTGCGCTTGAACGGATACTTCTTCGACAGCGACACATTGACATTCGGCAAGGTAAGCGACAATGTCGAGTCCTGCACATTCTGGGCAATGTTCATAGTAGTAGAGAGCGTGAGGCCAATGCTGGGGAATGTATGGGAGTAGCTTATGCTGGAGGTACGCACACTCTGCGAATTGAGCGCAGGATTGTAGAGACTGCTCAGGTTCGAGCGCTCATAGCTCGAGGTGGCAAAATTGACACTTGCCGAGAAGTTTGTGTTAGGACGCACCTTAGGGTCCTGCCTATGGCTCCACTGTACACGGAAGTTCTTGCTCACAGCATAGTCGGGCAGTCCCCTCTCCCCGTTCACGGTAACAAGATAGTTCAGGCTGAAATTGCCCGAGAACTTGTAGCGCCATGCATATGTAGAGGCCGCTCCCACTCCCCACGAGCCCTTTGTAAAAATCTCGCCCGTCAGGCGCAGGTCCATCTTGTCGCTTATAGCAAAGTAGTAGCCGCCGTCACGCATGTAGAAGCCGCGTTCAGTCTCGTCGCCGAACGTCGGCATTATAATGCCCGACGAATAGCTGCTAGTGAACGGGAAATATCCGAAAGGCAAGGCAAGAGGCAGCGGCACATCCTCTACAACAAGATAGAGAGGCCCCGAGACAACATCCTTCTTCGGGCGCACCTTGGCACGTGTAAGCCTTACATAGAAGTGAGGGTGCTCGGCGTCGCATGTCGTGTATTTTCCGTCCTGGGAGTAGAACACGCCAGCAGAATCCTTCTTTGCCATGCCACCCATGATGAAACCGTCGCCCTGCTGGGTATATACATTGTTTATGAAGCCCTTCTTGCTCTTGAAGTTGTACCTCATCCTGTCCGACTCGTACGGCGTCCCGCCGTCCATGAACACAGGAAGGCCCGTCATGACCCCTGTAGTGTCAATGCTGCCCGTGGCATGCACGACACTGCTATCCATGTTCATCTTGATGACATTTGCGGTAAGCTCAATCTTGTCATACTTCACCTTGCCCGCTCCGTAGAGATATGCGTTTCCGCTACGCGACCACACCATGGAGTCGACGCACTCATAGAACACCGGCGCGTCAATTGCCTCCTGCTGCTTCTTGCTGCTGGCCGAGTCTGCAGGCAAGGCAACGCTGTCGGGGCGCAAGGCAATGCTGTCGGCAAAGGATATGCCCTGCGGCCATGCAGCAGGCATGGCATGCACGCATGGCCACCCCACAAGCGCGGCAGCCAGCAGCAATATCATAACAGAAAATATCTTGCCTGTCCTAAACTTCATCTATAAGCCCCTTAAAGCAAGTTGCAAAATTACTAAATAAAAAGGAGTATTCTTTATTTTTAAGATAAAAAAGCACTCTCCATGCATCATCTTTATGCATCTTTATCATCCTCACTGTCACAAGCCTTCGTATAGCGACAGCGAATGCGAAGAATCCTTGTGCGCGGACAGTCCTGTGATAATGAGATGTCTCGCTTCGCTCAACATGGCATGGCCTTCAAAGGAGACCCTTCGTTTCACCAAGGATGACATTGCTGAGGGCCTACAGGAACATCTCCGCCCACTGCTCTACTCTTCTCACCGATTCATCGGAGATTTTGCGCATGCTCTCCACTACCTGCCCGAACGTACGCGGTTCATTCAGGAACTTGGTCTTCGAGAAGAACTTGTCGGCAAAGCATATAAGCTGTTCCTCAAGCGTCTCGGGCAGGAAGTCCTCATGCGGGAGGTCCCATCCGCCAGCCTCTATAGCCTCTTTTGTAAGGCCAGTCCCAGTGTGCCTTTCACACACTCTTGCATGGCGCTCAAGGCCAAGCGTGCGCAAGAGCTGCGCTCCCAGATACCCATGGCACAGGTACTCATGGCTGCCATGGCAATGTATTCGCGGCGCGTCAGTGAGGAAAATTCCGATGTCGTGCAGCATTGCAGCCTCATACACAAGTTCCTTGTCAAGCCCCAGTTCCGGATGACGCCCGGCAAGCTCAAGCGCAAGGCCTGCAACAGCATTGGCATGCGCCATATATATCTGCTTCAGTTCATTATCGCATGGATAATACCTGTCAATTATCTCATTTACGTTCATATAGCGGTTATCTGTACACGTTATTCCCTGAGCGAAGATAAGCAAAAAAAACGGGGAAACAGTCAAGCATGGCCATGCATTTGCATACATTTTGGCACATACGGCCAATATAAGTCATTGAATAATGCTGTTATATTAATTTTTTGTTTATTTTTGTAACGTTTTAGAAACATTTGCCGTCAGGCCATCTAATGGTTGCCAGGACGGTTCCATAATTACGCATAATGGTCCAACGAATTTCAAAGAGAGTCCTTTCGCTCCCCCCGATAACACTTGAAGAGATGTCGGGCATTAAGCTCATGAACAGGACCGATACTAAATTCGTGGCCACACTGGACCAGCTGCTCACATTCCTCACGGCCGTCAACGGGCAGTACTTCATACAGGAGATAGGCGGCAAGCGCATAGCCGGATACCATACTACATACCTTGACACAGACGGGTACGAGATGTACCGCATGCACCACGCAGGACGTTGCGTGAGGGAGAAGATAAGGGTGCGCACATATCTCGACAGCAGCGACACGTTCCTCGAGGTCAAGAACAAGAACAACCACGGGCGCACAAAGAAGAAGCGCATAGCCGTGGGCGGCGTTGACACCCTACACAGCGAAAGGGAGAATGTGGTCCCGTTCCTGGACAAGACCGCATGGTACAGGCTCGACGAGGTATCGCCGGTGATAGAGAACTGGTTCAGCCGCATTACACTAGTGAACTACGGCAAGACCGAGCGCCTTACAATAGACTTCGGCCTTAGGTTCCACCACCTGAAGAGCGGCGGGCGCAGCGCCTTGCAGAGGATTGCAATCATTGAGCTCAAGCGCGACGGCAATGTACCCTCCCCGGCCCTCGCGCTCCTTCGCGAGGCACGCATTAAGCGTTCCGGGTTCAGCAAGTACTGCATAGGCAGCGCATTGACACACAAAGGGCTCAAGCGCAACAACTTCAAGGAGCGCATAAGGATGATAGAGAAAATGGAAAACAAAAAATAAAGCCATTATGAAGACAAGACTTTTAGCGACACTGCTGCTATTCTGCATGGCAGCGTCAGTACATGCACAGGAACTCACCGGCGGCCAGCAGGCAATCGTAGCCACAGCGGAGACCATTGCCGACGAGCTTGATGACGGCCAGGCCGAGACTACCAACATATATATTGACTACGATGATGACAAGGGAGGCGCCAAGGGCGAGAAGATGGCCGTGTCGGTAAAGGAGAAGCGCCAGAGCGACGAGTTCATAGACACGGCGCACGTAAAGGACCTGCTGCTGGCGTTCCTCATCAACCTCATTGCAATACTCATAATAGTGCGCTGCCTCTACTACCCCAAGTGCAAGCGCGGCGAGTTCTTCTTCACCTATGTGCTCATTGCAATAAGCACCTTCATGCTCATATACGTGCTTGGCGACGTGAAGCTCAAGGCAGGCATAGCGCTGGGCCTCTTTGCAATATTCAGCATAATACGCTACCGCACAGAGCAGGTTGCCATCAGGGAGATGACGTACCTCTTCATCATTATTGCCCTCAGCGCCATAAACGGGCTGACAGTTAGCGAACTGAGCATTGGCGAGGTTATCATAATAAACCTCCTCTTCATCATCTCAATATGGATTTGCGAGAGCAGGCTGCTCATAAGCCACTACTCCTACAAGGTGATAAAGTATGACAACATCAGCCTCATCACCCCCGACAAGCGCGGGGAGCTCATTGCCGACCTCGAGAAGCGCACAGGCCTCAAGATTGAGAAGGTTGAGGTGGGGAGCATAGACTTCCTCAAGGACGCAGCTATAGTAAAGATGTACTATAAGAGCAGTTCAGCAAACAATTCAGTAGACACAACCCTAAAAGCACCAATAGATGAATACAAGCTTAAAGACTAGGAGCAAGGCCGCGGCATGCATGCTCATTGCACTCTTCGTGCTGGCGCCGCTGCCGGGCATTAGCGCGCAGGAAAAGGACGAGTTTGGCGTGTGGGCCACATTCGAGGCGTCCAAGAAGATAGACAAGAAGCTCAAGCTCGACTTCGAGGCCGAGCTGCGCTCCATTGAGGGCGTAAGCAACATCGACCGCGTATCGGCAGGCGCAGGCGCAAGCTACAAGTTCACCAAGTGGCTCAAGGCAAGCGCAGGCTACATCTTCATTTACAGCCACAGCCTTGAGAGCAAGAAGATTAACAAGGTAATAGACAAGGAAGCGGGGATGTACGAGTACGAGATTGACGCCCCCTACTGGACCGAGCGCCACCGCTTCCACGTGTCACTCACAGGAGACTACAAGGCAGGACGTGTAGAGTTCTCGCTTCGCGAGCGTGTACAGTACACCCACACCAATTCCGCCACCACACAAGAGACAGAATACGGATGGAGCCAGGACATTGACACCGAAGAGTACATGCCGGCCGACCCGGTAGTAAAGACTGACAGCAAGAAGGCGAAGGACAACACCACCCTGCGCTCGCGCCTTAGCGCCAAGTGGGATATCCGCAACTGCAAGGTAACGCCGTTTGCCTCGGTCGAGCTCTATACCCGCCTTGACAAATGGAAGGGATGCGACAAGCTGCGCTACCGTATTGGCGCAAGCTACAAGATTAACAAGGACAACGAGATATCACTGTTCTACCTGTACCAGGACGCCAATGACGACGATGAGCCCAAAGGGCATGCAGTAGGTATCGGTTATTCAATAGACCTATAAAGAGAGCCATGAAGAGAATACTTGCAATACTGCTGGTGCTTTCAGCAGCATTCCCTGCTGCCGCGCAGCAAATGCTCATTGAAAAGGAAGGCAGCAGCAACGAGATTATCAGCCTAGGCAGCCTCAAGCAGATTACCTTCAGCGGCACAACTGTGATTGTAGAGCAGGCCGACGGCACCACGAGCCAGAACGAGATGTCGGCCATAAGCAGGATATCCTTTGGCGACTACACAGCAATAGATGACACCGCAGCAGACATCAGCAGGCTGGTAACATGCATACCGGGCGACGCCATTGCCGTGAACTGCCATGCCGGCACCCTGGTAACCATCTATAACGTAACGGGCAGCCAGGTGCTATGCACACGCCTCAGAGCAAGCAATGCCGTAATAAGCATTGCAGCACTCCCCAAAGGCATATACATTATAAAAGCAGGTGAACGTACAGCAAAGATTCTAAGACGATGAGAAAGACACTACTTGCCGCATGCCTGTTTGCCGCCGCAACAATGCAGGCCCAGGTGCTATACGTGAACAACAGCGGCGGCACCTACCAGGCAATTGACACCAGAAGCGCCGGCGACATTACATTTGACGAGGAGCAAAGGCTCATTAGCATAGGCCTTGACAAGGAGAACAGCATAATAAGCCGTTTCTGCACTGGCAGCATAGCCAGCATAGCCCCGTCACACAACCAGGGCACCAGACTAACATACACCCTTGTCCCGTCCGTAGCCTTTGACGAGAACGACAAGGATAGTTTCAATGAGGTTACCCGCGCCGTCCCCACCGACGAGCTCGACGACGAGTATGGCGACTACATCGAGAACTACACCACCAGCAGCATTGTAAACATAAGGTTTACTGAAGAGGGAGCAACGGTCGCAAGCCTGCCTGACGGGGTAACAGCCACTGTCAATGGCGGGCATGTAGTCATCAATTCTACTTTAAAGAAGATGGGCTACAAGCTCACAGGCACATGCAGCAACGGTTCTGTCAAGATATACAGCACAAACAAGTTCCAGCTGGCGCTCAACGGCATTGAGCTCACGAACCCCAACGGGCCTGCAATAAACATCCAGAGCGGCAAGACCGTATACCTGACACTGCTTGACGGCAAGGCCAACACGCTTTGCGACGGCGCCACATACAGCGCGCCCGATACAGGCAGCGACGGCAAGGAGGAGGACCAGAAAGGCACACTCTTCAGCGAAGGGCAGATTATCTTTGACGGACGCAACAAAGGCACAGGCACACTCAATGTAAGGAGCCTGGGCGGACACGCCATCTGCAGCGACGACTACATAATCGTGCGTGGCGGCAACATAAACATCCTTGAGGCGGCAAAGGACGGTTTCCGCACAAAGGAGAAGCTTATCATTGGCCGCACTGCGGCCTGTTCGCCTGTAATCACTGTAAACGCCGCAGGCAACGGCATTGACCTTACTGAAGGCACGCTCACCATTGAGGCCGGCAGGCTTGACATAAAATCGGGCAGCGAAGGCATAAAGGTAGAATATGAAGAGCCAGTCCCCGACCCTGCTGTAAACCCCGACGCTTACATAAAGGGCGGTTACATAAGCATTGCCACTACAGGAGACAAGAGTTCTGCCATTAAGGTAACACGCAACTACACACAGAGCGGCGGAATAATCCATGCAAACGTCAAGGGCAATGGATCAAAGGCCATAAACTGCGACGGCAGCGCCACATTCACTGGCGGCAAGCTCACTGGAGCAGCAAGCGGCACAGTCACTGCCGACGAGACATCGGCCGGCGGCATTAAGTGCAGCGGCAATATGGAAATCAGGGGCGGCACAATAGCGCTCGAGTGCAACGGCAAGGGTTCTAAAGGCATAAACTGCAATGGGAACGTTACTGTTGCAGGAGGCGACATTACCCTAATAGCAACCGGCGATAACTACACCGACATCGCCGACGACAAGAAGAGCCGCGGCATAACAGCCGGCAGCATAATAGTAAACGGCGGCAAGATAGTTGCCAGCGCGCATGACAACGCGCTTAATGCAACGGCACATATAACAGTCACGGGCGGTATAGTCAACGCCTACAGCGCCACAGGCTACGCCCTAGTCCCCGACGCCACACAGACCGGTGGCTGGCTGCTATACAAAGAGAGCCACCAATAACGTAAAAGAGCCCGCATGCGGGCTCTTTTACGTTATTTTTACACAACCACACGGATAAAAGCGTGTATTCTTGCAAAGAAATTCTCCCTCTTTCGAAAAAGGGAGTACGGCAATATCTTTTTAGATGAAAGATGAAAGATGAAAGACGAACCCAATCTTATGGCCTAGGCCTTTCACCGTTCCGTCTCTCCTCCATATCCCTTTCGCGTTCGCGGCGCAGTCTCTCGCGCTTGCGCAGCAACACCCACAGGAGTGCCAGCACAACAACCGACACGCCCACATTCACCCATTTCTCAACGGTGGACATCTCGTTGTTCTTAGGCAGAAGGATTATATACATCACGGCTGTGTATACAGCAAATATCGCAATAGTAATGTTCGGGTTCCTGAAGAATCTCATACCTGTTCGTTTACGGCCCTCGCGGTTCGTCATAGGCCTTGTTCGGGCACAAAGTTACATCAAAGTTTCGTCAAACAGGAATTTCCTCAACCTTTTACCAGCAATTATAGCATTATTTAAGATTTTGTCATATATTTACAGAAATAATCACCAGAACAATTCATAAAAGATATAACAGCTATGGCAAAGTTCAAGAGAATTCTTTTGAAGCTCAGTGGCGAGAGCCTCATGGGCGAGCAGGGTTACGGAATTGACGTAAAGCGCCTTAACGAGTATGCAGCACAGATTAGGGATGTTGCAGCAATGGGCGTACAGATTGGCATTGTAATTGGCGGCGGCAACATTTTCCGCGGGCTCACAGGCGCAGGCAAAGGCTTTGACCGCGTCAAGGGCGACCAGATGGGCATGATGGCAACCGTCATCAACAGCCTTGCCCTCAGCTCGGCACTAGGCGCTGCAGGCGTGCCGAACAAGGTGCTCACCGCAATACGCATGGAACCCGTAGGCGAGTTCTACACAAAGTGGAAGGCAATAGAGGCAATGGAACAGGGCATGGTGGTTATTATGGCTGCCGGCACAGGAAGTCCCTACTTCACCACCGACACAGGCTCGTCGCTCCGCGGCATTGAGATTGAGGCCGACGTAATGCTTAAGGGCACCCGCGTTGACGGCATATACACCGCCGACCCCGAGAAGGACCCCACAGCCACCAAGTTCCAGGACATCACATACGACGAGGTAATCTCACGCGGCCTAAAGGTAATGGACATCACCGCCACAGCAATGTGCAAGCAGAACAACCTCCCTATATACGTATTCAACATGGACGTAGTAGGCAACCTCATGAAGGTTATGCAAGGCGAGGAGATTGGCACATTCGTGCACCCTTAAGCCCCAACATCCATACAGCAATGCGGTCCAGGCATGCCTGGACCGCATTGCTGTATGGATGTTGGGGCAATAATCAAGGAGAAGTCTTATTATATAAAAAAACAAGTAATTGGTTACAACTGAAAAAAAAATATTATATTTGCCATTGGAATGAGTTCTCTCATCTCCAGGACATACTGGTATATAAGAAGCGTTATGCCTACTTGTTAAGTTGAAACCTGAGAAATTTCGAATTTAGCACAAGGAAAGCATAGTGGTTCTCGCGTCATATGACGTGGGCTGCTATCCCTATTCTGTGCTAAAGGTAATTCTCAGGACCTCAACTTAAGAAATGGCTTTGCAGTTCACGTTTCTTTTTTTACACTAACTGCTCTCTTGGACTGCAGGAGCAACATTTAACCAATATGAAAACATTTTTACGCAAGGCCACATTGGCATTAGCAGCAGTGTCGGTCGCCATTAGCACAATGGCGCAGTCTATTGACTTCAAGAAGGAATGGAATGTAAGAGCAGAGGACTACATACATTCAGCACTCATGAAAGACGGTATTCATCTTTATGACGCGGAATGCGACAACGATGAATTTGAAGACGAAAACGGCAATGGGGGTTATAATGATATACTCAAGAGCCTCACGATTATTAACTCAGACTTAGAGACTGTTAAAGAGTTTACTTCGGGACCGCTGTTCGAGGAATTCGAGGAGACTACAGTAGAATATGCCGCAAAAACACTAAAAGTAGACAGAATAAGCATTAACGAGAACTACGATACAGAAGACTTTTATGATGATGTACTTGGTGACATAGATGGCATAGATGGCATTCCAGATATTGCATACAAAGAATATATAGAAGCTGCAATTGCGTACCAGATAGCAGACGGGGAGTTGTTTGAGACCACATATAATGGAACAAGAATCCTCTACGAAAGTTATGACGTTGTAAAGAGTAAGTATTTCGACTGGGGATACCAATACCCAAGTGAAGGCTGGTACTTTAAGGATTATGACGACATACAATATGTTAGGTTCCATTATTCAGCAGACGAAAAAGAAGAGATATCAAGATATATTTCTAAAAGATTCAGTATCTTCACAGCGGCAGACAGCTGGTATGTTGACCTTAGCAATGGTACTGAATCTGAATGTCTGGGTACTATTTCACAGACCCTCTTTAATGACGACGACAAATTTGAATTCCTGCTCCCAATACTGAAACAAACAGAAATCACTTATTTTGACCAATATAACTATACAGGAAGAACCAGATTCGGATACCTGTGTGAAGGGTGGAAAGTTGTAAGCGAGGATGGTACTGTGCTACACGAAATCAAAGCACCTGTTAATGACAGCGATAACAATAATTCAGGCGAATACGATGATTATTATGTTGATACTTATATGGTAAAATTGTCTGACAAGACATATCTTTGCATAGAAGAATACACTAGTGAGGTAACCACCACTTACTACGAAATAAAGAAGAATGGCAACAGCTCATCAATAAACAAGGTGCGCGATGTACGTGGCATGAATATACGTCCCACTATTGCCGGCCGCAACGAGAACATCACCATAACACTAAATGATGGAGATAATGACGCCGACCGCGAACTTATTGTAACAGGCCTAAATGGCCAGCTGGTGGAACGCCGCGCAATCCCAGCAGGCGAGAATCAACTAGAAATAAATGCAGGGATGTTGCGTAGCGGAATGTACAACTTCACACTGCAGAAGAAAGGTTCATTTGTTGACAACGGAAAAGTAATTGTTAAATAAGCAGCACTGGCTGCAAACATAGTACCCGGCGGGAATCCCATGCCGGGTACTTTTTTACACCTGTCAGGAATGCTAAGGAAATGGCTCAGTAGCAAAAAGGTGTGGGTTGACAAAATATTTGCGGTTGTAATGAAAAAGAGATCCCTCGTCGCTACGCTCTGTCGGGATGAACTGTGTTAAATTCCAAATAAATCAAGCATAAAATTCGCTATACGCGCAATTATTCTTCACAATGGCGAAAATCTGTTTCAATAGTTTGTTCGCTACAGCAATCAAAGCAACCTTTACGACTTTCCCTTTTT
>JAZNUE010000054.1:0-80567 GCA_045592125.1 Bacteroidaceae bacterium | reverse complement strand
AACTGCGGAAATAGCTCAGTTGGTAGAGCACAACCTTGCCGAAAAAGAATAAGGGTTTCCAACCTTGGCAAGGAAAGGCAAAACAATAGAGCAAATACACAAACTGCGGAAATAGCTCAGTTGGTAGAGCACAACCTTGCCAAGGTTGGGGTCGCGAGTTCGAGTCTCGTTTTCCGCTCTTAGGTAAAGACAGCGAAATGCTGCCTTATTTTTTTATACATACCTGTAAAAGTATTGTGCTTTTGAAATCTTGTGCTAATTTTGTGACCGTGTAGTACCGGACTTCTTCTTTGCTTATGCTAGAAATTCCTGATAATGTTGTTCTTGAACTGAACGGTGCGCAGAAAAGAGCGCTGTTCAAGCTTGCTGTGGATATTGTCAAGGCCGACAAGTGTATTCATAGCAACGAGGTGTCGTTCCTTGACAGTATGCAGAAGGCGTGCGGCATACAGGGCAGCGAGCTGGAACTGATACATTACCTTTCGCTGCAGCAGGCCGTGAAGGCGCTCAAGAGTGTCGATGCCAGGCGCAGGAGGGTGATTGCCGGTGTGCTTGAGTCTATAGTTGGAGTGGACAATGACATCGATGAGCGTGAGAATATGCTGCTTGCGGCAGTGAAGATGGCGCTTGGCGAAGAGTCGGCTGCCTGGAGCACTGTTATCTCGGCAGCTGGCAACGAGGCGGAATGTACGTCCCGGCAGATTGTGTATCTTGAGAAGGAGCATTGCCCTGAGGCGCATGCCGTGCTTGGCGACCCTTATGACAACCTGCTGCTCACGAAGGCGCTTGATGACGTGGGCCTGCAGCTCTTCTATCTTCCCTCTGTGGTTGAGGAACTGGGACGGCACTGGGATTCCATAGGTACTGCCGACACTAAGCTGCAGCTTCTTTGCCGTTCAATGGAGTTCATTGTGCCGGCCGGAGACAGGGCAAGGCTTGCAGGCCTCAGCGGCGTGCTTAAGGGCATAGACTCGGCCACCTTCTATAAGGTGGTGTGCTCGCGCTGCTGTATTGATGTTGCCGATGTGCCATACGAGGCATTCATGATGATAAAGGTGCAGGACGGGTACGTGCTTGACGATGACGGCAATATTGTCAAGTCGAGCGACTTCCTCTGCATTGACATCTCGTGTGAGCTCAAGCGGCGTATGCTGCACTTTGTAGGGCTGCTTGAGGCGCCGGCGTGCCTGCTTTCCTATGAAGGGTATTACCGCATACTCTACGATTACCTCAGCTCGGAATCTGCCATAATGAGCGATGTGGTGATTGACGCGAAATACGACTTCTGCCTTAAGCAGCTGGATAGCATGAAACTCAGGTTCGAGTCGGCCCCGCAGGCCAAGACATTCTACCTGCTGCTGCTGCGCTATGGCAGGAGCGGGATATCGCAGGCATGTTTCGAGAAGGCGCTCGCGTATATCGAGAACGGCGCTGACGGGCTGCTGCAGGACGGTGCCTTTGATATCATGCACTGCAAGAGCGTGCTTGCTGCAATGGGGGAGGACTGGGCACTGCTTGTCTACAACATAATAACTATATATGAATGTCTTTCTACAAAGGATTCAGCAAGCATTGGGTTCCTTGGGTATGTTGCTAATATAATACGCCACCGGAGCAGTCTTAAGAACTATATAAACAAGGCGTTCATGTCTGTGCGTCATCTGGCCGGCAAGGAAAGCTACTGTGTCAGGTTTGAGCCCATGGGCCGAGTGTACAGCCTTGCCATTGACAATGCTTTCTTCTATATGTCCAGCCCGCTCTCAGGCGATACAGTGCGCATTTCTGTATCGGAGCTATGGAAGAGGCTTAAGGTAAACTGAGGGAACAACCCGTATAACATGCCTGCCAGAATCCAAACGTTTGGATTCTGGCAGGCCCTGTCTTGCCGGTGCTGTATCTTTGCTGCCTGAACAAGAAATTCCGTTATCATGAAAAGGAAGAATATGTATGCTTGCCTTAGGAGTGACTCCGATGAGGTGATGAATGGAGTTGGAAAGAATATAATACTTCCGCCAGAAAAGAAGTCCTTATGGGTGCAGTATCTCGAGAAGTTCAAGGACCCTATTATAATAGTGCTGCTTGTTGTCTTCTGTTTCTCACTTATAGTCTCGGGCTATGAGTTCTTCTGGATGGGGAAAGGCTGGTCGCTGTGGCTTGAACCGGCCGGAGTGCTGCTGGCGCTGCTGCTGGCCACGGGAGTGGCGTTTGTATTTGAGGTCAAGGCCAACAAGGAATTCGAACTGCTGAACAAGGTGAAGGATTCCCGTCCTGTCAAGGTGTTCCGCATGCTGCCTGGGAGGCGTTATCCCACAATGGTGGAGGTGAAGAAACACGATGTGGCTGTAGGCGATGTCGTTAAGCTCGAGAGCGGCGACGAGGTGCCTGCCGATGGCGAGCTCATTGAGGCGAACATGCTGCGTGTCGATGAGTCTAACTTTACAGGCGAGCTATATGCGAACAAGACCACCGAGGAGGATAAGTTCGACCCGGAGGCCACTTACAGGCCGAATTTCCTTCTGCGCGGCTCAACAGTAATTGAAGGGACCGCTGTGTACCGTGTCACTGCCATTGGTATGGACACTGAGGAGGGGCATGGCGCCGCGAAAGTGAATGAGGGCAGCGATGTGGAGACCCCGCTGAACAAGCAGCTGGCACAGCTGAGCAAGATGATTTCGGTGGTAAGCTTTGTTATAGCCGCGCTCATTATTGTTGGCCGCCTGCTCTATTACTTGTTTTCGGGAAATGCTGCCGATGCCGGTTTCCTCGGTTTCCTTGAGTTTATACTTGCCTCGATAATGATTGCTGTCACGCTTATTGTGGTTGCTGTCCCCGAAGGCCTGCCCATGAGCGTTACCGTGAGCCTTGCGCTGAGCATGCGCCGCATGCTGCGTGAGAAGAACCTTGTGCGCAAGCTGCATGCTTGTGAGACAATGGGCGCAGCAACAGTCATATGCACCGACAAGACAGGAACTCTCACTGAGAACAAGATGACTGTAATGGAGACATGCTTCTTTGGCGGTGACGAGGAATTAGAGCTTGTCAGGGCGAACATGGCGGTGAACTCTACGGCCGAGGTTTCGGTTGACGAGAAAGGGGAACTGGTTACAATTGGCAATCCCACTGAGATTGCCCTGCTTAAATGGATGCACAAGAACGGTCCCGACTATGAGGAGTACCGCGAGAACTCGATATGCCTTAATCAGGTTCCTTTCTCTACAGAGACAAAGAACATGCAGACTACCGTTGTCCTGCACGATGGTGAGGCCCCGGTGCGTTTCATAAAAGGTGCTCCCGAAGTGGTGCTGGCAATGTGCGACTGCATTGCAGGAGACGGGACAGAGGAGAGGCTCCAGGAAGTTCTTGCCTCTTACCAGCAGCGCGCCATGCGCACATTGGGGTTTGCCTATCAGCGCCTCGACGATGAGAACGCGGACAAGGTGGTGTTCCTAGGCGTGGTAGGCATTGCCGACCCGGTAAGGGAAGATGTGCCCGAGGCTATAAGGATGTGCCGTGACAATGCTCATGTGAGGGTTATTATCGTGACAGGTGATAACCCTGGAACGGCGAATGAGATAGGCCGCCAGATTGGCCTTGTTGGCGAGAACGAGGAACCGCAGAGGATAACTGGCCCAGAGTTTGAGGCAATGGGTGACGAGGAGGCGCTTGCGCTAGTGAAGAGCGACAGTTTCAAGATACTCTCACGTGCGCGCCCTAACGACAAGGCCCGCCTTGTAACACTGCTGCAGAAGTGCGGCGAGGTTGTCGCGGTTACTGGTGACGGAACTAATGACGCTCCGGCGCTAATCAAGGCGCAGGTGGGGCTCTCAATGGGTGACGGTACCTCACGTGCCAAGGAGGCCAGTGACATAACAATAATTGACAACTCCTTCGCTAGCATAAACAAGGCCATCATGTGGGGACGCTCCCTCTACCAGAACATACGCAGGTTCATTGTCTTCCAGATGACAATCAATGTGTGTGCCTGCCTTATTGTGCTCATCGGTGCGTTCATCGGAACCGACTCGCCGCTCACTGTTACGCAAATGCTGTGGGTGAACCTCATTATGGATACCTTTGCAGCAATGGCGCTATCGTCCTTGCCGGCCGACAAGTCTGTGCTATACCAGAGACCGCGTGACCCCAAGAGCCACATTGTCAACAGGAAGATGATGCGCAGGATACTCCTCTCTGGACTCCTCTTCTTCTTCATCCTGATGGGATTGTGGCAGCTGCTATGGCACAAGGACGTAAGCTCGGTTAGCGCTCTCATGAACATGGACTCACTCAAGCTCTTCTTTACCGGCCTGTTCAGCATGTCAAGGATTAAGGAGCACCTGGGGGCATACGAGCTGGCAATATTCTTCTCGGCCTTTGTTATGCTCCAGTTCTGGAACCTGTTCAATGCAAAGTATTTCAATACTAGCAGGAGCCTTATACAGGATATCATTGACCTGTTCCGTAACCCAGGCAAAGTTAAGGAGTCATTCAGCGGCAGTTTCCTGCTTATAGCCGGTGTCATACTGCTGGGGCAGGTGCTTATAGTTAACTTTGCAGGCCCGCTGTTCAACGTAACACGCCTTGAGCCTATGGACTGGCTGCTGATACTGCTTGTTACCTCGCCTGTACTTGTGGTGCCCGACATTGTGAGGTATGTGTCAAGCCGCATTAATGCCAAAAAAGAGCAGGGACAGTAGCTTATTATTATTCCGCGCTTATTGAGATATCCTGCATTCCAGAATAACAAAACGTTGTTTTGTCATTCCGGCACGAAGTGGAGAAATCTCATGCAAGAAGGGCTGAAATGGCGATAAAGGCAGCCTGTTAGTTATGACTTTATATTCCGTTGTACGTGTAGGCCAGCGTGAATATGCTTGTGCGGCAGCATGCTACGGACTGTATTGCTGCAGCACAGCTTGCAAGGGTAGCGCCTGTAGTGAGAATGTCATCAACCAGGAGAATGTGCTTGTCACTTATTAGCCACGGTGCCTTAAGATTGAATATCCCTGCTACGTTCTGCCAGCGCTCTTCGCGGCTCTTGCTTGTCTGCGATTCATTCGCCACTGTACGTTCAACAGCATCTGCCAATACAGGGATTCCAGTTGCGCGTGATAGGCCTGCGGCAATGTAGTCGCACTGGTTATATCCACGTTTCTTTATTTTCTTCTTGGACAGGGGCAGCGGCACAATGGCGTCAATGCCGTCAAAGAACCCCGTCTCCAGCAGCTCGCTTGCTGCTAGGAATGCCAGGCGCTCGCCAACCTCGGGACGGTTCCTGTACTTGAGGCTGTGCAGCAGGCTGTTGTAGGGCGACTCCTTGCGGTAGTAGATGAACGATGTGGCGCGCTCAATATCAATCTTGCCCCAGAAGACCTTCTCAATCTCCTCAAGATGTATCTTCTCAATCCTGGGCAACTTGCCCAGGCAGTCGAGGCATATGTCCTTCTCCTGTGGCGAGAGCAGCTCGCCGCACACCATGCAGCTGCGCGGGAATATCAGGTCTATAAGGTCAGAAATCCATTTCATCGCCACAGTAGTCTATTGCTTTCATAATCAATGACGGTTCAAATCCGCGGCCTGCTGCGTAACGCATGATTTTCTGCTTGGCAGCATAGTCGTCCTTGCCTTTGAGTTCCCTGCGCTTAGCTGCAACAGTCTCGGCCAATGCCGCGGCATACTGCTCTTTGTCAATGCTTTCCATGGCCTCGCGTACCAGTTCCTTTGGCAAGCGTTTCTCGCTCAATGCCGCACGTATCTTAATGCGCCCCCAACGGTTGAAACGCACCTTGTCGTTGACAAAAGCACGGCAGTAGCGCGCCTCGTCAATGAAACCCTCCTGCTGCAGGCACGCGATAATCTTCTGCTGTTCGCCTGCTGGCACGCCCCATGCTGTAAGCTTGGCAGTAACCTCGCTAATGCAACGCTCGCACAGCGTGCAGTACGCCGCAGCCTTGTTCAGTGCTTCTCCAGGGGTAAGCTGTTTCATGGTCTTGTGGCTTTAATCATCCTGTCGTTGCCGGCGAAGTCCTTGCGCAGTTCAATGTTTGTGTAGCCAATAATGGCGAGCATTTCCATAGTTTCTGCGCCGTGGGCGCGGTTGATTTCAAAATAGAGCGTGCCGCCGTGGGCGAGCATATGTAATCCTTTTTCGGCTATCGTGCGGTAGAAGATGAGCGGATCGCTGTCGGGCACAAACAGGGCGGTGTGTGGCTCCCAGCCGAGTACATTGGCGTGCATTGCGCTCTTTTCGTTCTCCTTTATGTAGGGCGGGTTGCTCACTATTATATCGAGCTGCGCCCCTGTAGGTTCGTATGAGAGTATATCCACCTGCTCAAAGGTTACTTCCGTACTGTTGTTGCTGCTGTTTTCGGCGGCAATAGCCAAGGCTTCGGGCGATATGTCCCAAGCGGTTACTTTGCTTTGTGACAGTTTGTGTGCAAGGCTCACAGCAATGCAGCCGCTGCCGGTGCCTATGTCAAGAATGTTTACTGTTTTCCCGTGGTGGTCGGCGGCAATCCACTCGACAAGTTCGCTTGTCTCGGGGCGCGGAATGAGTGTTGCCGGTGTTACCTTGAAACGCAAGTCACAGAAGTCGCAGTAACCAAGAACATATTGTATCGGTTCCTGCTTTTTAAGGCGCTCAATGGCATTCTCAAGCATAACCTCTTGCTCGGCAGTGAGAGTAATGTCATCCTTCAGATAGAACGCCATTTGCGACACGCCAAGCAATTCAGTGGCAATAATGCGGGTTAGGGCAGATATTTCACCTTGTGTGTAATATCCGCTCAATTCCTCGTTTATTATTTGCGTTATCCTTTTCACTTGAACCAATATCGTTCTGCCATTTGCAAAGATAGTCACAAACGAGCGAGAAACAACAAGCTTGCTTGATTGTTTATCACAGCGAGTGCAGAAAATCTTCGAGGTTTACCTCAGAGATAGTCACAAACGAGCCGTATAAAAGAATTATTATTCCTTTTATCCTTAATCTGTTGTCTTATATTCTTTTTGCTGTCGTTCTATAACATACTTTTCATGATTGAAAAGCATGCTTGATTATTTCAAGCTGTTCCATAGTATTTCCCAATCATCGCACAATGCCTGTATCGATGGGTATACAAGGCTTGCGCCGGCTTGGGCAAGTACTTCGTCCTTCAGGGGGCCTGTGTTGGCTGCGATGGTGAAGAGGCCTGCTGCAACGCCTGCGGTAACGCCAAGCGGTGCGTTTTCTACTACGATGGCCTCGTTTGGTTTCAGTCCTCCGCGTTCCAGTGCCAACAGGTAAGGGTCGGGGTAGGGCTTGCCGCGCTTTACGTGGAAGCTGCTTATGATGTGGCCTTCGGCAAACAGTCCGGGGAAGTTGCCCTGTACGCGGCCGAGCAGTGCAGGGGTTCCGCTTCCTGTTACAATCATAGGGGTGAGGCCGCTTGCCTTTACCTTCTGCACCAGTTCTATTGCTCCCTGCATGCGTGGTGTAGGGGGGTAGGTGTCGAAGATTCTGCACTTTTCCTTGCAAAGGAAATCTATGAGTTCCTGTGTGGCAGGCTTGCCAAACTGGGCAATGCTTGCTGTGTTGATGGTGTCGGCTCCTGTGCGCCCCTCGTTCATGTACACGTCCTCACGGCTGAAACTGAAACCGGCCTCGGTCATTACTTTTGACCATGCGTCGGCATGGTAGGGCATGGAGTCGAACAGCACGCCGTCCATGTCGAACAATACGGCACGCAACTGCATGGCGCTGTGGCCATGCAGTTGCTTATAGTCATTTATTGCTTTTGTGTAATCCATTGAAGACTGTCTGAATTTGGTTTTGTTTGTCAATTAAGGAGATACCTCCGCTTTGCGTTCGTGACAACAATGCTGTCGTGTTGAGCGCAGCTATGCTCAGAATTACAAAACAACGTTTTGTTATCGGCAAGTTTTGCAGCAACAGGTCAAACGTAGCATTGCACGCGGCCTAAAGTTGCAGGGCGGCAGTCTTGTTTTCTTATCAGTTTTGTATTATCTTCGCAAAGAATATGCTTATAGGATATAAAAGGCAGAAAATATGAAAAGATACTTGTTACTCATAGCGCTGGTATTTGCAATAGGCGCAGTACAGGCCCAGGTTTTTAAAGGCAAGGCCAATGCCGGAGAGGAATATGCACAAGGCGCAGTGCCTGTAGCTAACGGCAAGGTAACCTTCGAGGAGACTATCCCCGCCGAGGGACTTAGCGCCGCAGAGATTGAGGAAAGGGCGAATGCATGGATAAAGCGCCGCTATGTGGAGCCAACAGTAATATCGGTAAAGAGATACGACAGCGAGCTGCCCGGCACGGCCATCATAAAGGGCGAGGAGTATATAGTGTTCAAGAACACATTCCTTGTGCTGAGCCGTGCAAGGATATACTACTACCTTACACTCACTGCCAAGGAGGGGCAATGCACATTCCACATGTCGCGCATTACCTACTGGTATGACGACGAGGATGACAAGGGCGGCATAAAGATGAAGGCCGAGAACTGGATTACCGACGATATGGCATTCGACAAGAAAGGCAGGCTAAAGAAGTTTGAGGGCAAATTCCGCCGCAAGACCATTGACCTGAAGAACCAGCTGGTGCAAGAACTCACTGACGAACTTACAACTGAGAAGAGATGAGACCGGTAGACAAGGCAAGGCACATACTTAACATACTGTTCCTTATAGGGGCAGTGGCGACGTTCATCATATACATGGCAAGCGGGAAATGCCCCACGTTCATGTACGTTGGTTTCTCAACGCTGGCAATCAAGGTCCTAGAGTTCATCCTGCGCTTTGTAAACTAGCCCTTTATTACCGTTAGACGCGATGAAGAGAGGGATTGCATACATATTGCTTCTGCTGCTGCCCATTACAGCGCTTGGGCAGCAGATACTGCAGCACCAGCAGGGGTCGGCAACACAGCAGGGCGGCTTTGGCAGCGGCGAGGTGTTCAGCCCGTTCAGGAACAATCCCAAGGACTCCACAAAGAAGGAACTGAAAGTCCCAAAGGAGATTCACCAGTGGATTGTAGACGAGCGCACCGGCGAGCCGCACGCAATTGACGCTGACACCATGCAGTTCATGTTCCAGAACTGGCACCTCACCGAAGGCGCCAACGGGGAATACAATTTCCTAGGCAACATGGGCTCGCCCCGCATGACCAGGATATTCTTCAACAGGCCCTCGAGCACAGAATACGACCTGCTGCAGCCATATGACTACTTCATAACACGCCCTGGCAAATTCATCTTTACCGATACGAAGTCGCCATACACTAACCTCAGCTACCACACATCGGGCAATTCCGTTAACGGCGACGACAGGTTCAGGGCATACTTCACGACCAATGCCGGGAAGCACTTCGGCGCAGGCTTCCTCTTCGACTACCTCTACACACGAGGAAGATACGACAACCAGGCATGCTCGCAGATGAACTTCACCGGTTTCTCCTTCTACAAGAGCGACCGCTACAACTATCACCTCATTGCCAGCAGGTACCACATGAAGATGGCCGAGAACGGCGGAATTACGGATGACCGCTACATAACGCGACCCGAAGAGACCGAAGGATCTAACAAGAACTTCAGCACAAGCGATATTCCTGTAAGGCTGGATGCCACATGGAACCGCAACGAGGTGTTTGACGTATTCTTCACCCACAACTACAACCTTGGTTTCTACCGCGAGAAGGCGGCCAGTGACAGCACGGCAAGCGACAGCATAGAAAAGGAGTTCATTAACGTAGCACGCATAACCCACACTGCCGATGTATCGGGCTACAGCCGGTACTTCATAAACTACAGGCAGCCCTCGGGCTACTATGCCGACAGGTTCCTCCCTAAAGACTCGGTTGACAACACCGGGAACCTTACTGTAAAGAACCGCCTCTCCCTTTCGCTGCGCGAGGGGTTCAGCCGCTGGGCATTTGCTAACGTAACCGCATTCGTATCGCACAAGTACAGCAGGTACCTGCTTCCCGACACCTTGGCTAGCGGAGCAGAGAGGACCGGAAGATACAACGAGCATGTCCTCTCGGTGGGAGGCTCTATCTCAAGCGACAGGTGGAAGAGCTTCCGCTACAATGTTGAGGGCGAGACCGCTATCCTTGGCAGCGAGATGGGCACATTCTCCCTTGAGGGCAATGTAGAGTTCAGCTTCAGCCTCTGGAAACGCGCGATAATACTCAAGGGGCACGCGTTCATGAAGAACAACCGCCCCTCGTTCTACTACCGCCACTACCACAGCGAGCACTTCTGGTGGGATAATGACGGCCTGGCAAAAGAGTTCAGGACACGTATTGGCGGCGAGCTGCACATACCGTCGTGGAGGACAAGGATAAGCGCAGGCGTTGAGAACATCCTGAACTACACCTACCTTGCCAACGAGGCAGTAGAGACCACTCCAGGGCGTTTCCTTAACCGTTTCAGCCCAGCACAGGACAGCGGCAACATACAGGTCGTGACAGCAGCGCTCAAGCAGGACTTCGTATTCGGTATCCTTAATTTCAATTCAGAGCTCACTTACCAGTTCAGCAGCAACAAGAGCGTGCTACCGCTGCCAATGCTCAACGTCTATGCGAACATGTTCATCAAGTTCAGGATTGCCAAAGTCCTGCACACCGAGATTGGAGCCGACGTAAGGTATTTCACCAAATACTATGCACCAGGCTATTCCCCGGCCCTTGGGCAATTCGTGCAGCAGAACCAGGCCGACAAGGTTGAAATTGGCAACTACCCCATAGCCAGCGTATATGCAAATTTCCTTCTTAAGCAGACCCGTTTCTATGTAAAATATTTCCACGCGAACGAAGGGATAGGCAACAGGAATTATTTCCTCGTTCCCCACTACCCGACGACAAAAGGAGTATTATGGCTAGGGCTATCATGGAACTTCTATAATTGACCGACATGAAAAGTATCATCAGATGGGGATTTATCGGCTGCGGCGAGGCCACCGAGAAGAAGAGCGGCCCAGCATTTGCCATGGTAAAGGATTCCGAGGTTGTTGCCGTAATGGGACGCGACAGGGAGAAGACCCGCGACTATGCCAAGCGCCATAACATACCCCACTACTATACCGACGCGCAGGCGCTCATTGATGACGAGGAGGTAAACGCAGTATACATTGCAACCCCGCCATCCTCGCATGCCACATATGCCATCATGGCCATGAAGGCAGGCAAGCCCGTGTATGTAGAGAAACCGCTCGCCGCCAGCTATGAGGACTGCGCGCGCATAAACAGGATTTCGCGCGAGACTGGCGTGCCATGCTTTGTTGCATACTACCGCCGCTACCTGCCCTATTTCCAGAAGGTAAGAGAGCTGCTGCCCGAGATTGGCAAGGTGCTTAACGTGCAGATACGTTTCGCAGTCCCTCCGCGCGACCTTGACTATAACCGCGACAACCTTCCCTGGCGTGTCATTCCCGACATAGCAGGAGGCGGATATTTCTACGACCTTGCCCCGCACCAGATTGACCTGCTGCAGGAGATGTTCGGATGCATACTCTATGCCGAAGGATATGCTGCTAACCGCGGCGGGCTGTACAAGGCCGAGGACACTGTGAGCGCATGCTTCAAGTTCGAGAGCGGCATACCCGGTTCCGGTTCATGGTGCTTCGTCTCGGACGAGTCGTCAAAAGAGGACCACATAGAAATCTTTGGCAGCAAGGGCACAATAAAGTTCTCGGTGTTCACGTTCGAGCCCATTGAGCTCCGTAACGAGAACGGTACAAGGAGCTTCACAGTGCCTAACCCCACATATGTACAGCTGCCGCTCATCAGGAACATCGTAGAGCACCTGCTGCACAAGGGCAACTGCGCATGTGACAGCATAAGCGCAACCCCGACCAACTGGGTGCTCGACAAGATTCTGGGAAAAATAATCTGACAGGCCACACACAATGAAGGCGCCGGCAGCCATAGGAAGAGCATTAAGGAGCGCAGTGACAATCCTCATTGCAATGTACTTCCTTGCCCCTGCCGCTGCACAGGAAACCAGGCGTAGGCCCTTCAAGGAAAAGGTAAAGTGCATATACAGCGGTACAAAGTCTTTCATTGAGGATATCCTTGACGGGAAAGACACTGCATACATATCCCCGAACCGCTACAATCTTACCATAATGCCGCAGTACTCGTACGGATATGACTACTACCGCTTCTCGTCAAGGGAGCAGGTCCAGAGCATAGCCCTGTCACCAGGCAGCAGCAACAGGATAGGGCTCTACCTTGGATGGCGCTGGATATTCCTTGGATACAGCTTTGACCTCAGCGGCAGCAAGAGCCCGCAGACCGACCTAAACTTCAGTTTCTACACAGCGGCGCTAGGGATTGACCTCTTCTACCGCAAGAGGAGCGAGGGTTACCAGATAAGGATGCTTAAAGGATTCTACGAGGATGGAGTCAATAAGCTGAAGACATATAACCGTAATTTTGACGGGCTCACGGTGAGCCAGATAGGAACTAACCTCTATTACATATTCAACCGCCGCAAGTTCTCCTACCCCGCTGCATACAGCCAGTCGACCAACCAGAGGAGAAGCGCCGGTTCCTTCATCGTCGGGCTCTCATATAACGAGCAGTCATTCCTGTTCGACTACTCAAAGTTCGACGCCCCAATCAGGGAGCAGCTGAGCGAAGGGCTCAAGTTCAAGGAGGTTGAATACAAGGACTTCAGCATAAACTTCGGGTACAGCTACAACTGGGTATTCGCAAAGGACTTCCTGGCAAACATATCCTTGACTCCTGCAGTAGGATACAAGAACACCTCATTCAGGCTTGCCCACAGCAAGGAACTGCTTTCAAGCATAAACTTCGACCTTATAACACGCGCTGCAATCGTCTACAACAACAGCAGGTACTATGCCGGCGCATCGCTTGTATCGCACACCTATTCCTATAACAAGAACACGCTCTCTATTGTCAACGGGTTCGGAGTGGTGAACGTATATTTCGGCGTTAACTTCTGGCGCAAGAAATAAAAAAAACCGCCCAAGTCCATTGCGGACCTGGGCAGCGGCCATTATAGCCTATGTCAGAACCTTACGCCAAATGTCGCAGTAATAGTGTGGCTTGAATAATTCACCTTTGTGGCAGGGTTCGGTTCCTGGGACAACGGGTCAAAGTATGTATAGAAGCCGGACTTCTGGGTATTGAATACATAGGCCATGTCAAAGTAAAACCTTTTGCCACGGTAACCGCCGCCGGCAGTCACGGTCTCGCTGTCAAAGATGTTCTCATACTCGGTAGAGGTAGCAAAAGTAGGCATTGTAATCATGTCCTTGTATGCACCGTCATTGAACATTGCCGTAGAGTAGATGTATCCGGCACGCAATGAGAATCCTTTACCCAGATTGAACTCTGCACCCGCCCTGATGTTGTGCTGCGCCTTCAGGTTCAGGGAAATCTCTTCGTTCTGGACCTGCTTGCTGCCTGCCTCAAGGAACTTGTAGCGCGCTGTAGAGTAATCGGTATACTCATAATCGGCATTCAGCGCCAGGAAAGTATCAAAGGTATATGAGGCAGACGCCATAAAGCGCCAAGGAGTAAAGAACTTGCTCCTTACATCAAGGACATTGCCATACAGCTCGGTATCACGTGTATCATAGTAGTCACGGTCATCGGGTCCCCAGATATCGGCATAGAAGCTGTTTGTCATCACATACTCTGTTGGAGTGTGGACCGCAACGCCTATCCTGAATGGCGAATACTTGAACGGACGCAGTATAGCGCCAAGCTTGAGGTTATATCCTGTACCCCTCATCGCATTATTGGTCCCAATTGAATATATCTCGCCCAGGTCATCATACTCATGGTACACAGTGCTCACGCTATAGTCGACACTCACAAGTGACAGAGTAGCGCCAAAGTAGAACCTGTCGCTTATGTTTGCAGCAAAGTTAAAGTCAACCTCGCTTGAACCGCCCTTCTTCTCGCTAAAGAACTCCACGTCTGTGGGCTCATATATGAGAGTGCCGTCGGGCCTTGTCAGCAGGTTCCCGTCTTCATCCCCAATATTAGCATATGTGGCAAGCATAGGCAGCCAAGAATAACGGAACCCTTCAAAACCTTTATAGTCAAGTCCTTTAAGAGCAAAAGGATTGTTGTCATACAGGTCTCTTATTGCATACTGCTGCGAATACCCGTTTGACGGGCCTGCCATTGCAAACTCTCCAGCAAGGCCGTTGGTCCTGCGGAAACCTATGCCAAAGTTCAGGAACTTAAGGTTGCTGGCATTATATACCTTGTTAGCCAGCACTGCACCGAAGTTCTCAAGGCCAAAGGCCACGTCGCTCCCCTTTACTGTATATTCGTTATATGTGGCCTTGCTGCCGTTGAAGACCATGCTCCCAGTCAGTGCAAAGTCGCTGCTGCGATAAAGTCCAATACCTGCCGGGTTGCTTCCCATCACCGACATGTCGGCACCCAGGGCACCCATTGAGCCTCCCATGGAGATATATCGTGATGTTCCTGTAAGGCCGTTCTGCATTAAAGGCGCAATCTCGTACATGTTCTGCGCACTCACAATCATTGGAAGGAGTGATAGCAATATATATAGTGAACGTTTCATAATAGCATGTGTTTATGTTTGTCAAATACTGTAACTTCTCTCCAGGCATTACCTGCTGCGCCCTGAGCTGCGGGAACCGCCTGAGCTGCTGCGGCTGCTTGAGCTGCTGCCTGCTGCCGAACTGCGGGAACTGCCAGAACTGCTGCGGTAGCTGGAACCGCTGCTGCGGGATGAACCTGAACTGCTGCGCGAACTGCTACGGTAACTAGAACTGCTGCGGGATGAGCCTGAACTGCTAGAGCGCTTCACACTTGTACTGCTCTGGCGGTTATAGCTGCCCGATGATGAGCTGCGGCGACTGACGCTGCTGCTTCCCTGTCCTACGGCGCTGCTCCGGCGGTTCTCGGTATTGCCTGCACCAATTCTTGCAGGCTGCTGGCGACGGGCGCCATTGTCACGGCGGCCATTTACATTATCCTGCCCAGCCTGGCCGACACTTCTTCCACTGCCGCTGCTGCTTCCCCTAAGGTTCACCCTCCCGTTATTGTCCTGCGGCGTGCTACTGTTACGGTCATCTGCCACAGCCCTGTTGCTATCCCTTCCGGTGCCATTCCTTACGCCTCTGAGGTCAACATTGCCTGTATTGCGCCCGCCACCTCTTACATCGTTATTCCCATTGCCTCTTGAAACTGAATTAGACGGAATCTGCTTGCCGCCTCTGTCTCTCCGGTCTGTTACAGCACCATTGTGAGGTATGTGGCGCATAGGACGGCTGTAATTCCAGTTTCCGCCATGGTGTGCATAATACCAGTGATTATTATACCAGTGGCTGCCATACCAGCGGCCATAGCCCCAATGGTCATAATAGTGGTGCATGTAGTGCTCCCACTCCCAGAAAGGCATATAGCCATAGAAACTGTGCCAGTTTCTCCAGCTGTAATAATTCATAGAGTTCCAGAAGTATGAAGGACCGCTCCAGTAGAATAGCGGGTTGCTGGCTGTAGGATATATATCTATGCTGTACCCGTTGTCATAGACATACCAGTCATTCACCCCGCAGTCATATGCAAGGTCCCAGTAGAGGGGGCTCAAGGCCCTGCGTGGAGAGTGGAAACGGACTATACGTGTTGAATAATCAAAATCCTGATAGCTGCTGTCTGATGAAAAACCGTCACTGAAGTTCTCTTCAACGTATGCCTCAGGGTCATTTGTAAATCCAGAGCGCCTGTTGTACTCATCAGCATTGCGTGCAGCGCTCTTCTGAACGTCCTTCACGCTGTACTTCTCGGCCACACTCTCTACAACCAGGCTCTTCTCGCTCTTCCTTGTGGGAACAAAGTAGGCGTCATCCACCTGCGCCATAGCCATAAACGGAGAGACAAGTATTGCCAGCAGCGGCAACACCATCTGTATTTTCTCCCAACCAGCAAACCTAACATTATTTTTCATAGCCTCTAAACTTTAAGTTTCTTTATCTGGTACAAAAATATCTCATGAAAATAACAGGCAAAAGGGAAAAAACCTACAAGAAGAGAGGAAATTCCCTATAAATTACAAGATGGCGGCTGACACTATCAGCCGCCATCTTGTAATTTATAGGCAGTCTACCTTTATTTTACCGCCTTGCGCTTGTAATCCTCATCAAATAGCAGCTCGCTCAGCTTTGCCTGCGACGCACGCGGCACAGCCACACGTCCCGACTTCACGAACTGCAGCATGCACTCCTGGGCAACGAACTCGTTATAAAGTTCCACGATGGTGTCGGTCTGTCCTGTCATCTCAACTACCATGTAGTCGGCATTGACCTCAATTACACGTGCATTGCTGTGGCGTATCATCCTTGAAATCTCATTGTTCTCAAGTACCTTTGGGGTAGAGAGCTTATACAGTGCCACCTCCTGGAAGAAGATTTCATTGTCGGTATAGTAGTCGGCCTTGAGCACATCCACCTTCTTGGCAATGCGCTTCGTTACCTTATGGACTGAATCCTCCTCGCCCCATAGCGATATCGTATAGCGGTGCACGCCGTCAACCGATGACGACGAGGCCGTGATTGTGTCAATGTTCATCATGCGGCGTGTGAACTCGGCCGTCACCTGGTTAAGCATACCAGCAATATTCTCTGTATATATAATAATGGTAAATAGTCTCTTTTCCATAACTGCACATCTTTCACTATTCAAAAATCATCTCGTTAACCGACGCTCCCGGAGGGGTCATAGGCATCACATTCGCCTCTTCCTTCACCGCTACATGAAGCAGGAAGGCGCCTGGAGTCTCAAGCATCTCCCTTATCGCGCCGTCAAGTTCATCGCGTTCAGTAACCAGACGGGACGCAATTCCGTAGCCCTTTGCTATGAGCGAATAGTCGGGGTTCATCATAGGCGTCCATGAATAGCGATGATTGAAGAAGAGTTCCTGCCACTGGCGTACATTGCCAAGATAGCTGTTGTTAAGGAGAATTATCTTCACGGCCACACCCTGTTCCATGATTGTGCCAAGTTCCTGGATGTTCATCTGCAGGCCGCCGTCGCCAGCGAACACACACACCGTGCGCTCAGGCATTGCAATCTTTGCCCCAATAGCGGCAGGCAGGCCATATCCCATAGTTCCAAGACCGCCCGATGTCAAGATGCTGTGAGGCTTGGTATACTTAAAATAGCGCGCCGACATCATCTGGTTCTGGCCCACATCGGTGACAAGGATTGCGCTATTGCCAGTCGCCTCGCTCACCTTGCGGGCCACCTCGCCCATGAGCAAAGGCCCCTCGCCAGGGTTTAGTGCCTTCATGGTAACCTTCTCGTCCTCAATGGCATTGAGCCTGCGGAAACTCTCTATCCACTCCTTGTGCGACGCCTTGCCTACTAGTGCCGTAAGCATTGGAAGCACCTCCTTGCAGTCGCCGACAATTGGCACGTCCACAGGAACATTCTTGTTTATCTCGGCATGGTCAATATCTATGTGTATAACCTTCGCCTGCTTGGCATATGTCTTTACATTGCCTGTAACACGGTCACTGAAACGCATGCCCACTGCAATAAGCAGGTCACACTCATTGGTATTCACGTTCGGGCCATAGTTGCCATGCATGCCAAGCATGCCCACACAGAGCGGGTGGCCGGTTGGCATTGCCGAGAGCCCCATGAGAGTGCGTGCAACAGGGATATCGGCCTTCTCGGCAAGCTCAAGCAGTTCCTTGTGGGCCTCGCCCAGCTCAACACCCTGCCCCACCAGCATGAACGGGCGCTCTGCACGGTCTATGAGCGCTGCCGCCTCCTCCACTGCAGCCTGCGATGGCCTAGGGTAAGGAATGTAGCTGCGTACAGAGTCCACCTTCACGGGCTCAAAATCGGTAAGCGAAGTCTGCGCGTCCTTTGTAAAGTCAAGCACCACAGGCCCTGGGCGGCCAGTCCCTGCAATATAGAATGCCCTGGCCACTGCCCATGCGACATCCTCGGCGCGGCGTATCTGGTAGCTCCATTTTGTTATGGGCTGGGTAATGCCCACAAAGTCAATCTCCTGGAACGCGTCAGTACCAAGCACGGCCGAGGGCACCTGCCCGGCAATGACAACCACCGGAGTGCTGTCAAGCATTGCGTCACTGATACCAGTGAGCGTATTAGTGGCTCCCGGGCCGCTTGTCACTATACAGAGGCCTACCTTGCCCGAGCTGCGCGCATAGCCCTGGGCGGCATGCACAGCACCCTGCTCATGACGTACAAGCACGCCACGGAACACATTGCTGTAGTCATACATGGCATCGAACACAGGCATTATTGAACCGCCCGGATAGCCGAACACAGTATCAACGCCTTCATTTACAAGAGAGCGCATTAGCGCCTCACAACCAGTTATTCTATCTTTTCCCATTGTCTAGCTTTAGTCTATAATCCTTATTCCGCCCTTATCGGCCGAGCTTACCATGTTGGCATATGCCTTAAGGCTCCTTGATACAGCCCTGTCACGTGTAAGCGGGAACATCTCGCGGGCAGCGAGTTCCTCATCGCTGAGCCTTACGTTTATTGAACGGGCAGGAATGTCAATGTCTATTATGTCACCGTCGCGCAGCCTGCCAATATTACCGCCTGCTGCGGCTTCGGGAGAGATATGCCCTATGCTAAGGCCCGATGTGCCTCCGCTGAAACGGCCGTCGGTAATAAGCGCACACTCCTTGCCAAGGTGACGCGACTTGATATAAGATGTGGGATAGAGCATCTCCTGCATTCCAGGACCGCCCTTGGGACCTTCGTATATGATTACCACGACATCGCCTGCCTGCACATCTCCGCCCAGTATCCCATCGACTGCCGCCTCCTGCGAGTCAAAGACCTTGGCCTTGCCGCTGAAACGCCATATGCTCTCGTCGACACCGGCAGTCTTCACTACACAGCCGTCCTTGGCTATATTGCCGAAGAGTATCGCAAGGCCGCCGTCCGTGGTGTAAGCATGCTCAAGGGAGCGTATACAGCCATTCTCCCTGTCGGTATCAAGGGATTCATATGCAGAATCCTGCGCACCCATGCGGTTGCAGAAAACATTTGCAGGCGCTGTGCTGTATATCCTCATGGCCTCATCGCCTATCGTTTTGCCAGTTATGGCATACTTGGCAATATCCTCTCCAAGCGTTGCGCCGTTCACGCGCACAACAGACGTATCAAGCAGGCCGCCTTTAGCAAGCTCTCCCATAATGCCCAGGATTCCGCCTGCACGGCCGCAGTCCTGTACAGCATACTTCTGCCCGTTAGGAGCAAGCTTGCAAAGGCAAGGCACCTTGCGGCTCAGCCTATCGATATCCTCCATCCTGAACTCGACACCGGCCTCCTGTGCAACAGCAAGCAGGTGAAGGATTGTATTTGTAGAGCCGCCCATTGCAATGTCAAGAGTCATTGCATTGAGGAACGCCTCGCGCGTGGCAATGCTGCGCGGCAAAACGCTCGCGTCACCCTCGCCGTAGTATTTCATTGCATTAGCGACAGCCTGCCTTGCAGCGTCCTTAAGCAGCTGCACACGGTTCACATGTGTTGCAAGAATTGTCCCGTTGCCTGGCAGTGAGAGACCTATGGCCTCGGTGAGAGAGTTCATTGAGTTTGCCGTGAACATACCAGAGCAGCATCCGCAGCCAGGGCATGAGCGTTTCTCAATCTCGGCCAGTTCCTCGTCGCTCACGCTCTCGTCGGCAGCCTTCACCATAGCAATGACAAGGTCAAGGCTTTCGTTCTTCCACGTGCCCTTCTCCATTGGTCCGCCCGACACGAACACCGTAGGTATATTCAGCCTCATAGCAGCCATAAGCATGCCAGGAGTTATCTTGTCACAGTTAGAGATGCACACAAGGGCATCCACCTTGTGAGCATTGCACATGTACTCCACACTGTCGGCAATTATATCCCTCGACGGCAAGGAATAGAGCATTCCATCATGCCCCATGGCAATGCCGTCGTCAATGGCTATGGTGTTGAACTCCGCTGCATAGCAGTCCAGCCTCTCAATCTCGGCCTTGACAATCTGGCCCGCCTCATGCAGATGGGTGTGGCCCGGTACCAGCTGTGTAAAGGAATTCGCGATAGCGATTATTGGCTTGCCGAACATCTCGCGCTTCATGCCATTGGCAATCCACAGCGCCCTGGCACCTGCCATACGGCGGCCTTCGGTACACTGCGCGCTTCTTAGTCTTATCTTCATGATAGTCTATTATACTTAATAAAAAAACACCCTCTCAGGGGTGGAATTCAAGAACTTGCATGCAGCACGGAAGCGCATGCCCGTACGGATTGGTTTCCAGTTGCAAAATTACTCTCTTTTTTCTTTATGTACAAGCAATTTGCAATAAAACAGCAGAATACCTCTACAAAACAGGAACCGCTTGAAAGAATGGCAGCTAGGTACCTCTTTCCTTCAGGAGCACATAGATAACTACCGGCGCGCCAACAAGAGGGGTCACGGCACCAAGCGGCAAAAGGCCGCTCTCGCCTGGCAGCTGGCATATTGCGTTGCACAGCAATGCTACCGAAGCGCCCACAAGCATTGTTGCAGGCATTAGGGAGTTATGGTTGCTGCTCCTTAGGAACAGCCTGGCCAAGTGCGGGACAGCAAGCCCGATAAAAGTGACAGGGCCACAGAAGGCTGTCACTACAGCAACCATGAGCCCCGACAGCATGAGCAGCAGCACACGGGCCCGCATTACATTCACGCCAAGGTTACTGGCATAATCATCGCCAAGCAGCAGTGCATTGAGCGCCTTGCTCTGCAACGCAGTGAGAGCAAGCAGGAGAAGAAGCGGCACTGCAAACAGCGGCAGCCTGTCTAGAGGCACCCCGCCGAAACTGCCCATTCCCCAAATCATGTAGGAGTGCACGCCTTCCGATGTTGCGAAGTAGTTCAGGATTGATATTAGCGACGACACCAGGAAACTTACAGCAACGCCCGCTATGAGCAGGTAGAGCCTGTTCCTTAGCATTGAAGAGAGGAACAGCACCAGCGAAATCACCAGGAACGCGCCTATGAGCGCGCCTGCAAGCGTTGCAAGATATCCATACAGTCCCGCAGCACCAGCAAGCAGGGCGCCTTGCGCAAGCAGCATGACAACCGCCACGCCCAGGCCTGCACCGCTATTTATCCCAAGCACCTCGGGCCCGGCAAGCGGGTTATTGAACAGAGTCTGCAGCACAAGGCCTGCAGCCGACATTGCCGCGCCTGCCAGGAGGGCGGTTACGGCCTGAGGAAGACGCGTCTCTACAACAATGAGGCGCCACACATCATCACACTCCCGGCCAAGGAGCGCATTAATCACCTCGGCGGCAGGAATATCAACTGAACCGAAGAAGATATTCGCCACAAACAGCAGCAACAGCAGCACTATGCCGCCTGCAATCATCAGCCATCTCTTCTCAGCGCAGCTTCTCATAGTATCTGAGTTCATATAATGGGTACAGGTGAGGATGGAAGAGGACCACTAGTTCCTCAAGCAGCCTTTCGGGATGGAACACGCACTCCTCGAATATCCTCTTGTTACGGGTATTGCATGCATATACGTTCTTTTCCTTGAAGGCGCGGAAGTGGGCATACCCGCCAAAATCCTCAAGCATAGAGGCATATGTAAGCTCAACGGGAGAATTGTACTTTATGAGCCATATATCGGCGTCGGCGGCCAGGTCAAGCACCGTCTCATAGGAGAGCGGGACCGAGCCCGTGCCTTCATAATTGAATGGATACACGGCGCCGGCATCGGAATACATCTGGCCCATAGTACTGCCTTCGGCAGGAACATACCATGCCGAACTGCCCTTTAGGCCGCACATCATCTTGGGATTGACAATATCCCTTGCCGCCATATATGCAAGAGAAATGTATTCATTATATACAGCATAGAAAAGGGAGTCGGCAGCAGCGCCCCTGCCCACAAGGCGGCCATAGAAGCGCATCCACTCGGCACAGGCAAGAGGCGACCCCTCCATGTAGTCGGCACACTCGATTAGCGGTATTGCCGTCCTGCCTAGCTTGCCATAGCCTCCATTCTCGAACGGGAGCACAAAGGCAGCGTCGGGCGAGGCCTGCGCCACGCGCTCAATGTCAATGTCAAGCGAGCTGCCGCAATCAACAACCTCTCCGCTCCTTATTGCAGCAGCAGTTTTCCCGGAGTAGATATATTCCGCATCGCACACGGCCTTTACGCACTCGCTTGCACCCAGTTCCTTAAGAAGCGCCACGTGCACGCCAGAGAAGAGCAAGGCATTCTCCACTGGGGTACGCACTACTGTCCCGGCCGGCAGCGGCCGGGGCAGCTCGCCAGAGGAAGGGACAAGCAGATAGCGCTGCAGGCGGCCTTTGCCCCACGGGTTGGCGACATCCACAACCGTATATCCGTCACATTCTATAATTGTAAGGAGCGACGACTCCTCCATGCGTACATATTCCCCCTGGAGGGCATCATTCTCGCCCGTGGAAGGATACATAAGGCATACTGCCAGAAGTATCATGCCCGAAAGGGCAAGCAAGAAGAATATCCCGGATAGCCTGCGTGCACTTCTCATTTCTCAACAGGACCATTTACAATATTAAGCTGCTGGCGTATGCTCTCGGAATGTATCGCCTCAAAGATATCCTTCATGGCCTCAGCGTCGAGCCTGGAGTGTGCGCAATAGTCATCGCAGCGCTGCATTATGTCATTATATCGCGAGGCCTGGAAAACAGCAAGGCCCTTCTCGCGCTTCACTTCGCCTATCTCGCGTGCAATCTCCATGCGCTTGGCAATAAGTTCCATAAGCGCATCGTCAATCTCATCAATATGCTTGCGGTACGAAGAGAACTCGCCGCTGTCACACACCGCTGAACGGTGCACTATGCGCTCAAGCATGATGAACAGCTCGTCGGGGGTTACCTGCTGGCGCGCGTCGCTCATCGCGCACACCGGGTTGCAGTGTGCCTCAATCATCAGGCCGTCAAAGTCAAGGTCCATAGCCTGCTGCGAGAGCGGCATGACCAGTTCACGCTTTCCCGTGATGTGACTGGGGTCGCATATTATAGGCAGGCCTGGCAGGCGGCGGCGCAGCTCAAGAGGAAGCTGCCACTGAGGAGCGTTGCGGAAGAACTTCTCGCCATAGGAAGAGAAACCACGATGAATTGCCCCCAGGCGGGACACTCCCGCGTTGCCAAGGCGCTCAAATGCGCCAATCCATAGTTCAAGGTCGGGATTTACCGGGTTCTTCACCAGTACCGGGACATCACAGCCACGCAAGGCATCGGCAATCTCCTGCACCGCAAAAGGGTTCACCGTAGTGCGCGCGCCAATCCACAGCACGTCAATCCCGGCCGACAGCGCAAGCTCAACATGCTCGGCGTTGGCAACCTCAGTAGCAACAGGCAACGAAAGCTCGCGCCTGACTCTCTGCATCCACGGCAGGGCCTGCCTGCCTACACCCTCGAAGCATCCGGGACGAGTACGCGGTTTCCACAGGCCGGCCCTGAATAGGGTGACACGCCCGGCCAGGGCCGACGCCACGGCCATCACTTGCTCTTCGCTCTCTGCACTGCAAGGCCCGGCAATTACAATAGGGCCATCCCCGAATATATCAATCTTGTCTATAGTCATAACTCATCAAATCCTGAAAAGCCCGCGCGCATTAGCAGTTGTAACCGCCGCCACATGCTCAAGCGGGCACGAGTACACCTCGGCCACTTTCTGTGCAATATATGGTATAAAGGAACTCTCGTTACGCTTGCCGCGCTTGGGAACAGGCGCCAGGTAGGGAGAGTCTGTCTCAAGCAGAATCCTATCGAGCGGAACACTGGCAAGCACCGCCGGCAAGCCAGAGCTCTTGTATGTAGCCACCCCCCCGATACCAAGCGAGAAACCTTCAAATGAAAGCAGCCGGCGGGCCTCGTCCTCACTGCCGGAGAAGCAGTGGAACACGCCCGAAAGGCCTTTAGAGCGGAAAGACTCCATTACAGAGCAGAGTTCCTTGAATGCACTGCGCGAATGTATTGCCACCGGAAGGTCCATCTCGCATGCCCACTCGAGCTGCTGCGCGAACACATCAAGCTGCTCCTTCTTGCGCGTGCCGTCCCAATAGAAATCAAGGCCCACCTCGCCTATTGCAATGTATCCATGCTCGCCCCTGAGCCTGCTGTAGAACTGGTCGAGGAGCGCCTGGGGATTATCACCCAGTTCTGTAGGATGCAGCCCTATCATGGCATGGCACATGCCAGGGAACTCCCTGCACATGGAATCCATGCGCTCAAGAGAAGAGGCATTAATGCAAGGCAGGCACAAGGCACAGACTCCTGCATCGGCCGCACGCTGCACTGCCGCAGCACGGTCATCGTCAAACTCTGCCTCAAAGATATGTGTATGGGTATCTACAAATTCAATCATTCTCTTCCTTTTTACGTTTCCTGTCAGGACGGTCATAGTATATAACTCCGTACCTAGCGCAATGCTTGAGCCTTGCCTCTCCCTGGAAGGCCGAGAATGCCTTCTCAATCTCGCCCCAGGCCTCAAAGATTATCTCATCGGCCTCAAAGCGCATATCCGATATATTCTGGAGCGCTTCGGCCGTACGCTGCTGCAGCGACTGCTGCCTGCCATACATCTCCTTGAACATCTCGAACACAACCGCCACTCGCCCCATTGTAGGATTATATACAGGTATACCGCCCTCGGCCTGGCGGCGCTTCTCTCCTTCCATTATCTTCTCGCCCCACTCAAGGACAGAGGATTCGGAAAAGAGGTTGGGGACTGTGTCCTCATTTTCGGGCAACCCGTAATAGGGGCGCTTGCTTCGCGCAATCTCGCCTCGAATTATGCACATGCTCAGTACCTGTATGAAATGCGACACATACATCCTTGCCTTCTTGAGCGCAGCCTCATAGGCCGCGTTTCCCCGCTTGGTGGACTGTTCCTGCACGCAGCGCCTGTACATTGCGACCTCGGCAGAGAACCTCTGGAGGAAATCCTTTGCCCTGTGATATGTATTGTGCGAGAGCACATTTGTGAAGATTCCGTTCTCCACACTGCTCTCTACGGCACTCTTCAGGGCCCTTATGCGTGCCTGGTCGGTCTTTGGCAGTCGTCTGTACGGCATCCTGCTACAGGTTTCTGTCCAACAATGAAGCGGCAAGTTCCTTTAACGGGAGCTTTCTCTCAGGAGCAACCGAGACTTGCGCCATGTACTTGTCACACTCCTCAAAGAGTGCCTCAATGCGCTGCCTGCAGATTTCCTTCACCCCCAGCTCGTCATATATGCGGGTGAAGAACGCAATTTTCTCCTCGGCATTGAACTCACTCTTCTCCATCCACTCCTTCATATCCCTGAGCTGCTGGGGCGAGGCAAGGTTCATTGCCGTTATAAGAAGGAAGGTCTTCTTGTTACAGCAGATATCGCCGCCAATCTTCTTGCCGAAGAGCGCCTCATCGGCATATACGTCAAGGTAGTCATCCTGCAGCTGGAAAGCAATGCCCATCTTCTCGCCATAGGCATAGAGGCTATCCTGGTCCTCCTCCGGCGCGCCTGCAAGATAAGCGCCCAGCCTGAGCGAGCTGGCAAGCAGCACCGATGTCTTCAGGCGTATCATCTCTATGTACTCCTGCTCGGTGACATTCTCCCTTGTCTCGAACTCAATGTCATACTGCTGCCCTTCGCATATCTCCTTTGCCATTTCTACAAAGCCTGCAAGCATTACCGGCAGTTTCTCTGCCGGGACATGCGAGAGGAACTCGTAGGCCAGCAGCAGCATGCTGTCGCCCGAGAGGATTGCCATTGTATCGTTCCACTTGGCACGTACAGTGGGCATTCCACGGCGCAGGGAAGCATTGTCCATGACATCGTCATGGATGAGAGTGTGGTTATGGTACGTCTCAAGCGCTACGGCGGGATAAAAGGCCTCGCCAATGCTATCCTTGTACATATTATAGGCCATAAGGAACAGCACCGGACGCACACGCTTGCCGCCTTGCGAAATAGTATATCTTATAGGTTCATACAGGCCGAACGGCTTTCTCTCAAACTTTATGGCGTCAATGAATGCATTGACCTGCTCTCTTATTTCATTCCAGCTATACATGGTAAAAAATGTCTTTTAGTTATTGGGCGAAATACAAGTCCTGTCATCCTAGAGCGCGGCAAACAGGAATCGGCCGTTTCTCCCAGGACAGCAAGGCAGGACCTGAAGACTATTCCTCATATAAAAGAAAAAGAGACTGCTAGCGCAGTCCCTTTCTAATATTTATGCAAATGTTACTGCAAGCGGAACATTACCGGGAGAGTAAACCAGCAGCGAACAGCCTTACCGGCCTGCTTACCTGGAGACCACTTTGGCATCTGGCCAACCACGCGCTCAGCCTCCTTATCAAGGTACATGTCGCCTGAGCTCTTGATAACCTGGATGTTCTGTATTGAACCGTCAGAGTTAACGACAAAGCGGAGGATTGTCCTGCCCTGTGAGTTGTTGTCACGTGAGATACGGGGATACTGGATATTGTCGCTGAGCCACTTGTACATTGCCTGCATACCGCCAGGGAACTCTGCGGGCTGCTCAACAACCTGGAAAATCTCTTCCTCTTCAACAACCTCGTCGACAACAACAACCGCATTCTCGTCAACCTCGACAACGTCTACAAAGATATCCTCAGAAGATATAATCTCGCTCTCCTGCTGGTCAACCTCATCCTTAATAATCTCAATTACCTCGGTAGGTTTCTGTGCCGCTGGGGGCGGAGGCGTAATATTCTTCACCTGAATCTGGATTTCCTTCAGTACCTCAGGCTCTTCAATTGGAGGAGGAGGAGTTGTTGCAATAATCCTTTCTTCCTTGTCCTCAAAAGTTGTCCACTCGAACGCGACAAACAGAACGGCAAAAACCATTACGAAACCTATCAGGAGCCATAAAGACTTATCCCGTTCCAAGTCTACCTTAGCACTCTTCTTAACCTCGATGTGCTCGCTTCCATTAAACTGATTATTTCTTTCTGTACCCATATGATGATATGTATTTACTTTCTAATGGGCAAAAATAAACAATATTTTTCAATACGCACGATTAAAACACTCTTTTTTTTGTTTTATAAAGATTTTATTTGCCATCCAGCGAATAAACCGCATTTTTTCACGTTATTTCATTACAGGAAACGGGCGGGACTATAATAATTTCAAGGACATAAATATAAACAACTTCTAAAAAAAGAGCTATCTTCGCCCCGCACTGCAGGATTTTATATAAAAACAGCAAGAAGAGTGAAAAGAAGCATACTTATATATATATTGGCGATGTTGCCGCTGCTGGCCTGGGCACAGGATAGCAATAACGCGTTCACCATACTGCGCCTCCCCTGCTCCCCCCGTGCTGCCGCGCTTGGCGGGAAGAACATAAGCGTCATCGAGGACGACATCACACTGGCCCTGCACAATCCAGCGCTGCTTGCCAATGTATCGGACAAGAGCATCGGCCTCTCCTACATGACATACATGAGCGGGAGCCAGATTGCCGGCGCCATGTTCAGCAAGGCCTTCGGCGAGCGCTCTACGGGAGCTGTCGCGGCAAGGTACATCGATTACGGGGAATTTGAGGGATACACCGAGGACAATATCTACACGGGCACTTTCAGCGCAAAGGACATCGAGTTCTCAATACTCTACAGCTACCTGCTAGGCGAGCGCTGGAGCGGCGGCGTAACTGGCAAGCTTCTCTACTCAAAATACGAGAGCATGAGTTCCCTGACGCTTGGCGTTGACCTTGGAGTCAACTACTTCAACCCAGAGAGCGACTTCTCGTTCTCATTCACGCTAAAGAACCTTGGCGGGCAAGTCAAGGCGTTTGAGGAGAAGCATGAGGCCATGCCATTCGACATCCAGGCAGGCATAACCAAGCGCCTGGCACACGCGCCAATACTCCTTTCAGTGACACTCACCGACCTTCACCGCTGGGACAGCAGGCACTTCTACAATGCCGACGGAAGCAAGGACAGCATGGGCGAGCTGCTGCTCAAGCATATTGTGCTTGGCGCCGACATCCTTATAGGCAGGAACGTGAGCCTCTCGCTAGGATACAATTACCGCATAGCCAAGGAACTGTCGGCAAGCGGCAGCAGGCTCGACGGCATAACTGCCGGCGCCGGGCTATATATTAACAAGGTAAAATTAGGAATCTCATACAGCAGGCTGCATGTATCGTCATCATCCCTTCTCTTCAGCCTCGCCTATTCATTGTAGCCAGCAGTGATTTTGGCACAAAATAGGGCCGCCTGCCAAAAATAACATACCCGTTTTGTTCCTTTATATGCAATATCTTTGTAACTTTACGGAGAAATATACATTAAAGCAACATGCGACAATGAAAAGAATCATAATAGCCATTGACGGTTTCTCGTCATGCGGCAAGAGCACCATGGCAAAGGCCCTCGCGCGCAATATCGGCTACCTCTATTTCGACAGCGGCGCAATGTACCGCGCCGTAGCCCTCTACTGCATGCAGAACGGCCTTATCAGCAAAGGCGAGATAGATACCGTGGCACTGCGGCAGCATATCAAGGAGATTCACATAGCCTTCAAGGCCGACCCTGAGACCAAAGGCTCCATAACATACCTTAACGGAGTGAACGTAGAGCATGAGATACGCTCGCTCGAGGTTTCCCGCTACGTGAGCCCTGTTGCCGCGCTCGACTTCGTACGGAACGAGATGGTTGAGCAGCAGCGCGAGCTAGGCAAGCAGAAAGGCATTGTAATGGACGGCCGTGACATTGGCACAACAGTATTCCCCGACGCCGAGATGAAGGTGTTCGTTACAGCATCGGCCGAAGTGCGCGCGCAGCGCCGCTTTGACGAGATGGCAGCACGCGGGGACAATCCCGACTACAACGAGATTCTTGAGAACGTCCAGCTGCGCGACCATATTGACCAGACCAGGGAGGTGAGCCCGCTCAAGAAGGCCGATGACGCCCTTCTCCTCGACAACAGCAGTCTCACGCGCGAACAGCAGATGGAGTGGCTCATAGAGACATACAACAGGATTATTTCGGAATGCTAAGGATAGACATTGACGAGAACTCTGGGTTCTGTTTCGGGGTCACCACCGCCATAAGGAAGGCCGAGGAAGAACTGAAGAAAGGCGGCACGCTCTACTGCCTTGGGGATATTGTGCATAACAGCATTGAGTGCGAAAGGCTGAAGAGGCTTGGCCTCATCACAATAGGCCATGAACAGTACAAGGAGCTGCGCAACGCCAAGGTGCTGCTAAGGGCCCATGGCGAACCGCCGGCCACCTATGCCATTGCAAAGGAGAACGGGCTTGAGCTCATTGACGCCACATGCCCCGTGGTACTGAAACTGCAGCAGAGGATTAAGCAGAAGTGGGAAGAGACCGCGGGAAGCAGCAGGCAGATTGTCATATACGGCCAGGCCGGGCATGCCGAGGTCCTAGGGCTTGTAGGGCAGACTGGCGGCGAGGCCATTGTAATTGAGAGCGTGGAGCAGGCCGGCAATATTGACCCTGACAAGGACACATACATCTACTCCCAGACAACGAAGTCAAAGGAAGGATACTCGCACATCGTTGCGGCAATCAAAGAACGCATAAGCAAGGAGCGGATATGCGAGTCATTCAACAGCGTATGCGGCCAGGTAGCCAACAGGATGAGCGGCATTAGCAGCTTTGCCCAGGCACACCAGCTGGTATTCTTCGTATGCGGCAAGAAAAGCTCGAACGGCAAGATTCTCTACAACGAGTGCCGGAAGATGAACAGCAACGTGCACCAGATAGAGGGTCCCGAGGAACTGGACTTCACGCTCACGGAGGGTGTAGGCAGCATTGGCATATGCGGTGCCACATCCACCCCGAAATGGCTCATGGAAGAGTGTAAGGAAGCAATTATAGTTAACCATAACAACAGACAAGATGAGAAACAAGATTAGTTGCGTGGGCATACTCACATCCGGCGGAGATGCTCCCGGCATGAATGCGGCCATCCGTGCCGTAACCCGTGCGTGCATTTATCACGGTATAACAGTAAAGGCCATCTACCGCGGTTTCAAGGGACTTATTACCGGCGAGATTGCCGAGTTCAAGACCGAGAACGTAAGTAACATCATCCAGCGAGGCGGAACCATACTCAAGACAAGCCGCTGCGACGAGTTCAAGACCGAAGAAGGACGCGCAAAGGCATACGAGACCCTTCAGAAGGAAGGCATTGACGCCCTTGTAGTGATTGGCGGCGACGGTTCCATTACCGGCGCATACAACCTTGCCCGCGAGTACGACATCCCATGCATTGCGCTGCCCGGAACAATTGACAATGACCTTTACGGCACAGACACCACAATAGGCTACGACACCGCCCTGAACACAATCATGGAGTGTGTCGACAAGATAAGGGACACAGCGTCATCGCACGAGCGCCTGTTCATTGTAGAGGTAATGGGCCGCGACGCAGGTTTCCTTGCCCTTAACGGAACCATCGCAACCGGCGCAGAGGCATGCGTGCTGCCCGAGATTGACCCGGAGTTCGAGCGCATAAACCAGTTCATAGCCAACGGCCTGCGCCGCACAAAGAGCAGCAGCATTGTGCTGTTTGCCGAAGGCCGCGAGAAGGACTACAACATCATGGAAGTTGCCGACGGCATGCGCCAGAAGTTCCCGGAACTTGACGTGCGCGTATCAATCCTCGGCTACCTGCAGCGTGGCGGAAGCCCTACAGCCAATGACCGTATTCTCGCCAGCCGTCTTGGCGTTGCCGCTATTGACGCACTGCTCGAAGGACAGCGCAACGTGATGATAGGACTGAGGAACAATGAGATTGTCTACATCCCGTTCACCAAGGCAATAAAGGATGACAAGCCCATAGACAAGGAGACTGTGCGCGCACAGGAAATCCTTGCTTCATGACGGACAGCACACCCTACAGGGTATCCCCAAAGCAGTAATGAGGCAGACCCAAAAGTCCTATTCTTGAACAAGTAATCCCCGTTAGAGCACGTGCTCTAGCGGGGATTGCATTCTTTGCAAAATAGCTTTTGAGTCATCCTCAAGAATTACATGATATAAGGCCAGCACCTTGCCGTCCTGTACCACTTTGGAGAGGAGAACATTCAGGGAGATACCCATCGCGTCTTGTTTCACATTTGTTTTTTCTCAGTTGGCCTAGGTATTCCCCCACATTGTTGACAGGACGGAACGGCTCAACTATCTCAAGGCCAGTATCAATTATTGCGTATACATTCTCTTCATCATTATCCCTCATTCCATATCCGTCGCTGTCGGCGAAGTACTGCCCGTCAGGATAAAGCATCCATGATATTGCGCACAGGCCCTCCTTGAACCCGTCCCACCTGTTCATTCCGGCATACTTGTCTTGCCTGCTTCTGGCATTTGGGTAGCCATTGACGCACTCTTTGGCTATCGCTTCATAGTCAATTTCGGAGTCATCGGCATGAACGTACCCGCCAGATGAGAAGCAACGGATATTCCCCGTTACGGTATTAGCGGCATACATTCCCCGGCCCGGGAAGAAGAACGCCATCCCGTCGCCCGACATAACACCCTGGCAGCCTTCAAGTTCCGGATAGCCGGACACAGAAACATGCTTGCCGTCAATCTTGAATTCAACAGACCCTGTACTCATAAATATTTCTTTAGGAAAAAATCATTTGCACTGTTTAAATGCAATCCAGGAATTTTCAATTCCGTTTCTTTATACCGTTGTAATATTCTAGCAGCCTTGCTGCTGCTGCAAAAGAGGTTATCTTGCCCGACAGGAGCAGCTGTTCATAGCGAGAGAGCATATCAGCAACGCCTTCTGCATTCCTGAAGCTCATCCTGAGCTGCTCGTCAATAGTCTCGTACATCCAGTAGCGTGACTGGCCATGGCGGCGCTCGTCAAAGGCGCCGTTGGCCTTTACCTTGCCGATGTAGCCGAACACCATATCCCAGACCTCCTTTATCCCAAGATTATAGAAGCCCGAATATGTAAGGACCTCGGGACGTATTCCGCTTGCCGGCATGGGAAAAAGGTGAAGCGCATTACGCAGGTGCACAGCCATGCGCCTTGCCTCCTCAATATTGTCGCCGTCGGCCTTGTTTATGACTACGCCGTCGGCCATCTCCATTATGCCGCGCTTTATTCCCTGAAGCTCATCGCCAGCGCCAGTTATCTGTATAAGCAGGAAGAAGTCGACCATTGAATATACAGCAGTCTCGCTCTGCCCAACACCCACCGTCTCCACAAACACCTTATCATATCCGGCAGCCTCGCAAAGCACAATAGTCTCCCTTGTCTTGCGGGCCACACCGCCCAGAGAACCGGCCGAGGCACTGGGGCGTATGAATGCATCCGGGTGCTGCGAGAGGCGCTCCATCCTTGTCTTGTCGCCAAGGATACTGCCCTTGCTCCTCTCGCTGCTGGGGTCTACGGCCAGCACGGCCAGTTTCCCGCCGCAACGCTCCAGCACATGCATTCCAAAAGCATCGATAGAGGTACTCTTGCCTGCACCGGGAACACCTGTTATGCCTATGCGCACAGAATTTCCGGAATAGGGCAGGCAACGTTCCACAACCTCTTGCGCAACAGCCTGGTGCTCGGGAAGCACGCTCTCTACCAGGGTGACAGCACGGCTCAGCACCGTGACATCGCCACGCAGTATACCTTCGACGTAGTCATTCGCCGACAATGCAGCAGCGCGCTTACGTCTCTTGGCCGAAAGATATGGATTAATCGACTCCACATGCCCCACCCCCTCATTCACCTTAAGCCCTTTATAGAGCCTGTCATTTTCAGGATGTTCCATACAGTTATTGGCGATAAGAATTAGAACAGTCTATTATCATGCAACGAAATTAGCAAAATATGAAGAGAAAAGCAACAGGGCCGCCAGAATTTCTGGCGGCCCTGCACTGTAATAATGCAGATATCACTTACTTGTTCATTGCAAAGCTATTGTTCATGAGCATGTAGGCCATATTAATGCCCTGTGCGTCAAGATTAACGTCTACAACATCGTCGCCCATATAAAGCTGTGCAGTGTTGTCGCCATTGAGCTTCACGAGCCTGGTAACCTGGTTGTTGTACTCAGCGCTCCATACCTGCTCCTCTGCATCAAAGATGAAGTTCATTGCAGTAGTGCCGTCCGATACATTGTAACCGTTCTCTGTTGCTGTAACCTTCACGTCATTGCCAGCGCTGTTCTTTACAATCTTTGTCTCGCCTGGCTCAGCAACTACACCGCCGCCCCAGAACTCCATTGTATTGAATACGATGGCATCTACAAATATCGCCACCTCATACACCGGAACTATATGAAACGCGATAAATACCAGTTCGTTTACAAATTTATTGCCAAGACCTTCGTTCCAGTCCTTTATCTGGTTTGTAAGACGGAAAGAACCTATACAAGAAGAGAACAGGATTACTGCCGACAGCAACAGTGCTGAAAGTTTGAAATGTTTTTTCATAATAAATGATTTTTGGTTAATAAATTCCACCTGCAAGCTCATTATACGGCTTGCACAACTGCAAAATTATCATTTTTTAGCAAAACCAATGCTAAATATCACTTTTTTTTACAAAAAAACAGAAAAACATAAACAGATGCCTGCTAATATAAGAATAAGGTGCACGCGTGCACCTTATTCTTATATTAGCATATATACAGATGCTATTAAAGCACTCCGTTCACTACAAGCGACCTTACCAGAGAGTAGAACTTCTCGACAGTAGGAATCTCGACACGCTCTGTCGGTGAGTGGGGAGACATGAGCGTCGGACCGAATGACACCATATCCATGCCGGGATAGTTTGTCGAGATTATTCCGCACTCAAGGCCAGC
This sequence comes from Bacteroidaceae bacterium, assembly GCA_045592125.1. Lineage (GTDB taxonomy): Bacteria > Bacteroidota > Bacteroidia > Bacteroidales > Bacteroidaceae > HGM04593. The sequence goes on along the minus strand of JAZNUE010000054.1, from coordinate 46,752 downwards.
GTGAATCACACGTACATCGGGCTCTTTGCCGAACATCTCCTTATATGCACCTTTCAGGGCCGCAAGTAACGGAGAGTTCACATTAGGCTGCCAGCCGCTGTAGCCGCCGCTGAACTCAACCTTCATGCCTGCCATTGCGAAACAGCTTGACAGCTGCAAGGCAAGGAACTCCTTCATTGTATCGCATGAGCTGCGAGCCAGGATATTAATCTCGGCCTTGCCTTCGCCAATGCGCACGATTGAAAGGTTGCTCGATGTCTCAACAGTATCGGGGATTGTAGGGATGAAACGAAGCACACCGTCATGGCAGGCCAGGATTGAGTCAAGCAGGTTATCCTGTATCTCTTCAGGGACAACAGTCTCAGGCAGTTCGCACTCTGTTACCGTGAGCGTGATACCCTCTTCTATTGTAGCATACTCGCTATTGTAGAGAGCCTCATGCTTGGCAGCAATGGCCTTAAGCTCCTCAACGGCCTCGGCAGGAAGTGTAAGCACAACCTCGCAGCTTGCAGGAATTGCATTGCGCATGTTGCCGCCGTTCCAGCCTGCAAGCACTACGCCACACTCATCCATCGCCTCACGCATGAAACGCGCCATGAGCTTGTTAGCGTTACCGCGGCCTGCATTTATCTCAAGGCCTGAGTGACCGCCACGGAGTCCCTTGAGCTGCACCTTCACGGCAACGTCATCGCAGTCGCTCTCATCCTCCATGAACTCCATTGTCGCAGTAATGTCAAGTCCTCCGGCACATCCGATATAAAGGACACCCTCCTCCTCTGAGTCAAGGTTAAGAAGGAGAGAACCCTCAAGCTCGCCGCCCTTAAGGCCGAACGCGCCGTACATGCCAGTCTCCTCGTCGGCCGTAATAAGCGCTTCCAGAGGACCGTGCTGCAGCGTGCAGTCCTCCATGATTGCCATGATAGCGGCAACTCCAAGGCCGTTGTCTGCGCCAAGGGTAGTGTCATCGGCATACAGCCAGTCACCCTTCACCACAGTTGTAATAGGGTCGTTCTCGAAGTCATGCTTGCTGTCGGGAGTCTTCTGCGGCACCATATCCATATGGGCCTGCAGGATAATGCCCTTGCGGTTCTCAAGGCCTGGAGTAGCAGGCTTGCGCATTATGATGTTACCGGCCTCGTCCTGCCAAATGTCAACATTAATGCTCTTGCCGAAATCGAGCAGGAACTTCTGTACTTTCTCAAGGTGTCCCGATGGACGGGGAACCTGTGTAAGCGCCTCAAAGTGCTTCCACACCTCGCGGGGCTGAAGGTCTTTAATAGTCAATGCCATAATAAAATCCTTTTAGTGTTAATCCTTATTTATTCTTTCTTAAATATTGTCTAATCTGCAGCATAGCCAGGGCATATATGCCCAGCAGCGCCACAAGCAGCGTCTGCGTGCTGTGCACTATAAGCGCGAAGACCGACGCATCGCTTGTGCTCACGCCATAAAGCACCATTATGCTAATGACGGCAAAGTGCCACGGGCCGGCGCCGTTGGGCGTGGGGACGACAACTGCAATGCTTCCTGCCACAAAGAGCAGGAGCCCAGCAAGCAGCGACAGCGAGCTGCTGAAGGGGAAACAGAAGAAGCAGAGGTAGAACTGCATGAAATAGCAGAGCCATATGCCAACCGTCTCCAGCAGGAACAGCCACCAGCGCCTTGTCTTCTTCAAGAACAGCAGGCCCTCGGAAAAGTTAGATATAAAAACCTTAATCTTTTTCCAGAATGCCATCTTGCGCAAAAGGAAGTACATGAGCACCATTATTGCCAGCACCGACATCAGCACCACCGCCCAGCCTCCGGCCGAGGCGAAGAACGAGCCGTTGCTGGCACCAAAGCCGGCGTCGGCCAGGAAACGGGAGAACACAGGCCATTGCAGGCAAACGGCAGCGACAGTAAGCAAGGCCACCATTACAGTATCGAGCGCACGCTCAGCAACTACCGTACCCAGCGACTGCGCAAAAGGCACCCTTTCATACTGCTCGAGCACAAGGCAGCGCGACACTTCGCCCACGCGCGGAATCACCAGGTTCGCAGCATATGCTATGAAGATAGAGTATACGCTTACCCGCGATGACAGGCTGTACCCTAGCGGTTCAAGCGCAATCTTCCATCGCCAGCCCCTGAGCACATGGCTCATTATCCCGAAGAATGTCGACAGGGCAAACCAGTAGAGGTTCATCTCTACCAGAGGTTTCCACAGCTGCGAAAAGTTGAAATCGGAGTATATCATATAAAGAATGAGCCCTCCCAACACCATTGGCAGAACAATCTTTACACTTTTATTCAAAATCTTTTTCACAACTTTAAGGCAGTTTTCTAATAGTTTTAGTTACCTTTGCAGCATTACAGCGGGAGCATAATCCCCCTTTGCCCGTTATATCCGCTGCAGGAACAAGGCACACATCCCGTGCCGCTCCTTTTGCAAAGATATAAATATATTGGACACTTGCCCTCTTTTTTATGATTATTTAATTAAAAAGGCTTACCGGACATGAAAGCAGTTACAGCAAAAAAAAGATTAGGACAGCACTTTCTTGTTGACTTGTCAATAGCAAAGGATATTGCAGACACGGTTGATGTATGCCCGGCAATGCCAATACTGGAAGTAGGTCCCGGCATGGGAGTGCTTACACAGTTCCTCATTGAGAAGGGGCGTCCGCTTAAAGTGGTGGAGATTGACGAGGAATCGGTAAGCTACCTGCGCAAGAGTCTCCCGCAGCTGCCCGAAGAGAACATAATACCCGACGATTTCCTCAAAATGCACCTCGACCGCCTTTTCGGCGGCGGCCAGTTCATGCTCATAGGCAACTACCCCTATAACATATCGAGCCAGATATTCTTCAAGATGCTCGACTACAAGGAGTACATCCCCTACTGCAGCGGCATGATACAGAAAGAGGTGGGCGAGCGCCTTGCGGCCAGGCCCGGCACAAAGGCATACGGAATCCTGAGCATACTCATACAGCTGTGGTACGACGTGGAGTACCTTTTTACAGTGGACGAGAACGTATTCTCCCCGCCGCCAAAGGTCAAGAGCGCCGTGGTACTCATGAGACGCAACACACGCACAGCACTTGATTGCGACGAGCTGCTGTTCAAGAAAATTGTCAAAGGGACATTCAACCAGCGCCGCAAGAAACTCAGGAACTCGATACAGCAGATTGTAGGCAAGGAGCCGGAACTCCTTGGAGACCCCGTCCTTGACAAGCGTCCCGAACAGCTCTCATTGGAAGATTTCATAGAGTTGACAAAGAAAGTTGAACTCGCGCTAGCGAAATAGGAAGAGCAAGCATGACAAAGGAATTCATAATCTACATAAAGGAGCTCATTGAGCAGAAGGACTCAGTGCTGCTGCAGGAGAAAATCTCAAGGATGCACCCTGCCGACATAGCCGAGCTCTGCCTTGAGCTAGATATCGAGGAGGCACGCTTCCTCTACCGCCAGCTCGACAACGAGAAGGCCGCCGACGCCCTCACCGAGATGGATGAGGACATGCGTAACGAGCTGCTCGAGGAACTCCCCTCCGAGGCCATTGCAAAGCGTTTCGTCAACTACATGGACACCGACGACGCCGTGGAGATTATCCGCGAGATGGACGAGGAGAAGCAGGAGGAGGTGCTCCAGCACATCAAGGACATTGAGCAGGCCGGCGACATTGTAGACCTTCTCCAATATGACGAGGACACCGCCGGCGGTCTCATGAGTACCGAGATGGTTGTGGTGAACGAGAACTGGAGTATGCCCGAATGCCTCAAGGAGATGCGCCAGCAGGCCGAGGACCTTGACGACATCTACTACGTATACGTTGTAGACGACAACGAGCGCCTCTGCGGCCTTTTCCCGCTGACAAAGATGATTACCAGCCCATCCGTCTCCAAGGTAAAGCACGTGATGAGCACCAAGGTCGTGAGCGTTGACGTGGACACCCCGATTGACGAGGTAACCATGCTCATTGAGAAGTATAACCTGGTGGCAATCCCTGTAGTCGACAAGATAAACCGCCTTGTGGGCCAGATTACTGTCGACGACATCATGGACGAGGTGCGCGAGCAGACCGAGCACGACCAGCAGCTTACCGCTGGTCTTACCCAGGACGTGGAGACCAGCGACAACGTGTTCGTGCAGACCAAGGCACGCCTTCCCTGGCTCATCATTGGCATGCTCGGAGGCATAGGCTCGTCAATCCTGCTCGACTGCTTCACCAACACGCTCGGCTCGCACCCCGAGATGGCGCTTTTCATTCCACTGCTTGCCGGAATGGGAGGAAACGTGGGTACCCAGTCTTCGGCAATAGCCGTACAGGGACTTGCCAACAACTCGCTCAATTCACAGCACATATTCAGGCACATAATGAAAGAGATGGTTGTTGCCATAATCAACGCAACCATACTCTCGCTCATGGTATACGTATACAACTTCGTAATATACGGAGCGCTAGACATAGTGACGCTCGCTGTCCCCCTGAGCCTCTTCGTAGTAGTGCTCTTCGCCTCTTCGTTCGGCACAATGATACCCATGGTGTTGGAACGCATGAACATAAACCCGGCAGTAGCGACAGGACCGTTCATACAGATTATCAATGACATCAGCGGAATGACATTCTACATGATAATCTCTATGGCACTGAGCAAGATAATGGTATAGACACAACACATCACAAGAAAATGAGAAGAACAGTGACGGCAGCACTGCTGCTTGTTTCATGCATATCATATGCACAGACCAGCGCCCTTGAGGCATGGGCAAGGAGAGCAGAAGGCAATCTCTGCGAGCAGGAATTCTCAAAGAAAAAGCTTGACAAGAAAGAAGCCGGACGGGCCGCAGAAATCATAGACTCGCTCTGGTTGCAGGAGACCGCAAGGGAACTGAAGGGAGAATGGGGCCGGATGATAATATCGGGCGACTCGCTGGACCTTCCCTGCGCATGCCGCACATTCGGCATGCCCCCAAGAGACGGCCGCAGCCTGTTCATTTCGCTGCATGGCGGCGGAGAGTGCCCCAAGGAGGTAAATGACGAGCAATGGATGAACCAGATATATCTTTACGAACTCGGTGAAGGCGTATACGTGGCGCCTCGCGCGCCCTGGAACACGTGGGACCTGTGGCACAGGGAAGGGCTGGACAAACTGCTCGAGGACCTGATAAAGGCATGCGTTGTATTCGAGGGAGTGAACCCCAACAAGGTATACCTCATGGGATATTCCGCTGGCGGTGACGGCGTATGGCGCCTGGCGCCCCGCATGGCCGACAGGTGGGCCGCTGCAGCAATGATGGCCGGGCACCCAGGGAACACCTCACAGCTGAACCTGCTAAACCTCCCGTTCACAATATGGATGGGCGAGAATGACAGCGCATACAGCCGCAACCGCCTGGCAAAGGAGAAAGGCGAAGTGCTGGACTCGCTTGCTGCAGCAAACCCTGGGAAGTACATCCACAGCACAAACATACTCAAAGGCAAGGGGCACTGGATGGACGGCGCCGACGCCGACGCAATTGGCTGGATGTCGCAATACCGCCGCAACCCCTACCCCAAGAGAATTGTCTGGCGACAGGAAGATGTTGTGCGCCAGCACTTTTACTGGCTGTCGGCACCGGCTGACGAGCTGGCCGCAGGACGCACCGTAGAAGCAGTCATAGACGGCAACACTATTAACATTCTGCACTGCGACTATTCAAGGCTCACGATATACCTTAACGACAGCATGGCCGACCTTGACAAGAAAGTAACAATACGTTACAAAGGGAAGAAGATTGCAAGGAAAAGGCTAAGGCGCACAATAGCCAACATATACAGCAGCCTGCAGCTTCACGGCGACCGCAGCTACGCTTTCCCGTGCATGGTTGAGGTCAGGCTGGACTGACATATTGCGCATATAAGAACCAGTCCTTTTTCATTATTTCATTTTTTTTCATTTTTATTAGGCGTTTGCTTCCAATTCTGCCAAAAAAACCTTAAATTAGCACATTCTAAAGAGCAGATTTGAACAAATGGCAATAAATATGAAAACGAAAAGCCTGATTACTAATATTGTATGCCTCATATTACTCCTGCTGTGCCCAATGCAGATACTGGCACAGACCGGCACTGGGGTGAAAGGCGTTATAACCGATGAGTTCGGCGACGCGTTGCCCGCTGCCAGTGTTGCTGTCATGAAGGACGGCAAGATTGCCCGGGGAACCAGCACAAACGTGCATGGCGAGTTCAATGTGGAAGTAAACCTTGCCGGCGGCGACAGCGAGCTTGTCTTCAGCTATATCGGTACAAAGACAGTAAGAATCAAGCTCTCGAAAGATGTCATCAGCAAGCCCATTGAGGTTGTGCTGAAGACCGATGACGCCATGCTTGCCGAGGTAACCATAGTCGAGGACGGCTATAACCGCCTGCCGCGCAAGGACATGGTCGGAGCATTCACCACCGTGAAGGCCGACGACATAATGATGCCCGCCTACCAGAGCATTGACCAGATGCTGCAGGGAAAGGTTGCCGGCATGTCGGTTGTGAACACATCGGCACGCGTGGGGGCCTCACCCAAAATCACGATCCGCGGTACATCCACTATCCTTGGAAACAGCGACCCGCTGTGGGTAGTTGACGGTGTAATCCAGGAAGACCCTCTGTCAATAGACATGAGCTCCGCAATCACATCGGACATGCGCGAGCTCATAGGCAACCAGATCTCATGGCTCAACCCGCAGGACATTGACAACATAACAGTGCTCAAGGATGCCTCGGCAACAGCCATCTATGGCTCAAAGGCCTCAAACGGTGTCATTGTAATAACCACTAAGAAAGGAACTCCCGGCCGCATAAGCGTTAACTACAACACCAATGTCTCGGTGCGTGAGCGCCCCACATACGAGATGTACGATTTCATGAACTCCTATGAGCGCATTCAGTTCAGCAAGGAGGCATACGGTGCCGGCGTCCGCTACCAGAGCGAGCCATTGCCCCAGATCTACACCTACGAAGGCCTCATGTCCATGTTCAACAAGCGTATGATTACCGAAGAGGAGTTCGCCAGGTACATGCAGCGCCTCGAGACCGTGAACACCGACTGGTTCGGCCTCCTCACCCGCAACTCCGTGAGCCAGAGCCACAACCTCAGCGTTTCGGGAGGAACCGACAAATACACCTACAACGCCTCGCTCGGATACCAGGACAACAAGGGCTATGAGATTGGCAACCAGAACGACCAGATAACCGCACGCCTGAGCATAAACAGCAACGTGAACGAGAGGCTGAGCATAAACGCCCAGATAAACGGGAGCGTGCGGAATGCCGACGGCTATGGCGCAGGAGTGAACCCATACACATATGCAATGAACACCAGCCGCGCCATTCCGGCCTATGAGGAGAACGGCGGCCGTGCCTTCTATTCAAGATACTACACATACCAGTACAACACGCTGCTAGGCGGCAAGAACCAGTATGCCTACAACATCTTCAACGAAATGGAGAACAGCTACTCGGCAAACAGGGGAACCAACTTCAACGCGTCGGTCAATGTCTCATACAAGATTCTCAGCTGGCTCTCTTACCAGGGAACAGCAAGCATGGCAGTCACCAACAACAAGAGCGAGAGCTATGCCGGCGAGAAGACATCACGCGTAGAGCAGCTCTACAGAGGATACGCATACGGGACAGAGAAAGCAGGCTCCGACAGGTTCAACGCGGCCCTCATGCCCTACGGCGGAGTACTCAACCAGGCCAACTCGCAGGGATTATCATACAGCACATCACATAGATTGCAGTTCAGCAAGGAATTCAGCCAGAACCACCGCCTTAACGCCATGCTGGGCATGGAGATACGTTCCAGCGAGAGCGTAAGCGAAGGCAACACTGCATGGGGATTCGTTCCCGAGCGCGGCTCGATACTCGTATCCCCGACGCTTCCCGAGAACTTCAAGCCAATCGGCAGCGACGTCTCTGTAGGCTGGGGTGCATTATCACAGCTCTACAACGGAGCATGGAACAAGATGTCCACAACCACTAACTACATGTCGTTCTTCGCCACAGTAGCATACGCGTTCATGAACCGTTATGTAGTAAACGTGAACGTGCGTTCCGACGCCTCCAACCGTTTCGGGCAGGATGTGAACAGGCAGTTCGACCCCACATGGTCATTCGGCGCCTCATGGAAAGTGGCGCAGGAGCCATTCATGATGGAGCATGTACATTGGCTCGACCAGCTGAACCTGCGCGCGTCATACGGTATCCAGGGCAACGTGGTAAACTCCTTGAGCCCAGAGATGATTGTGCGCTACGAAGGCCTGCTGCCAAGCTACAACGAATACTACCTCTCAATATCCAGCCTGCCCAACAAGCAGCTCAAGTGGGAGCGTACAAAGTCACTCAACCTTGGCGCCGACGTGGCACTGTTCGGCGTGACAATGAACTTCGAGTACTACCAGCGCAAGTCAAACGCCATCATAAGGCAGGATATTGCGCAGGAATACGGAATGTCAACAATGCCGCTTAACGGCGGTCTTATAAGCAACAGCGGACTTGAGCTGACGCTCAACTTCACCCCAATACGCAACAACAATATGGCATGGACCATCGGGCTCAATGCCGGCAAGAACTGGAACAGGTCGGAGAGCGATGACCGCACCGCCAAGGCCGACGAGCTCACCCACACCGATTACCTTAATGGCAGCAGCGACCGTCCGCTCAAGAAAGGATATCCCCTCTCTTCGTTCTGGTCCTATAAGTTCATCGGGCTTGACGGCAGCAACGGCTACCCCTCATTCGAGCATGCCACATATGACGCGGTAGAGGGCGACGGCAGCGTCGACCCCACGACATTCCTTGTATACACAGGACAGAGCGAGCCCGATTTCTCGGGAGGCCTCAACACCCGCCTGCGCTGGAAGGATTTCAACATAGGCCTTGACTTTGCAGTGGCCCTTGGTGCCAAGAAACGCCTGCCCAACCCATATTCCACATTCACATACGGCAAGATGCCGGACATCTTCAGCAACCTTTCCAAGGAACTGAATGACCGCTGGAAACAGCCGGGAGACGAAGCGCACACCAACATTCCGGCACTCTACACTTCAATACGCGACCTCTACAACCTGAACCTCCCCAACGGGCTATATGACAACATCTACTCCATGTGGGCGCAGTCGGACGTAAGGGTTGCCGACGCGTCATTCCTGCGCTGTACACAGCTCACGATGTCATACAGCGTGCCGCGCAAGCTGTGCCAGAAGATTGGCCTTGCACGCATACAGTTCAGCGCCAACATAAACAACCTGTTTGTCATAGCAAGCAAGGACTGGAAAGGATATGACCCAGAGCTCGGCTATAGCATACAGCCTAGAATCTATTCACTAGGACTCAGTATTGGACTTTAAAACCTTAAGACATGAAACCAAGATACAGCATAATAGCGGCTATAGCAGCATTGTCACTGACAGCATGCAGCGATTTCCTTGAGCCTAATTCGGAGAGCGAATTCGTCCCCGAAGACGCCACGTCGCTGAACGAGCTGCTGCTCGGCGAGGCATACCAGCGCAATGACATGGAAGGCTTCAACATCTTCCTCGGGCTCCTTGACGACGATATTGAGGCGGCTGGATACCAGACGCCAAATGAAGGGTTTGACGGGAATATATATCTGGCGAGCTATACATGGCAGCCCGACATGTACCAGATGATGGAAAAGGCCGGCGCCGGACATATAAACATTTACGAGCGTTATTACGAAGTCATCCTTGGAGCAAACGCGGTACTTGACTACCTCCCCAGCGTAAACGACACCCAGGAGAAAATAGACAATGTAAAGGCACAGGCATATGCCCTCAGGGGATTCTACTACTTCAACCTCGTGAACATCTTCGGGCAGCCATACAACGTGGCCCCCGACGCGCCCGGAGTGCCCCTCAAGCTGCAGAGCGGCATTGAGCCCGACCCGGACTATCTCAAGAGGAAAAGCGTTGCCGAGGTGTACGCACAGATACTTGATGACCTCCACACTGCCGAGGCCACATACCTTGAGCTGCCCGAGAGCGAGCAGTGGAGCGACAACTACCGCACAAGCCTCCCCATGGTGCAGCTCATGCTTTCCCGCACATACCTCTACATGGAGAACTGGGAGAAGGCCGCAGAATATGCCAGGTATGTAATGGACAACAGGCAGTTCAGCCTGGTAGACCTCAACAACATACCTCTCAACAGCACAGACGAGGAAGGCAGGCCCGTACGCAACTACTACGTATTCCCGACATACAAGTGCAGCGAGACCATCTGGCCCTACGGAAATGTCAAGGACATGTTCGAATGGACCTATAAGGAGGCCAACAGCCAGAACTCCATTACCGGAAACAAGATGCACGCATACTTCCAGGCCTCAAAGGAGCTTCTGGACACATATGCCGGATATGACCTTCGCCTTAACAGGTACATTGTACAGGCACCGGCCGGCGAGGGACTAATGCGCATGGCATTCGGCAAAGTGAATATAGGCACAACGTACTATCTGCCGCAAAACGCAGTAGGAGTATTCGGGCGTTGCCTCCGCCTCTCAGAGGCATATCTTAACTATGCCGAGGCAATGGCTATGCGAGGGGAAGAATATGCCGATGAGGCCACTAGCGCCATCAACACCTTGCGCGAGAAGCGTTTCGACCCCGAAGATTTTGAGGAGGAGGTGTTCAGCAACCAGGAAGAGCTTGTACAGTTCATACGTGACGAACGCCGCCGCGAGCTCTGTTTCGAAGGACACCGCTGGTTCGACCTCCGCCGCTGGGGCATGCCCTCGTTTACACACTCATGGCACAACGACGCAGAGTCTGCAAGCACTTACCGCCTTGAGGAGGGAGACCTGCTCTACACAGTCCCCATCCCCGACGAAGCGCTGCAGGGCAACAGCAGCCTGGTACAGAACGAGCTCCCGGAGAAACGCACACCTATAGAGTAGCAGAACAAGCCATAAGGCATAAACAGACCAATATATGAAAAAGATTATAAGGACAGCAGCCATATTGCTCGCATGCACACTTTCTTTCAGCGCCTGCAGCGAAGAGGAGCCTATATCCCCATCGGGCGACTACTCCCCTATCCGTGGAGGTTTCCCTCAGGGCAATAGCGAGTACGATTCAATAATCAATGATATCAAGAACGAGTATGGCGTATATCTCCTCTACAAGGACATCACCGAAGAGGACCTTAACCGCGACTGGGTATCGGCCGGAACTGGCGACATCTATGTAGGCGGTTACGAGGAAGAGCGCAACGACCAGTCATGGAACCTGCCTGAAGAGCACCTGCCCTTCTACGTCAGTTACTTTAACGACTACATTTTCCCCAACATAAGCAAGGAGTTTGCCTATAGTACATTCCCTGTGAAAATATACATGATACACAACCTGCGCGCCGAACCGCGTGACTTCGGCGACGGCAACGAGGAAAGCGTAGGCGGAACCACGACCGACCCGTTCAAGTCAATCAAGCTGGGCAATTTTGACAACTGGGCAATCAGTTTCAAGGAGGAAGTCATCAACGGCGATGACGCAGAGTATTCATTGCGCCAGCAGCGCTGCATGTTTATGATACAGGCAATATACAATGCTATAGAGAAAGGCGAGATAACCTCTCCCGATGAGTTCTGGAGCGGTTTCGACTTCTCAGCCGACAAGAAGATGAACAACGTAGACCCAAGCAAGGCGAACTACAAGTACAGGCTCGGCTTTGTCGACATGATTAATGACAACTTCGGTACAGGAGTCCAGAAGCAGGTATGGGTGCCGGCAATGGCAAATGAAACCAGCTGCTACTATTGGGAAAAGGACAAATATCCGCACTACAACCTTTTCACCACATACATAAAGAATGCAATGTGGCTCACCCCAGAAGAGTTTGAGGAACGCTATCCCAAGGATAAGTACCCTTTGATTAAGGAGAAATACGATATAATTGTCAATCACATGCTTGATACATACGGCATTGACCTTGCCGGAATAGCAAGAGGAAAGCAGAACTGATAGACAAGTACAGATGCGACAATACATAATAGCCATACAGTTCATTGCTGTCCTGACGCTTATATCCTGTAGAGGAGCGGCAGACAGCAGTTCTGCAGCCAAGGCGCAGGTTCTCATAGATTCTCTGTGGCAGCAGGAATTCAGCACTGCGCAGGAGATTACAGACAACCTTGCCGCCATAAGGAAGCAGATTGAAGGCGCGCCGGACAGCCTGCACACCAGGAACCTTTGCCACTATATATGGCAGAGCGGCGAGTACATGTTCCGCTGCCGCGGAAAGAATGATGACATAGCGCTGTTGCCGCAGGGCCTAGAGGAAATAAGGCTTGATGACAAGGCCGTATCAGCATTCATGACAGAGCGCGATATCGCTCGCTTTGCCGACCACTACTTTACTCTCAAGGCCATGAAACGGGGCGACTGCTTTGAAGAGTCGCGCGACGGGATAACCATGACTGTCTTCTACCCCCTGCGTAGCATGAACAGCAACGACTACTCTAAGATGAAGGAGGTATTCTCGTGCAAGAATGACGCCCTGCACACTGCATACATGAAAAAGCTGAAGTTCCCCTTCAGCAACAGCGGCTGCAATGAGGAGTTCTATTCAGTGCGCCCATACATTGAGAAGAATGTAAAGGAGAGCAATCTGAAGAGTGAGATAATCGCCCTTTTCGACCTTTACCGGAACACAATGCCTGGCGAGCTGGCCCCTACCCCTGTACTGGTTGACACCGAAGGCAAGGAACATACCTTTGCCGAGTTCAGGGGAAAGGTCCTAGTCATTGACATTTGGGCAACATGGTGCAGCAGCTGCCTGAAGAAAATGCCCGAATTCATGGCATTGCGCAACCGCTACAGCGATAATCCCGACGTTGAGTTCATCACCGTATCGATTGACCGCAAGGAAGTAAGGGAAGACTGGCTGGCAGCAATCGCAAAGAAAGAGATGGCAGATATGCTGAACCTCTACCCAAATTGCAGCGAGCAGTCGCAGCTTGAGAGCGACTACCACATCTCGGGAGTGCCACGATACATGGTCCTGGACAAGGAAGGCAAGATAGTGTCGGCATATGCGCCGCCACCCGGAGGAGGACTTGAAGAGATTATTGAAAACACTATAGAATAAAAAAGACAAACGACAGATAATATGAAAAGTGCAAGACCACTATGCGCACTGCTGATTGCAGCGATGTGCTCATGCTCAAATAGCGTGACACCAGCAAAGGGAGTAGAACAGGAAGTGACGGACACTGTACAGCATGCCGCAGAGCAGAAACCCGAGAAAATCTACAGGAAACTGACGCAGGAGCCTGGCGTTGTCTTCTACGACATAACGCTTGAAGAAGCCCTTGAGAAAGCTAAGAACGAAGGCAAATATGTGCTCATAGACTGCCACACAAAGACCTGCGGTCCATGCCGCAAGATGGAAAAGGGCGTGTTCCCCCAAGAGAAGCTGGGCAAGTTCATAAACAAGCGCTTTGTACCCATAATACGCGACATGGAAGAGGGCGAAGGCCTTGAGATTGCCGAGAAATACAACATACAGATATACCCCACCATGCTTGTGCTCTTGCCCAACGCGGCAAAAGAGGGAGAAATAATGGGAGCCGAATTTGACATAGACTCTCTTATAGGAATGCTCAAGAATATAATCCATGAGGAATAGGGATAATTGCGGGCCTTGCCCGCAATTATGCTTATAACGCACTGACTAACATATGTTAATCATCTGTAAGGACTTTTCCAGTACATTCATAATGGCTAACTTTGCAGCCAATGAATAGTATAAAAGAATGAAACATAAAAAGACACAAAGCATGAAGAAATTTTTACTCTCACTTTTCTGCCTCATAGTGATGGCAGCAACAGCGGGTGCAGAGACCTACACCCACACATTCAAGAACGGTGAACTCACAGCCGAAGGCGGCACCGTGATACTAAGCGACATCGAGTGGACAGCCTCTTCATCAACCTACATTGGCTGGGACAGCAGCAATGGCAGAGGCATACAGCTAGGCAGCAAGAAGACAGTGAATCCTACTTACCAGCTCAGCACTTCTGCGTTTACAGGCTGTACCATCAGGAGTATCACGGTTAACAGCTGCATTGCAGCTAACGGAGATGCAAAACTGAAAATATCAGCGGGCAGCAAGACATCGGAGGCATACACCCTGACAACATCGGATGCTGCGTACACATTTGACTGCGAGGACACAACAGGCGACATCTGCATTAGCTGGACTGCAACAGACCGTGCCTACTATGTAAAGTCAATCACAATTGAGTACACACCTGACGCAAGCACAGTGACAGTACCAGCCCCAGAGTTCAAGACACCTGTTGCTGTATATGCCGACAAGGTTAAGGTAACAGCAGAGACAACAGACCAGAGCGCAGTGCTCTACTACACTCTTGACGGTACAGAACCCAGCTACGAGGACTATGTTAACGACACAGGCAGCACAAAGTGCAGCAAGTACTGGGTAATGTACTTTGACCTTACCAATACTACTACTATCAAGGTAATAGCAGTGAAGACCGACGGCGACGCTGTATTCAAGAGCGCAGTAGCAGAGCAGACATACATTGTATCACGCACAATGCCTTACGTTCCGGCAAGCAGCATTGCTTCGGGCAGCAAGTACGCCATAGTAGCGGCTGACAGCGCTGCAACATACTACTATGAGGATAAAGCATACGGTTACCTGCCTACAAAGACAGCAACAGACGTAAACGGCAAATATACCGAAACAGTTGAGTGCGCAGGCTTCACATTCACAGCTGCAGAGGGCGGATATACAATCCAGGATGAACTGGGCCGCTATGTATACCACACAGGAACATACAAAAGCTTCAACTATGCCTCTGAGAAACCAGCAGCGGGTGCTGTATGGAGTGTCAGTATAGACGCAGACGGCAATGCGGCCATTGCATGCGACGGCCACACCATATACTACTCTACAAAGTACCATACATACGGCTGCTACCCTGCCGGCGATATAACAGAGGAGCATCTCCTTCCCAGGCTCTACATGCAGCGCGAGTATCCCACATACACCGTGTCGCCTGCACCAGACAGCACATTCGATAAATTCGAGAGCATAACAGTTACCTGTGAGGAAGGTATTGCAGCAACAGATGACCTCAAGATTGAGGCGGAAGGCATCAAGACAGCATTCACAGTAAGGCAGACCGACAGCAACACCCTTACATTCACTGCAGCAGAGCCGCTTACCACATACAATAACATGGAGCTGAACATCAACATCACTGCCGGCGACATCATGCTCAACCCTGCAGGTATGAATATGCCAATTCCGGTACCTGCCAAGTATGGCGTGCGCACAATTGCAAAGTATGCGCTCACAGGCAATGCCCCCGCAGCGAAAATCGAAGAGGTTTCACCCGCCAACGGTTCAACAGTAGAGGAACTCTCTCACTTCGTCTTCACCTTCAGCTACTACGCAGGGGCAAGCGACGACGAGAGCCTGCAGCCAAGACTTTATGCCGAAGGCAAAGAGTGGACCTATGCCCTTGAGAAGACCATTGTGAACAGCGACGGCTCAAACATCGGAATGATGCAGGCAGCACTCAAGACCTCCGAGCCATTAAAGGGCAACGGCACGTATTACCTTGAGATACCTACAGGCTATTTTACCGACGCCAACGGCAGGGTCATAGAGGGCATCTCTCTCAAATACACAGTAAAGAATGACAGCGGAGAGATTGCAGGCGTTGAGGATATCACAGCAGGCGAGAGTGGCAGGATTGAGATATTCACAGTAAACGGAACCAGAATCCTTGACAATGAGAACATAGAATCTCTTCCAAAAGGAATTTACATCATCGGCGGCAAAAAGACCTATATAAGATAAGGAATTGCAGCCTGTAAGACCATAAAGGGAACTGCGTCAACATTGCTTTTGACACAGTTCCCTTTGCTTAATATGAATTGACAGGATACAAGACATGCCCGAGATACCTACAGAGCCAATAAGGACCGTAGTGGCTAATTGTTGCTTGCTTTGTCATTCGAGCGCATGCGAGAAATCTCAAGGAATTCAATGGGATGAGATTTCTCCTCCTGCAAAGAGGAAAGTGATTTCATGAGCAACAGTTCCTCTGTCCTTTGTACACCTTCTCTGTAAACAGGTGAGGACTGGAGACCTTCAAGCCAAAAGGCGTTGGCTGAGATGTTTCGCTTCGCTCAACATGACAGGCGCTGTTTATGGCCTGAACGCAGCGCGGAACTGTTCATCCTGACGGAACGGAAGAACTGCAATATTAATAGTGTCCAGTTCATTCTATATTTGCACTGTCATTGACTCGTTTTGCTTTTCGCAACCCAAACGGCATAACCTGCGGCTATGCTACGTTTGACCTGTTGCTGCAAAACTTGTCGATAACAAAAAAGGTCATTGACTCGTTTTGCTTTTAGCAACCCAAACGGCATAACCTGCGGCTATGCTTCGTTTGACCTGTTGCTGCAAAACTTGTCGATAACAAAACGTTGTCTTGTCATTCTATATTTGCTAAGTCATTGGCTCGTTTTGCTTTTAGCCACCCGCGTGGCATAAACTTCGTCTATGCTTCACGCGACTAATGGCTGCAAAACTTGCCGATAACAAAACGTTGTTTTGTCATTCCGACAGAGCGTAGCGACGAGGAATCCCAAAGCCCGCAAGCAGTACTGGACTGGACCCTGATACCAACAACAACCAGGTAACTTGCTGATTGTGACGTACCACCCTTTCTCATTTGCAAAAAAGATTGGCGCAAAATAGCATTTTACCGAAATTTATTTTTATATTCGCAGAATAATGTGCGACAAGCACAACTATTGGACTCTTAAATTACAAGCAGATGAGTGAAACATTGAAACCCGATGCCCTGCAGGATGAGCAGAACATCGTGAACACCCCTGAACAGGCTGACAATGCCGCTACGACTGAGTTTAGCAATGAACAGCCTGCCATCGAGACAGAAGAAGTCCCCGTTCAGCAGAGCGAGGAGAGTGAGAATGCAGGCGCAAGGCCAGCCAGCCGCCAGGAGATAATTGAGCGCTTGAAGGAGATTGCCGAGAGCGACGACGTGCTCAGCTGCAAGGCCGAGACTGAAGGCCTAAAGGTGCTCTTCTACCGCATGCGTGCAGCCGAGATTGAGGCAGCTCACAAGGCATTCGTTGAGGAGGGCGGTGAGCCAGCACTCTTCATCCCGCAGGAAGACGAGCTTGAAGCGCCGTTTAAGGAGGCAATGAACACAATCAAGGCAAAGCGTAATGCCTGGATTGCCGCCCAGGAGGAGGAGATGAAGAGCAACCTCGCAAAGAAGGAGTCCCTTCTGCAGCAGTTGCAGGCACTAGTCGAGAAGGCTGCGCAGGGAACACCCGAAGTTAACGAGTTCAAGGCACTGCAGGCACAGTGGAAAGAGATAAAGAACATTCCGCAGGAGCATGTTACATCGTTGTGGAAGCAATACCAGCTGCTTGTTGAGCAGTTCTACGATGTCCTCAAGATAAACCATGAGTTCCGCGAGTACGACTTCAAGAAGAACCTTGAGATAAAGACCAGGATATGCGAGGCTGCAGAGGCACTTGAGAAGGAGGAGGACGTGATAGGCGCATTCCGCCAGCTGCAGCAGCTTCACAACGAGTTCCGCGAGACAGGCCCTGTGGCACCAGAATTGCGTGAGGAGCTGTGGGCACGCTTCAAGGCTGCGTCAACAGTCATCAACCGCCGTCATCAGGAACATTTCGAGGCAAAGAAAGAGGTTGAGAAAGAGAACCTTGACAAGAAGTCCGCAATATGCGAGCAGATTGAAGGCATTGACTATAGCGCCCTCACAACCTACCCTGCATGGAACAGCGCCACCCAGAAGGTACTTGACCTTCAGGCAGAATGGAAGACCATAGGATTCGCCCCGCAGAAGATGAACCTGAAGATTTTCGAGCGTTTCCGCGCAGCATGCGACGAGTTCTTCAGGCGCAAGAGCGAATTCTTCAAGGAGGCCAAGAGCGCGCTTGCCAGCAACCTTGAGCGCAAGAAAGCGCTCTGCGAGCAGGCCGAGGCGCTCAAGGAGAGCGAGGACTGGAAGGCAACAGCCGACAAGCTGGCCAGGCTGCAGAAGGAGTGGAAAGAGATTGGCCCCGTTCCACAGAAGCACTCCGAAGCGCTATGGAAACGCTTTGTAACCGCATGCGACACATTCTTTGAGCGCCGCAACGCAGCAACATCGTCGCAGCGCACCGAAGAGCAGAACAACCTTGCACAGAAACGCGAAGTCATTGAGGCGCTCAAGGCCATTGACACTACCCTTCCGACCGACGAGCAGACAAGGCTCATCTCTGAGCTCACAGCAAAGTGGAACAGCATAGGTTTTGTTCCGTTCAGAGAGAAAGACAAGATTTACAAGGAATACAAGCAGGTACTCAACGCGCTCTACGAAAAGCTTCACATCAGTGCAAACGAGCGCAAGCTTGCAAGTTTCCGCAGCAATATGAGCAAGGGAGGAAGCAACCTGCAGCGCGAGCGCGACCATCTCATACGCCAGTATGAGGCGCTCAAGAGCGAGATTGCCACATACGAGAACAATATAGGTTTCCTCAGCGTCTCAAACAAGAAGGGCGCAAGCCTTGTAGACGTCATGCTGCAGAAAGTAGAGAAACTGAAAAAGGACGCCGAGGTAATCCTTCAGAAGATACGCCTTGTAGAAGACGAGATAGAGAAAGGGAACAAGTAAACCCTGCGGCCAATCTCCCGTACAGCACATCAAAGGAACTGTGTCAAAACTTTGACACAGTTCCTTTGATGTGCTGCCCTTTCGGTCCCTTATAGCCTTTCTGCCCTTCTCGCCCTTACCCTCAATAGCAAAAAGCAAAAAGACACATAAAGCGCATGCGCTTTATGTGTCCGTTAACCTTCTTATGACTTACTTATTAGAGAGCAGGCGCCTCTGCCGAAGGGATAGGAAGTGTTGACTCAACAGCTGCTGGATTAACAATCTCGCTCTCATTATGGCGTGGCAATGAGTATGCTGCAGCAATGCTGATAACAACAATCAGCGCAGCAAGTGTCCATGTAGCCTTCTCAAGGAAGTCAGTTGTCTTCCTGACGCCCATAATCTGGTTCGATGAAGCGAAACCGGCAGCCAGGCCGCCACCCTTTGAGTTCTGAATCAATACTATTCCGCACATCAGCACAGAAACCAACACAATAAGTATAACACAAAGTAAATACATACTATTCTTTTTTTATATATTTTATTATTTTTTCAAGAAATCTTATTTGGTCTGCAAAGTAACGATTTTTATTCGGATATTCCAAGCATAATCGTTTAATAATTTCAAGGGCCTTTTCATATTTGCCCTGTTTAATGTAAATTCCCGCGAGTGTCTCGGTAAAGAAAGCCGACTCTGCAGGCGCCTCATCCTCACTGGGCTGTAACGGTTCTGCAGGCTGGGCGCTCTCTCCCCTGAAATCAAAGGAGATTCTTTCATTCCCTCCTGCCAGGAACTCGTCAATAAGATCCTGCCCGCGCAATGCCGGGATATCTGCTGCCGTCGCCGTATCATCCTTAAGATATGCCGAGACATAGTCCACAGCAGCAGCGCCCTCGGCCTCAAGCGATACATTCTCTGCCGGCAAGGTCTCAAGGAAGGCGTCAATGAGCGACATTGTCCTGTCTACCGGGATATCCGCAGGCGCCTCCTCTTCAGGAACAGGGGCGCCGTAGCCCGCCATCAGTTCAAACAGCGGCCAGCGGCACTTGAGGTAAAGCGCGGCCTTGCGCATCTCGCGTCCGAAGTCAACATCATGCAGAAGGTAAAGGTTCTTGAGCATAAGGATACGGGCCGCGTCGAAATAGGGATATTTCCTCACAAGGAGGCGCAGCTCGTAGAGCGTCTCCCTGTTGAGCCGTTCAGGGCGGGTTATGTATGCAGCCAGATTCTCCATCCCTTACCAGTTTGCTACAGCCGCGTTAAATACCGATTCAACAATCTCCTTAATCATCTGGGCCACCAGTTCTTCCTGTACCGAGTCGAGCGACTGTGTGGCGTCAAAGTCACGGGTCGCCGAGAACGGGCGCTCAAAATCCTCTTCATGGTTCGTGTTGTTCGCAAAGCGCACATTAACAGTCATCTTCAGCTGCACCAGAGAAGAATACCCGTCGGACGACACAGACTTGTTGACCTGCTCGTATGACGTAATCTCGCCTTCAAGCGTAAGGTCGCCGCCACGCGCTACCTGCTGCAGTTTGGTCTGCTGCACAAAAGCATCGCTCATCGCCTCGTCCAGCATAGAGGCCATAGGCGCCCACTGGTAAGCGGCGCGGTTCTGGAACGGCGCAATAGACACGGTCTTAACCTTGGTGTAGTCAATTGACGCGCCAGTGAACTTGTAGCTGACAGTACATGCCGACACCAACACGGCAAGCAGCAGCACGGCTGCCATGCTTATTCTCCTACTCAATACCATATTCCTTTATTTTCCTGTACAGCGTACGTTCCGATATATTCAGTTCCTTTGCAGCATTCCTGCGCTTGCCCTTGTTTCTTTCAAGCGCCATTATTATGGTCTTCTTCTCCACATCGTCAAGCGAGACCGCTTCCTCAACATACTCTTCGGCACTGACCGCCGGTTCAATATGCTGCGAAGGTATATGATACTGCTGCGCCTGGTGCACCAGCGACACATCCTGCACCGCCTGGTAATAGGGGACATGCTCCACGGCGTCCTTGTTCATTGCCCTCAGGCTCTCGACCTGGCTCTTGAGCTCAGTTATGTCGCGGCGCATATCGAACAGCACACTGTAGAGAATCTCCCTCTCGCTCTCAAAGTTCTTGCCGCCTGCCTGTCCATGCCCCGAGAGCATAGGCAGGTTGCTCTTTACATCCTGCGGGAGATATTGCATGAGTACCTCAGCGCCAAGTTCCCTGTTCAGTTCAAGGATAGATACCTGCTCGGCAATATTCTTGAGCTGCCTGATGTTGCCTGGCCATGAATAGCCTTCCAGCGCGGCCTCGGCCTCGGCCGTAAGCTGAAGGCGAGGCACTTTGTATTTGGCGGCAAAATCCATGCAGAATTTCTTGAATAGCATTACCACATCCCTGCCACGCTTGCGCAAGGGAGGCACAGAGATGGGCACAGTGCACAGGCGGTAGTATAGGTCCTCGCGGAAACGCCCCTCGGATATCGCCTCCTGAAGGTTCACGTTCGTTGCGCACACAATGCGCACGTTCGTCTTCTCAACCTCCGAGGAGCCCACCCTCAGGAACTCTCCGTTCTCAAGCACGCGCAACAGGCGCGCCTGTGTCGGCATGGGCAGCTCGGCAACCTCGTCAAGGAATATCGTGCCTCCATTAGCCTCGCTGAAGTATCCCTTGCGCTCATTGACAGCGCCAGTGAACGCGCCCTTTATGTGCCCGAAAAGTTCCGAGTCAATGGTACCTTCGGGTATCGCGCCGCAGTTCACGGCAATGTACTTCCCGTGCTTGCGCAGGCTGTTTGCATGTATTATCTTTGGAAAGAACTCCTTTCCCACACCGCTCTCGCCTGTAACGAGCACGGTGAGGTCGGTCTTGGCCACCTGCACGGCCGTATCTATCGCCCTCAACAGCTCAGGGTCATTGCCTATTATCCCGAACTGCTGCTTTACCGCCTGAATATCCGCTAAATCCATCTTCTTACGTTATTTGTGACAAAAGTACCTATTTTCCAACAAATATCGGCAATTTTGGCAGGAAATTATTCCTAGAACGGGAAAAGCAACGGAAGGACAAGTATCATTACAATGCCCAGTATAACCTGCAGAGGCAATCCCACCTTCACATAGTCGGAGAACCTGTACTGGCCCGCAGGCATCACTAGCGCATTGGGCGGTGTAGAGAACGGCGAGGCAAAGCAGAGGCTGGCGCCCAGCGTTACCGCAAAGAGGAACGGCACGGGACTCACGGCCACCTGCTGCGCAGCGCTCATTGCAATAGGCGCCATAAGCACGGCTGTTGCAGTATTGCTTATGAACATTGTCATGAAAGACGTAGTGAAGTAAATTCCGGCCATCAGCAGCATGGGGCTGTGCCCGCCAAGGACCGATACCAGCGACCCCGATATCCATTCCGACACTCCAGTCTTCTGCAAGGCCACCGACATCGGCATCATGGCCGCAATAAGCACAATGCTCTCCCAGTTTATGGTCTTGTATGCAGCCTCGACGTTACGGAAACATCCTGTAAGCACCATCAGCAGGCCGGCAATCATAACAGCGGTTACCGGTTCAATGGGAATAAAGTCGAACACCATCACGGCAATCATGGCAAGCATGATTATTGCCGCCACAGGCGCCTTGTAGTCAAGCGTTACCTTCGCGGCCTCTTCAAGCGGGCGGCCCACTACAATCCACTCGTTGGTGTCATTCTCAAGAGCGGCAATATGGTCCCACGAACCCTGCACCAGCAGCACATCGCCCACATGGATAGTCTCCTCGGCAATCCCCTGGAGAATATACTTGTTCTTCCGGCATATTCCCAGGACGCTCAGGTTATACTTTGTCCTGAACCCAATCTCCTTTATCGTCTTGTTCACTACCGATGACGTGGACATGACCACAATCTCGGCAACGCCAATGTCATAGAAATCAAGCCCGCTCTTGCCGTCTGTATCCTCGTCCTTCAACAGCTCAAGGCAATACTGCCCGGCGAATGCATTCACGTTATCATCAGAGCCCGACACATAAAGCATGTCATCGGCACGCAGCACAGTGTCGGAATCGGCAGCCTCCTGCACGACATTCTTTGAGAGCAGGCTGCGCTGGCCGCGCTCCACATGCCGCACCTCTATGATGTTTATCCCGAAGTTGTTGCGCACATCCAGCTCGCCAATCATCTTGCCAATAAGGAGCGACCTGGAGCTCACCTGCAGGCGGTGCAGGTTATTCGCTATGCCATATTCCTTTACAAGAGCCTTGAGCGACTTTCCGCTGCTTGCGCTGGCACCGCTCAGGGCACCGGGCTTGGAGAGGAACTTCTTGCTCAACGGCATGAGCAGCAAGGTTCCCACAAAAGCGCATATAAGGCCTACTGGCAAGAATGTAAAGAAACCGAGCCCGTCATACCCGTTGTTTATGAGCGTCTCGTTTATAACAAGGTTAGGAGGCGTACCGATGAGAGTCATCATACCGCTCATGCTGCTCGCGAAAGCAAGAGGCATAAGCAGGCGGCTAGGATTCATCTTCACGCTCATGGCCATGCTCACTACAATAGGAATCATTATGGCCACAGTACCCGTGTTGCTCACAAAAGCGCCCATGAACGACGTCACCACCATGACAAGCACAAAGAGCCTTGTCTCGCTGTTGCCGGCAAGTTTCATCAGCCTTGAGCTAATCATCTTCGCAAGCCCAGTCTGGAAGATGGCCCCGCCCACTACGAACAGGCCAATCATCATTATGATGACATTATTCGAGAAACCCGAAAGCGCCTCGGCCGGTTCTAGTATCCCCATCACCATCAGCGCCACCAGCGCACAGAGCGCCACCACATCGGAACGCACCTTTCCGCTTATAAAGAAAAAAACCGAGACCAATAGTACTGCAATCGTTTCTATCATAGCTGTATAATTTTCTGCAAGAACCAGAGGGCCATACAAGGCCTGCACCAGCGATACGGCCCTAACAGATTCTAAAAATTCTCCCAATATGCAAAGTTAAGGATTTTGCCTGCAAAAACAAAGCAAAAAGTGCGCCCCAGCACCATTTTATCATATATTTTTACTACATTTGCAAAGATATAACGGAAAACCACAGGACTATAAAGGCAATAAAATACATATCTATCGTCTTTGCGGTACTCGTCGCGCTCTTCCTTGCAGGCACGATACTGCTCAGGACCGACGCCACAAAGCGCCGGCTTGCCTCATTTGTCACCAGCGAGATCAAGGACCTGGCCGGCATTCCCGCCAGCATTAGGAGCATAGAGATAAAGAACTTTAACGAGGCGACACTCGAAGAGGTCCTTATCCTTGACCAGGACAGCGACACGCTAGTCTATGCACGCAAGGCAATGGCAAGCCTGGAACCCGCAGCGCTGCTCAACGGTTCAGTGCACATAAACACCCTGGCATTTGAGGCGCCCGACATAAGGGTAGCGCGCCCCACCCCCGACGGAGCGTTCAATTTCCAGTTCATACTTGACAACATAAGAAAGGACAGCACCGGCAAAGAGACCGGCCTGCGCATAAACCAGCTGCTCATATACGACGGCAGCCTTAGGTATGACGTGCACAGTCAGGAACCAGCGGCAGGCAGGCTCGACCCTTTTCACATAGCGGTAAGCAATTTCTCGTGCAACGTATCACTGAAGAACTTCAACAAGGAGAACCTGAACCTGTATGTGCGCTCAATAAAAGGCATAGAGAAGAGCGGCATTGAGCTCAGGAAGGCAAAGGCAAGGATATTCACGCAAGAGAACGGGCTCAGGCTTACAGGTCTCCTGGTTGAGCTGCCTGGCACCAGCATAGAGTCCGGTTCAATTCAGATAGACAGCCTTTATGGCGGGCTGCAGCAAATGCGCATAGGCGGCAGCATACACAGCAGCCGTTTCTCGTTTGAGGACATACGCCCCATCCTTCCCAAGGATATCCCCGCCCTGCCCGATATCACATTCAGCATTAGCGCAGCCGTTTGCGACAGCATAGCGCAAGGGACAGCCAGCATTACAGCCCAGGCAGGCACGTTCTCGTTCGAAGGCAACGCAAGGATAGCAGCGCCCTACAGCGAGAGGCGCATTATAACGGCACATGCAGAGAGGCTGCACACCACCGAGGAAGGAATGCTGTCACTTGCTGCCTTGTTCCCCTCAATTCCTTCAGGGCTCGCCCATAAGCTGGGAGACACCAGCATTAGCGGCGAAATCACATGCTCAAGAGACACGCTGGGCTGCAATCTTTCAGCAGCATGCAGCAGCGGGGCAGCCATTGCCAGCGTAAGCATTGACAGCATTGGCAATTACAGGCTGAATGCCAAAGGAAAGAGGATTGACCTGGGCCGCCTGCTTGGCAACAATGACATCAAGAGGTGCGACATCAAGGCCGTATCAAGGGGCAGCATCCATGACAAGGCCCGCCTTGCCGCCTTTGAGGCAGAGATTGCCTCACTAGAGTTTAAGGGATACACCTACTCGCCCTTTACTATTAAAGGAAATGCAGGCAGCAACGGCGCCAGCGCTACCCTGATTGCGCGTGACCCAGGCATTGAAGGCAGCGCCGCCTTCTCATTGGCAAAAGGCAGGCGTGGAGACAGATACACGCTAGCGCTTGACATTGACACATTCATGCCCCACAGGCTTAACCTGAGCAAGGAGTACAAAGACAACGGCTTTGCCTTCAGGATGGAGGGAGAGCACACAATACTTGGCCGCAGAAAAAGCATGACAAGCGTAAAGGTACGCGATTTCGTTCATGATGAAGGCAACAGGAAAAGCCAGTTGAAGAATATATATATATACGATGACAACACCGGCAAGGAGAGGAGCATAACCGTAAATTCAGACATACTCACCGCCGATATCATTGGGCAGTTTACCCTTTCAAGCATATACAGCAGCCTTATGGGCATACCCAGGCAGCACCTGCCATCACTCAACGTGCAGCAGAAAGGAAATGAGCACAGCAACTTTTTCTACAGGGTTGACATAAAGGAAAGCAGCATGCTTACAAGGCTGCTCAGGCTGCCTGCCACCATAAATGAAAGGGCGCTAATAAGCGGCTCTTGCAACGACAGCAGCAGCTCGTTCGGCATGAATGCCGATATAAGCGACATCAGTATAGGGTCGGCACGCCTCCGCTCAATGAGCCTCAAAGGCACTTCAAGCGCAAGCGGCCTGGACATTGACGCCAGCATTATAATGCCATCGGCAAAAGACGCTGAAGATGGCATGATAATAAATCTCAGCTCGTCAATAGCGCAGGATTCAATAAACAGCATTGCCGACTGGGCCTCTCTCTCCAGCGAGGGCAACAATGGCACCTTAGGGCTAGGCGTGTCGCTCCAGCGCGACGCTAAAGAGAACATATGCTTTGACGCCAAGGTTGTCCCAAGCAGCATAACGCTTAATGGCCAGGAATGGAGCATTGCCCCTGGAAGCATTGCCGGCAACAGCAAGAAGTTCACGGTAGAGAACCTCAGGCTCTCGAACGAAAGCCAGAGCATTGACATCTATGGCACTGCCGGCAAGCTTATTGATGACAGCCTGAACGTCATCCTGAACGACATTGACGTCTCCACTATTATGGGCCTCACTAATTTCCGCGTACTCAGTTTCGGTGGCAAGGCTACCGGCAAGGCGCACTTAACAAGCCTGCTGCACAGCCTTGATGTAAACGGCCGTTTCAGCGTCGACAGCCTGCTCATCGACGGTGCGCACATGGGCGACGGCGACATAGGTATCGGGTGGATGAACTACAACAAGACACTCTCTCTCGACTGCGATATCATCGGAAAGAGCGCCACATCAAGAGTTACCGGCTACCTCTCGCAGCCAAGAGACACCATAATACTCAAGATAGAGGCCAACGACCTGAATGTAGGGTTCCTTGAGGAGAAGATTGACGCATTTGTAAGTGACGTACAGGGCAAGGGCAATGGAACCGTATACGTACTGGGCCGCTGGAGCAAGGTAGACCTTGCAGGAGCAGCAGCGCTTGACTGCAGCCTCAAGGTAAACGCCAACAACACTACATACTACATCAGCGGCGACACCGTGCGCCTCTCGCCAGGCATTATCCTGTTCGACGATATTGCCGTAAAGGACCGCAACGGCAACAACGGAACACTTTCGGGACTCATAACCCACAAGAACTTCTCCCGCTGGACATGCAACCTCGACGTAGCGGCAAGGAACATGCTTGTCTATGACACCCCCGATTTCGGGAACCTTCCTTTCTACGGTACGGTGTACGCGACAGGCACTGCCAACATAAACAGCCCTGGCAGCGGTCTCCTGCTGAAGGCAAATCTCCGCAGCGAGCCCAACTCATTCTTCATATACAACTCCAGCACTGCTAGCGGTGCCGGCGACAACAGCTTTGTCACATTCACGGACAGCCGCAAGGAGAGCAAGCAGAAAAGAAGCACCCTGTCCAGCACGCCTGGGAACACATATGACTTTGTAACCAGCAAGCTTAACCTTGAGTTCATGCTCGATGTGACAGAATCGCTGCACGTGAAGGTATACACAAACCTCAAGACCGATGACTACATCGACTTCTACGGCAAAGGCACAATAAACGCGCTGTATGACGAGAAGGACGGTTTCTCAATGAAAGGAGGCCTTGAACTTGACCGCGGAACATACAAGTTCACCATTCAGGACATATTCCCCAAGGAGTTCAAGATAGACAAGGGAAGCACTCTCACATTCGACGGCGACCCCTTCAGGGCCGGACTGGGCCTGAAGACAAGATACCTTGTCGCATCGGCATCGCTTGGCGACCTCTCAACCGAAGTTTCCAGGAACAAGACTGTGAAGGTGAACTGCGTAATGGACATTGGCGGCACACTTGAAAGCCCCGACCTGAGCTTTGACCTTGAGCTGCCCGAAGGCAGCGAAGAGGAGAAGGAACTGCTGGCCAGCATAGCAAACACCAAAGAGCAAAAGACCATGCAGTTCATATACCTGCTAGGCGTGGGCAAATTCTACACATTCGACTACAACAGCACAGGAGAGGAGATCCAGTCATCCACTGCCGTTGAGTCGCTAATCTCAAACACCTTGTCGGGACAGCTCAACAACATGCTCGGGCACATAATTGACAATGACAACTGGGACATATCGGGCAATTTCTCCACTAGCGAAAGAGGCTGGAACCGCATGGAGGTCGAGGGCATGCTCCGCGGACGCCTGCTCAACAACCGGCTGCTCATAAACGGGAACTTCGGTTACCGCGAGAACCCCATTGCCAACAGCAACTTCATTGGAGACTTTGAGCTGCAGTACCTCCTTAACAAGAAAGGCACGGTGAACCTCAAGGCCTACAGCAAGACAAACGACCGCTACTTCTCAAATACAAACCTCACCACACAAGGGGCCGGTCTTCTCTTCAAGTTCGACTTCAACAGATGGAGATGGTGGAAGAAGGACGAAGATAACGAATAGTACATCGGACGCAACCCGGCCCTCTGGCCTTAATATTACAGGAATCCAAACAGTTTCTAAGATGAGGAATTTTATTTCAGTAAAGGACATAGGCAGCCTTGAGGCCGCCGTAAAAGAGGCGCTTGAAATCAAGGCCGACCGTTTCAGGTACACCCATCTCGGCAAGAACAGGACGCTCATGATGGTCTTCTTCAACTCCAGCCTGCGCACAAGGCTCAGCACGCAGAAGGCAGCCATTAACCTGGGCATGAACGTCATTGTGCTCGACATCAACCAGGGCGCCTGGAAACTGGAGACAGAGCGCGGGGTAATTATGGACGGCGACAGGCCCGAGCATATACTTGAGGCAATCCCGGTCATGGGCAGCTATTGCGATGTCATAGGCGTGCGTTCATTTGCCCGTTTCGAGAGCAAGGAGGACGACTACAACGAGGTTATCCTCAACCAGTTCATCAGGCACTCGGGCCGCCCAGTATTCTCAATGGAGGCAGCCACACGCCACCCGCTACAGAGCTTTGCCGACCTTATTACAATTGAGGAGCACAAGGCCAAGGCGCGTCCAAAGGTCGTGCTCACATGGGCGCCCCATCCCAAGGCACTGCCGCAGGCCGTTCCCAATTCATTCGCCGAGTGGATGAACGCCGCAGGCTATGAGTTCGTTATTACCCACCCCAAGGGGTACGAACTCTCCCCGGAATTCGTGGGCAATGCCCGCGTTGAATATGACCAGATGAAAGCCTTTGAAGGCGCAGACTTCATCTATGCAAAGAACTGGGCAGCATACACAGGAGATAATTACGGGAAGATACTGAGCACCGACCGCTCATGGACCGTAAGCGACCGCCAGATGGCCGTCACTGACAACGCATATTTTATGCACTGCCTGCCAGTGCGGCGCAACATGATTGTAACAGACGATGTCATCGAGAGTCCGCGCTCGCTTGTAATCCCCGAGGCCGCCAACCGCGAGATATCGGCAACTGTGGTGCTGAAAAGGATTCTTGAGGGACTGGAATAAGGTCAATTGCTTGTAGGAAAGAACGGCGCCGCGACCACACCGCGTATTTGTCATTCTATATTTGCACTGTCATTGACTCGTTTTGCTCTTCGCAACCCAAACGGCATAACATACGGCTATGCTACGTTTGACCTGTTGCTGCAAAACTTGTCGATAACAAAACGTTGTTTTGTCATTGCGACAGAAGAACGGAATCTCTATATAAATAGCGATTGGGATATTTGCACACTTTCACTAGCGAAAGTGTGCTCACGTCACTATGACAGTCGCACTCACTCGCAGAATGGCTTGTCATCACCCCAGCACTGCCTCATCCAGGCCTTGCTCTTTGCCTCGGCGGGGTTCTCCTGAGGAATCCAGAAAGAGAAGCCCTCGCCGCCGTCGGGCAGGAACTGCTGCTTTACGAAATGCCCTGGAAAGTCATGGGAATACTTATACCCGTCGGAATACCCCAGGTCGGCCATAAGCCTTGTAGGCGCGTTCCTCAAATGCAGCGGGACGGGAAGATTGCCTGTCTCGCGCACGGTTGCAAGCGCGTTGTTTATTCCCATGTAGGCCGAATTGCTCTTTGGCGATGTTGCAAGGTACACAGTTGCCTCGGCAAGCGGTATACGCCCCTCGGGCCAGCCAATCTTCGTTACGGCATCGAACGCTGCGTTCGCAAGCAGCAAGGCGTTGGGATTGGCAAGCCCCACATCCTCCGAGGCCGATATAATGAGACGCCTTGCAATGAATGCAGGGTCTTCCCCGCCTTCAATCATGCGTGCAAGCCAGTAGAGGGCCGCGTCGGGGTCACTGCCACGGATTGACTTTATAAAGGCCGAGATTATATCGTAATGCATCTCGCCGTCCTTGTCATAGGCTAGCGGGTTCTGCTGCAGGCAGCGCTTCACCTTCTCATCAGTTATCACGACAGGCGATTCAGGTTCGCTCTCAACAACAAGCTCAAGGATGTTCAGCAGCTTGCGGGCGTCACCGCCGCTGTAGCGCATGATGGCAGCCGTCTCGCGCAGTTCCACGCCACGCGACCTCAGTGCCTCATCGGCAGTTATAGCATGGTTGAGCAGTCTCATCAGGTCGTCGGCCTCAAGCGACTTGAGCACATATAGCTGGCAGCGCGACAGCAACGGGCGTATGACCTCAAACGAGGGATTCTCGGTAGTAGCGCCTATGAGGGTTACTGTACCTGTCTCAACTGCACTCAATAGGGAATCCTGCTGCGACTTGTTGAAACGGTGAATCTCATCAATGAAAAGGATTGCCCCGCCACGCGAGAACAGCGGCGAGCTCTTGGCCTTGTCAATGACCTCGCGCACCTCCTTCACTCCCGACGACACAGCATTCAGCGTGTAGAAAGGGCGGTTAAGCTGGTGCGCAATTATCCTTGCTATAGTAGTCTTGCCAGTTCCAGGAGGCCCCCACATGATAAACGAGAGGATACGCCCCGAATCAATCATACGGCGCAGCACAGCACCTTCTCCAACAAGGTGCTGCTGGCCTACATAGCCGTCAAAGGATGTAGGGCGCAGACGTTCGGCCAATGGTTGTGCCATAGAATAGCTTGCTTTAGTGAACACCGCCCCGCTTGAAGCGAGGCAGTGTATATTCAATCAATAATAAGATTACGATGTCCGTTTGTCCTGAATATAAAGGCTACGGCTCAGCTCAGCCCGACAATCTCCCCATCCACAAAGTCAATGTGGTTCGCCTGCGGGTCCTTTGGCAGTCCCGGCATGCGTATAATGTCGCCGGCAATGGCAACAATCATCTCGGCACCGGCATTGAGCACCACATCACGTATCTGCAGGCTGAATCCCTTGACAGCGCCATACTGCTTAGCGTCGGCGCTGAAAGAGAACTGTGTCTTTGCAATACATACAGGGAACTTTGCAAGGCCATACTTCTCGGCAAGCCTTATGCGGTCGAGCGCAGGCTTAGCAAACGTTACAGAGGCAGCGCCGTAGATATTCTTGGCAACCTTCTCAATCTTCTGCTGTATGCTGTCCTCGTCGTCATATGTGAACTGCAGCCTACTTGAAGGGTTATTCTCGATTGTATCCACGACAATCCGTGCCATTTCCACAGCACCCTCGCCGCCCTGGGCAAAGGCATTGTTGATAACGAACGGCAGACCGAGTTCCTTCTCGCAATGCTCGCGAATGAGCGCCATCTCCTCATCGGTATCGGTAGCAAAACGGTTGAACACCACAATCACCGACTGCCCGAACGAACGCAGGTTGGCAACATGGCGGTCAAGGTTAGCAAGACCGTTGCGCAGGCCTTCCATGTCGGGCTCCTTAATCTTGTCAAGCTCTACACCGCCATGCATCTTTAGGCCCTGCGCTGTAGCGACGATTACTGTTGCGTCGGGCTGCAGGCCGCTCTTGCGGCAGAGGATGTTGTAGAACTTCTCGGCACCAAGGTCGGCACCGAATCCAGCCTCGGTAATTGTATATTCGCTATGCGCAAGGGCCATCTTGGTTGCAAGCTGCGAGTTGCAGCCATGGGCGATATTCGCGAACGGACCGCCATGGATAATGGCCGGAGTATTCTCGGTTGTCTGCACAAGGTTAGGCTGGATTGCGTCCTTGAGCAGTACCATTATTGAGCCTGCGACACCAAGGTCCTTCACCGTGAAAGGCTCGCCGGCATATGTGTAGCCAAGCATTATGTTCTCAATGCGGCGGCGAAGGTCGGCCTCATCGCTCGCGAGGCAAAGGATTGCCATGAGCTCCGAAGCCGGAGTGATGTCAAAACCGGCCTGCTCCACAAGGCCGTTCGTTGCAGGGCCTACGCCTGTAATTATCTGGCGGAGAGAGCGGTCATTGACATCGAGCACACGGCGCCACAGAATCTCCTTAAGCCCGAAACCGTCCTTTGCATGCTGATAGAGATAGTTGTCGAGCAGCGCCGAAATCATGTTGTGCGCCGAGGTAATGGCGTGGAAGTCTCCTGTGAAATGAAGGTTAATCTTCTCCATCGGGAGCACCTGGGCATATCCGCCGCCGGCAGCGCCGCCCTTCATGCCGAAACAGGGACCGAGCGAAGGCTCGCGAAGGGCCACAACAGCCTTCTTGCCAATCTTGTTAAGGCCAAGCGCTAGGCCAATGGAAACGGTTGTCTTGCCTATACCGGCCTTTGTCGCAGTGATTGCCGTGACAAGGATGAGCCTGCCCTTCGGCGCTGTTATAAGGCTAAGGGGCAGCTTTGCAATGTACTTGCCGTAATGTTCAAGGTCGTTAGCCTCAATGCCAATCTTGGCAGCCACGTTCTCAATGCGCTCAAGGCGGGTCTCATGAGCAATCTGGATGTCACTCTTCATATATGTATGCTTTTATAGTTTGGAATTCTATGTTCTATTCTGCGAAGATAATAAAAGATATCATAATATTCAACAGCTGGCGCCAAATAAAATCACAAGGTGCAGGTCCATTCCAAAGGGAATATTCGGGATTTTATTATATCTTTGCCCTCAACAGGAACATCAGGCACAATGCTATCAATACTCATACCGGTAAAGGACTTTTGCTGCTGCACGCTGATAGAAGAGCTCCACAGGCAGGGAGAGGCGCTCGGCGCGCCATTTGAGATACTGGTAGGCGAGGACGGCACATCCGCCGCAAGCCTTTGCCTCAACAGTATTGCCGACACCCTTCCACACTGCAGGCGCATAGTAAAGGAAGAGAACATCGGCAGGGCAAGGATACGCAATCTCCTTGCAATGGAAGCACAGTACCCTGGCCTCATATTCATAGATTGCGACGCCGTAGTGGAAAGAGACTCCTTCCTTGCGGCATACGCGCATGCACTGGAGGGCCATGATGTAGCATGCGGCGGAATGTACCATGCAAGCGAGCTGCCGCATGAGGGATGCTCGCTCAGGTACAGATACGAGAAGAAGGCCGACAGGAAGCGCAGTGCTGCAATACGGAGCAAGGCGCCCTATGACAGATTCACGACATTCAGCTTTGCCATAAAGAGAGAGGTGTTCATTTCAATTCTTTTTGACAGCAGCATAACTCGTTACGGGTATGAGGACGCGCTCTTCGGCAAAGAGCTCGAGAAGCGCGGCATTAGCATACTGCACATTGACAACCCGCTGCTGCACAGCGGCCTGGAAGAGAATGCCGTTTTCCTCACAAAGACAGAGCAGGCACTTGAGACACTGGCAGGGATTGCCGGGAAGATTGGCGACACGCCATTGCTTGCCGCAGCGCGCAGGCTGGGCGAGTGGCATATCGAGGGGGTATTCTTCTCTTTATGGAAATGCTGCAGAAACCTCCTAAAGAAGAACCTGCTGGGCAGACGCCCTTCACTGTGGGTGTTCAATGTATACAAGCTTGGGTACTACATTTCAATCCAAAGAAAGGCTAAAGGCTGATTTCCGCCGATTTCCTCCCGCCATATAAGCATTTAGCCCTTATCCATGGCCTCTTTTTTAGAAAAAAGAGTTATTTTTGCAGGATGGAACAATGTTCCAGCAAAATACGCATATAAACATATATAATACATTATACACAATGACCGAGACTAACGAAACTGAAAAGAGCGAGAAGAAGAGCATCAGTTTTATCGAACAGATTATTGTAGATGACCTGGCGCAGGGAAAGAACGGCGGCAAGATACAGACCCGCTTCCCGCCCGAGCCAAACGGTTATCTCCACATAGGCCACGCAAAGGCCATTGCCATTGACTTTGGAATGGCGCAGAAATATGGCGGCGTGTGCAACCTGCGCTTCGACGACACCAACCCGCAGAAAGAGGACATGGAATTCGTACGCGCCATTGAGGAGGACATCAAATGGCTCGGGTTCAAGTGGGGCAAGGTGTGCTATGCCAGCGACTATTTCCAGGAACTATGGGATTTCGCCGAGTGGTGCATAATGACAGGCCGTGCATATATCGACGAGCAGTCATCGGAGGAGATTGCCAGGCAGAAAGGCACAACCACCGAGCCGGGCCAGAACAGCCCGTTCCGCGACCGTCCTGCCGAAGAGAGCCTGCGCCTTTTCCGCGAGATGAACAGCGGCAACGTAGAGCCAGGCAAGATGATTCTACGCGCCAAGATTGACATGGCAAGCCCCAACATGCACTTCCGCGACCCAATAATGTACCGCGTCCTGAACATGCCGCACTGGCGCACAGGCGACAGATGGAACGCATACCCCATGTACGACTTCACACACGGGCAGAGCGACTACCTCGAGGGCGTAACGCACTCTATCTGCACCTTGGAGTTCGTGCCTCACCGCGACCTCTACGACCTTTTCGTCACCTGGATAAAGGAGTGGAAGGGCGACGAAGGCGACATACAGGATAACCGCCCCCGCCAGTACGAGTTCAACAAGCTGAACCTGAACTATACGCTCATGAGCAAGCGCAACCTGCTCATCCTCACAAAGGAGGGGATAGTGAACGGATGGGACGACCCACGCATGCCAACAATATGCGGAATACGCCGCAGAGGATACAGCCCGCAGGCTATACTCAATTTCATTGACAAGATAGGCTACACAACCTTTGACGCCCTTAACGACATAAAGCTGATGGAAGCGGCCTGCCGTGAGGACCTCAACACACGCGCCCTGCGAGTGAGCGCCGTAGTAGACCCCGTGCGCCTGGTAATCGACAACTACCCCGAGGGCATGGTTGAGGAGATGCAGGCCATAGACAACCCCGAGGACGAGAACTCAGGCTCGCACATCATCCGTTTCTCGCGCGAGCTCTACATTGAGCGTGAGGACTTCATGGAGGATGGCGGGAAGAAGTTCCTGCGCCTTGGCCCAGGCAAGGAAGTTCGCCTCAAGAACGCATATATCATCAAGTGCGACGAGGACCCTGCAAAGTGCATTGAAAAGGACGAGAACGGCAACATCACCTGCATACATGCCACATACGACCCCGAAAGCCGCAGCGGCATGCCAGGCGCCGACCGCCGCATAAAGGGCAAGACACTGCACTGGGTGAGCCGCGCCCACAGCGTACCTTGCGAAGTGCGCGACTACAGCAGCCTGTGGACATGCGAGAACCCGCGCGACGCCATCAAGCAGTACGAGAACGAGAATGGAGTCAGAGGCATTGAGGCAATGCGCCCCTTCCTCAACCCCGACTCACTGCGCATAAACAGCAATGCCTTTGTCGAGGAGTGGGCAGCAAGCCTGCCGCACCTTAGCTACCTGCAGTTCCAGCGCATAGGCTATTTCAACGTAGACCCCGACAGCGCTCCAGGCAAGCCGGTGTTCAACCGCACAGTATCGCTCAAGGGCAAGTAACACACATCCAGAAGGACAGGAAACAGTTTCTACAGTAAAGAGCAAAGAGCATGAACTACGAGAAGGGATACTTCGACACACCTGAATTCCGCGAGCTCCTAAGGAAGTACGAGCAGGCAACAGCCCTTGGCACGCATGCCTATCTTTCGATTGAAGAGTTCGTGGACCTCTCGTCGTACTATCTCTACATAGAGAAGCCCGAAAAGGCCGAAGAGGTCCTCAGGACGTCAAGGCAGATTCACCCTTCGGCACCCGAGAACACAAGAATGGAGATAAGGCAGCTGCTGAGCAAGGGAGAGGCAAAGAAGGCACTTGAGCTCTTCTCGGCCATCGAGTACACCAATGACAGCGAGACGCGTATACTGCATGCCGAGATTCTGCTGGCGCTTAAAGAGTACAAGAAGGCATACGAGATTGCATACAGCCTTATCAAGGATTACACTCCTGAAGAGGACAACCTTTACGAGGCGCTCGAGATTCTGCTTGACTGCGGGTTCGCGCACGAGACCTTGCAGATGTGCGAGAAGGCGCTCAAGCACCTGCCTGGCAACAGGAGCCTGCTCGAGGTAAAGGCCGAGTGCTTCATTGAGCTCCAGCGCACCAGCGAGGCCATAGCGCTGTACAACAGCCTGCTCGACGAGTTCCCCTACTCCACCTTCTACTGGGAGCAGCTCGGGCGCATATACTACATGACAGGGAAGTATGGCAAGGCGCTGGAATGTTTCGAGTTCGAGAGCACCATCAACGACGAGATTGAATATCCCAGGATGATGATGGGGCACTGCTACTACAAGGCAGGCAACTACGCCAGGGCAAAGGAACTGTTCTCTTGGCTAGGGGAGCGCTACCCCAGTTCTGTACCGCCTCACTTCTACACAGCGCTGTGCGAATACCACACAGGAAACACCCTTGCAGCAGTAGAGCATTTCAAGAATATTATTGGGGACGTGCAGGAAGGCACAATAGAGGCAATGCTGGCCAGGACCAACAAGGCCATGATACTTGACAGGATGGGCGACAGCGGGCGTGCCGAAGAGGCAATCTCAATGGCGATAATGATGCACCCCGACAACATGCAGCAGTTCATGCTGCCAGCACCCCACCTCTACGAGCTGCGCGACAAAGAAAACCTCTCTTTCAGCGACATGAACATGCTGGAGCAGAAGGAATGGACACAGGAAGAGACCCTGTACAGCCTGGCGGCACATCTTTTCGCCCACGGGCACTACAGCCTTGCTATGAGAGTGCTCCGCTATGTGCGCCAGTTCAGT
Source organism: Bacteroidaceae bacterium (assembly GCA_045592125.1). Classification (GTDB taxonomy): domain Bacteria; phylum Bacteroidota; class Bacteroidia; order Bacteroidales; family Bacteroidaceae; genus HGM04593. The sequence continues at coordinate 10,050 of JAZNUE010000054.1, read as the reverse complement.
CCCGATACATCGGACATAGACGCATATATCGCCCGCATTCTTTGGATAACCGGCGAAAAGGAGAGCGCGGCAACAGCAATAGAGAACGCCATAAATGGAAAGTCGTGCCAGCTGTTCACCCTATTCGGCATTACGTATGACCCCGGCATGACAGCACAAGAGTTCATTTCAAGGATAGGATAGCGCAGGCCTAAAAAAGCGAAAGGCGCAAGCCCTCACTCAGCCAGGTCCTTAATCCTGTTCTCCTCGCCCATCCTGCATACAAGAAGATTCCCGTCCTTCTCGGCAATTATACAGCCGTCCATCCCTACAGCGACAACCTTCTTAAGGCTGCTGGCGCTTATTATGCAGTTGCGCGACTCGGAAAGGGCAATCTCACTTCCAGCTGCAACATTGCCGTTCAGGTCCTGCGGCATATTCTCATGCAAGGAGAGCCATGTGCCAAGGTCGCTCCACCCGAAACTTGCAGGGAACACAAAGATTTCCTCGGCACGCTCCATTATGGCATAGTCGACCGATATGTTGCGGCATTCAGGAAAACGCTCGTTCACATGCTGCTGCTCTTCGGGAGTATAATAATAGGGCATTAGAGACTCAAAGACTGAGGCTATTGGAGACTGGTAGACACGGAATGCATTGACAATTGTAGAGACATTCCATATGAATATACCCGAGTTCCAGTAGTAGTTCTTCTTTGCCACATACGACCTGGCAATCTCAAGAGAAGGCTTCTCCTTGAAGGAATCGACACGGAAAACCTCCTTGTTCGACAGCGTCGCGCTGCCAAGGACAGCCTCGATGTAGCCGTAGCCGGTCTCTGGACGGGTAGGCCTTATCCCCAAGGTGAGTATGGCGTCGGAACCGCTGACAAAGCCCAGCGCCGAGCCTATCACACGGCGGAACTCCTGCACATCGGCCACGAAATGGTCGCTAGGCGTAACAACCATATTTGCCGACGGGTCGCGTTTCTTTATTTTCCACGCGGCATAGGCAATACATGGTGCAGTACTCCTGCGGCAAGGTTCCCTGAGAATATTACAGGCAGGCACCATCGGCAGCTGCTCCTCAACCAGAGGCGCGTACTTCTCCGAGGTAACAACCCACACATTCTCTGCTGGGCACAGTCCAGCAAAGCGGTCAACAGTAAGCTGCAGCAAAGACTTGCCGCACCCGAGCACATCAACGAACTGCTTGGGCACATCTTCTGTGCTCAAGGGCCAGAGACGGTTTCCCACACCGCCTGCCATAATGACCAGATGACTAGAACCTGCCATAACTAATCCAAATTATATCCAAAAATTTTGCCTAATATACAAATACCCGAAGACACGGGCAAGAAATATAAAGTAATATTTCCTGGTGCAGCCTATTCTCATGGCCTAGTGCAAAGATATAAACAAACGAGCGAGAAATATCAAGCTTGCTTGAATATTTTTCACAGCGAGTGCTTAATTTATACCATCATTTTTCGTTATGTAATAAAATATTTCACAGCAAATGCTATGTATTTAGAAAAGTATTGGTTACTTTTGCGAAGATGGCTGGCAAAATGCCTGCCCGGATAATATTCAAAAGTTACATACATGCTAAAGTTCTACCACGTTATAATACCTGCCCTCCTGGCATTCATTGGCACACTCTGGATACATCCAAAGGTGCTTAAGATAGCCATAATGAAGAACCTGGTTGACAATCCTGACGCACGCAAGCTTCAGCGTAACCCCGTGCCCGTGATGGGCGGCATTGCCGTGTTCTTCGGCATTATTATAGGACTGTGCGGTGCACAGACACTATTCAGCCACTACAACGTGTTCCTGCTAATATCGGCAATGCTAGTCATGCTCTACATCGGAACGATTGACGACATCCTTGACTTGTCTCCAGCCACGCGTTTCCTTATAGAGATTCTTATTGTTGCATGGATTATGTATGTGAACAACGCCTCGATAGACTCGCTATGGGGACTATGGGGCGTCCACTCTATCCCTGTATGGTTTTCCTGGCCATTGACCATATTCGCGGCGGTTGGCATAATAAACGCAATAAACCTCATTGACGGCGTAAACGGTCTCTCGTCGGGATTCTGCTTCATGGCTTCGGTACTGTTTGCAATAGTGTTCTATAAAACAGGCAACATTGTCATGACCGTGCTGGCTGTATCGGCGGCAGGCGCCATAATCCCATTCTTCCTGCACAATGTATTCGGGAAGACTACGAAAATGTTCATTGGAGACGGCGGCACACTGGTAATAGGGGCAATGATGTCAATATTCGTAATGGAGATTCTCCACTCTGGCACAATGTGCAAGCCGCTTGCCGATAGCGGCATAGGACTTGTGGCCATGACATTGGCCATCCTGGCAATACCAGTCTTCGACACCCTGCGTGTAATGTCAATGCGCATACTCAGGGGAACATCACCATTCCACCCCGACCGCACACACCTGCACCACATGTTCATAGAACTAGGGTTCTCGCATGTTGGGACTACAGTCTCAATACTCTCGCTTAATTCAATTGTAGTTATCGCCTGGTACCTGTCATACAAGTGCGGCGCTTCGGCCGACGTACAGCTGTACATAGTGCTTGCATTGAGCATAATGGTGACGTTCGTGTTCTACAAGTTCGCGAGCACACAGATAAGGAAGAACGGCAAATGCCTTAAATTCCTGAAATCAATTGGCAAGAAGATGAATTTCGAGAAGAAAGGATTCTGGCTCACAGTACAGAAGTACATTGACAGAATATAGTCTGCATTGACAGGGATTCTTCACTGCAAATATTTTTGCTATTGGGTCATTTTCATATGCGCGGTAGATGCGCAGGACCCTTTTGGACCATCCCGCTGTCAGTTATGTTCCAAGGAATAGCAGACTGTACTGAAACCTATAAGCCTGTCGTAGCGCTCGCCAAAGGCACGGTAATACACATATATCAGGTATTCGTTCTCTGTATTGAACAGGTCGCCTTCGGCATTGCCAGTCTGGGCAGTCTCCTTGCCATCGGGCAGCCACACATACATGTAATTATAGAGCCCTAGCTTCAGGAGCTGCGTTGTATGATAATAGCCGCCCTCAGGGTCATACCCCAGCCTGCTTGCCTGCGTAAAGCGGTTATCGCACAAATCGCCTAGCAGGTAGTAGCAGCCTCCTTCACGGTAAGGCACATCAAGGGCAAAATGCACATGCACATAATCGGCCTCTATTGTAGAGCCACGCCCTTCATGGGTATTCACATAGCAGCGGCCATTCTCGTCAATATATGAAGAATGTGCCGTACGCCTGCCGTCCATGTAGAGCAGCACATGATATCCGTCATCGCCAAGCAAAGTCTCCTCAACGCCCATTCCCGGGCGGTTAAGGTGAGTGAGCTCGAAACGCCTGTACTCATTCCCTGCTGCGAATATTAGTTTCTCATTATGCACATACTCTATGGCATTGCCAGTAACATACGTTGGCCTTATGCCACGTACGGCATTGTCATGCCTGCGGTTCTGGTACACAACAGGCATTATCTCATCGGCCGGCGAGGCAATGCTCACGCCCGAGCAGTCAAGCGTGAACGACACCTGCTGGTGATTGTCATTGAACGACACATCTGTATCTCCGCTGACAGCAGCGCTTACGCCCAGCATGGGCTCAACGACCGAAAAGCAGAACACAGCAGCAGGACTGCCCTCCTCAAGCTCATCATCGAACACCTCCACCTTATAATTGCCCGAAAGGAGCAGGGAAACATTCTCATTCGGCAAGGAGAAGGTGTAATGCGTATACAGCCGGGTTGTATTGACTGAATTCTCCCACTCCTCCACCAGAATATCGTTAAACCCTTGGAGATAGTCAATCTCATGCAAGCCTGACGGTTCCCACGCCGAGTTGCAATGCGTTATCCTGTAGGTAAAGCGGTGATATGTATGCGACATCTCATCAAATGAGAACTGCATAACGTCATCACTGCCCAGTGTCATCACAGGCAGCGAGTTCCAATCGCCATTAAGTTCCATGCGCAACGAACGCACGTTGGGGGCATTCGTGCGCATGTACTGCGCATTGCACAGCACTGGCAGCAGGAGCAACAGTATTACGCGGACTACTCTCATCCCAGAAAAACCTTCATATTTTAGCGCGAAGATAATCAATAATAGACAATATTGCCGTATATTTACATAAATTATGAATCCATGAGAAGAAGAGTACTGGCCTTGCTGCTCACCATGCTTGCCTTTGCAGGGAGAGCGCAGGAGATAATATACAGCAAGAGCGATAGCATTGCAATAGAGAACATGCTTAAAAGGCATGCTGCCGCCTCATACAGCAGCAAGGGAGACCTGGTGCTGGCGGTCGCCAGCGGGCTTATTGGCCAGAAGTATGTTGCAGGCACACTTGAGAACGGCAGGCACGAACCGCTGTACGTTAGCTGCAGCAGTCTCGACTGCACCACATTCATTGAGATTGTAACCGCGATGAGCATGAGCATTGCCCAAGGCGATAGCAGCTTTAGCAGCGTATGCAGCAACCTTGAGAGAGTGCGCTACCGCAGCGGCTTGCGCAACGGCTACGCAAGCAGGCTGCACTATATGAGCTGGTGGATAGCCGACAATACCGCGAAAGGCATAGTAGAGGAAGTAACTGCCAGTAGCCCGCACAGGGAATACATGCTCACGCTGGACTTCATGAGCACACACCCGGGCAGCTACAGCATGATAGGAGAAGACAAGGAAATGCAGGCTGCCATATCAGGGCTTGAGGAGGCATTCCGCGGCACAGCGACACAGTACATCCCTAAGGAGATACTTGACAGGGGAGAAGAGGAACTGGAGATAAGGGATGGAGACATCATAGCCCTGGTCACTTCAATAAAAGGACTTGACGTAACGCACGTTGGCTTTGCCTGCTGGAAGAATGGGCGCCTCCATCTGCTGCATGCCTCAAGCAGCAGCGGCAAGGTCATAAGCGACCCGGAAACCCTTTTCAGTTACCAGAAGGGCAAGAGCAAGCAGAAAGGAATAAGAGTAATAAGAATAAAGTAGACCGCCTCGCTCTGCCAGGACCAGAGGTCGCCGGGACCAAAGGCCACGCTTCTTGTCAATTCATAAAAACCTAAAGGAACTGTGCCATTCAGCACAGTTCCTTTTTAAAAAGCGGCGCGCCGCTATTCTCTTGCATGGATCACTCCAGGGCGCCGTTATTGGCGGCCTCAATCATGCCCTCGCTTGCATAGAGATAAATCTCCACACGGCGGTTCTCGGCACGCCCGGCTGCTGTTCCGTTATCAGCCACAGGTTCCTTAGAGCCCTTGCCTTCAACAGTCTTGAGCTGTGCCGCAGACACGCCCATTGAAAGCAGATAGTCCGCTACAGCATTGGCACGGTCCACAGAGAGAGGGTCATTAATCTTGTCCGACCCAGTAGAATCGGTGTGGCCGAAAATAGCGACATCAGCGTCACTGAACTCGTTGAGCACCTTTGCAAAATCCTTCAGGTTAGCCTTTGCGTCAGACTTGAGTGCAGACTTGCTTGTATCAAACATAAGGCCCGATTCAAATGTAACCTTGACTGCAGAAAGGTTGTTCGCGTCGGTCACAGTCTCAACCTTTGCATTCTCAATTTCTGCAGCAGCAGCAGCAGCCTTGTCCATTCTCTTGCCAATGATTACACCGGCACCCGTACCTACAGCAGTACCTACAGCAGCACCTACAGCAGTATTGCCTGCCAGCTTGCCTATGAGCGCGCCAAGAGCAGCACCTCCGGCAGCACCGATTACGCCGCCCTTAGCAGTATTGTTCCAGCTTGCACAGCCTGTCAGGAGCATAGCAGCGCTAAGCACCACACACATTGTCTTTACAAAATTTCTCTTCATAGTAAAAAATAATTATAATGAGTTATCTAATAAAACAATGCAAAGTTAACAAATATCAAGAGATTTCAGGCATTGCCGCGCCACATTTTGCACAACAGGCAAGAAAAAGCACATGGCAACGGTTCAAAAAAGCACAAGTAAGGCGGCCATATGAATATATTTTTGTATTTTTGCAGTAAACTGCGAATATGGCCTGCACTCGCGCAAGGACTGTTACAGGCTAGCGAGATAGGCCCGGCATAGAAGAAATAAAACAAAAGGAAGAATATATGGCAGAGCTGAAAGAACTTACTAAACGTAGCGAGAGTTATTCACAGTGGTATAACGACCTTGTGCTCAAGGCCGACCTGGCAGAGCAGTCGCCCGTGAGAGGCTGCATGGTAATCAAGCCATACGGCTATGCAATCTGGGAGAAGATGCAGAGAGTGCTTGACGACATGTTCAAGGAGACAGGCCATGTGAACGCATATTTCCCGCTGCTCATTCCAAAGTCATTCCTCAGCCGCGAGGCAGAGCATGTAGAGGGATTCGCCAAGGAATGCGCGGTTGTAACCCACTACCGCCTGAAGAACGCCGAGGACGGCAGCGGCGTAGTCGTTGACCCCGCAGCAAGGCTCGAGGAGGAGATGATTATCCGCCCCACATCGGAGACAATCATATGGAGCTCGTACAAGAACTGGATACAGTCGTACCGCGACCTCCCCATCAAGATTAACCAGTGGGCAAACGTAATGCGATGGGAAATGCGCACACGCCTCTTCCTCCGCACCGCCGAGTTCCTCTGGCAGGAAGGGCACACCGCACATGCCACACGCGAGGAGGCCGAAGAGGAGGCACGCACAATGCTCCACGTATACAATGACTTTGCCAACAACTACATGGCCCTGCCTGTGGTTATGGGAGTGAAGAGCGCCAACGAGCGCTTTGCCGGCGCGCTCGACACATACACCATCGAGGGCATGATGCAGGACGGCAAGGCACTGCAGTGCGGTACATCACACTTCCTGGGACAGAACTTCGCAAAGGCATTCAACGTACAGTTTGTCGACAAGAACAACAACCTGGAATACGTCTGGGCAACATCATGGGGCGTTTCTACACGCCTTATGGGCGCGCTCATCATGACCCACTCCGACGACAACGGCCTCGTGCTGCCTCCTGCCCTTGCGCCAATACAGGTTGTAATCATACCTATCTGCAAGAACGAGGAGCAGATGGCAGCCATAAGGAGCAAGGTAGACCCCATGATTGCAGAGTTCAAGAAACTCGGCATTACCGTCAAGCTTGACGACGCCGACAACAAGCGTCCTGGATTCAAGTTTGCCGAATACGAGCTCAAGGGCGTGCCCGTACGCCTTGTGCTTGGCGCACGCGACATCGAGAACGGAACAATAGAGGTAATGCGCCGCGACACGCTCACCAAGGAGACACGCGAAATAGATGGAATAGTAGAGCACGTAAGGCAGCTGCTTGACGACATACAGAAGAACCTTCATGCAAAGGCGCTTGCAATGCGCGAGGCATGTACACGCAGCGTTGACACATACGAGGAGTTCAAGGCAGAGATTGAGAAGGGCGGCTTTATACTTGCACACTGGGACGGCACACCCGAGACCGAGGAGCAGATAAAGAACGACACCAAGGCCACAATACGCTGTATCCCGCTGGGCTGGGACGAGACTCCAGGCACATGCATGGTAACAGGCAGGCCATCGGCACGCCGCGTACTCTTTGCAAGAGCATACTGATACATACATAGTCAAGGCGGGGAAGCATGTTGAACACGCTTCCCCGCCTTGACTATGTGACCCCAGTGGAATTTGTGATCCCGGTGGGATTCAAACCCACGACCTTCAGAACCGGAATCTGACGCTCTATTCAGCTAAGCTACGGGACCTTGCCACATTTACCAGCGCGAAGATAATAAAAAAAGGTGATATGCGAACATCCGGGATGACAAAATGTTCGTCCGCGCAAAATGTTCATCAAGTCCCTTAAAGACCTTAAAGACACTAAAGACTTTAGGGACCCTGCACAAAACCACAGGCTTTTTGCTTGCATATTGCATTTTATTACCCTACATTTGCATAAATTCTGCAAACCATCAGGCATAAAGAGTGAATTTTTGCAAACATCATTAAACCAACAACGACAATTTGTCAAAAGAAGCAATGAAACTATACACACTCACATCGGAGTACACCCCGCTGCTTGACCTCAAGCAGACAGAGCTGGCCATAAAGCAGATAAAGGAAGTTTTCCAGCTGAACCTGTCATCGACCCTGCGCTTGAGACGCGTGACAGCCCCGCTGTTCGTGCTCAAGGGCACAGGACTCAACGACGACCTTAACGGTTATGAGAATGCCGTAAGCTTCCCGATACAGGACATGGACGGCGCTGTTGCCGAAGTGGTACACTCTTTGGCAAAGTGGAAACGCGTAACGCTTGCCGAGTATGATATACCTCACGGCTACGGAATCTACACCGACATGAACGCCATAAGGGCCCATGAGGAACTTGACAACCTGCATTCGCTCTATGTTGACCAGTGGGACTGGGAACGGGTGATTGACGAGAAGGAGCGAAATGTGGAGTTCCTGAGGCAGATTGTAAAGGACATCTACTCGGCAATACTCCACACCGAGTTCACGCTGAGCGAGAACTACCCGCAGCTAAGGCCTTCACTGCCCGCCTCGGTGACATTCATACACAGCGAGGAACTTCGCCTGAGATACCCCGGCCTCACCGCAAAGGAGCGCGAGGAAAGGATAACCAGGGAGCATGGGGCCGTGTTTATCATAGGCATTGGAGAAAGGCTTGGCGACGGTATCCCGCACGACAACCGCGCACCCGACTATGACGACTACAGCACACCTAACGAAGAGGGCTACAAAGGCCTGAACGGCGACCTGCTCATATGGAGCGACCTGCTCGGCAAGGCCGTAGAGCTTTCATCTATGGGCATAAGAGTTGACCAGGATGCCCTTCTGCGCCAGCTCAAGGAGTCGGGAAAGGAAGAGCGCAAGCAGCTCTACTTCCACCGCCGCATGCTCGCCGGCGAGCTTCCCCTGTGCATTGGGGGCGGAATAGGACAGTCACGTCTTTGCATGCTCCTGCTCAAGAAGGCCCACATTGGAGAGATACAGTCAAGCATATGGCCCGCCGATATGCGCGAGCAGTGCAGGCAGATGAACATACCTCTTATATAATATACATTTATATAATATACATGAACGTAAGAATAGACGAGAGCTGGAAAGAAGTGCTGCAGCCCGAATTCGAGAAGGAGTACTTCGCTCGCCTGGCGGCATTTGTCAGGAAAGAGTATGCAGGCACAGTCCCGATATACCCTCCCGCAAGGCTCATATTCAACGCATTCGACCACTGCCCGTTCAATGAGGTAAAAGTGGTGATACTAGGGCAGGACCCCTACCATGGCGCCGGGCAGGCCAACGGTCTCTGCTTTTCGGTAAACAAGGGGGTAAGGTTCCCTCCATCGCTGCTCAACATATTCAAGGAGATTGAGAGCGACACTGGCACGCCAATCCCACGGGACGGTGACCTCACACGCTGGAGCGACCAGGGAGTGCTGCTGCTGAACGCGACACTCACCGTGCGTGAGGCACAGGCCGGTTCACACCAGCGGCAGGGATGGGAGGAGTTTACCGACGCTGCCATACGCGAGCTGGCGACACGCAGGGAGAACATCGTATTCATACTGTGGGGCAGCTATGCTCAGAAGAAGGGCGCGTTCATAGACCGCACAAGGCACCTCGTGCTCTCATCGCCTCACCCCTCGCCGCTGTCGGCCCACCAAGGGTTCTTCGGCAACCACCACTTCAGCACTGCGAACAAGTACCTCGCACAGCATGGCAAGAGCGAGATTATCTGGTAAAGCATAAGGCCGCAAGATTGCGGCCTTATGCTTTACCATGTGTCATTCTATATTTGCACTGTCATTGACTCGTTTTGCTTTTCGCAACCCAAACGGCATAACCTGCGGCTATGCTGCGTTTGACCTGTTGCTGCAAAACTCGTCGATAACAAAAAGGTCATTGACTCGTTTTGCTTTTCGCAACCCAAACGGCATAACCTGCGGCTATGCTGCGTTTGACCTGTTGCTGCAAAACTCGTCGAAAACAAAACGTTGTTTTGTCATTTTGAGCAAAGCGAAAAATCTCTTCTCAGTTGT
>JAZNUE010000053.1:0-18755 GCA_045592125.1 Bacteroidaceae bacterium | reverse complement strand
GGGGATTAACATCCCGAACGGTATCTTCAGTACCAATGACAGTTAATAATCTTTATCCTTTACTGCTTCTGTCCGCTTGCGAAGATAGCGATTAATCGCTATCTTCGTTTCTTTATGCAAATATAGAATGACAAAACAACGCTTTGGCATAGGAGGCGAACTTGTATCGGTTCAGGATATATTATACATACATTGCAAAAGAGGACAAAAAAATCCGGCCCGCAGTGCGGGCCGGATTACCAGTCATGCATATGTACCAGATTACTCAGCACGGAGTGTGAAACGCTGGAAGCCTGTAGCTGTAAGTTCCTTGTCGAAACCCTTCAAGAAGTCAGCAACAGAAATCTTCTCGTTCTGGCAGTAGCCCTGCTGGAGCAAGCAAACCTCCTTGTAGTACTTCTGGATACGACCGTCGGCAATGCGAGCAATCATATTCTCGGGCTTACCCTCCTCACGAGCCTTCTCCTCGGCAACAACGCGCTCCTTAGCAACCAAAGCAGGATCAAGGTCCTCGCTTGTGAGTGCGAGAGGCGCAGAAGCTGCAATCTGCATAGCAATCTCGTGACCTGCCTCCTCGTTAGGCAGGCTCAGGGCAACCATTGTGCAGAGCATGTTCTTCTTCTGGTGGTTGTATGTATATACGTTCTCAGCAACGAGAGTCTTGTAACCGTCAAGTTCCATCTTCTCGCCAGTGATACCTGAACGGGCAACGATAGCGTCCTGAACAGTACCTTCACCCATAGGGAGAGCCTTGACATCCTCAATAGTAGCGCACTTTGCAGCTACAGCAGCATCAAGGATATCCTGTGTAAGCTTAACAAAGTCAGCACCCTGGGCAACGAAGTCGGTCTCGCACTTGAGAGCGATGATTGCAGCGAAGCCATTCTCTGCCTTTACAAGAACACAACCCTCAGAAGCCTCGCGGTCGCTACGCTTAGCAGCCACCAGCTGACCCTTCTTACGGATAATCTCGATAGCCTTGTCAAAATCGCCCTCACCCTCGGTCAAGGCGTTCTTGCAGTCCATCATACCAGCACCGGTCATAGCGCGGAGCTTGGCAATATCAGCCATTGTTACAGCCATAGTATTTTCTGAATTTTAAAGTTAATAATTAGTGAGAATTACTCTGCAGCAGTCTCTGTTGCCTCCTCAGCCCTAGCTGCGCGTGCCCTGGTTGTGCGGCGGCGTGGAGCCCTCTTCTCTGCATTCTCCTCACCCTCAGCCTCAGGCGCGTCAACCTTCTCTACCTTACGCTCCTCAAGACCCTCAGCAATGGCAGCGCAGCAAGCGTCGAGGATAACCTCTACAGACTTTGTTGCGTCATCGTTTGCTGGGATTACGAAATCGATGTCATTAGGGTTAGAGTTAGTATCAACGATTGCGAATACGGGGATACCAAGACGGTTAGCCTCGTGAACAGCAATGTGCTCCTTCATAACGTCAACCACGAAGATTGCCGAAGGAAGACGTGTAAGGTCGGCGATAGAGCCAAGGTTCTTGTCAAGCTTTGCACGCTGGCGAGAAATCTGGAGAATCTCACGTTTTGAGAGGTTTGAATATGTACCGTCCTGTGTGAGCTTGTCAATAGTCGCCATCTTCTTCACAGCCTTGCGGATTGTGGGGAAGTTTGTGAGCATACCGCCCGGCCAGCGCTCGATAACGTAGGGCATGCCTACTGACTGTGCCTTCTCGGCAACGATTTCCTTAAGCTGCTTCTTTGTAGAAACGAAAAGGACCTTCTTACCGCTCTTTGCAATCTGCTTCAATGCCTCAGCAGCAGTCTCAGTCATGACTGCTGTCTTGTGCAGATCAATGATGTGGATACCATTGCGCTCCATGAAGATGTAAGGAGCCATAGCAGGATTCCACTTGCTCTTCAAGTGACCGAAGTGTGCACCGGCCTCAAGCAATGTGTCAAATGTAATTCTAGACATTTTGTTTAATTGTTTAAATTCGTTTACCTTCTTTTTAATTAAATCCTTTAACCAACCTCCCGGGTAGCCCGCCAAGCAAACAGCGGAGTCCCGAGTGGTTTAGATACTAAACGTATATTTCGAGACCGAATATTAACGTTTACTGAACTGGAATCTGCGACGTGCCTTTGGCTGGCCCGGTTTCTTACGCTCAACCTCACGGGCATCACGAGTCATGAAGCCCTCTGCACGCAAGGCCTTCTTGTCCTCTGGGTTAATCTTAACCAATGCACGCGCAATTGCAAGACGCAAAGCCTGTGACTGGCCAGTGTAACCGCCACCGTCCAAGTTTACCTTGATGTCATACTTCTCAGCAACATTCAGGAGTGTCAGCGGCTGCTTAACCACATACTGGAGAATGCTTGATGGGAAATAATCCTGCAGATCCTTCTTGTTGATAGTAATTTTACCTGTACCCTCAGTTACGAAAATACGGGCAACAGCGCTCTTGCGTCTGCCTAATGCGTTTACCATTTCCATCTGCTTTCTTATTTATAAGAGTTAATATCAATTGTCTTAGGAGACTGGGCTGCATGCGGGTGCTCAGCGCCGTCGTAGATGTAGAGGTTGTCAAGTATGTGGTTGCCAAGACGGTTCTTAGGAAGCATACCCCTTACGACATGCTTGATAAGACGCTCATAGCCCTTGTAGCCTGCAGCAACATCAGCAGGAGTGAACTGCTTCTGGCCACCAGGATAGCCTGAGAACCTCAAGTATACGCGGTCGGTCCACTTGTTGCCAGTCATCCTCACCTTGCTTGCGTTGATAATGATTACGTTGTCACCGCAGTCAGCGTTAGGCGTGAAACTTGGTTTGTACTTACCTCTCAAAAGCTTGGCAACCTTTGTGCCAAGACGACCAAGCACCTGGTCTGTAGCATCAACAACAACCCACTCCTTCTGTGCGTTAGCCTTGTTGACTGAAATTGTTTTGTAGCTTAAAGTATCCACTTTAATTCATTTAAAAAAGTTAATAATTCCATCGTTCTTGCGATACTCCCCCGCAAGGCCCTTACGGAACAAGGCCTCCCAGGAACCCTCTTCGCGCATGCCTGGCCAATTGGCTAGATTGCACCCTTGGCATACTCAGAGACCTGAAGTACCGTGTGTCCATAGCATGGACTGATAATAATCGGCGTGCAAAATTACTTCTTTTTAATTGAACAGGCAAGCAAACGCAACATTTTTTCAAAAAAAAGCAGGCAATTGTTTGCTCGCAATGAAAAAAGCGCTACCTTTGCACTCGCAATTGACAATTGCCCAGATGGCGGAATCGGTAGACGCGCTGGTCTCAAACACCAGTGGGGCAACCCATCCCGGTTCGATCCCGGGTCTGGGTACTGAAACGGAGAAAGTTAAAAGACTCTCTCCGTTTTCTTTTTTACCCCACTACTTTTACGTTAGGCCGGTCTCTTTGCTGCGTTCATTCACGCATACCTTATTATATATAGCCAGCAAACTGCCTAAACTGCAAAAATTCTTGTTTTAGGACAAAAATCACTATATTTGCAGCAGGTTGCAATGAAGCACCGTATACAAACTGCAAAGAATCATGGACAGACTGAAAGAGATAATAAAGGACGCGCTGCTCTTCTGCGGTGTGAATATACTGAAATTCCTGTTCCTTCTCCCGTTCAACCTGTGGCTCAAGGCCGCCACACGCCTGTCGGAGCAGAGGAAGAACATCACCCTTGAGTACAAGGACGCTGGCGGCATGTGGCCGTTCCTCACTTATGTGAAGCGGTTTGCCTTTGACTTCGGGTTCGACGCAGCTATTTTCGCGTCATATTTCGTGGGAATTATCCTGGCCGTGATACTGTGGATTACAACCATGCTTGGCGCAGAGGATATACTTGCCGGCCTGCTCGAGGGCAGCCGCATTGCTCTGTTCACAATTATCCACAGCTATTTCTCGCCCATATACTTCTCGCTTATAAGGGACCTCATACAGCTGCTGCTTATTCCGTTCCGCAAGTTCCTGAGCTGGGGTTCAAAGCCTGCACAGTACATGGATATGGAGATAAAGAGCAGAGAATAGAGAACAGAACGCCCCTAACGCGTACTTGTCATCCCGACAGAGCGAAGCGACGAGGGATCTCTTGCTTATGTACTTGTGAGATGTTTCGCTTTGCTCAACATGGCAGGGCAAACATAAAGGGATGACTCAAGAGCGGTTTTACAAAGAATGCAATCCCCGTTAGAAGGTTCTAGCGGGGATTGCGTGTTCAGGAATAGGACTTTTGGGCCAGTCTCTTTCCTATTGTCCTGCACTATCTCTTCTTTCTTTTCCCGTAGAGTCGCTTTATCCACAGGTAGTACCCTGTGAGCGGAAGCGTTGCGCCCAGCAGCGCTGCAAGGAAGTAGAGTGTCTTTGAGAAGACACCGCCCCATGAGCCTACATGTATTGTACGTACCCAGCCCGACGCCTTGCTGCGCAGCCTTGTGTCGGCATACAGTTCTGCCGAGGTTATCTCGCCCGTGCTCTCATTAAAACGGTACTTGTCGCTGGCACGCTTGTTGCCAAAGCCTGCTGGCGCCACGGTCACCACCCCATTGGAGACTGTTATCGTCTCAAAATCCAGGTTCTTGGCAAGCACGTTGTCCAGCGCCTGCTGCCATGGCTGGCATGGCGGTTCCTGGGTTGCAGCAAGCGCTGTCGCGCCAGAGACGGCGTCGGCCTGCACAGTTGCGCCCGAAAGCGCGTCGGCAAGCGCCACCGCCTCGCCGAATGTCTCGCTCTTTATTGAATCAGCGGGAACCATGCCGGCCACCGTTTCACGCGGAGCCTTCTTCTCGTTTGCCCTGCTGTCGTTCTGCGCTGTCGCAGTCCCGAACATTGAATAGAAACCATCCCTGTACCACTCGAAGGACCATGTAAGGCCTGTAAGCGCCATGGCAAGCAGCAGAAGAAGCACATAGAAGCCTCCGGCCACATGCAGGTCGTGCCAGAAGCGGCCCCACCCTTTTGAGGCAACAACCTTGACACGGTTCTTCAACATCTTGCGGTTGCGTGGCCACCAAATTACAAGACCCGTAATGAGTATTGCCACGAATGACAGGGTGCTGGCGCCTACAATCATCTTGCCCCAGAAGATTCCGCCATCCTGCGGGCGGGAATCCATGAGCCAGCGGTGCAGGCGGCGCATGACGTCGAAGAACGGCAGGCGTTCATACCGCCCCTTTACCTCGCCCGTGTACTGGTTTACATACACCGCTGCCCGGCGGGGTTTCGAAAGGTTTACCTTATAGGCCTCGTCGGGGAATGGAGATACCGTTACGCCAGTAACCTCCACACCGTCATCGAGCGACTGTTCCACCTTTTCCACAAGAAGCTCTAGCGGGAGAGGCCTTTCACCTGGCTCAACCGCAGTAATGCCGCGGTTGCACAATGCAGTTATCTCAGTCTCGAACACCAGCATGGCACCAGTGAAACAGGTTATAGCAATTACAATGCCGAATGGCACTGACACCCACAGATGGAGCTTACGGAAGAATTTGCTCATATTAATTTACAATAATATCTGTTCAACAAACAACACAGCATGCGCTGGAGTTGCATTCCACAAAGGACAAAGGTAGAAAAAAAAAAATCACAATGCGCTACTTAAGGGAGCAATTTGCCTACACCGTCCAGCGATGTAACCTCAATGACAGCCCCCTTTACGGCCGTCGCCGTCTCGGGGTCAATCCTGTATATTGCAGGATAGCCGTCAGTTACAGTAACCGGCATATATGCAGTTCCGTTCTCCATGAACGGGGCCTTGCCGAATGAGGAGAGCGACTGCGGCAGGCCCTCGACAAAGCGCAGCGTGCCCTTTTCCACATCAAGCACTGCCAGGCTGAGCGCCGACGGGGCCTTGCCTCCAAGAGCAAAAGGCGCGTCGTACATCTGCAACAGGAAGCTGCTGCCGCCAATGTACCATGAGCGCAGGAACGAGCGGCCGCCCGAGAGTTCCTCAATGTTAAGGTAATAATTGCTGTCGAAGTCATCCTCGCCGGCCTTAATGCGCATAGCACCCGCTGGCAAGGTTGTCTGCTGGCGGCTGTCGGCCATTGTCTTGGCATATGACGGAGAGAACACGTAGACATCACCGCTCTCCGTAGCCCATACCATCTGGTAGTACTGCGACTTGTTGCGCCCGCAGGCGTAGCTTATCTTGTCGGTAGAGATTATCTTCTTCCCCGTCAGCGACTTGTCGTCAAAGATTGCAATGTGGCACTCATCGGGATACTGCGTCCATTGCAGCTCGCCCTTCTTGTAGGAACTGCTGTTGCTTCCGCCGTCCTCGGCCTTTAGCAGGTCGGGGTACTTCACCCACTTGCCGCCCTCGGCCGCCGCGCCATACTGGCTCAGTCCCATGGGAACCGCTGCCGCGAAGAGCTGGCTGCCTCGCTGCTGGAAACCTGCCAGCGTAACATACTCGCCATTGCCAAGGAAGTTCTCGGCAAGGTATTTCTTGTCGGGGATATTTGAGGCATAGGTCTCGGCCTGTGTATCGAGATACGACACAAGGAACATCTTTGGGATGTAGCCGTTAGAGTCGGCCCACTCTGCAGCGCCGTTGCCCGTGGAGGAGGTAAGGATATAGCTGTCGTAAATCCCGTATGTTGTGAAACGGTTTACTGCATACTCCTTGGGACGCGCCACCACATTGTAGTCGCTGCCCATTACAAAAGAGCGTGTGAGGCCGGCATTGCCCTGGTTGTAGGCAAGACCGTAAAGATAATCGGTCCCGTGGAACACCCAATAGGAGGCGGCGTCGGTCACAAGTCCCTGGTTCACGGGAGAGACAGTACCCTGCTCAAGGGACTCGGCCGTCAGAAGCACCGGCGTTGAGTTGTTGGACATGGTTACGGTTGCCGCTATCACGTAAGGACGTGTATCGCCAGCAGGAGGATTGGCAGTCGGGCCGCCTTCATTGTCACATGAGGCAAGTGCCACGGCTGCTGCAAGCAGCAGGTTCTTTGCAAATGTTCTTTTCATGATTCAGTTCTTTTTATTGTCAGTTAATTATACTTATTCTTCATTTCCCTAGTCTTACACGCACCTTGGCATAGAATGAGCGCCCAGGTTTCTGCAGGCTGAAGTTATCATAGAGACGCTCGTCTGTAATGTTGCGGCACTCAAGGGCAACGCTGTAGCGCCCGCTGGCAAGGGAGCAGGCCAGCGCCAGGCTGTGCGAGAGCTGGCCAGGCACCATGTAGTCGCCCTTGTTGGCGCCAATCCTTGCCGAATAGTAGCTGAACTCCTGCACGTACTGCCCTTCATAGGTGAGCGAAAGCAGAGTTCCCTTGCCAAAGAGGCCATGCCAGTAGAATACCGCTTCGGCGTCGGCGAACATTGACGGCAGGTTAGGCATCTTCTCGCCATACCCAAGGTTGGGCGCAGAGCTGCCGATTGCACTCTTCATGTTATCGAGCACCTTCATGTCGGTGAAATTACCCTTTAGCGAGAGCCACTTGCCTAGAGTGTAGCACAGGGTGACGTTATATCCTTTTGTCAGCACCTTGCCATAATTCACGTAGGTTGCAGCCGCCTTCCCGCCGCTCAGGTCAACTATATTGCGCTGTATATAGTCGCGGGTGTCCCTGAAGACAAGGCCGCCCTCGGCATATATCCCGTGCTGGCCGAAGCTGCCGCTGTAGCTTATGTTAAGGTTCACATTGTGACTGTTCTCGGGCCTCAGCCCCATCTCGCCCATCTCAAGGTCCTCGTCGCCGAACATCTCCTCTATTGAAGGCAAGCGGCAGGCCCTTTCGTAGGAAAGCTTTGCCTGTAGCGAAGGAAGAATGAAATATGTGCCGGCAACGCCATAGCCAAGCTCGTCCATTGAGCGGGAATGGCGCACATATTCATCGGCATTGCCTGTTGTTGCCACAGGGCCCGACACGTTCACGCTGTAGTACTTGCCGAATGCGGTGATGTTCCAGCTATCGGAGGGCATGAGGCGGTATGAGAGACCTGCCACATTCTTGCCTGTGGCCTTGGCAATAGGGTCCTGTGCCCCGCCTGGCAGCAGCGAGGAACTGCTGCGCCTGAAGGCATTGAACTGGTAATGCAGCGTAAGAAGATGGGTATGCGACCTGCCCGGACGGTAGTCGAGGGTCGCAGCGGCGCTGAGGTTCCCGTTCCTTGAGCGCGTGTGCTGCAGCGATTGCTCACCAGCACTGTTCAGCACCTTTGTCTCGCGCAGCCAGTTGTATTTGCACGACGAGGTATCTACATTCACCGTTATGTCGCTGCTGTAGCTTGCCGTAACTGCGAGGTCGAGTCCCTTGAGCAGCAAGTCGCGCTTTGAATACTCAAGGACAGGCATTAGAGAGCGTCCCTTGCGGTGCTTCGCGCCATAAACAATCTCCTGGCGCACCCCAGTCTGTATATCCTTGTACATGTTCGAGAATGTAACGCCAAGCACAAGCCTGTCGGCCCACTTCTTGCCCGTGACACCGGCCTTGAGCACAACGGCCTCGTTATGATAGGTATCGTTGAAACGCTCCACGCTATGCAGGCGCTTCTTCTCGATGCTCCCAGTAGCGAAATCCTCTACAGGGGCATTTACCTTGTAATTATTATCGGAATAGTTCTGGAAGGCATTTATCTCGACAAGCATGCCATTGGAGAACACACGGCTGAAGCCTAGCGTTGAGCGGTGAGTGCCGAACGACCCGCAGGAGTATGAGAAATCGGCATTCCAGCCTGCACGGCGCTTACGGGTAATGATGTTCACTACCCCGCCCATTGCATCGGTGGAGAACTGCACAGGCACAACACCGCGGTACACCTCTACACGCTCGGCAAAGCTAACCGGGATATTATTCAGCCCGAAAAACTTGCCGCCGCCCTCCTGGGGGACACCGTCAATGAACACCTTTACATGCTTGCCGCTGAAACCGTCGAGCATGAGATTCATGTCGGAACCGGCGCCGCCCGACTCGCGCAGCCTGACGCCTGGCGACTTGGCAATAATGTCACTGAGGTTCTTTGCCGTGTTCAGGTAATCCTCGGTATCGAGCGCCACCACGTTATAGGCCGAACGGCGCAGGCGCGACACGCCCGACGCCGATTCAGTGACAACAAGGTCGTTGAGCATTGCACTGGAAATTTCAAGCTCTACATTACATTCCACTGTATGTGTGCCGCTCACGACAATCTCCTTGCGGAATGTCTCGTACCCCACAGCGGTGACCACCAGCATGTAGCGTCCTTCGGGGAGCTCAAGCTCATAGAGCCCGTTGTCGCCAGCATATGTGCCCAGCGTATGCCCTTCTACGCCCACTGTAGCATAGGGGACAGTGCCTTCTCCCCGGGCTGTAACCACCCCGTGCAGCCTCACGTTGCCAGCCACAGCAGCAATGGATAGCGCTGCAAGAATGAATATAAATAGATAACGTAGCCTTGTAACCATATAAAACTTCTTTACGGTTACAAAATTACTGCCGCCACGCCTGGCACACAATTACAAAAAATAATGAAAAGCGCGGGAATGCGTTAGCACATTTATGTTAACAAGATATCATTACATGAATTGCCCGCTGTAGTTATTTAAGGCTATCGGGGAAAGGAATCGGGAGTTGTTTCAAGACTTGAAGCAAACCCCAAAAGCCTGAAGAAGGGCTCTTGGGACTTATTCTATGCATAACCGAGGTTATGCCGCTTGGGTCGCGAAAAGCAGTAATACTCATTTCGTGAACGCGCAAATCACTTGACGCCCTCTACAGTGTAGCCTGCCTTTCTCAGCAGTTCTAGCACGCCACGCTCGCCAGGCAGGTGAGCAGCGCCTACTACAATGAGAGTAGACTTGTCGCCAATGATTGCAGGAACCTTCTCGGCCCATGTGGCATTACGCCCATAGATGAGCGCCTCGTCCTCCTCCATGGTACTGTCGCAGCTGTTGCCCAGTTTCTCCTCGGTAACCTCGAGTACCTTTTCTAGGTTCTGCGAGAAATATGCCTCGGTAAGGTTCTTCATTATCATGAGATTATACTCCTGGTTGTCGAGCATGCACATGAGCTGCTCCTTCTGGCGCTCAAGAGGGGTGCCTGTGTAGAGGAGAGAAATCTGGAACTCCACAGTCTCAAAGCCAATCACTGGTTTGCCCGCATTCTTGGCCACTACCTGGAAATAGCTGTCAATCATAGCCGAGGGGTTAAAGCCCGGAGTCATCTTCATGTACTGCACCATCTGCAGCTGTGTGCTTATTGCAGCAGGTGTCATCTTGCCCAGCTGCGCGGCAACCATGGGGTTGCTAAGGTCGGCGCCAAGGGTCTCTGTCATAAAGGAGTTGAGTTTGCCCATCTGCTCCTCGGTAAGGATGTCGGAGAGCGACTTGCCGTCGGGCAGCATCATGGCAGCCATAACCTTCTGCATTCCGGTCATCGACTGCATCTCGTCCATATCCACCTCGCCGCACACCTGCTCAACCTCATCAAGCGCAGCCTGCGCGCCGGGGATGGAGTCGGCAAACGAAGCAGGAGCAAGGTGATATGTACCTACTATGTACGAAGGTTTCTCAAGGCCGTTACCCGAAATCCTGTAAAGCAGCTGGGCGTCAACGCCTGCTATGGCAGCTATGGCCAGCAGTAATGTAAGCAAAGTTCTTTTCATATTTTCTGTTTTTTGTTGGCAGCGAAGGTAGTGAAAAGTTTGACAATATTTTTCAAAAAACGGACATTTTTCATTAATAAAGTCTAAATGCCGGCACGTAACAGCAAAACGGTGTATCTTTGTAGCAATTAAGAAAACGTCAAAAATACCACACATTATGAAGAAGATAAAGAACCCCTGGATTGGCCTAACTGGCAAGGGATACAACTGTTTTGCATGCGCCCCTACGAATCCCTGCGGGCTTAAGATGGAATTCTATGAGGATGGCGACGACATTGTTTCGGTATGGACTCCTGGCAGCAACTACCAGGGGTGGCTGGACACGCTGCACGGCGGTATCCAGGCAACACTGATGGACGAGATTGGCGGCTGGATAATAGCACGCAAGTTCCAGACATCGGGCATGACAACCAGCCTTAGCCTTAAGTACAGGAAACCTATCCCAACTGGAGATAATATAAAGATAGAGATACGCGGCCGCGTCAAGGAAGTAAAGCGCATGTTCGTATTCATTGAGGCCGAGATAAGGTATGAGGGCGAAGTGTGCTCAAGCGCCGAGATGACATACTACACATTCCCCAAGGATGTTGCCGAGAAGGATTTCATGTTCAGCGGGTGCGGTCTCGAGGAGGAGGAATAGCAGTACGCTACTGTAACAGGAAACGGGTAAAGCGCCCGAGCTGCCTTGAGAACGAGAACTCATCGCGCGACGCGCAGAGGCAGTTCCTTGAATACGCCGCATACTCATTAGCAGGCATCTCCTTGAATGCCTTAATGTTATTGGCAAGGGAGGCATAGTCGCCATAGGCTGAGACAAGGCCAAGGCCGTGCTCGCTTACAATGCGCGCGCCTTCGCCTTCGCCGCTAAAGAGAATGGGGACCCCTGTGGGCAGCAGGTCGAAAATCTTTGAAGGCACAGCGCCATGTATTGCCGCTGCAAGAGGTATTATGGAGAGGTCGTACTTCTTGAGTTCCTCGTTCATCTGCTGCTTTGGCACATACCCGTGGTACCATATGTTCTTGTCGCCATCCTTGATATAGTCAGCAATCTCATCGGCCTGGTTCCCGCCGCCATAGAGGTGCATTTCCACCCCAAGCGACACGAAGTCAATTGACTTGAGCAGCTGCAGCATGCCCTGCGCCACGCCGAAGAGCCCCGCATATACAATCCTGAGCGTTGCCTGCCGCTCTTTTGGCAACAACGCGCCATTCTCTTCGGAGGGTTGGAGGTTAAGGTAGAGGAATGTGCGCTTTGAGGGGAACATGCTGTTCACATGGGCGACAATCTCCTGCGACTGCCCCATGACCGAAGAGGCATTCCTGTAGATGAAGCGCTCAAGGCACGAGAGTACCTTGAAGGAGAGGCTGCCCTTGCGGACAAAGCCCAGTTCCACGGCCGAGCCAGGCCACAGGTCCGACACGTTAAGCACAGTATTCTTGCCATAGAGTTTCCCGAAGAGCAGCATTGCCGAGGCCGACACCATTATTGGCGGGGACTGCACAATTACCCTGTCGTACCCTTTGATAAGCTTGCGCCTGAATGCGAAAGCCCACATGGCAACCGCATAGGATGTCATTGCCAGCACACGCTTGAAAGGATTCTTGGACACCGTCGCATAGGTCCAGTAACGGTACACGTCAATGCCGTCAATAGTCTCTTTCATTGAGAAACGCCCCCTATAGCCGTCGAACACACGTCCTTTGGGATAGTTTGGAAGGCACGTAAGCACATCAACATCCATCCCAGAGGCCTTTAGCCCCCTGGCAAGGTTCGTTATGCGGCTGGGCGCCGCGCCCAGTTCCGGTTCGTAATAGAAAGAGACTATAAGTACTTTCATCCTGCAATTATTATACACAAGCCCGACCGAAGCCGCCCGGCAACGTCAAGCACAATTGGGCTCTGCGACACTCCCGCAGTCATCAATTTTCACTTTCAGGCCGGGAGCAAAGGCCCGTTCCGTTATTCGCCCGCAAATGTAGCTCTTTTTTCATGAACACACAACTATTGCCGTGGGGAACCGACGGTCGGCATCCGGTTGACATGTTACCTAAACAAGACTAGCCTGGCCGCGCGGCCAGGCTAGTCTTGTTACTTTTTGGACAGGCCTACTTCACCTGTACTTTCTTGCCGTCAATAATATATATACCCTTAATGGGTTTCTCTACCTTTCTGCCTTGCAGGTCGTAAACACCTTTGCTCTTTGCTCTTTGCTCTTCCAGTCCGTCAATTCCAGTCTCTACATCAACTACCCCAATGCGAAAGAGGTTGCTGTAGTTGCCTGCATAGCCAATGGCGTTTGAAAAGGAGTCAAAGGCACCGCTGGCCGCCATAATCACAAGAGAGCCGTCAGTGGAACCGTCGGCACGCTTGCTCACAAGGTAATAAGTATCTTCAACCGATGTACTACCGCTGTTAATGCTCCAATCGCAATATGTAGCATTGTATGTATCGAGAGTACCAGCATTGTTGTTGTAGCCATAATTGCCACCGGCACGCCATATCATATATCGCTGTGCCTTCTCATTAAAAAAACTGTACTTGCCGCTTGCCTCCTTCTTGCACTTGAACTGTGCGGCCTCGCCAACAGTCTCGGCCGATGTTGTTGCAACGTCAAGGACATTGCTCTCATTTACATACAGTACATACTCCGTGCCGTTCTGCTGCACGTTGGTGAATGTAAGCACCTTGCCATCCCACTTGTCGGCAGGCACAAACAGTGAGTAGACATTGTCAATCTCGGCAGGTGTGGGGTTCTCGCCAAGAGCCTCAACAGCAGCATTGAACTGCGCATTGTCTATTCCGGCATCAGTCGCAAGGGCCTTGAAATATTCCTTGAGGAACGCACCGCGGTTGACATCGCGTTTCACGCTATATGCACCACCAGTGATATACTCAAGCTCATAGGCTACGTAAATATTGTCGAAGCCGTCAAAATTATGCTGGCCGGCGCCTGTAGGGAAACTGGTTGATACAGGATTATTACGTTTGCCGAATCCTGTCAGTGTCTCTTCGTAGATAAAACCGATTCTGTCATCGGCCTGAAGGTCCATTGAACTGTATGCCGAAGATGTATTGCTTACCTGAAAGAATCCGTTCCAGTCCGTAGCGAAGTTGGCAACAGTGTTAAGGTCGCTCAGGCCGGTAATTTCCTTGTAGAAGATACCTACATTTGTACGGCCGCTGCCTGTAGGCAATGACTGCAACGCGAGGTACATCTCTTTCTTGTCGCTGTTGCGCTGTACGGGAACAACAAGAATTTCGCCGTTTGTAGAGTTGCCGCCGGGAGTGAGTCCCGAGCCTGCGAATGTACTCTTAACAGATGTGCTCCAGCTGCCCTCGCCAGTCATCGTGTTACTGTAGGTGTATATGTTGTAAATGCGACCGCCACCGACACGGCTCGAGAGTATTACTCGACCGTCGGGCATCTCCTCGCACTTGGGTTCATCGCCACCGGGAGCGGGGAGAGCCGATGCACCGCCCAGTGCCTGCCATGTGCGGCCGAAGTCATCGGAATATATTACACGGTTACCGTTAGGGCGCGCACACATTGCAGCATACAAACGATAGTACTTCTCCTTCTTTACTATGCGGCTCTGGAATATTTTACCGCCGCCCACAAAGGCTGCCTGAATGGGGTTGCCTGCGTCGAAGAGACTGTACACCTGCTCGGTTACATTTACCGGAGCCTCCCATGTCTCGCCGTTGTCCTTACTGTGGATTGTGGCAATGAGATTTGGGTTCTGACGTGTGGTATTGCCGTTTCCATATACAGTACAGCCGGCTACAGCAATTATAAGTACCTCGTTACTTGTGCGGTCGGCAACTATTGCAGGGTCACCGAATGCTGTATCGAAATAGTTCTCTGTTGCGGATGTACGGCCTGTACCCACTGCAACATCAATCATATTGCTCCATGTCTCGCCATGGTCATCGCTTGTTCGGCAGACAACGTCTACCTGACCGTAACCAGGGTCGGTTCCGCAAACAAGACGTGCAGCAGCTGTTATCAGACGGCCGTTGCTCGCGGTTGTGATGCCGGGAATGCGGTAAGGAGGAATCACACCGTCGCCCTTACTGGTGTTGTAGAGGTCCTGCTTCTCGGGTACCTTTGCCGCCTTTATATTTGTAACCTTGATTGTTTGTCCATCTATGGTTACATCTGCACCCTCGAGCGTATTGCCGAGCATCGCAACAGAGAGGTTCTCACCTGCTATTGTATTTGGTGTGATGAAGAAACCGCCGTTGAATGCCTTCTCGCCCGTTGTGCTGTATGTAACATATACATTGGCATTATCCTCGACAACAACATCGTACACATTCATACCGTCCATGTCGACAGGCTCGAAACGCCACAGGTTGTCATCGGCACCCGCACCGCCGGTAGTCCATGTAGTGAGGAAATCGACACCGCCTACCTTGAAGTTTGCTCCTCCGTTGGTACAGTTGAGCGCCTCGGTGAAGTAGTAGTAACGATACTCGCCTACATCATATGTAGAGCCCACAGTAAGTTCATTGTAAGTTCCCACAACAGAACCGCCCCAGCTTGCACCGGCAACAAGAGGGTTGCCGTCGCCGTTCACAATGCCGAGTTTGTTGTTCTCCTTTACCTCAATATGCCATATACCGTTGTTGGTATTCACCATTGAATTCGACTGCAATGTGAACTTGAGGCTATTGCCACTGTGAAAAGCATTGTTGTACAGGTGCTCGGCACGCGCAGTAGCCTTGCTCACCATGTGATAATAACCTGTTGTAACATCCTTGGCAACAGGCACTTCAACCTCCTTGCCGTTGAGGAAATCTTCAAGGTCATTTACAATGGCTGCACACTCCTCACCGCCAATCTGGCCAGAGAAGCGGCCAAGAAGAGCATTGAGTGTCGCAAGTTTCTCGCTGTCGTTCTTATACTCCTCGCGCAGAATCTGTATCTTCTCGAACTGGTGGATACCCTCAATAAGGCGCTCGAAACGCACGCTTGAACGGTTGCCTGGATAGTAGCAGTATGTATCGCCTGAACCGAACTTGCGGAAGCGGCTGTCGGTGAGCGGGTGCTCGTCCCAGTTTATCCATGACCAGTGCAGGTAACCGTCGAGGTTCATCTGCGCAGCATATATTGGCAGGTATGCAGCCTCGGCAGGATAAGAATTGGTGTAGATGTTAGGCTCGCTGTTGGCGCAACTTGTGTAGAATGTAGTTACCCAACCCTTTGCCTTGCGGCTTGCAAGCTGGTCGGCTGTAAACATATGCTCCTGACCAAGCTGTGCACAGAGGTCGCGGTAAGTACCGCAGAGCGAACTGTGGTAGTTGCCGGCAAGGGCGCAGTTAAAGCCAAGGCCATTGGCAATAGCATATGCATTGTTCAAGTCGCTCTCGGCACGCTCGTCCATTGCAATGTTTGTCTTCTCGAACCAGCCCTTCTCCTGAAGGTGAGCCTTGAAGGCTGTTAGGAAGCTTGTCCACAAGTTCTTGTAGTCACTGGAACTTGTATTGGTTGTGATATACTTGTAGCTGGCCGAGGCCTCGTCGTAGTAGCGGAAGCTCATGTCCCAAGGCACCATGCTGAAGCAGTTAATCTGCTTGTCAATGCCATACTCGGCGCAGAGATTTACATATTTGTCAAACACCGTGTAGTCATAGGCCCAGGTGCCATCGGTTTTCTTTATTGTCTCCACCATAGGGTCGAAGAGGTCGTGTGTCTGCTCGCCCCATGGTTCATGGAACAGGATTGCTGTAACGCTGCGCTGTCCGGCACGGCCAAGAGCTGCAAGATAGGGACGCAAGGCCTCGAAGTGCTCGTCGCTCCAACGCTCTACCTGGTAGTAGCGGCTTACCGAATAGGGCTGCTGCCACAAGTCAAGATGGAACTTCTGCTCTGCTACAGTAGGCAGAGAGCGGCTGTTGACATTAATTGTGAGAGCAAGGCTCTTCACGACCTCATCATTCTCGTCCACCACCTCAAGCGCTGTCATATACTCGCCAGCCTCAATGTCACGCGGAACCTCTATTGTACACCACACAGGGCGTGTCTCCATTGCAGGGACTGCATGAGGCTTGTCCTGGTCAATGACATCGGCAACAAGCCACTGCGGCAGTGTCATCGGGTGGTTGCCGCAAGCCACATAGTCATCGGTGATTACATAGTTCACGAAACGTGCGTCGCCGCCGTTAATGCCTGTTGCAGCACCGTCCTTCTTCCACTCGGTCATGCGCACGCTCATCATGCCCTGGTCGCTCTTGCTGTAGAGAACCGCCTGGATGTTGGCACGCTCGCCCTGCCATGCATGAATCTCGGCTGAGTTCTTCTGTGCTACCTGGGGCACCTCATGCAACTTGTAATGCACGTCACGTGAAGCCCATGTAGCGTTAAGGCCATCGGGAATAGCGCTCCATGCAGCCTCGTCGGGTGCTGTACCCACGCGTGGTTCGGTATAATCGTCAATAGGATAGCTTACCTCTACCTCAGCGGCCTCACCGCTTACCTTGAGCATTACGTCAATGATTGAAGCGCCGTCGCTGATGAAGTTAGCATACGAGCCTGTTGGGTCAATGCTATTCCATGCAATCATGTAACGCATGCGGAACACAGCGCCGTCCTCAACATCGGCCGGCACGTTGAATGAGCCCGGAGCAAGCACATCACCGCTTGACTGGTAGATGCCGGCACTGTTCCAGCCCGTGTCGCCATTGGTGTTCTTGCCATAGAGCGACCAGCACATGAGCTCGTTGCCCTCGCCCTTTGTGTACGGGCCGTCGCCCTGGATATCTACATCAAACTGCTTGTTATCGTTCCAGTCGACATATACATAACCGTGCATCCAGCTGCCATTGATGGTAATGAGCGGCGTAACTGTCTCGCCACGCATTACCTCGAATGTCGTTGCAGTCTTGTCAAAGTACGCCGCACAGCGGGGTGCCGAAGCGATATTGTTTACCAGCTGCTGCTGGCTGTGTGTGCCTACAATACCTACCGCAATAGGATAATGTGTAGCGTGAGTCACGTTCTCGTCAGAACCGTGCGCCACATAGTAGTCGCTCTGGGCATTTGCGCCAGCACATATAAATAGCGCCGACAATGCCGAAAAAAGAAGTGATTTAAGTTTCATAAAAATATTGGTTAGCTATTATATTCTCTAATTAGGCAAATATATTCAGGATATGTTAATTTTCAAAGGATTTGACGTTATTTTACATGGACGAGGGGATGAGGGAACTGCATAGACGCAAACGAAGGAACTGGCATGAGATTCCTTCGGAGGATTCGTCATTTCGAACACGGAGTGGAGACGTGTTGTTGAGGGCCTTGCCCGAAAAAATCTCTTTATTCGCAGTTTTTCAGATGCTTCGCTCCGCTCCAGCATGACATGTTCGCGGTTTTCTCCTTTCTGCTTTGATAATGCAATGACAAGCGTGCGGACTCCCTCTATAAACAGAGGGAGAGTTTTGCACAGCACTTTTGCGCAAAAAAACGGAGAGCAAACCAACTTTGCTCTCCGTCCTGTGTCCTTTACTCGCCTTTTTTGTCGCAACCCACGCGGTGCAACCTGCGCCTGCACTACGCGTGACCTGTTGCCAAGAGGCTCGCGATAGGTCAATTTGTGGATTATTTCCACAAATTACCCCATTGACTTGCCTTTTTTATCGCAACCCACGCGGTGCAAGCTGCGCCTGCACTACGCGTGACCTGTTGCTAAAGGGCTCGCGATAGGCCAATTTGTGGATTATTTCCACAAATTGCCCCATTGACTTGCCTTTCTTATCGCAACCCACGCGGTGCAACCTGCGCCTGCACTACGCGTGACCTGTTGCTAAGAGGCTCGCGATAGGTCAATTTGTGGATTATTTCCACAAATTGCCCCATTCACCGCGGCGCTCGCCACCGAGCTGGGCGCTTGGATCCGAGGTATCAACTGTCTTGTCACTGAATGTCTGAATTGAGTTGGCAAGCAGCATGCTGGCTGCCTCTACGCTTACCTCTACTGCGAGAGGTGAAATATATGTCTTCTTCATATCTTGTATAATTATTTACTTGTTATTGTTTTCCGCGCCCGTAGGGGCAGACCGATGTGTCTGCCCTACATTTGCGGTATTCCTGCTGGGCGAACACACCGGTTCGCCCCTACATTTTTACTTTACAAGTACCTTTTTGCCGTTTACAACATAGATACCAGGAGCGCTGA
>JAZNUE010000052.1:0-6045 GCA_045592125.1 Bacteroidaceae bacterium | reverse complement strand
AGAATTGGCAACCAATGGCGAAGCAGGCAATGTCTTGTCATTCTTTATTTGCACTGTCATTGACTCGTTTTGCTTTTCGCAACCCAAACGGCATAACCTGCGGCTATGCTGCGTTTGACCTGTTGCTGCAAAACTCGTCGATAACAAAACGTTGTTTTGTCATTCCGTATTTCCTGCAGGGCAGTTCCGTAACTGTACTCTTGCGCTCTAATGAAGCGGTCAAGATTATAAAGGTCTTTCATATCCTAAAACCAAGAAACTGTTTAAATTCCTAAAAAAAGTCTTATTATATTGCAAGCAGCTGTGCTACTCAGCCGAATGATTCTTCTTCTGCAGCTGCCATGTATTCACAAGATTATGCCACACGGAATAGAAACCACCGGCAATGGCTGTGACAGGAGTGAGGAAGGTGTAGGCAAACCATATTGCAAAGACCGTATTCTTTTGCCCCAGAGCCTGACCGCCAGTGACTGTCTCGCCATAGCGCGCACCAATGCGGCGACCGGCAAAGAACTGTAACAGGCAACACACAAGCGATACGACAGCAATTCCCGCCATAACATACAACGACACTCGGGCATGCACTATTGCCCTTGCAGTCACTGCAATAGCTAGTGAAAGTGCCACTAACCAAAGAAGGAACGGAAGATTGCGTCCCTTTGTAACAAGCCAGCCATGCGCTGCCGGCGCATACTTGCGGACAAGCAACGCACATACAAGCGGAAGAAGCAGCAACGGGAACACCTTGCCCATAATTACAAGGAAAGAACTTCCCAGTGTGAGCCCTTCGACGGGATGTGAGAAGGTGAGGAACACGGGCGCAACAACAGCCACCGCCATATTTATCTGCATGGTATAAGATATGAGCGACGCCGAATTTCCGCCCAGTTTTGCCGTGATTACGGCTGCTGCAGTCGCTGTGGGACACAACAGGCACATCATTGCCGATTCCATGAGAACCCTTGCCCTTAACGGGATATCGTGGAAAAAGGTCAGAATGAGTGATAGTACAATGAACGGCAGGAGTTGGAATGCCAACAGCAGCAAATGCCACTTTTGAGGTTTCAGTTCCTTTATACGCACCTTGCAGAAGGTTACAAAGAGCATAGCAAAGATTAACGTCGGCTGCACCACCGAAACCGCTGACGACACAAAAACACCGGTACCTTCGGGCAAAGGAAGAAGTCTGTAAACAAAATATGCTGCAGCACCGCTTATCATTGCAATAGGCAATGACCAGTTGCGCAGAAACCCGGGGATTCTCATACTTTGCCTCCTTTCTCAACCGACAGCCACGCCTTTGGCAAAAATGATATTATGTCCTCTGCCACAAGCGCTGTTTCTCCAAATTCCGACGCAGCAAGGTCGCCGGCAAGACCATGCACATATGCAGCAATGCGCGCAGCATTGGCACTGCTATACCCTTGTGCCAACATCGACAGTATTATACCGGTGAGCACATCACCACTGCCGCCTGTTGCCATACCCGGATTGCCAGTGCTGTTGAAATAGAGATTGCCATCGGGAGTTATTATTGTGGTGTATGCGCCTTTAAGAACAATGGTAAAGCCATAGTCACGCGCAATGGCACCCACTGACTCTATTGCATGATAGCGGCCCGGTGCCGCACCGAATAGCCTCGCGAACTCTCCCGGATGAGGAGTAAACACACTGCCCATAGGAACGAGGTTCATCCAGTCATCACATTGCGAGAGGATATTTAGTGCATCGGCGTCGAGAAGCAACGGCACATTGCAGCCTGATATAAGATTCAGCAGTGCCTCCTTGCTCTCATGGCTCTGCCCAAGTCCCGGACCAACGGCAACTGCATTATATTTGCAAGTGTCTACATTATCACTGAAACAGCAGTCGTTGCTGTCAATGCTTGTCATCGCTTCGGGGACAGCCACCTGCATAATTGCGTTGTTGCATGCAGGCACATGAACGGTGAGCAGTCCAACACCCGAGCGCAGCGCAGCGCGCGATGCCAGCACCGACGCGCCGGCCATGCCACGTGAACCGGCAACAAGCAGCGCACGCCCGAAATTGCCCTTGTGCGCATGTCTTCCGCGAGGTCTTAAAAGTGCGTTTATCTCCTTTTCATCGGCAAAATAAAGGGAGGAAGGTTCCCTCTCTATCCACTCCTGCGAGAGCCCGATATCCAGGATAGAGAGATTTCCAACGAACTGGGCATTCTCGGGCATAAGGAGCGAAAGCTTGGGAAACTGCAGCGTAAAGGTTTCGGTTGCACGGACCACGGCGCCTGAAAGCGGATGATTATTCTCGCCCAGCAGACCCGACGGCATATCCACGGCCACCACACGGCAACCTGCAGCATTTATGCCCTCTATCACATCGGCAAAGAGAGAACCGCAGGCATGCCTGTTTAGACCGCTGCCGAAGATAGCGTCAATAATTATAGTATCTTTGCAAAGAGGTGGCATTGAAGAGCCGTTGGCAATCACCGTGAAAGGAACTCCTGCACTCTTCAGGCGCTCAAGGTTAACAGCACAATCGGGCGACAATTTGCCTTTCGGGTTTATGAGCCATGCCTCTACATCACACCCCTCAGCAGCAAGCATACGTGCAACAGCAAGACCATCGCCACCATTGTTCCCGGGACCGGCAAATACGGCAAAACTGCACCCGGAATAGCGCTCAAGAATAGCGACGGTGAGCGCACGCGCGGCCCGTTCCATAAGGTCTATGGAAGCAATTGGCTCATGCTCAATGGTGTAGGCATCGAGTTCCTTTATCTGTGACGTGTGAAAGAATTTCATAAGCGGGCAAGAAACTCCAATCCCTCCTTGTAACCGTCGAATCCCTTCCCGCAGACAGTCTTTTGGGCATAGAGCGACACAAAAGAGAAACGGCGGAACTCCTCACGGGTAGAAATGTCAGTGAGATGGACCTCCACTGTAGGCAACGCCACCGCCTTGAGTGCGTCAAGTATTGCCACGCTGGTGTGAGTATATGCCGCTGGATTTATGAGAATGCCGTCAAAGACACCGTATGCTGCCTGAATTTTATCTACAATCGCCCCTTCATGGTTCGACTGGAACAGTTCGACATTTAACGAGAGTTCCTCTGCCGCAGAGATTATAAACTGCTGGAGAGCCTTAAAGTCCTTTGCGCCATAGAGAGAAGGCTCGCGCAACCCAAGCATATTGAGGTTAGGGCCGTTGATTACAAGTATCTTTTTCATACAATTTGCAATATTGTTTTGCGAAGATAGTTATAACAAGCGAGAAATATAAGAAGCTGTTTATTATTTTTGCCGCTTTGTAACTATATTTGCGTACCAGGAAATCTACAATGAGACGAGAAAAACTGTTCAAATACCTTTCATTCGGTCTTTTTGCCATTATAACAGCCATTCTTATGGCCGCTACCATAATGGAGAAACTGTACGGCACTGAATACGCACAGGAGAACATCTACCGTGCAGGCTGGATGATTGCACTATGGACTGCCGCCACAGTCTCTGCCATTGTATATATACTGCAGCGCAGACTGCACAGGCAACCGGTTACTCTGTGCCTGCACCTGGCGTTTGCCGTTATACTTGCAGGAGCGCTTGTAACGCATGCGACAGGCAAGCAGGGACAGACACACCTGCGGGTGGGTGAATACACCAACCAGTATGTACTTGACAACGGCAGTATAGAAAAGTTCCCCTTCAGCATTTCACTTCATGATTTTGAAGTAACACGGTATGCCGGCACACAGACGCCCATGGACTTCGTGAGCACCATTGTAATATATGACAATGGGCGAATTGAGGGAACAGTATCCATGAACAACATATTCAAGCACCGAGGATACCGTTTTTACCAATCGGGTTACGACAACGATGAGAAAGGCACATTCCTTATCGTGTCACACGACCCGTGGGGAATGGGGATTACATATGCAGGCTATGCACTCCTGCTGCTGTCAATGCTGCTCTTCTTTATGCAGCCGGGCAACCGCTTCCGCGCTGCATTGCGCAGGGGTGGCGCCGCGTTGCTGATGATAGCGGTGTCAACAGCCAATGCCCATGGAGCGCCACAGACACTGCCCCGGGATGTTGCAGAGAAATTCTGCGACATTCATGTACACTACAACGGCCGCATATGCCCTTTGCAGACACTCGCCCTTGACTTTACCGCAAAGGTATATGGCAAAAAGAGTTACAAGGGGTACACGGCAGAACAGGTCCTCTGCGGCTGGTTCTTTTACTACGATGAGTGGAAAAGCGAGCCCATGATAAAGATTAAGGGTAAAGAGACGAAGAGTGCGCTTGGCATAATAGGCAACTATGCCGCACTGACCGATTTCACAAACCGCAACGGCTATAAGTTGGAAACAGTCCTGCGCAAAGGGAATAATCCGGAAATAAAGAATTTTGCTTCGGCCAACGAGAAATTCAGCATTATCAGTATGCTATGCACGGGAACTTTGTTGAAAATTTTCCCACACACCGACCCTGCAACAGGAGAAGTAATATGGCATTCATTTGCCGATACGCTACCTTCCGACATTCCACATGAAAAACAGCTGTTCATTGGCAAGAGCATGAACCTTGTTGCCGAGAAGGTCGCAATGCACGACTATGAAGGCGTAAAGGCAATAACAGCAAAAATAAGAAAATACCAAATAAAGGAAGGCGACATGAGCATTCCTTCGGAGACCACATTCAAGGCCGAAAAACTGTACAACAGCACAAACGGCAACCGCCCGCTTGCAATAGCATGCCTCACAATAGGTATTGTACTCCTTTTCATAATGTGCGTGCATACAAAAGAGAGTAAGGCAAAGCGTGTTGCCGCCATTATACTGAAAACCGTTGCATGGGGTATTGTTACATACCTGACATTGCAGATACTCCTGCGCTGGCACATTAGCGGACATGTGCCGCTGTCAAACGGTCATGAGACAATGACATTTATGGCATGGTGCAGTATACTGGGTACAGCCCTTTTTGGCAAAACAAGGATGATGTTGCCATTCGGCTATATTGTATGCGGCCTCACGCTGCTAGTCGCCACCATGGGTGAGGCGACACCGCAAATTACCCCGCTCATGCCCGTACTGCAGTCGCCGCTGCTGTGCATACACGTACTGGTGATAATGATTGCATACACACTGTTGGCATTCACCATGCTTAACGGTATTGCTGCAGTGATAATGAAGACAACACGCAAGAATAGAGAAGAGGAGATTGCCGCACTGCAACGGACAAGTACCCTCATGCTCTACCCCGCCGTGTTCCTGCTCACTGCCGGAATATTCATAGGCGCCGTGTGGGCAAATATATCATGGGGGCGCTACTGGGGCTGGGACCCCAAGGAGGTGTGGGCACTCATCACAATGCTTGTCTACAGCGCAACACTGCACAGCAGTTCAATAAAGGCAATGCGCCGCCCCATGTTCTTCCACATATACTGCGTCCTTGCATTCCTCACAGTACTCATCACCTACTTCGGCGTAAACTTCATCCTAGGCGGCATGCACAGCTATGCGTGAGAAAGACATCCAGCCCCTCTAGTTTACTTTTGCATACAGCAAAAGCCTTCGCCAGGAGTACAGCCTTAGCATGGCTGCCGCACACAAAACAACCCTCCAGGTCTCACCCAATAAGTGATTACGGAGACAATGGGATAGTTCAGTAGCAAAGAACTCTCCCTCTTGCACGTTTTAACCCATTAGAACCCTTAATGCCGTTAGAATCCTTTAAGCCCTTAATAAAGGGTGCGGACATCTTCGTGAACGAGAAGGTGTGATTGCGCCCTTTAGGACCCTTAACAATTGCGCAATGACAAGCAGAGGTAATCTTTTTAAACGGCACCGTTAAATTCCACAGCCTGAACCTGTTTGATTTTTGGAAAAAGTGCGAGGCCTGTTTGACCGCTAGTTACACGATTGCTTGCAAGCGGGTAACTGAGGGAGTTGGCATAGCCTTAAATGTGCTGCACTCGTTTGGTAACTTACAAGCAAGCTTGTGTTACACTCGTTGGCAACATTTTTCCGCAGCACCCAAAAATCAAACAGAAAGTTCAAGCG
>JAZNUE010000051.1:0-13986 GCA_045592125.1 Bacteroidaceae bacterium | reverse complement strand
CGGTCTCCCTTTTTTGTTTTTTTGTATTGCTGATTGACTTTTGCACTGTCACTTGTCGGGCGAACCTTGCTCACTCCTTTTCGCTACGCTCAAAGTAGTGAGCAAGGGGATTGTTTGTTGCACTTCTATCTTGACAGTATAAACGGAAGGAAAGCTGCGGTTAAGCGAGCGGGCGGGAATGTCACACATTCACGCACACAGCGAGCGGGAGCAGGTTCAAGCCCACGAAGTGGGGTTAAAGCGGAAATATTCTGCACTCTACAACCAACTCCCTCCCCCTGCGGGTACTCCCTCTTCGTAAGAGGGAGAGTCTTGCGCGCCCCGTCATTCCTGTCATTGACTCTCTGCGTTTTACTTTCTCAGTTCCAGGCGGAATGTGGTGCCTTTTCCAGGGACTGAGCCCTTTACAAAAATCCTGCCCTTATGGTACTGCTCCACAATCCTCTTCGCGAGCGACAGCCCAAGACCCCAGCCGCGTTTCTTTGTAGTGTACCCAGGCTCGAACACCCTCTTGTGGCACGACTTTGCAATGCCCTTTCCCGTGTCGGTTATGTCAACTATGGCCTTGCTGTCATCATGCGACACAGCAACAGTTATCTTCCCCTCGCCGTTCATGGCGTCCACGGCATTCTTGCACAGGTTCTCTACCACCCACTCCACAAGCTGCACGTTCATGCGCACCAGCAGCGGGCGCTTGGGCAGCTGCAGCTCATACTGCACGCGCGACGGGCTCCTGTGCTTCACATACTCCACCGCGCTCTCAATTACCGCTACAAGGTCATGCGCCTCCTGCTCGGGCCTTGAGCCAATCTTGGAGAAACGCTCCGCCACGCACTGCAGGCGCGCCACGTCGTGCTCCATCTCGGGCAGCAGCTCATCGGCCGGATACTTCTCCTTGAGCACCTCGGTCCACGCCATGAGCGACGAGATGGGAGTGCCAAGCTGGTGCGCAGTCTCCTTGGAGAGGCCCACCCACACAAGGTTCTGCTCGGCACGCTTCGAGCTGAGGATTGCAAAGAAGCACACAGCAAAGAAGAGCAGCACAACAACCAGCTGCACATAGGGGAAATAGGCCAGGCGCTTGAGCAGCAGCGAGTCGGAATAGCACACCTCAATAAAGTCGCCGTCCTGTTCCGCGCCAGTGTACATGCGTATTATCTGCCCCTCGTTCCTCATCTGCGAGGCCGTCTCCATTATCACCGCCAGCGAGTCGGCGCCTGCCGGTATCGCCACATTGCGGTGCAGGGTAATTGCCCCGCGCTGGTCGGTCACAATCACCGGTATCGTGTTGTTGCCCTCAAGCACCTTGAGCAGCAGGTTAAGCTCGGCGTCCGAGGCGCCAGAATGCGCTGGAGCGTCGCTGAGCACAATATTGCCGCCCGAGGCATTAATTTCCTCAAGCGATATTGTCTCTACCTCCTCTACGCTGTTGAGCGAGCGCATGGCCTCGGCCCACAGCTCCACCTTCTTTGCCTCCTCGCTCTTGAGTTCCGCCACCAGGGTGTTTGACACAAAAAGAGAAGTGAGCGCAATGACCGCAGCCACCGCAACCAGCACAATCTTTATATTCCTGAAGTTATTATACCATTTCATCGCTGTTACTTTAACTTCATTAGAAACGTAAAAATGCCGCATTTATTATAAAACAGCGGAATGACACAGTCAAGTAAAATTAGACAGGAGACAAGAGGAAAGTGGAAAATGGAAAATGGAAAGAGCGGAAGCCACCCCACTGACAATTAATAG
Organism: Bacteroidaceae bacterium; assembly: GCA_045592125.1. Classification (GTDB taxonomy): domain Bacteria; phylum Bacteroidota; class Bacteroidia; order Bacteroidales; family Bacteroidaceae; genus HGM04593. The sequence goes on along the minus strand of JAZNUE010000051.1, from coordinate 12,240 downwards.
CCGCCACTAGCAGGTAGTCACCGTTAGTAGCGGCTAATTTATTGAACGTACTTTATCGGATGCTTACATGACAAAATGGGGTTACGACAAAGGACCCTAAAATGCAAAAGCGCCTGTCCGCTGTTGCAGACAGGCGCTTTCTAAGCATGCTGGGCAGACAATTACTGCTTGTCACCCCAAACGTCGCCCCATTCACCACGTTTCTCACCGCTCTTGGGGATTACAGTACCACTGCCGCCAGGAATCGTATTACCACCGCTGGTTGCCAAAAAGTTCGCTGCAACCATATCAACAGATACTATCTCCGGTTTAAAATAATCTTTCTTCATAATCATTTTTATTTATTCCCTGCGGGACCAAGCCCGCAGGGATAATGGTTAAACTTATCTTAAAAAATCACCTTTTTGCCGTTTATAATGTAGAGACCGCCCTTCTGTGGCTCAAGTACGCGACGGCCCTGGAGGTCGAAAATCATTTCCTCAGCGTTCTCGCCAACAATCTCATCAACACCTGTTGTACCATCCTCGCCACGAACCACAATGCTCATTTGGGCACTTGAATACATGTCGACACCACCTTCAATTGTCAAGTAGAAACGGAATGGTTTCAATGAATAGCCATCGGCCATCTTACCCCAAGTGGTTTCACCGTTATTGTAACCAAGGACACGGTCTGCCTCACCGAACTCGGTTGAAGCACGAAGTTCATTAAGACCCTTTACAGTGTAGGCGCTATACATTGATGTGCATGTAAGTTCTGTAACCGTTGCCTTGCAAAGAGTTGTGGTAAGTGTTATATTGAGATTATTCTCTCCAGCATCAACCGACTTAGAACGGATAAAGTAAGGATGATTAGCATTCAATGTGACTGTTTCTTTCTTTATCTTGATAAGTTCCATCTGCCAACTGTCAAGTTCACCGTCATCGTCTGAGTCAGTCTCTCGCACGTCATTAATGTAGGCAATATCAAAATTGTCAAGCAACTCGCTGGCAGGGATAGCGAATGGAACGTAGAGAGCATTCCAGTCTGTATCAATTGTACGCTTGTAGGTAATCTCTACATTCTCAATGTCGGTATCGTTGGTATACGAGTCAAACTCACCGTCAACAAACTCTATCTTGCCATCAACAACCTCAGGATCCTTCTTAGCCACAAAGTCCTCGGCATCGTAAGTGTATTCTGTTACACTGTATACATTCTCATTATCTATCAATGCGCTTGCTGCTGCATCTGGACCCTGTGAATTGTCCACTACACCAAGTTCAAGCTTAACCTGGATGTTAGGATTAGCAGCAAGAATCTCAGGTGTGAGATAGAGTGCACACTTGAAGTCCTCAACGCTGCTGCAGATGTAGTCGTACTTCTGACCAAGACCTACACCAAGCATTACAGGGTAGCGAACACCCTCTTCAATTTCCATACCATCGACCGGAACCTTAACCCAACCGAATGAGCCATAGTGACCTGCAAGGTAACAGCCGTTGGCTGTGAAGCTGCCGCTCTCAAGACCTGTGAAGGTGATTACGAAATCGCCGTACCAATCGGCGTATGGGCTTGTTTCCATATCCTCTGCATCCTGGTCGGCAAGGAACTGCATAACGAATGAGAGAGGCATGTCACCATCGTCCTCTGTATTCTGGTCAAAACTACCATTATAAATAGAGTAATCACCGGCCGGGATTGTAGTCATACCCAAGTTGTTCACTGTAGCCGTTGGCTTAACGCCTACAACATAGTGACCTGCGAGGTCGGGAAGTGCAACGTAGCCGTCGGCCAGAGTAATCAAATTGCTGCCATACTGAGCAGAAATTCTTGGGTCGGCATTGTATGTACCACCTGCAAGAACAACTGATGGGTTATTGTTTGCATCGCCCAAGTTGTTCTGGATATCGATGACGTTCTTCAAAACATTGAATTTACCGCCATTGATTTCAACCTTTGCCTTAGTATCGGCAAGAATTGCGCCACGTGCATATGTAGCAAGGCTGTTCTCGCCGAAGTTGTCGTTAGAGAATGTACCGCCATTGATTATGAGAGTACCGCCAGAGTTGAGGACACCTGCAACCCATGGACCGTGTGAAGAACCCTGGTTGTTAGCCTCCTCGGCAGTAATGCACTCGGTAGAGAATGTACCGCTGTTAACGGTAACCTTACCGCCACCATTGACAGAGATTGCCATTGAGTTGTAAGGTGCTGTGTACATACCCTTCTGTTCAACCTTCACATTTGCGATCTCAATTGTACCGCCGGCAGACTCAATACCGCCACCATAGTTAGCATAAATTTCAGTATCCTTAACAGTAACTGTAGTACCGGCGCAAGCCTTGATGTTCAAACCGTTTCCACGGTAGTTATAGAGTTTCAAGCCCTCAAGGGTTACATTTGCACTACCCTCTGTGCGCACTGTACCGTATGCACCCGAAGAGTAGTCGCCTGCAGCAACCATTGTACCGTTCTTGATAGTAACGACAGAAGTACCCTCTATCTTGAAGTTACGGTTGTTTGTGCTTGCACCCTCAGTTGTTGTATATGTCTTGCCGTTGAGGTCGATTGTCAGGTTCTTGTCAGTGATAACAACGCCATCAGCAGTTGTAACATCGGCAAGCAATGTTACAGTCTCGTCTGCCTGAGCTGCCTCAATAGCCTCCTGCAATGAGGTGTACTCTACATCGCCAATCTTGGCAACGTATACAGGAGTAGCAACAGTTACATTGTCGGCTGTTACGCCATCGGCAAGTGTAAGGTTTACACCCTCGGCGAATTCAGCAGTTTCGGTTGTGCTGTAGAGCAGCGTTACGTTGCTGCCCTCTGTTGCAACCTCTACAGCCTGGGCTACTGTTGTATAGATTTTGCCATCGACAAGCACACCGCAATCACCATTGTCGTTCTTGCAAGTAGGAGCAACATCCGATGTTACGGCTGTTCCGTTAGGAGCACCGTCAAGGTCGAGCTCAAATGTACCAGTGCTTGAATATGTATTGCCCTCAAGAACTACGCTCTCGCCGTATGTGAGAACAATCGCGGGTTTGTCAGTAACTGCGCTGAAGTCGGTATTCTTTACAGTAAGGTCAACTGTTTTTGCAGCACCCTCGGCATACATCTTTATACCGCGGTAATCGGCAAAGGTACAACCCTCAACAGTTGCATCAACATTGCCGTATGCCCAAAGGCCATACTTGTCATGTGAACGGTAGAATGTACAGTCATTGAATGTTACATTGCCCGAAGATGCGTATGCACCATTAGCGAATACACAGTTGGTATATGTAACCTCGGCAACATCGTAGATACCGAATGCAACGTTCATAAAACCGGCGTTGGTCATATAACCACCCGCAGACTTGCTGAGTGTCAGGTCTGTGAATGAAACCTTCTTGCCTGTAGCAGTAATGTAGCCCTGAACATCGAGATAAATCTCGGCGTCAGTGTCCTTGCCAACAAAGTTAATTGAAGAGTAGTTGCCTGAGAATGCAGTGTTCAATGTAACCTTGTCATAAACCTCTACAGTTACATCGCCGCTCATTGCGCTTGCTGCTGTAAGAGCTGCGGCAAAATCGGAATATTCAGTCTCGCCAATCTTGGCAACGTATACAACAGGCAAATTGACAGTACCGCTGATTGTACCGTTGGTTGTATTGTTTACAGCAACATCCAATGTCACTGTAGCAGTTTCAGCAACTGAAAGGTTCTTGTCATTGCGCAACTCAATAGTAGCCTCACCCATATCTTTGATGTCTACAGTTGAATTACCGGTGACAACCAAGTCGCCATGCTGTGCTGTGATACCACGGCCTGTACCGCCGGAGATTGCAACATTAGAGTCATCGATTGTTACGCCTGAACGGTTGATACCGTGCTCAATTACATTAGTAAGAGTAACGGTTGATTCGTCAATTACTGTTGTAGCGTGAACAATACCGTTTACTTTACTTCCGGTAATAGTTGTCTTAACAATATCAACTGTGGCTGTAGCCTCACCTGCATATACAATATAACCGGCAGAATACTCATTGTCTGCAATGTTAAGTGTGCTGTTGAGAAGGTCGAGGTTAGCACCGGTCTTTAGGTGGAACACTGCATAGCCCTTGATACCTTCGGCCGAAGAACTCATGTTCACACCATCAAGAACCAAAGTCTTGCCGTCATTAATCAGGAAGTAGCCGTCGCAAACTGTAACATCGTCCTTTCCAAGCACAATGTTACCGTTCTTGACTGTTACATTGTTATAATAAGAATTCTCTACGTTAATGTAAAGTGTCTTTTCGTTCAAGTCAAGTTCAGTACCGTCAATTGCTGTAATCTTGGTATCAACAGTAATGTCGGCTGTGAGCTTAATTTTACCGCCGTTTGCAAGTGCAGCAACAAGTTCGTCATATGTTGCAACCTCAACGATAGCAGCCTCCACCATATCACCATTCTCGGCCTTGGTGTATGTTTTGCCACCGTTTGTGATTGTAGCGCCAACGGCTACGTGCTGTGTCTCGGTAAGGTTCTCAAAAGTACCGCCGTTGATTGTAGTACCTGTTGTACCATTAACATCACCGCCTGAGCTCTTAGAGAAGCTACCGCCATTGATTGTTGCAACACCAGCCAAATCACACACACAGCAACCACCTGCATTATCACTGTCTCCCTCGAATGTACCGCCGGAAATATCCATTGTACCACCGGTGACATAGAGAACATTGTCGGTCTGGCCCTGAACGCCTGAGCAGATAAATTTACCGCCGTCAATGTCAGCAGAACCAGCAGACATGCTGATAGCACCGTGAGCACCGGCAACCTCAACGGTAGAGGTCTCAGGAACAATAAGTTCGCCGGCAAGGCTGATTGCGTAAGTATAGTTGGTGACGCTGGTTATTTTACCGCCATTCAATGTTGCGGTGCAACCTGCGGGAACATCCAGTGCTGTTGCATCGTAATTGCCGGTAGTGGGAGCATCGCCATCCTCATAGCTTGCTGAAACAACACCGCCGTTCATAATGAATGTAGAACCGCTCTCGTTGTTTACTGCATAACCGCCATTGCCGTCGCAAGCATCGATAGTACCGCTCACCAAAGTGAGCTTGCCATAGTTGTAGATACCACGAGAGACAATCTTACCCTCTGTACCAGAGTCCTTGATTGTCAATGTTCCACGGTTACTCAACACGTAGATGTGGTTTGTTGTACTACTGCCGTTCAAGCCGCCGATAATGTCATAACCGGCAAGGTCGAGAACAACAGTCACGCCTGCGGGAATCTCAATTTGAGTCGCCACATTGATGTCGGCACCAAGTTTGACATCACCGCCTGCTGCCAATGCTTCCTTCAAAGCCGCCTCGGTTGTAACCTGAGCCGTGGCAGAGAAAGCACACAACAACATCGCCACAAGGGCGAAAATGCATTGTTTTAGTCTCATAAGTTAAAAATTAAGTGAATATTTAGAAATGTTTATCTTTCCTTTTTATATTTTATTATATTAGCGCCATGGTTCTGGTTGAGAGTGGTTCTCGACTGGAACGAATTCTTGCCCACTCAGTAAGGCACAATACAATTCAGACTGCAAAGTTACTAACTGCAGGCCAATTTTTACCCCCCCCTATGTTAAAATGTGTTAATTTTATTATATTTGACACAATTTTAGCCTAAGAAGGGTTGCTTACAAGCTAAAAACTGAAGACGGAGACCGCAGGTCTCTGCACTCCATGGAACACGGGGGCGCTCTCAACTTTTTCTACTTTTTAGGAATATACAGGGGAGAGACTGGCCCAAAAGTCTGCTTTTTAAACAAGCAACTCCCCGTGGGGGCCGTGCCCTTGCGTGGGATTGCATTCTTTGTAAAATGACTTTTGGGCCATCCTCACTAAGTCCTGTTATATGGGTTGCGCAAGTATTCCTGGACCGTGGTGCGGACCTTACCGCATGAGTGCCCTGTAGCGGCCGCCGGCAACGGCCTTTATGCAGCCTTTCATCTCCAGTTCGAAGAGCAGGGGCAGGAGGCGGTTTATTGGCATGTTGAGCTGTACTGCCATCTGGTTCACCTGCATGCCGTCGCTGTTTGCGCGGAGGGCGTCCATTACGGCGTTCTCGTCGGGGGAGAGGCTGGGGAAGAGCTGCTGCCCGGTGGTGCCCTTCTTCTTTGCGGCTGTTTCCCAGTTCATGACCTCTACAAGATCGTAGGCCGAGGTTATGAGCGCTGCCTTGTTGCGGCTTACGAGCTCGTTGCAGCCTTGGGAGTACTGGTCGTTTACCCTGCCCGGGAAGGCGAAGCAGTCGCGCGAATAGCTGCCTGCAAGCGAGGCGGTGATGAGCGAGCCGCCCTTTGAGGCCGACTCAATCACTACGGTAGCGTCGGCAAGGCCTGCAACAATCCTGTTGCGCTGCACAAAGTTTGACGGGAAGGGGTTTGTACCGCTCATGAACTCGGTGAGCAGGCCGCCGCACTGGAGCATGCTCTTGGCTGTGGAGCGGTGCGCTGCGGGATATATCTGGTCGAGGCCATGGGCAAGGACGCCCACTGTGGGCAGGCCTGCCTTGAGCGCTGCACGGTGGGCGCAGACATCTATGCCATAGGCCAGGCCGCTGACGATGAGCGTGCCTGGGAGAAAGGCGGCGAGGTCGGCGACAAAGCTGGCACAGAGTTCCTTGCCGTACTCGCTTGCATGGCGCGTGCCTACAATGGAGACTACATGACGGGCGTTAAGGGCGGCATTGCCCATTGAGTGGAGCGCCAGCGGGGCGTCGTCGCACTCGGCAAGGCGGCAGGGGTACTCCTCGTCACCTAGGCAGATGAGCCTTATGCCGTTCTTCTCAATGAACTCCATCTCGCGCTCGGCACGCTCAACGAGCGTGGCGTCGGAAAGCACGGCCGCGAGCCTTGGGGTGGCGCCTGGGAGAATATCCTGCAAGTCGCGGGCATTCTCAAGCAGGAGCTTTGCGCTGCCGGCCTGGTCAATGAGACGCCTTAGAAGAGCAAGCTGCGGTACCTGCGCACGTGAGAGCGCAAGCATCGCAACCTGTTCAGTTATCATGAGCTGTGCCACCTGTTACTTTACTATAGACTTGAATGTGGCATCCTGCATGTACTTCGAGAACTCGAGGTCGGCAGCAGCCTTGGCCGCCATTGAGGGGTCGAGCCTGATTGCCTCCTTGAGGCCGTCGTATACAAAGGCGATATTCGATGTCCTTGCGCCAAGCAGCGCCCTGATGTAGTGTGTTGTGGCATCGGGTGACTTAATCTTGTCGAGTGTCTCGCGCACTGTGCTGTAGTCCTTGTTGAGCAGCTGCGCAAGCGCTGCGCTGTTGGTATACTTGTCCTCGAGCAGTGCGGCCGCGCGCCCGTACTCGCCCTGGGCAATGTAGAGGTTGCCAAGCGCCTCGGCACCGCCCTTTGCATTCACGCCAAGGGCAATGAGCGACTCGGCCTCGGGCACATTGCCCTCAAGCAGCTCAAGATAGCCCAGGTTGAGCTGTGCCTCGGGCGCCGAGGGGTTGGCGCCAAGCGCCTTGTTGAAATAGCTGGCAGCCGAAGGATAGTCGCCGGCATTGTATGCAATAACGCCAAGGTTGTTGTATGCACGGTAATCGGCAGGGTGCAGCCTTATGGCTGTATTGAAGATTTCCTTCTGCTCCTCGACATCGTCGGTGAGGATTGAAGAGTAGAGAATCTCCTCAAGAGAGAGCACCTTGGGGTCGGCCGCGTACTGCTCGAGTATCTGGTCGTCGGAACGGCCAATGAGCTGGTAGTTGAGCGTAATGCGCGCACGGCGGAGTTTGGGCAGCACATCATCGGCAATCTCGCTGTAGATTGAAGAGATATTCTTTATCTGCGCCTCGCGCTCCTCGGGGTCGTCATACATTGAGAGTACACGCAGGATGAGTTCCTTGTCGGGGAGCTCCGACTTTGCAATGAGTTCCTGGAAACCTTCCCAGTCCTCGGCAGTATACTTGCTGTCGACATATCCGTTGAGCTTTGCCTTCTTCATCTCGCCCTTCACGAACTTTGCGGTATTTTCCTCGCGGCCGGTAGCGATATTGTCATTGAGCAGCACGCCGCCGTCGGGCGATGCATAGGCCGATACCTCGACCTCGTCAATAACCTTGTTCTCGAAGTCCTTGGCAATGTCGGCCATAGCGGCCTTGAGCTCTTCCATCTCCTCGGTTGTAATCTGCGAGGCGCGCAGGTTTGTCTGCTGGATGAGGAACATTATGTTTGCCTCCTTGGCCTGCTTGATAACACGCTGGAAGGCGTCCTCGCCCACTGCGATATTGGCAGTGGCGGCAGCCTGGCGGTAGAGCTGCGATGTGGATATGCAGCCGTCGGCAATCCTGACGTCGGGCAGCGAGTAGCTCTTGCTTCCCTTGTTTACCACAAAGCGCAGGTAGAGGCCTGCCTTCTCCATCTGGGGGATGTAGTCAAAGGACATCCTGGTCCTGAAGGTGCCGCCGTTGTCATAAGAGATTACACGGTCGTTGCCGCGCACCTTTGAGCCCTGGAAGGTCACAGGCTCGGCCATGGCCTCGCCGCCATCGTACTTGAGCACGGGAGTAACGGTGAGGACCGACTTCTTGTTGAACACCTTTGCCGGGAACTTGCCGTCGACGGTAACAGGTACCTCGCTGCCAACAACCTCCAGCACGCCTGGAGTCACTGTAAAATACTCGGGTTTCATTGCGCCCATCCTGGAGCTGCATGAGCTGAACACGGCTGCTGCCGCGCAGATGAGCAGGAAAGATAATTTTTTCAGCATTTATATATTATTTGATATTGTTATCTGTCAATAGAGTACTGCAAAGTTAGCCCTACTCCCGCAATTGGCAAAATCAAACAGGGCAACATGCTGTTTTTTTTATTTTTTTCACAACCTGCGGTTGCGCGGATGGTGCCCTATTATCTCCTCGCGCAGGCGGGTGCGGTCGATGTGGGCATAAATCTCGGTTGTAGCAATGCTCTCGTGCCCCAGCATGGCCTGTATCACACGCAAGTTGGCGCCACCCTCGAGCAGGTGAGTGGCAAACGAATGGCGGAAGGTGTGCGGGCTCACGTTCTTCTTTACACCGGCGGCGAGCACCTGCTCCTTGATGAAATGGAAGACCATTATGCGCGAGAGCGGTTTCTTGAGCCTCTCGCTGATGAAAACATAGTCCTCATAACCGGGTTTTATGGGTATTCTGTCCCTGTCTTTGAAATACTCTTCAAGCTCGGCAATGGCGCGCGAGGATATTGGCACCAGGCGCTGCTTGCCGCCCTTGCCGGTAACGCGTATGAACTGCTCGGGAAGGTAGAGGTCCGAAATGCGCAGGCCGCACAGTTCCGACACCCTGAGCCCGCAGCTGTAGAGCACCTCAATCATGGCGCGGTTGCGCTGCCCCTCTTTCTTTGAGAGGTCTATGGAGTTTATTATGTCGTCAATCTCCTGCAGTGTCAGCACATCGGGAAGGTGCATGCCTATCTTGGGCGAACGTATCAGTTCCGTAGGGTCCTTGCCAATGTAGCCGTCGAGCCTGAGGAAACCGTAGAATGAGCGTAGCGACGAGAGAATACGAGCACGCGAGCGGGCATGTATGCCGGTATCGTCAAGCGCGGCGAGGAATTCGCGCAGCTGCTCTGGCGTGGCGGCAAGCAGCCGTGCCTCGTCACCGTCCAGGAAGGCGCGGAGCTTGGCGACGTCGCCAAGATAGGCCTCCACAGTCTTGGGCTGCAGTGACTTCTCGAGCCTGAGGTATATGCGGTAGCGCATAGCGGGAGACTTTGCGCTAGTGCCTGTATGGTTTGACATGTCCGTATGTTATTGCGCCGCTAAAATAGCAAAAAAGACGGACTGCACGGCAGCTGCCTGCACAACATTTTTTGCCCGCTCGGCAAAATGTTGTATCTTCGCGCACTGAAAGGTTATAACTCTGTTATAAAAGACACGCCTATGAGCCTCGCTACACCGCTTGACCAGTATATCTCCGACCATAGCAGCCCTGAGGGGGAATACCTCTACAGGCTCTTCCGTGCCACGCACGTGGAGATTCTTGCTCCCCAGATGGCGTCGGGGCACATACAGGGCCGCCTGCTCAAGTTCCTGGTGAAGATGATACGCCCCAGGAGAATTCTTGAGATTGGCACGTTCACCGGCTACTCGGCACTGTGCATGGCCGAAGGGCTGGACGATGACGGGCGCCTGTACACGTTCGAGATTGAGGACGAGCTGGAGGACTTCACACGCAGGTGGATTGAGGGGTCGGAGCATGCCGGGAAGATTGAGTTCATCATTGGGGACGCGCTCGAGATTGTGCCGGCAATGGGCGAGACGTTCGACATGGTGTTCATGGACGGCAACAAGCGCGAGTACATAAAGTACTACGAGCTGGCAATGGAGCACCTAAGCGACGGTGGCTGGATACTGGCCGACAACACACTGTGGGACGGGCATGTGATTGAGCCGGACAGGCAGGACGCGCAGACGAACGGCGTAAGGGCATTCAACGACTTCGTGCGCAACGACAGCAGAGTGGAGGTTGTGATACTGCCGCTGCGCGACGGGCTCACAATAATAAGGAAGAAATAGCTTCCTGGCCAGGGACGCAACTGCAGATACCAAGAAACAAGAATTTATATGGACAGTACAAGACAGAACAAGATTTCACGCCTGATACAGAAGGAACTCGGCGACATACTGCTGCGCCTTGCAAAGGAGACGCGCGGCATAATGGTGTCGGTGAGCATTGTGCGCGTGAGTCCCGACCTGAGCATTGCAAAGGCCTACCTTAGCGTGTTCCCGTCGGAGAAGGCAAACGAGGTGGTGAACCACCTGAACGAGAACATTAAGGCAATACGCTTTGAGCTTGGCAACAGGGTACGTCACCAGCTGCGCATAATACCCGAGATACGCTTCTACGTTGACGACTCGCTCGACTACATCGAGAACATAGACAAACTGCTGAAGGAGTAACGGATGAACCTGTCGCTGTACATTGCCAAGCGCTACCTGTTCTCAAGGAAGAGCCACCAGGTTATTAACATAATCTCAGGAGTGGCCATTGCTGGCATTGCACTGGCGACGGTTGCCATGATATGCACCCTGTCGGTATTCAACGGGTTCAAGGGCATTGTAGCAGAGCAGTTCACGGTATTCGACCCTGACATCAAGGTCACTGCCGCCACGGGGAAGAGCCTTGAGAAAGACTCGCCGGAGATTTGTTCGGCAGCAGCGCTCGAGGATATCGGGGCCGTGTCGTTCAGCATTGAGGATAAGGCGCTTGTGGAATACCAGGGCAAGCAGGTAATGGCCACAATAAAGGGCATTGACCAGGAGTACGAGCGACTTACCAGCATTACCCGGGCGCTGCGCGGCAGCGGGGAGCTTGTGCTGCAGGACGCAGCGGGCTGCTATGCCGTAATGAGCGCCGAGATGATGAGCGAGCTGGGCTGCGGTATTGAGTTCACTGCCCCGCTCGAGGTGTACTCGCCCAACAGGGGGCGTAAGGTGAACCTGACCATGCCGGCAAGGAACTTCAAGAAGGAACTGCTCTACTCGTCGGGGCTCATATTCATTATAAACCAGCCCAAGTATGCCGGGCATGTGCTCACATCGGACGATTTCGCGCGCAGGCTCTTCAGGCGCAAGGCCAACGAGGCGACAGCTATGGAGATAAAGGCACGCGAGGGGGCCGACATTGCCAGGCTCAAGAGTGATATAAAGGAGATACTGGGCAGCGGATATGTGGTGCAGGACAGGTATGAGCAGCAGGACGACGTGTACAAGGTAATGCAGATTGAGAAACTTATATCGTACATATTCCTCACATTCATACTGCTTGTAGCATGCTTCAACATAGTAGGGTCGCTCTCAATGCTGATAATAGAGAAACGTGACAACATGGAGACGCTTCGCAGCATGGGCGCCGACAGCAAGACAATATCCAACGTGTTCGTGTACGAGGGTATCATCATATCGGCAATCGGGGCCTTCGCTGGCATTGCTGCAGGTGTTGCGCTATGCCTTGCGCAGCAGCACTTCGGGTTCATATCCATGGGAGGCGACGGCGCATTCGTTGTCGAGAGCTACCCGGTGGAACTGTACATGGACGATATAATAACAACATTCTTCACGGTACTTGCGGTGGGCATTGCCGCCGTGTGGCTGCCAGTGAAGATACTGACACGGAGAATGGCGATGTAGCGCCAAGGCCTTGGAGATTCCTCACTGCGTATCGGTATGACAAAACAACGTTTTGTTATCGGCGAGTTTTGCAGCAACAGGTCAAACG
>JAZNUE010000050.1:0-22397 GCA_045592125.1 Bacteroidaceae bacterium | reverse complement strand
GCGGGGATTACTGTTGCTATGTGGCAGCGCTTACTTTCTCTTCCTGAGGCAAGCAAGAGCAATAGGAGCAAAGTCGGAGGCCAAGCGGTCTTAGGAAGACAAGGGTTAAGGGCAACTCCTTGGCTCACAGAACGACATGGCTACGATCCGACTTGCGGGGATTACTGTTGCTATGTGGCAGCGCTTACTTTCTCTTCCTGAGGCAAGCAAGAGCAATAGGAGCAGCGATGAACAATGATGAGAGTGTACCGAATACAACTCCAAGAATCATTGCGAATGAGAAGCTGCGGATGCTGTCACCGCCAAGGATTAAGATACAGAGCAATACTATCAATGTACTTACTGATGTATTGATTGTACGTGAAAGCGTAGTGTTCAGTGAGGTATTGAACAGGTCATACTTGTCGCGCTTTGGATAGAGGCCTGTGAACTCACGCACACGGTCGAACACAACCACCTTGTCATTGATTGAGTAACCGATAGCGGTGAGGATAGCACCGATGAATGTCTGGTCGAGTTCAAGTGACATAGGAAGTATACCATGCAACAATGAGTAGCAGCCCATAATCATGAGAACGTCAAATGAGAGTGCAACAATTGAACCGATACTGTATGCAATATTGCGGAAACGCGCAAGGATATAGATAAAGATTGCAATGAGGGCAAGTATCACTGATATGATAGCGCCGTTGCGTATGTCGGCAGCAATACTTGGACCAACCTTCTGCGAACTGATGATTGAACCGCCGTTCCTGTTCTCGATGTCACGGAAAGTAGCAAGACTCACCTGGCTGCCGTCAACAAGGCCGCCCTTGGTAAAGGCGTCATAGAGGAATACCTCAATCTGACGGTCGGCGCTCTTCGCTGTATCGTTAATCATGTAGTTGGTAGAGATACGGATTGTCTTGCCGTCAGTACCGAGTGCAATCGCCTGAACGTTGTCATCGGTAATCTGTTCCTTGAGAAGGGCGCGTACCTGCTCGGGCTCAACCTCTTTCTCGAACTGAACGACAAAATTGCGACCACCGGTGAAGTCAATGCTCTGCTGTATGCCGCGGAGAGCAAATGAACCTATCATAACAACAGCAAGCACAGCGAACACAATACCTACAGTCTTTGAATTCTTGATAAAGTTGAAGTTCATATCCCTCATCATGTTCTCCGAGAACCTTGTGGTGAATGTGATGTTCAGCCACTTGTCACGGTTCATGAAGTGCTCATAGATTACACGTGTAACGAACACTGCTGTAAAGAATGAGCAGAGAAGGCCGATAATCAATGTTGTAGCAAATCCCTTGATTGGGCCTGTACCGAAGTTGAACAGGATGATACCTGTTATGATTGAGGTGATATTAGAGTCAAAGATTGCAGAGAATGCATTCTTGTAACCGTCGGAAAGCGCATTGCGCACATTCTTGCCCGCACGGAGTTCCTCCTTGGCACGCTCATAGATGAGCACGTTGGCGTCGACCGCCATACCCAGCGTGAGCACGATACCGGCAATACCCGACATTGTGAGGGCTGCCTGGAATGACGCGAGGATACCGAGTGTGAAGAAGAGGTTCAGCAAGAGCGCAAGGTTGGCAACTGAACCAGGGATAACGCCGTACATCGCGCACATATATACCATAAGGAGTACAAAGGCAACAACGAATGACATGAGACCCTGCCTGATTGACTGCTCGCCGAGTGTAGGACCTACAACATAGCTGTCGACAATGTTCATTGGAGCAGAGAGCTTACCTGAACGAAGCACGTTAGCCAAGTCCTGAGTCTCCTCGATTGTGAAGTTACCCGTGATTTCTGAACGTCCGCCAGTAATCTTTGAGCTTACGTTAGGTGCGCTGTATACGCAGTTGTCAAGCACGATTGCTACAGCCTTATTGAGGTTAACCTCGGTGAGGATGGCCCAGTCGCGCGCAGCGTCCGATGTCATCTTCATTGTAACGCAAGGACGGCCGCCGTTCTGTGTAAACTCTGCCTTTGCGTCCTCGATTACGTTTCCTTCCATTGAGGCCGAACCGTTCTCGGCAGTCTTGAGCGTATAGAGCTGGTACATTGGCTGCTCGGCGCTGAACGGAGAGACGCTCCATGCGAAACGGATGTCCTCCTTCATGAATGTCTGGTCGGCAAATGCCTTGGCAAGCGCCTTGTTAACAATTGCTGTATCCTTTGCATGAGAAAAGCCTACAATTGCATTCATGCCCTGCTGGGGAACCAGCGCGGGGAAGAGGGCGTCCTTCTCGGCAGCCACCAGTGACTCGTTGAGTTCCTCAAACGAGGGGAGAATCTCCTGGGCAATCTCCTGGGCAGTATATGTCTCCCAGAACTGGAGGTTAGCAGAACCCTGCAGCAGACGCTCAACGCGGTCCTTGTCGGTTACGCCAGGAAGCTCGATAAGAATGCGGCCCCTTGCACCTTCGACTGACTGCATGTTGGGCTGTACCACACCAAAGCGGTCAATACGTGAACGCAATACGTTGAATGAGTTGTCGAGCGATGCCTTTACCTCGGCAGCAAGAGCCGAGGCAACCTCCTCGTCGGTCGACTGCATGCTAATCTTGCCGTTCATCTGCTCGGTAGAGAACATTGCGGCAACCTTGCCAGCATCCTGCGCGTTGTAGTGCCTGATGAATGAAGCGATGAAGTCACCGTCGTTCCTTGTCTCTTCCCTTGCTGCGTCAAACGCTGCCTTGAAAGCGACAGTCTCCTTGTTGCTGCCTGCAAGCACCGAGACTACATCGGGGACAGAAACCTCCATTGTGACGCTCATACCGCCCTTAAGGTCAAGACCCAAACCAATTTCCAACTCCTGGCACTCCTTCAATGTGTATCCAAGCCAAACCTTTTCGTTCTTCATGGAATCGAGGTAGTGCTGCTGACCCATGGGGTCCTCTTTAGCCTTGCTCATGTGACTGCTTGACACATAGGAGAATGACATGTAGAACACGCATACCAGTGTGAGCAGTACCGCAAAAACTTTTACGAATCCTTTGTTCTGCATTTTTATAAATTTTTATGTGATTTATTGTTCCTTAATCTAAAATCGCGCAAATATAGCGCTTTTTTCTTAATATTTCAGCGATTCAGGCATTTTTCTTTAATTTATAAGCATAAACGCGCGGTTATATACTGGCTAAAACTGAAAGCTGCGGTTAAGCGAGCGGGCGGGAATGTCCACATTCACGCACACAGCGAGCGGGAGCAGGTTCAATCCCACGCAGTGGGGTTAAAGCAGAAAGGAGAAAGGGGAAATATCATGCTTTCTGCGAAGGGAAAATGAAAAAAAGGAGAAAGACCTTTCATCTTTCACCTTTCACCTTCCACTTTTCACCTTCCATCGCTATCTTGACGATGACTCGAAGAGGCGTCTTTTCTCTTCGTCGCTCAACGAAGAGTACCCGCTATGCTTTATCTTCTCGAGAATCCTGTCCACTTCGGCCTCGTCGGCCCTTCTGCGGGCATTATACTCATAGTCGGCATTGCGGCCGCCCCTCACATAAGTGAACCTGGATTTCTTTTTCTTGGGGGCCTGGCGCCTGAACAGCGAGGCAACCCACTCAAATGGCCTTGAAACAAGAGAGACAATATCGGTGCCGCGGCCAAGCATATAGGCGAAAAGCCAGCCGGCAAAGGCACCGCCAAGGTGCGCGAAGTTTCCGCCCGCATTGCTGCCCGAAAGCATGAGGAACGAGACAGCGACAGTCACAAGCGCCAGCGTGGAGAGCCTGACACTGCCTACAAGGAAAAGGCTAATCCTGTACTCGGGCGAGCGCACTGCGGTTGCCAGCACCACGGCAAAGACTGCCGCCGAGGCGCCTACCAGGCGCGAGTATGCCAGGACAGGAGAAAAATACGGGAACAGGTTGTATGCAAGCACATAGAACAAGGCGCCGGCCAGGCCGCCTAGGATATACACGCCTGCAAACTGCCTGGCCGAAAAGAAACTCAGGAATATCTTGCCGAACACATAAAGCGCTACCATATTCCACAGCAGGTGCCACACGCCGGCATGCACGAACATGTATGTGAGAATGGTCCATGGGCGCATGAGAAGCTGCGGCAGGGAGGCCGGCAGCTCAAGCAGGGAACTCACAAGCGACGCCACGCCGCCAGCATTGAACAGCACCGAAAAAACTCCGATTAAAAGGAGCAAAATATACAGCGCTACATTGACGGATATAAAGCGGTTTACAATGCCGCCATTCCAGTATCTCAAGCAGAAATCCTTAAACATACGGGCCATTTATCACTCCTTTCTTTCGCCAATAGAGTATGAGTACAAGACCGAAGAGCATGCCTCCAAGGTGCGCGAAATGCGCCACGCCATCGGGGCTGCCCGAGACACCTAGCACAAGCTCTATGACTGCATATCCAATTACAAAGTACCTTGCCTTAATGGGCATGGGAAGCGGGAACACGAAGATAGGGTCGTTAGGGAAGAGCATGCCAAAGCCTAGCAGGATTGCATATATCGCCCCCGAAGCGCCTACGGTGGTAGAGTTAAGCACTATGTTCAGCTCGCCCAGCACCGGGTCAATAAAGTTCTTCCCCTGCTTCAATGCGCCAAGGCCATTCTCAAGCACCGCAGCAATGCCCGCCGGGTCAAGCTCGGAGATAAGCGAATAGTAGCGCACTGCCGCCACCGCCTCCTGAATGAAGGCCGCGCCCACTCCAGCAGCAAGGTAGTACACAAGGAAGCGCCTGCTTCCCCATACAGTCTCCAGGGTGCGCCCGAACATGTACAGGGCAAACATGTTGAAGAAAATGTGCGACAGGCCGCCATGCATGAACATATATGTGACAGGCTGGTAGATTGCGAACTCCTCGGAGAGGAAGAAATGGAGCCCAAGAATGCCGTTCAGGTCTATGCCCATTCTCCCCGCGGCCAGCAGCGCAAGGTACATGAGCACATTTATCGCAAGAAGGTTCTTGGTTACTGTAGGTATCCCATTCATGATATACTGGTTGGATTATGGTGTGCAAATATAGCACAAAATATGTTTCCGCATTTTACGGAATGGCACTAAACGCCATTATTTAAGTTTCATAAACACTTTACAACAGATTTTTCCCCATAAAACTGCAATATTTATTATCTTTGCACCGCAAAAAAACGCGCGCCCGCATGCGAGGCGGGATATTTGTTGGCAATAAAAAACAGACTAGATATGAATATTGAATTGACAGTAGTACAGAGCGTAGTCGAGGCGGTCAAGAGCCTTTACGGCGCAGAGGTGAATGCTGAGAAGATACAGCTTCAGAAGACACGCAAGGAGTTTGAGGGGGACTTCACGCTTGTGGTGTTCCCGTTCCTTTCATTCTCAAAGAAACGTCCCGAGGAGACAGCGCAGGAGATTGGCGAGTACCTGAGCGCCAACCAGCCGGCAGTCTCGGCCTTCAACGTGGTAAAAGGATTCCTTAACCTCTCGATATCAACCAGTTACTGGATTGAGACGCTTAGCAGCATTGACAAGGCCGAGAGATGGGGGACTGTAAAGGCAGGCGAGGACTCGCCGCTAGTGATGGTGGAGTACTCATCGCCAAACACCAACAAGCCACTTCACCTGGGACACATACGCAACAACCTGCTTGGATATGCGCTCTCAAACATCATTGCGGCCAACGGCAACCGCGTGGTAAAGACTAACATAGTGAATGACAGGGGCATACACATATGCAAGTCTATGCTAGCATGGCAGAAGTGGGGCGAGGGAGTAACGCCTGAGGCATGCGGCAAGAAGGGCGACCACCTGATTGGCGACTACTATGTGGCCTTTGACAAGCACTACAAGGCCGAGCTGGCCGGACTGATGGAGAAAGGCATGACTAAGGAAGAGGCCGAGGCCGCCTCGCCGCTCATGGCCGAGGCACGCGAGATGCTCGTGAAATGGGAGGCCGGCGACAAGGAGGTACGCGCCCTGTGGGAGCAGATGAACAGCTGGGTTTACGAGGGCTTTGACGAGACATACAAGCGCCTTGGGGTAGGCTTTGACAAGATTTACTACGAGAGCGATACATACCTTGTGGGCAAGGAGACTGTCCTTGAGGGCCTTGAGAAGGGCCTCTTCTACCGCAGGGAAGACGGTTCGGTATGGGCCGACCTCACTAAGGAGGGCCTTGACGAGAAACTGCTGCTGCGCAGCGACGGCACATCGGTGTACATGACACAGGACATAGGTACAGCGCAGCTGCGTTTCCGCGACTACCCCATTGACAAGATGGTTTATGTAGTAGGCAACGAGCAGAACTACCACTTCCAGGTACTCTCGCTGCTGCTCGACAGGCTCGGGTTCTCATGGGGCAAGGGGCTCGTCCACTTCTCATACGGAATGGTAGAGCTGCCCGAGGGCAAGATGAAGAGCCGCGAGGGAACAGTTGTAGACGCCGATGACCTTATGGACGAGATGATAAGCACTGCACGCGAGACATCGGAGGAACTGGGCAGCAAGCTCAACGGGCTTTCGGCCGATGAAAAGGCGGAAATTAACCGTATCATCGGGCTTGGAGCGCTGAAGTACTTCATGCTCAAGGTAGACGCGCGCAAGAACATGCTCTTCAACCCCAAGGAGTCGATAGACTTCAACGGCAACACCGGCCCGTTCATACAGTACACATATGCACGCACACGCTCAATCGAGCGCAAGGCAGCAGAAAGCGGTGTCGAGGTGGATAAAGCGGGCGCGCCAGCATGCATAAGCGAGAAGGAGTGCTCAATAATACGCATGCTCAACGAGTTCCCGGCAATCATACGCCAGGCAGGCACAGACTACTCTCCGTCGGGAATAGCCAACTACGCATATGACCTTGCAAAGGAGTACAACCAGTTCTACCACGACTTTAGCATACTGCGCGAGGAGAACGAGAATGCCAAGGCGTTCCGTGTGCTTCTCACACGCAATGTAGGCAAGGTCATCAAGACCGCGATGAACATACTGGGCATTGAGGTACCCGAAAGGATGTAAGGCTGCTGCAATATGGCAAAGAAGCGCTATTATGTCGTGTGGAACGGTGCCGTGCCAGGCATATACGGCAGCTGGAGCGAGTGCGAGGCACAGATAAAGGGCGTGAAGCAGGCACTCTACAAGTCCTTCGGCACTCTAGCCGAGGCCGAAAGGGCCTACTCGTCATCGCCGTATGACTATATTGGCGCCAGCAAGGCCAAGGAGAAGAGCGCACCTACGGAACTGCCCCAGACTGTAATCAGGGGAGCGCTGGCGGTTGACGCTGCATGCAGCGGGAACCCTGGACAGATGGAGTACCGCGGCGTATACATTGCCACAGGAGAGGAGATTTTCCACTTCGGGCCCATGTTCGGGACTAACAATATAGGCGAGTTCCTTGCCATAGTGCACGGGCTTGCCCTGCTCAAGCAAAGGGGCGTCGAGATGCCGATATATTCCGACAGCCGTAACGCCCTGCTGTGGGTGAAGCAGAAGAAGTGCAAGACAAGGCTTCCGCGTGACAGCAGGAGCGAAGAGCTCTTCGGGTACATTGAGCGTGCCGAGAGGTGGCTTGCGCAGAACAAATACTCTACAGCATTGTTAAAGTGGGAAACAGACAAATGGGGCGAGATACCGGCCGACTTCGGCAGGAAATAGCCCTTGAGAAATAACAGGAAAAGAGGAATGCCTACAGTTATCTATCCTTCACCTATCTTCGGTCCTGTCAGGAGCCGCCGTCTAGGAATTTCGCTAGGAGTGAACCTGCTCCCGGCCGACGGCAAGGTGTGTACCTTCGACTGCATATACTGCGAGTGCGGTTTCAATAGCGAGAGGCGCCCTAAGGAGCGCATGCCGTCACGCGAGGAGGTGGCAGAGGCGCTTGAGAAGAGACTTGCACAGATGAAGGCCGAAGGCGCACTGCCCGACGTAATCACATTCGCCGGGAACGGAGAGCCCACAATACACCCGCACTTTGCCGGGATAATTGATGACACCATTGCCTTGCGCGACCATTACTGCCCGGGCGCGAAGGTGAGCGTGCTCTCAAACGCTACAATGATTGGCAGGCCAGCAGTATTTGAGGCGCTGCTGAGGGTTGACAACAACATACTCAAGCTGGATACCGTTGACAGCGCGTTCATAAGGGATGTAGACCGTCCTACGGGACGGTACGACCTTGAAGAGACCGTAAGGCAGATGAAGGCATTCAAAGGCAAGGCCATAGTGCAGACCATATTCTTCAAGGGGAACGCAGGCGGAATGCCGATTGACAATACCGTCCCCGAGTATGTGGAGCCATGGATTGAGACAGTGAAGGAGATTGTCCCGCGCGAGGTCATGGTGTACACTATTGACCGCGAGACACCTATGCAAGGACTCCAGAAGGCCACCCACGAGGAACTGGACAGCATTGTCGCCAGGCTCGCGCAGGAAGGCATAAAGGCGACGGCGTCGTACTAGGCCTGAGCCCTCACGCTTGGCGGAAAGGAGTGAATATACCAGCTGCGCTGGACTAGGCAAGGAACTCGGCTATCCCTATTGCCGAGGCCGTTATGAGCGAATAGCGCAGCAGCTTGCCGATTGCCATTACCACAAACACCATGGACTTGCTTGCACGCATAAAGCCCAGCACAATGAGGACCACCTCGCCGATTGCAGGTACAAATGAGAAGAATGCAGTCCAGTACCCATACTTGCCTATGAGCCTGTCGGCACGTCTCATTTTCTTGTCCGATATTCTGAAGAAGGACTGGACACGCTCCTTGTTAGCAAGATAGCCAGCCATGAAACAGGTAACTCCGCCTAGAACGTTCCCCAGCGTAGCAGAAAGCGTGAGGCCAACGGCATTAAGGCCTGCGCCAAGGAAGAATATAAGCAGAACTTCGCTCGCAATGGGCATAATTGTTCCGGCAAGGAACGCCATGACGCCCATGCCAAGATAACCGTAGTCCTTAAGGAACTCAATAATCACTTCATCCATATATCCAGTATCGCTATTGCCAGCCAGAACAGTATTGCAACAATGAAATAGATGTTTGACAGGCGTGTTATCTTCAAGGTAAAGAGGTACGATGCCAGCAAGGCAATTCCAGGAACACGCCACGCGAACAGCATGCCATATCCCGGTCCCGACATCCATGAGAGCACGAACAGCAGGGAGTTTGCAAGCATTACAAAAAGCAGGCGCTTGCGAAGATAGGGTTTCCCCGGCACCGAAGAGCCTGCAAAAAGCACAATGGCGGGCAGCATTATCCCCAGCTCGGCAACCGAAGAGAGCACCCTTACAGGCGTAATGCCTGCAAGGCTAGGGAAGGAGAGCTGCGCTGCAAGTTCCTTGAGCGTGGGAAGGTACCCTGCCAGTGACGGCCATACATACTGCAGCCCGAACAGGAACCAGAAAGGCATGAGCAGCCCAAGCAGCGCCGAGAGCCATTCCCTTGCTCCAGTGAGATTCACCACAAGCATGTATACCACGAACAGCGGCAGCAGGAACAGGAACTGAGGCTGCAGGAAGGAGAATAGGCATAGCAGGGCAAAGGCCGAGAAGAGCGCTCCCCGGGCATTCTCGCCAGGCTGGCACGAGAGGAGCGAGCTCATAAGCAGCATAAAAAGCAGCGTACTGGCCGCAACCGTTGCATTATAATGGCAGGTAACTGTAATTGCCGTAAGCAGCAGGTATAGCGGAGCCATCCAGTATACGCGCCTTTCGGAGAGGTGCAGCCGTGCGAGCAGCAGGGCAACAGCGATGTAGCAGAGTACAGGCAAGACGACTGGCAGGAACCCGCCTATGCTAATCCACAGCACATGCGAGGGAGCGGGCATCAGGAACAATGCGGCGCCCCACAGCAGCGCTGCCAGCAGCACAAGGAGCAGCGGAGTATATTTCCACGAAGCGAAACGCCCCTGCAGTGAACGGCTATAAGTCAAAACCTATATCTCCTCTAAAGTACTTCTTATTGAAATTGACCGTGTTTGCAGAGCGGAAAGACTTCTCAAGCGCCTCGGCACGGGTAGCGCCGTAGGATACGGCAGCAATGACACGGCCTCCTGCTGTAACCACCTTGCCGTCCTTTTCGGCAGTACCTGCATGGAACAGGATACTCTCTGTAACATTCTCAAGGCCTGTAATCTCAAAGTCCTTGTCATAGTGCTCGGGATAGCCGCCCGAAACAAGCATAACACAGACTGCGCACCTTTCGTCAAGCTCTACGGCAGTGCCGGCAAGAGCGCCCGCGTCCACCTTCTCGAAAAGTGTTACAATGTCGCTCTTGAGGCGCAGCATTACAGACTCTGTCTCGGGATCGCCCATACGCACGTTATACTCTATTACCATAGGTTCTCCAGCAACGTCTATAAGGCCAAAGAAGATGAAGCCCTTATAGAGCAGGCCGTCCTTTGCAAGGCCGTCGACTGTAGGGCGTATAATGCGTTCCTCAACCTTGCCCATCCATTCTGCTGTAGCGAACGGGACTGGAGAGATTGAGCCCATTCCGCCAGTATTGAGGCCTGTATTGCCCTCGCCGATACGCTTGTAGTCCTTTGCCTCGGGCAGTATCACATAGTCCTTGCCATCGGTGAGCACAAAGACCGAGCACTCAATGCCGTCGAGGAACTCCTCAATGACTACTGTTGCCGACGAGTCGCCGAACATTCCGCCGAACATCTCGTCGAGGCTGCTCTTTGCCTCCTCGAGCGTAGGCAGTATAAGCACGCCCTTACCGGCACAAAGGCCGTCGGCCTTTAGTACATAAGGCGCCTTCAGGCCTTCAAGGAAGCGGTACGCCTCCTCCTTCTCGTCAGCAGTAAATGCACGGTACGCCGCTGTGGGGATAGAATGGCGCTGCATGAAGTCCTTTGCAAAGCTCTTGCTTCCCTCAAGCTCGGCAGCGGCCTTGGAAGGACCTATTACTGCGACATGCTGCAGGCGGGCATCGGCCTTGAAATAGTCGTATATACCCTTTACCAGCGGGTCCTCGGGACCCACAACCACCATACCGACACCATTCTCAACAACAAATGCCGCAATGGCGTCAAAGTCACATACAGGAATGGCAACATTCTCGCCAACCTCCTTTGTCCCGGCATTGCCTGGAGCAATGAATAGCCTTTCAACCTTTGGACTCTGTGCTATTTTCCATGCAAGGGCATGCTCGCGGCCTCCGCTACCTAAAAGTAATATTTTCATAGTCTGTATCTTCTTTAGCGGCACCCCTTAACGGGTGCCAGCAACATGTATTAGCCTTATTATACTCGCGGTCTCTTACTTTTCACCTTTCCGTTTCCCTCCACGGCCTGCCGGACGCTCGCTCCTGCCACTATCCTTCTTGCGTGGAGCACGCCCTGCCGAGGCATTCCCGCCACGGGCACCATCTTTAGCGGGACGCCCTTCACTACCCCTGCGGGAGCCGCGTCTCTCGTGTCCATATGTGGAACCGAACACATCCTTGCGCTCGCCGTCTCTTCGCGGTGCACGTGGCGCACGCGGCTCGCGTGCCTCTCCGCTCTCCTCGCGCTCTTCCCTGCGCTTGCGCGCTGCCGCGCTTCTCTTGCTCTTGTATGAACTGAAGTAGGACTCCAGCTCACGGCGACGACGCATTGACTCCTCGTCAATCTCGCCCGAGAAACCATCGGTGGCATTCCCCTTTGAGCGGGGAGGACGCTGCTCGCCGTCGGCGCCCGTAAGGCGCGACTTGCGCTTGAGCGGCGCGAAGTCCTTGGCAAGCTCGTTGCCCTCGCCACGGAATCCGCTGTACTTGCCCGAGAAGAGCTCGTACTTGCGGAACTCGCAGTCAAGGTCGCCATTGTGCAGCGGAATACGCGCCGACGCCTTGAGGGCAATCTGGTCGAAGCAGTCATAGCTGCTGCTTATCACCCATGCCTCATTGCCCTGGAAAGCATGCTTGAGGCGCGAGCCCAGGTCCTTGTACACCTGAAGAAGGTTCTCGAGCCTGAGACGCTCGCCATAAGGCGGGTTGACAACCATTATCGCAGGTTCTGCAGGCTGCTCGAAATCCTTGATATCGCGGCACTCGACTTCAATGACATCGGCCATCATCGCCGACTTTGCATTGCGTCTTGCACATGCCACCATGCGGCCGTCCACATCGTAGCCATATATCTTGTGAGAGAACTCCCTCTCGCCTGAATCGTCGTCATAGATTGACTTGAACAGCTCGCTGTCAAAGTCGTTCCACTTCTCAAAGGCATATCCCTGACGGAAGACACCGGGAGCAATGTTGCGGGCAATGAGGGCCGCCTCAATGAGCAGAGTTCCGGAACCGCACATAGGGTCAATGAAATCGCACTGGCCGTCCCAGCCGGTGAGCATAATCATGCCGGCCGCAAGCACCTCGTTTATTGGCGCTGCACCAGTCTCTACGCGGTAGCCCCTGCGGTGCAAGGACTCGCCCGAACTGTCAAAGGCAAGCGTACACTCCTCGCCTGCTATGTGTATGTGGAATATAAGGTCGGGGTTGTTGAGGCGTACCGAGGGGCGCTCGCCGTACTTCTCGCTGAAATAGTCGGCAATAGCGTCCTTTACGCGGTAGGCCACGAACTTTGAATGGCGGAACGCGTCGCTGTAGACGACAGAATCGACCGAGAATGTGGAGTTGCAGCCAAGGTACTGCTCCCAGCCAATTGACTTGATTACTTCATACACCTCATCGGCGCTGGACGCCTTAAAATGCATGATGGGCTTCAATATGCGGACCGCACTCCTCAAATGAAAGTTTGCCTTGTACATCATTGCCTTGTCACCCGTAAAGGATACCATGCGGCGTCCTATCTCTACATTGTTCGCACCCAAGGCAATAAGTTCCTTTGCCAAAACCTCCTCAAGACCCTGAAAGGTCTTTGCAATCATTTCAAATTCTGCCATAAGACTGTCAAAAAAATCGTGGGGAACCCGAGAAACAGGCAAGAAGAAGCGCCTATTCAGGCACAGGTTCCAAATACTTTGCAAAGGAACAAAAAAAAGCAACGCAAATCAACAAAAACAGTTGATAATTGAATATGTTTGAACTACCTTCGCGGGAAATTTGAAAAGACAGGCCCGCTTATGGATATAAGAAAGAACATTGCAGCGCTGCTGCACGCCATAATCATGGCAGCCGTGCCTTCATTGGCAGTAGCATCCTGCGACAGCCCCGACGGGGAAGAGACGCAGACAGCACAGAACATTTCGCCAGAGATACCCGCTTGCGTGCTCTTTGCCGGCGAGAAGAACGACCTTACCACGCAGGACCGCCGCGAGCGCATGGACCGCGAGATGCTCTCCTTCTGCTACTCGCACATCAACACCATGCTTCAGATTAAGCGTGCGAACCGGCTGTTCCCAATCGTTGAGCCCATACTGGCAATGCATGGTATCCCGGATGACTTCAAGTACCTGATGATAATTGAATGCAACGGCGATGTCGAGGCACGCTCCACGGCCGGCGCTGCAGGTCCTTGGCAGTTCCTGGAAAAGACTGGGAGGCAGTATGGGCTTGAGATAAACGGCGAGGTGGACGAGCGCTACAGCATTGAGAAGGCAACTGAGGCAGCATGCAAGTACCTCAAGGAATCATACGCGAAGTTTGGCGACTGGCTGACTGTTGCTGCAAGCTACAACACTGGCATGGCAAACGTGGAGAAGAGGGTAACGGCACAGAAAGAGAAAAAGGCGATTGACCTGGTGCTGCTGCCCGAGACATCGCGCTACATATTCCGCCTGCTGGCAGTGAAGACAATCTTCGGCAACCCCAAGGAATATGGCTTTATACTGAGGGCGCAGGACCTATACCCTGCACTGCCAGAGGCCAAGACAATAAGTATAGAGGGCGCCGTGGCGAGCTGGGCCGATGTGGCCAAGGAGCACGGGCTTACCTACCTGCAGCTTCATGAGGCAAATCCGTGGATAAGGAGCGCGTCTATGGCAAACAAGAGCGGCAGGCCATACAAGGTGAAGATACCCAGCGCGGAGGCGCTCAGGTACGACCCGCTGAAGACAAAGGCGCACGACAAGCGCTGGATAGCAGAATAAGGGGAACTACTGCTACGCGAACTTCTCGCCGAGCTTCATCTTCGCGTCGTTAAGGAACTTCCTTATCTCCTTCTCGTCTTCCTTGCGGCAAATCATGAGCACGTCGCCTGAGTCTACTACAAGCAGGCCGTCTACGCCTTGAACAACGGCAAGCTTGCCCTTTGGCATGACTATAAGGTTGTCATGGCTCTCGTACCGGAGCACAGAAGAGTTTGCGGTGACATTGCCGTCGCTGTCCTTCGGCAAGGTTGCGTAGAGAGTATCCCATGTGCCTATGTCGGCCCAGCCGAACTCGCCAGGAAGAAGGTGCACATTGTCGGCCCTCTCCATCACGCTCATGTCGAGCGAGGCGTTGGGGAATGACGTGTATATCTCATACCCTTTCATGCGGCGCTGGTTACGGTCGGGGATTGCACTGTATATGTCCTCAAGCGTACGCATCATTTCGGGCAGGAACTTCGACATGGTATCAATAATTGTCTGCACATTCCATATATACAGGCCAGAGTTCCAGTAGAACTCACCGCTCTCCATGAATATCTTGGCAAACTCGTACTCTGGCTTCTCAGTAAATGTCCTCACCTTGTAGAACGAGCCCTCGTCGGGCGCTCCGTCTACCTGTATATAGCCGTACCTTGTTTCGGGGCATGTGGGCCTAATGCCTATGACAACAAGCTTGTTGTTCTCGGCAACAAAGTCCAGGCCGCGGGCAATAGTGTCGGCAAACTTCGCCTCGTCAAGTATAAGCTGGTCGCTCTGTGCAACGATGATGTTGGCCTTGCTGTTCAATGTGCGTATATGGCAGGCAAGGTTCGCAAGGCTGGGTGCCGTTCCGCGGAATGCAGGCTCATGGATTACCTGGCAGTCGGGCACATCGGGAAGCTGCTTGCGCACAATGTCTGTGTAGTCCACATGTGTGGATATAAGTATATTCTCTTTTGGAATTATGCGGCAGTAACGGTCATAGGTAAGCTGCAGCAGGGTCCTGCCGCAGCCGAGCACATCCTGGAACTGCTTGGGAAATGCCTTGCGGCTCATGGGCCACAGGCGGGTGCCCTGCCCGCCTGCCATAATTATGCAATAACGGTTCTTGTCCATGCATCAGTCTTTTATTTTATAACGCGAGTATAATATTTTTATTGCAGACTTGAAAACCATTTAAGAATTATTCGGGAA
Organism: Bacteroidaceae bacterium; assembly: GCA_045592125.1. Classification (GTDB taxonomy): domain Bacteria; phylum Bacteroidota; class Bacteroidia; order Bacteroidales; family Bacteroidaceae; genus HGM04593. Next base: position 7,250 of record JAZNUE010000050.1, on the reverse strand, counting down.
AGAGGAGGCATTTTCTGCATAAAAGGAAACATGCAGCAGCAAATGGTACCGCAAAAAAAGAATGATGGCGCGCCATTTTGCTGGTGCACCATCATTCTTAGGGCAGGAGCCTTCTGCTAGAACTCGGCATTGTTTGGAGTACGCGGGAACGGTATCACGTCGCGGATGTTTGCCATACCTGTTACAAAGAGCAGCAGGCGCTCGAAACCGAGACCGAATCCTGAATGAGGGCATGAACCGTAGCGGCGTGTATCGAGATACCACCACATGTCCTTCATTGGGATATTCATCTCCTCAATGCGCTTGAGAAGCTTGCCGTAATCGGCCTCACGCTCTGAACCGCCGATAATCTCGCCAATCTTGGGGAAGAGCACATCCATTGCGCGCACAGTCTTGCCGTCCTCGTTCTGCTTCATATAGAAGGCCTTGATATCCTTTGGATAGTCGGTAAGGATTACAGGGCGCTTGAAATGTGTCTCGACAAGGTAACGCTCATGCTCCGAGGCGAGGTCAACACCCCAGTATACGGGGAACTCGAACTTGTGGCCGCCAGCGACCGCCTCCTCAAGAATCTTGATACCGTCGGTATAGCTCAGGCGCACGAACTCAGTGTCCACGATTGAGCGCAGACGCTCAATAAGCCCATTGTCAATCATGTTGTTAAGGAAGGTTATGTCCTCCATGCAGTTGTCAAGGGCCCACTGTACGCAGTACTTTATGAACTCCTCGGCAAGTTCCATGTTGTCATATATGTCATTGAAGGCAACCTCGGGCTCAATCATCCAGAATTCGGCAAGATGGCGCGGAGTGTTTGAGTTCTCGGCGCGGAATGTAGGGCCGAATGTATATATGGCACCAAGCGCTGTGGCCGCCAGCTCGCCCTCGAGCTGGCCCGATACGGTGAGGCTGGCCTGCTTGCCGAAGAAGTCACTGTCGTATATTATGCTTCCGTTCTCGTCCTTCTTGAGGTCGTAGAGGTTCATGGTAGTAACCTGGAACATCTGTCCTGCGCCCTCACAGTCAGAGGCTGTAATAAGCGGCGTGTGGAAGTAGTAGAAACCTTTGTCGTGGAAGAACTTGTGGATAGCATAGGCCATATTGTGGCGAATACGGAAGACTGCACCGAAAGTGTTTGTACGGGGGCGCAGGTGGGCCACTGTACGCATGAACTCCATAGTCTGGCCCTTCTTCTGCAGCGGATATGTATTGTCACAGGCGCCAAGCAGCTCTATCTCTGTTGCCTGTATCTCGACAGACTGGCCGCCGCCGATAGATTCCACCAGCGTTCCGTTAACGCTAAGGCAGGCGCCGGTAGTAAACTGCTTCACAAGTTCCTCGTCAAACTTGTCCACGTCTATAACAACCTGTACATTATTGATTGTAGAGCCGTCATTCAATGCCACAAAGGCAACCTGTTTGCTACTACGGCGGGTCCTTACCCAACCACGCACGTTAACCTCAATGCCATGCTCCTTGCTCTTGAGCAGGTCGGAAATTCTTGTTCGTCTTATCGCTTTCATCGATTCTTATAGTTGTGCCCGCAATGCGGGCCTAGTTATTACTCATAGGCACCCATTCGCAGCATTGCAACCTCCTTGTCGGTGAGGTAGCGCCAGTCGCCACGCCTGAGGTTCTTCTTTGTAAGCCCGGCAAACAGCACGCGGTCGAGCTTGTTCACGCGGTAGCCAAGGTGCTCGAGCATACGGCGTACGATACGGTTCTTTCCTGAATGTATCTCAATGCCAATCTGCGAGCGGTCGGCCTCATTGACGTATGACACCTCGTCGGCATACACCGGACCGTCCTCAAGCTCAATTCCGTTGACAAGAAGGTCCATGTCAGACATTGCGACATTCTTGTCGCATGTGACATGATATATCTTCTTCTTCATGAACTTGGGGTGCGTGAGCTTTGCGGCAAGGTCGCCGTCATTTGTAAGCAAGAGCACACCAGTGGTGTTCCTGTCGAGACGGCCTACGGGGTAGATTCTCTCCTTGCCTATCCCCTTGAGGCAGTCGAGCACAGTCTTGCGCTCCTGCGGGTCGTCAACAGTAGTAACGCAGTCCTTGGGCTTGTTAAGCAGGACATAGACCTTGCGCTCGGGGTTTATGCGCTCGCCATTGAAGCGCACATCGTCAGTAGGGAGCACCTTTGTGCCAAGTTCTGTCACCACGGCGCCGTTAACTGAGATAACGCCAGCCTCAATATAGTCATCGGCCTCACGGCGCGAGCATATTCCAGCATTTGCAAGGAACTTGTTCAGACGCACTGGAGCATCGGGGTCGATTGCCGCCTCCTTATATGCCATGCGTTTCTTTGCACTATACTTTGCCTTCGGGTCGTATGCGCCTCTTCTTGCAGGCCTGCTGCCATAGTTCTCGCGGCGCCCTGCCGGAGACCACGAACCGCCTCTCTCGGCACCATAACGGCTACTAGCCTCGTTGCCCTGAGAATCCCTGCTGTAGCCGCCTTTGCGCGGCGCGCGTGCACCGCCCTGGCCATTGTCCCTGCCGTAACGCTGTCTGGGAGCACCGCCATAGCGGTTTTCTCTCTCTTCGGCACCTGCTGCCTCGCCTCTGCTATATCCATAAGGCCTGCTGCCACGTTCTGCACGTTCAAACTGAGGCCTGTCATCACCCCCTCTGCTGAAGCGAGGACGGCGCTTGAGCCTGTTGTCTTCGCCAAAGTTGGGGTTGTAGGACACCTTTTCCCTGTTTCCGCGTGAGAAGTTCCCCTCCTGACGCTTGTCTCTATAATTACTCATCTGAAAAATATTTTACGAACCTCACGGTCCAAATTATATTCTATTAGAAACCTGTATATGTGTGCGGTGTTATTGCACGCAGTTCCTCCTTGACGGCCTCAGGCACATCGAGCCCATCAATGAACTGCAGCAGCGTGTCGCGGTTTATGCCCTCATTCGTGCGAGTAAGGGCCTTAAGGGCCTCGTAGGGGTTAGGATATGACTCACGGCGCAGTATTGTCTGGATTCCCTCGGCACATACGCTCCAGCAGTTGTCAAGCTCGTCATATATCGCCTGCTCGTTAAGCAGCAGCTTGCGCAGGCCTACAAGAGAGCTCTTGACAGCAATGAGCATGTGCCCCAAGGGGACACCGGCATTGCGCAGCACTGTAGAGTCGGTGAGGTCGCGCTGCAGGCGCGAGATTGGCAATTTCATGGCCAGATGGTCAAGTATCGCGTTGGCTATGCCAAGGTTGCCCTCGCTGTTCTCGAAGTCAATGGGGTTAACCTTGTGCGGCATAGCGCTAGAACCCACTTCGCCGGCCTTAATCTTCTGCTTGAAGAACTCGTTTGATATATACTGCCAGAAATCCTTGTCCATGTCCATGATAATGACATTTATGCGCCTCATAGCGTCGAACAGTGCCGCCAGGTTATCATAGTTTGAAATCTGTGTTGTATACTGCTCGCGCTCCAGTCCAAGACTTTCCTTTACGAACCTGTTAGCGAACGCTTTCCAGTCTATTGAAGGATAGGCAACACGGTGAGCGTTGAAGTTGCCCGTAGCACCGCCGAACTTTGCCGAGATTACACACCTCTTGAGTTCGGCCAGCTGTGTCTCAAGACGGTATACAAACACCATTACCTCTTTTCCAAGGCGTGTAGGTGACGCTGGCTGTCCATGAGTGCGTGCAAGCATAGGGATGTTCTCCCACGCTGCGGCGTACTCCTTGAGCTGGGCAATGAGTTCCTCAATAGCAGGATAATATACATCGCTGAGCGCATCCTTTATTGAGCAAGGAATAGACGTATTGTTTATGTCCTGCGATGTGAGTCCGAAGTGGATAAACTCCTTATACGAATCAAGGCCGCCGATAGCATCAAACTGCTCCTTTATAAAATATTCCACAGCCTTGACATCATGGTTAGTAACCTTCTCAATCTCCTTTACGCGCGCTGCATTTTCGGCAGAGAACTCCTTGTATATCTGGCGCAAGCGAGGGAACAGGCCCTTGTCCATGCCACAGAGCTGCGGTATGGGCAGCTCGCACAAGGCAATGAAATACTCTATTTCAACAAACACGCGATACTTAATCAGCGCATACTCCGAAAAATATCCGGCGAGCGCTCCGGTCTTCCCCCTGTAACGGCCGTCAATGGGAGAAATGGCTGTAAGGATGTCAAGATGTTCCATTATCTATTCTGTAAAAACGTTTTTCAGGATACAAAAATAGTACTTTTTAACCACAAACGCCCAACGGGAGCATAAAGTTTATGAAAAATAAACTAAAAACGGCCAGAGGGCGCAAAGGGAGAAAAAAATAACCTACGCACTGCGCAGGTTCATCATCGGTGGACGTTGACGGATTCGAACCGCCGACCCTCTGCTTGTAAGGCAGATGCTCTAAACCAGCTGAGCTAAACGTCCGATATGTCTGTTCTTGTGTGGACGTTGACGGATTCGAACCGCCGACCCTCTGCTTGTAAGGCAGATGCTCTAAACCAGCTGAGCTAAACGTCCAATATGCCGCAACTCTCAATTGCGTTGCAAAGGTACGTACAATCATTTATACTGCCAAATTTTTTGGCAACAAAATTCAGGGAGCACGAAAAATTTTGGTTTTTCAGGTTACAGGAGCATCCCTTGTGCTGCATTTGACTAGAGATTTCTCGTCGCTTCGCTCTGTCGAAACGACAAATGATAGTTGTTTCTCACTTTGACACAGCCTCCGTAGCGCATGCGCTGCCAAAGCCAACCGATTTATGAACTTTCGGCATAGAGATATGGAAACTCACATTAATGGAATACGATGTTGGTGATTACCTGTGCTCCTACATAAGCATTGAGTCTTTGTATGAATTCGTTTCGCTGCATGAGGAGTTCTTGCCGTATGACCGGTGATGTTAGCTGTACATAGAGGGTCTGGTTACGGATGGCTAGATCCTTTGTATAGCGATTGACGATTGGGCCCATTACATGTGCCCAACCTTGTATGAGTCGATATTCGTTGAGCGGTGCCTCTAGTCCTTGTTGTCGGAGATACTGATGTATGAGGTCGCCTATGGCTTCTGAGTTGGTGCGTTTCATAGGCTTCCTTCATTGATAACCCCATTTGTTACGGTATAGAGCTTGTATCCAGAGGATTGGCGGGCAAGGATGCTATCAAGATGGCCGCGATTGACATCTGTGATAAATATCTGTCCGAAGTTGTCGCTGGAGACGATTCGTATGATCTGCTCTACGCGTGATGCATCCAATCTGTCAAATATGTCGTCGAGAAGCAATAGGGGGGTGGTCTGTCCCGATTGACGAAGAAGGTTGAATTGTGCTAACTTAAGCGCTATGAGGTAGCTCTTGTTTTGTCCTTGCGAACCTTCACGCTTAATAGGATAGTTGCCGAGTTGCATGATGAGATCGTCCTTGTGTGTCCCATGCAGTGTGTATCCCATTATTCTGTCTTTGGCTCGTCCGTCACGGATGACGTCGAGGAGTTGGCCTCGCTCGCCATGCGAAATGTATGAAAGCGAAACGGCCTCACGCTCTTCTGATATTTGTGAATAGAATTCTTGGAAGATGGGGGTAAGTCGTTCAATAAAGCTTTTGCGTCGTTGGTATATAATCTCTCCCGATTGTGCCATCAGCTCCTCCCAAAGATTGAGGAGCTCTGGGTCGGGCTCTTCTTCTTGCTTTAATAGCGCATTTCGCTGTTGTAGCGCCTTGTCGTACGCTATGAGTTGGTTGAGGTATTCTTTGTCGTGCTGTGAGATTGTGACATCCATAAATCGCCGACGTTCTTCGCTCCCTCCAAGTATGAGGTCATTGTCTGATGGCGAAACCATGACTAGGGGGATGAGTCCTACGTGTTCAGAAAAACGCTGGTAGGGTTTTTGGTTGCGTTTGAAAATCTTTTTCTGTCGACGTTTCATCCCGCAATAAATCTCTTCCCTGTCTCCCTGCTCTGTCTCGTATGATCCTTGCAGGACGAAGAAGTCTTCGTTGTGATTCATGACCTGCGAATCAATCGGATTGGATGAACTCTTGCAGAACGATAGGTAATGTATGGCATCAAGTAGGTTGGTCTTTCCCATTCCGTTTTGTCCGATAAAACAGTTTACTTTTGGGGAAAACTCAATATCTGCTTGGCAGATGCTCTTGTAGTTCAGTATAGAGAGTCTTTTTAATATCATTGCTGTAAATAATGTACGAAGATACGAATATTATCCCAAAAAAGCGATTAAAAATGAAAAAACAACGTGCTGGAGTAAAAAAAATGCGCTGAAATTTCATCAATCAGCAGAAATGAACTAATTTTGTATTTCATAACGAAAAAGAAATCTAAAAAATAAAAAGAATATGGCAAAAAAAGAAATCAATCATGAGCAAGTGCTCAATGTGGAGGAGGCTGTAAGCCGCTCTGAGGCATTCGTTAACAAGAACAAGAAGAATCTGATAGTAGGTGTTGTAGCTGTTGTTGTACTCATCGCAGCCGGTATGCTGCTGTCGACTTTTGTTATCGCTCCACGTGAGCAGAAGGCTGCCGAGGCTCTGTTCGTAGGCGAGAAGTATTTCCAGGATGGTAACTATGAAGTTGCTTTGAATGGCGACCAGTATGAGTATGCAGGTTTTGCTTCAGTAGCCGATGACTTTGGTGGTACTAAGGCTGCTAACCTTGCAAAAGCTTACGAAGGACTCTGCTTGGCCAAGCTGGGACGTTATGAAGAGGCTATTCCCGTTCTTAAGTCTTTCAAGGGTAATGATATGATGGTTGCTCCTTCTGTATTGGCTGCTTTGGGCAACTGCTATGCTCAGGTTGGCGACGAGGCTCAGGCTGCCTCTACATTGGTGAAAGCTGCTAATAAGGCTGACAACAATGTGCTTAGCCCCGCTTACCTTATTCAGGCTGGTCAGATTTACGAGAAGCTTGGCAAGAAGGCCGATGCCTTGAAGGCTTATCAGCAGATTAAGGATAAGTACTACGGTTCCATGCAGTCTATGGATATCGACAAGTACATAGAGCGTGTAAAATAATAGACTTTATAAATATCGTGTGAGAGTTCTCGGCAGATGTTCGTGAACTCTCCTTTTTAATCTCTGAATATAACAATGGCAACAGCATATCACAACCTTTCTGCATACGATATCAATTCCGTGCCTGATGCTTCATCAATGAAGTTTGGCATTGTGGTTTCGGAATGGAATGAAAACATTACTGCAGCGCTGCTTCATGGAGCAGAGACTACTCTCAAGAAGCATGGGGTAAGTCCCGAGCATATCAAGGTGTATACC
>JAZNUE010000049.1:0-57531 GCA_045592125.1 Bacteroidaceae bacterium | reverse complement strand
GAGGGAGCAGACCGCACCATCGGCTGAAAACGATTGGTTAAACATCGTTGAATAGAGTTTGCCTTTTACGGGTATTTCCTTAAAAGTGCATAATGCTTTGATAAGGTTGTCGTTGAATCCCATTCTCTCGCTAAGGTATTTAATCATCGGCATCAGTTTCTCTACATACGGGAAGTAACGCAAAATCTTGTCGATATACTCCGATTGTTTACGATGTTCCGCTTCGTATGATTGCTTGACCTCCTGTATCTGCTTTTGGTGTTCTACCTCCATTTGCTTGATATTGGATTGCAGTTGCTCGATGGTCTGTCTCGGATTGCGATTTCGTCCCACAAATTCTCGTTTTTGCGTTCCAATGATTTCATCTATTATTCCGATTTCGGTTGATTATTCCAGCGTTTTTGTGTATTTTTGTAATTTAGGAAAATTAGATGTATTAGATGCGAGTAATAGACTACATAGGCTCATCTTCAAGTACCGCCTTCTCGTTTGAGGTGCTGCCTCCGCTCAAGGGTACTGGTACCGGAAGGCTCTTCGGGAATATTGACCGCCTGATGGAGTTCAGTCCGGGGTATATAAATATCACTACCCACCACAGCGAGCCAGTGTACCAGGATCTGGGCAACGGGACATTCAGGCTTGGCAGCATACGCCGGCGCCCGGGAACAGTGGCCGTAGCAACGGCCATTCATCACCGCTATAACGTGCCGGTGGTGCCGCATATACTGTGCGACGGATACACGCTTGAGGACACAGAGTATGCGCTCATTGACCTGCAGCTCTCGGGGATAAACGACATACTTGTGCTGCGTGGCGACAAGTGCAAGGGCGACGCGAATACTGCTCCTGCAAAGAAGGGCAATCTTCACGCAATTGACCTTGTGCGCCAGGTGAACCGCTTTAATGAGGGGTTCTTTGCCGATGGCTCGGCAATGAAGGAGCGTGGCGTGCCGTTCTCTTTCGGTGTGGCATGCTACCCCGAGAAGCATGAGGAGGCCCCTAACATGGAGAGTGACCTTGCTGTGCTCAAGCTCAAGGCCGATGAAGGCGCTGCATATGCCGTTACGCAGATGTTCTTCGATAACCGCAAGTACTTTGAGTTTGTTGAGCGCGCACGCGCAGCGGGCATAACAATTCCCATTATTCCTGGAATAAAGCCCATACACCGCCTTTCGCAGCTGAACGTGCTGCCAAAGACATTCCGGGTTGACCTGCCAGGCGAGCTTGTTGCCGAGATTGGGCGCTGCAAGGATGACGCTGCTGTGGCTCAGGTGGGGCGCGAGTGGGGTATAAGGCAGTGCCGCGAGCTGATAGAGCATGGGGTGCCTAGCATTCATTTCTATACACTTAATGCATTCGACAGTGTTTATGATATTGCAAAGGCCATATACTGATGAGCGTGTTCTTTAAAGACATAATAGGGCAGAGAGGCGTAATAGAGCAGTTGCGCCGCAGTGTCGACAGCAACCGCCTTGCGCATGCCTTGCTCATTACGGGCCCTCGCGGCAACGGAAAGCTGGCCATTGCGATTGCGCTTGCCAACTACCTGCTTTGCGGCAAGGGCAATGGTGACGCATGCGGTGCGTGCCCGGCCTGCGTAAAGCTGGGCAAGTTCATACACAGCGACCTTCACTTCGTGTTCCCTGTGAAAAAGAAGAAGGGCGGGAGCGAGCATCCTGTCAGCGACGACTATATTGCCGAGTGGCGTGAAATGCTATCCAAAGGCGCATACTTCAGCTATGATGACTGGCTTGCCATGCTTGACCTTGAGAACCAGCAGCCTATGATTTATGACCGTGAGAGCGCTGAGATTCTGCATAAGCTCTCAATGCAGTCGCGCGAGGGCGGCTGGAAGGTGGTGATAATATGGCTGCCCGAGAAGATGAAGGAGGTCGGTTCCAACAAGCTCCTGAAGATAATTGAGGAACCGCCAAAGGACACCCTCTTCCTGCTAGTGTCGGAAGAACCTGACAAGATTATTGCCACAATACAGAGCCGTACCCAGCGCATTGATGTCCCGCGTATTGCGCAGGAGGACATTGAGAGTGCGCTGCAGTCTCGCCTTGGGCTCTCGTTCGAGGACGCCAAGATGATTGCCCAGCAGAGCGCAGGCAACTGGGAGCAGGCCGAGGAACTCATTTCGCTGAGCGATGACAAGGCCCGCTATCTTGAACTCTTCATGAGGCTCATGCGAATAGCCTATGCACGCAATATCCGCGAGATGAAGGCGTGGAGCGAGCAGGTGGCCGCCCTTGGCCGCGAGCGCCAGAAGCGGCTGCTCGACTATTGCCAGCGCATGATACGCGAGAACTTCATAATGAACTTCAAGGAGGAGGCGATGAACTACATGTCGCAGGCCGAGCGCAGCTTCTCGGTGCGTTTCTCTCCTTTCGTGAATGAGCGCAACATATTCGGCATTATGGAAGAGCTCTCCGAGGCGCAGAGGCATATTGAACAGAATGTAAATGCAAAGATGGTCTTCTTCGACATGTCGTTGAGAATGATTGTCTGGATAAAAAACAGATAGATGGAGAAAAGATATAAGGAAAATAATGGCTGTGCCGGTATCTGCTGCAAAGGCTGCGGCAAGATGGAGGCCCCGCTGAATACTTTTGACTGGCTGGCATGCGTGCCTGGCAACGAGGAGTATACCGACATTGTTGAGGTGCAGTTCAAGAATACTCGCAAGGGATATTACAGGAACAGCAACAATATTCCTCTGCAGAAAGGCGATGTGGTTGCTGTTGAGGCAAGCCCAGGCCACGACATAGGCAAGGTTACAATGACTGGCCGTCTTGTGCTGCTGCAGCTCAAGAAGACACGTCTCACCCCTGAGAGCGAGTTCAAGCGCATCTACCGCAAGGCGCGTCCAGTGGATATGGAGAAATACGAGGAGGCTAAGGCGCGCGAGCATGACACCATGATACGCTCGCGCCAGATTGCAAAGGACCTTGGCCTTGACATGAAGATTGGCGACGTTGAGTATCAGGGCGACGGGCAGAAGGCTATCTTCTATTATATTGCCGACAACCGTGTCGATTTCCGCCAGCTCATAAAGGTACTTGCCGAGGTGTTCAGGATAAAGATTGAGATGAAACAGATTGGCGCACGCCAGGAGGCTGGCCGCATTGGCGGAATAGGTCCCTGCGGCAGGGCTCTGTGCTGCGCTACGTTCACAACAAACTTTGTGTCGGTATCTACATCGGCTGCGCGCTTCCAGGACATATCGCTCAACCCGCAGAAGCTAGCAGGCCAGTGCGCTAAGCTCAAGTGCTGCCTCAACTATGAGGTTGACGCCTATGTTGAGGCGTCGCGAGGGCTGCCTCCGCGTGACGTTGAGCTTGAGACCAAGGACGGCACATACTACTTCTTCAAGTGCGATATAATGCGTGGAGAGGTTACATACTCTACCGACAAGCATATTCCTGCGAACCTTGTCACAATAAGCGGTCGCCGTGCATTCGCCGTTATTGAGATGAACAAGCGTGGCGAGCGCCCTGAGGCGCTGCAGGCTGGCGGAGCGCAGGAACCCAAGCGCTCGGCCGACCTTCTTGAGCAGGAGAGCATTAACCGCTTTGACAATGCCACGCGCAGCGGCAAGAAGCGCCGCAAGGGCGGGCAGGGCAATAACAGCTGTCCCGAGCAGAAGAAGGGCAATGGAAGAAAGGATAAAGGTAACAGGAATGTTCCGAAAAGCGAGTAGGCTGCTCTGCATTGCGGCACTCTCCTTACTTGCCGTCTCATGCGGCCGCATGCGGTTCCATGGTTTCCAAAGCGTGGATTGCAGCGGATGGGGCAGGGAAGATACTGTCTCGTTCTTTTTAGGCAACGAGCGCCCCGCCGGGGAGTATGAGCTCTCCCTTGAGGTGCGTGCGGCAGCCTCATATCCTTACAGGAATCTTGTCGCACGTGTGGAGATTCTTTCAGCTGGCCAGCCGGCCATAGCTGACACGCTCTGCTGCGAGATGTATGACGCCAGCGGGACCCGCAAGGGCGCTACTGCGGGCATGCTGTACCAGGCATGCAGCCTCCCGGTACCGGTTACGCTTGCAGGCAGCGGCACGGTTGAAATGCGCGTGTCACACATAATGGACACATGCAGCCTTCCAGGCCTCTATGACGTGGGGCTCAGGCTCTGCTCTTCGAACGGTCGCGCTCAGCGTCAATCCTCAGGAATGTAAACAGCAGGATTGAGAATCCAAGGAACGACGAGCCTCCATAGCTGAAGAACGGAAGCGGAATGCCAATCACGGGCGTTATTCCTAGCACCATGCCTATGTTTATGGCAAAGTGGAAGAAGAAGATTGACGCCAGCGAGTATCCGAAAGCGCGCCCGAAACGGTCGTCCTGGCGTTCGGCAAGCGCCATGAACCGCAGTATGAAAATTACGAATACCGTCAGCACGAATGTGGAGCCTATGAATCCCTGCTCCTCGCCTATGGTGCAGAATATGAAGTCGGTGTCCTGCTCTGGCACATAGTTGAGCTTTGTCTGCGTGCCGTTGAGGAAACCTTTTCCGGTGAGGCCGCCCGAGCCTATCGCAATCATTGACTGGTGTACGTTGTAACCTGCTCCTGAAAGGTCGTCCTTCAGTCCTAGCAGCACCTCAATGCGCTCCCTCTGGTGGTCCCCCAGCACCTCGTTCATTACATAGCTTGTAGAGTGGAAGAACGCGACAGAACCAATTATGTAGAGCGCTATCCACAGGTTTCTGGGCTCGTTCCCCAGCCTTATCCTTATAACAAGATAGACGGTGTTGAAGGCCAGCAGCATGTACTGCACAACCATTATGTTGAACTCTATGAGGTATATTGCCGTCCAGTAGGCAGCAAGCGTTACGGTAACGTTAACGGCAAGCAGGGTAAGGAAAGTCCTGTTGTGCTTGCACCAGAACCTTACCATGGCAATGGAGAATGCCTGTATGAGGACAGTCACGGCATAGGGTCCTATAGCGACAGGAAGCGCTTCGAAGAACTTGCTGCCGAACTTTATGCCCACCACAAAATATACCACTGCGCTCACTCCCATGAGGAGGAACAGGCCCGTCATGCCCTCGCGATAGAGCACAAGGAACAGCGAGAGGTAGACAAGCGCGCTGCCGGTCTCCTTCTGGCATATGATAATTATCATCGGGAGCAGTATTATCCCAATGCATAGTGCAAGGTCGGTGCTCTTGTTTATGTTGAAGCTGCGGCGGTTCATGAATGCTGCCAGCGTCAAGGCCGTGGAGAACTTCATGAACTCGGCCGGCTGTATCTTGAACGAGCCGAACTCAAGCCATGAGCAGGAACCTTTGGTATCCTTGGCAACGAATATTGTTACAATGCCCACCAGCATTGTAGCAATGTATATTATCCATGATAGGTTAAGGTATGTGTGCTTCTTGAAACAGAGCAGCACTGCCCCTGCAACCAGCGATATCCCTATCCACATTGCCTGCTTTCCTGTTCGCACTCCAGGGTCAAGGAACGCCAGGTAGCCTGTGTCCACAAAACTGTAGCTTGCGCCGCATATTGCAAGCCAGCCCATCACTGCAAGCGCGACGTACAGCAACACTGTCCACCAGTCTATCTTGCCCAATATGTTACCGCTCTGTTGTTCCATAGCTGATTGTCCTGTTCCTTATTTTCTCTGCTTTCTCCTTGCTCTCTTCCGACAGCTCGCCGTTCAGGTACTTCTCCATGAGCAGTGCCCCGATGGGTACTCCGAACTCTGCGCCGAAACCGCCGTTCTCAACGTACACTGCAATGGCAATTTTAGGGTCATTCATTGGGGCAAACCCCATGAATGCCGAGTGGTCCTTTCCCTTGGTGTTCTCGGCTGTTCCAGTCTTTCCGCATACGTCAAGTCCTGGGATGTTGGCTGCACGGCATGTGCCGCTTGTGACGGCAAGGCGCATGCCTTCGACAACCTCTTCATAGGCCTTTCTTCCTGCCATAGTGCTCTTGGGCGTGCGGTATATGCTGTCAATCTCCTCTCCTTCTATGCCCTTTACAAGGTGTGGGGTAATATATGTCCCCCTGTTGGCGATTGTGGCCCCAAGGTTTGCAATCTGCAAGGGCGTAAGCGTAACCTCGCCCTGGCCTATTGAGATGCTTATTACAGTCACAGCCTGCCAGTAGTTCCCGTAATGCCTGGTATAGTACTCGGCATTGGGTATCATTCCTCGCGCCTCGCCAGGCAGGTCCACTCCCAGCCTGTAGCCGAATCCCATTGACACCATGTAGTCGCGCCATCTGTTCATGGCCTCTTTCTTCCCGCCAGGGTATCTGCCTGAACCGAACATCCTGTGCAGGCCCCAGCAGAAGTATGCGTTGCACGATGTGGCAATGGCTGGCTTCAGCGGGATAGGGGATGAATGTGCGTGGCAGCCTAACCTGAACCTGTTAAATACAAAGCCGCCTGAGCAGGGGAAGCTTGTCTCGGGGGTTATTATGCCTTCCTCAAGGAACGTGAGTGCCTGCGAGGTCTTGAAAGTGGACCCTGGAGGGTATGTTCCCATTATGGCACGGTTCATAAGCGGCTTGCGCTTGTCCTTTGAGAGTTCCTTGTGGTTCATGCCGCGCTGGCGTCCTGTGAGCAGTGAGGGGTCGTATGACGGCGCCGACACCATACACAGAATCTCGCCTGTTGCAGGCTCAATCGCTACAATGCTTCCAATCTTGTTCTCCATGAGGCTCTCGCCGAGTTCCTGCAGCTCAATGTCAAGGCCCAGTGTAAGGTCCTTGCCGCGGATGGCAGGCTGGTCGAACTCGCCGTTGCTGTGGCTGCCCTGTATGCGTCCGTAAGCGTCGCGCAGGAGCACTTCGGTTCCCTTCTCGCCACGCAGTTTCTCTTCGTATGCGGCCTCGAGTCCCTGGGTCCCGATGTAGTCCCCACGGCCATAATAGGGGTCTTTCTCTATTCTTGAGCGTGACACCTCGCCAATGTCGCCTAGCACCACTCCTGCGGCATTGCAACTGTACTGCCTTATGGAGCGCTTGCGCAGGTAGAATCCTGGGAAACGGAACATGTTCTCCTGGAACCTTGCGAACTCCTCGCCAGGCAGCTGTGTCATGAATTCCTGTTCGGTGTATGTGGAATAGCCGGGGTTGAGCTTCTTGTTCTTTATCCTCTCCATCCTTTCGTCAAACTCCTCAAGCGTTATGCCAAATACCTTACACAGCTCAAGGGTGTCGATGTTCTTGATTTCGCGGGGAATGAATGTGATGTCGTATGAGGGCTGGTTGTACACTAGGAGCCTTCCGTTGCGGTCGTACATGTGCCCGCGGGCCGGGTACACTGTCTTTGTGTAGTAGGCGTTGCTCTCGGCCAGTTCCTTGTAGTCCTCGTTGCGCAGCTGTATGCTGAACAGGCGCGCTACATATGTTATGAGGACAAGGATAACCGCTCCTGCCAGGATGTATTTGCGGCTCTCGAGACTGTAGTCTTTCATCGTGTCACTTCCTGAATGAGAAACATTCTGCAACAATAACAAAGAGCATAGTGAGCAGTGTGCTGCCTGCAATGCTTATGAGAAGGGGCAGTATATGCCCTGCGGTGAAGAGTTCCAGCAGGAAAAGGAGCGTGTAGAACAGCAGTATGCACATTAGTGAGTATACAAGATAGCCGCCCCACTTTATGCTCTTGGCACCAGGGATAAAGTCATCGGGCATGCCCTTGTGAGTGAATGTTGCAAGGAACATGTTCCTTGCGAATGCCATTGCAGTTGCTGCAGCAGCGTTCATTCCAGGCGTGTTGGCGAAGATATCCACAATAATGCCTGCTGCAAAGCCCCATAGAATGAGCGTGTTGGCCGTAGTGTGGCGTGGCAGCTTGAGGATGAAGATAAGGTAAATGTACGCAGTTGCATAGCCGTACAGGTGTATGCGGCTGAACACGAGCACCTGGGCAAGGAGCACAAGTACAAAGTTCCTGATGTCTATGAGCGTGTTGCGTGTCATTATTTCTTTTTATTCATGCTCTCCTCGAGTTCCTGCAGCTCTTCTTTCTTGCTGTGCCCTACAACAAAAAGGCCGCTAATGCTTGAGAAGTCGGTGAACAGCCTCACTCTAGCGCGGTAGAACATGCCGTCGTCGGTGTCCTCGAGGCTCATGATTTCTCCAACAGGGATACCGGCCGGGAATATTGCCGAGAAACCGCTTGTGGTAACTGTATCGCCCTGCTCAAAGAGCGCATAGCGCGGCAGGTCAATGAGATATGAGTGCTGCAGGTCAGTGCCGTCCCATTTGAGCGTGCAGAAGGTGTTGCTGCCTCTTACGCGGCAGCTTATCATGCTCTTGCTGTTGAGTAGCGGCAGTACAATGGCGAAGCTTTCCGATGTCTGGTACACTATGCCCACAACACCCTGCTCATTGTACACTCCCATTTCAGTTGTAATGCCGTCCTTGCTGCCCTTGTCAATGGTTATGAAGTTGTTTGCCCTGTGAAGGGAACTGTTTATCACCCTTGCGGTACTGAATATGTAGCCTTCGCTGTTGGCTGCAATAAGGCTGCTGCCGGCAATTGCGGCGCTGTCCTTGAAAGCCGACAGTTCCTTGCCCAGTGCCTGCACCTTCGCGGTAAGCTGCCTGTTGTGCTCGGCAAGCCTCTGGTTCTCGTCCTTGAGGGCAAAATATCCCTCAACATCGGCTATCATGGAGTATATGTTCCCGGCTACGCTGTTGGCCGAAGTGAAGAACACGGCATTGTGGTAGCTGTTGAAACAGAACAGGAGTACAATACTGATTCCTTCCAATACAATGAAAAGGAACCAGTGATTGTACTTAACCAGTAGATTCAGTATAGACTGCACTTCTGTCTTCTTTGGGCTGTTTACATTGCCGTCCTTATCTCATGAGGAACGGGTAGCTGAGGTCATTGAGTGCGAGCGCTGTACCCTTTGCCACGCAGTAGAGCGGGTTCTCTGCAATGTGGAACGGAATGTTTATCTTGTTCGACAGGCGCTTGTCAAGGCCGCGCAGCAATGCGCCGCCGCCGGCAAGGTATATGCCGTTGTGCACAATGTCGGCATAGAGTTCGGGCGGCGTGTGCTCCAGTGCGCTTATGATGGCATTCTCAATCTTGATTATTGACTTGTCAATGCAGTGCGCAATCTCCTGATAGCATACGGGAACCTCGATAGGCATGGCTGTTATGCGGTTAGGGCCATGTACAATGTAGTCCTGCGGTGCCTCGTCGCCAAGGTCGGTGAGCGCCGAGCCCACGTGAATCTTTATGCGCTCGGCCATACGCTCGCTCACGCGCACATTGTGCTGGCGGCTCATGTAGTCCTGTATGTCGGCCGTGAAGTCGTCGCCTGCAGTGCGCAGCGAGCCGTTCGATACAATGCCGCCCAAAGAGATTACGGCAATCTCGGTTGAACCGCCGCCTATGTCAACAACCATGTTGCCCTCGGGCGCGGTAACGTCAAGCCCGATACCCAGCGCCGAGGCCATAGGCTCGTAGATGAGGTATACGTCGCGGCCGCCTGCATGCTCGGCAGAGTCGCGTACGGCGCGGAGCTCAACTTCGGTTGAGCCGTAAGGCACGCCAATTACCATGCGCAGCGAAGGCGTGAAGAGCTTGCTGCCCATGTTCACCTTGTCAATGAAACCGCGCATCATCATCTCGCAGGCATAGAAGTCTGCGATGACTCCGTCCCTGAGCGGGCGGATTGTCTGTATGTTGGGGTTGGTCTTCTCGTGCATCTGCTTTGCCTTCTCGCCAACCGCAATCATCTTCTTCTGTCCGTCGATGGCAACTACTGAAGGCTCGTCAACCACAATCTTTCCATTGTACGATACAATGGTGTTCGCGGTGCCCAAGTCAATAGCGACATCTCTTGTGAATGAAAATAGACCCATTCTTCTGTTCTGTTTTTTGAAAGTTCCTAATTAGTGCTTAAAGTGGCGGAATCCTGTGATTACCATTGCCACGCCGTTGGCGTCGCAGTAGTCAACCGACTCCTTGTCCCTGATTGAGCCGCCAGGGTGGACAACTGCGGTCACGCCTGCCTTGTGTGCAATCTCTACGCAGTCGGGGAAGGGGAAGAACGCGTCGCTTGCCATTACGCTGCCCTCAAGAGAGAAACCGAAGTTGCCGGCCTTCTCTATGGCATGCTTCAGCGAGTCTACGCGTGATGTCTGGCCCACGCCGCTTGCGATGAGCTGCTTGCCCTTTGCAAGCACAATTGCGTTGCTCTTGCTGTGCTTTACAATCTTGTTCGCGAACAGCATGTCCTCAATCTCGCTCTCCTTTGGCGCAGCCTTTGAGACAACCTGCAGGTCGGCAGCAGTCTCGACCTTTGAGTCACGGTCCTGTACAAGCACGCCGTTTAGCACGCTGCGGAATGTCTTCTCGGGCATTGCGGCCTGCTTCTGTATGAGGATAATGCGGTTCTTCTTCTGCTTGAGCACCTCAAGGGCGTCGGCGTCGTATCCTGGAGCAATGATTACCTCAAAGAAAATTCCGTTCACCTTCTCGGCGGTTGCCTTGTCTACATTGGCGTTTGCAATGAGCACGCCTCCGAATGCCGATACAGGGTCGCCTGCAAGCGCAGCATCCCATGCCTCGGCCAGTGTGGGGCGCGAAGCAAGGCCGCAAGCGTTGTTGTGCTTGAGGATTGCGAATGTTGTCTCGCCTGCAAAGTCGCCAATGAGCTCTACTGCAGCGTTAATGTCAAGCAGGTTGTTGTAAGAGATCTCCTTGCCGTGAATCTGCTCGAGCATGTCGTTGAAGCGGCCATAGAAAGCACCCTTCTGGTGCGGGTTCTCGCCGTAGCGCAGCGACATAGGGGTGTCGTTTGTCTGGCGGAACGCGCTCTGGTCGTCCTTGTCGAACCAGTTGAAGATTGCAGAGTCATAGGCCGACGAGACGGCAAAGGCCTCGCGTGCGAAGAAACGGCGTTCCTCGAGTGTTGTCTCGGCACCCTTGCTCTTGAGAATCTCATGAAGCGGAGCATACTGTGCCTTGCTTGCTACAATGACAACGTCATTGAAATTCTTTGCAGCACCGCGGATGAGCGAGATACCGCCTATGTCAATCTTCTCGATGATGTCGGCATCGCATGCGCCCGAAGCGACTGTCTGCTCAAATGGGTATAGGTCAACAATCACCAGGTCAATCTCGGGAATCTCATACTGTGCCATCTGCTGCTGGTCCTTCTCAAGTTCCCTGCGGCCCAGTATGCCGCCGAATACCTTGGGGTGCAGTGTCTTTACGCGGCCGCCCAGGATTGAGGGGTAGCCTGTGAGGCTCTCGACTGCTGTGCATGGAATGCCGAGCGACTCAATGAACTGCTGTGTGCCGCCTGTTGAAATGAGCTGCACGCCATCAGCGTGAAGCATTCTTATAATCTCGTCAAGCCCGTCTTTATGGAAAACGGAAACCAGTGCTGATTTGATTTTTCTTGTAGACATGTCTGTTATCTGTTTTTTGTTGTTTATTCAATTGATTACAAATGCATTAGATGAAAGGGTGGGGCAGAGTGCCCTATTTTCTTGCGAAGTTAACTTTTTTTGCGCGATTTTACACCACAAAAAGCCGCATATTTATTAACAATTAACTATAGGCTAACTTATTGGTTAATTTAGAGGGATGACCTAACTATTAAGTGTTTCGGGATATTGTTTTTGATTGTCAAAAGCAATATCTTTGCAGCAAACGCACATAAGCACATGAAATACGATATTTTCATAAGTTACAGCCGGAAGGACTCTGCAATTGTGAACCGCTTCAAGAACGAACTGTCTGCGGCCGGGTATAAGATATGGATGGACATCGACGGTATTGAAAGCGGCGATGAGTTCAAGAGAAAGATTGTTGCTGCCATAAGGGAATCTAATGTTTTCGTCTTTTTCTCATCTGTGGCGTCTAACGAGTCGGAATGGACTGTCAAGGAGGTAAATTATGCCATAAAAAGGAAGATTCATATAATCCCTGTCAAACTAGATGAGGCAGAATACAATGAGTCGGTTGATTTTGACCTTTGTGCTGTGGATTTTGTAGATTGTATGAGTCCTAAGGGTTTTCATAAGGCAGTTGACAAGCTTCTGCGTTCACTCAGGAGCAAGATAGCCCCATGCGCCGATAACGGCATTCCTGTTGCGGACGTGGTGCAGGAGGAAAAGGTCCCGGAACAGATACCGGTACCTAAGACTGCCTCTGAAGGTTCATGTAAGCAAGAGCCTCTCGTGAATTCTGCTGGTTCTGTTTCTTCCAAATCAAAGCTCATTTATTTTGCTCCACTGCTGCTGATTCTGATTGTCGGTGCCGGAATATGGATGTTCGGTAAGAATGGCGATTCTGCAAGCCGCGAGAATGCCGCTTACCCGCAACCATCCCTGCTGCCACAGCAAGAGAATCATGCAGAAGGTGTGCTGGATTCAGGCAAGGCGGTTGCTGAGAGCGGTGATGCACTCTATAGTAAAGGCGACTCTGCTTATAGCTGCGGGAATCTTGAAGAGGCTGTCAGATGGTATCGCATGGCTGCTGAGCAAGGTCATGCGAAGGCCCAGTTTAGTCTTGGGTGCTGCTATGAGAACGGCGAGGGCGTGCCGCAGTCTGCCGAAACTGCTGTAGAATGGTGGCGCAAGGCTGCAGAGCAGGGGGACCTTGAGTCCCAGTTCGACTTAGGCGTATGCTACGTAAGGGGTGAAGGCGTGCCACAGTCTTTTGAAGAGGCCGCCAAATGGTGGCACAAAGTTGCAGAACAAGGTCATGCTGAAGCCCAGTATAACCTTGGATGGTGCTACTATTATGGCAATGGCGTGCCGCAGTCTGCCGATGAGGCTGTAAAATGGTGGCGTAAGGCTGCTGAACTAGGGGATGCCGATGCAATAGATGCCCTAGAGAAACTTGGAGTCTGACAAGTAATTTCTCAGCTGCTCCTTATATGTAAGCTTGCTGGTGCAAGATTGTGTAATGTCATTGGTTCGTTCTGCTTATATTACCCGCAAAACGAACCAATGACCTAGCAAATATAGAATGACAAAACAACAAGACATTTTATGCTTTTTAAATGTCATCCTCATAAAGTTCCTCTTCAATCTCAACCTCAAGTCCGGGGTACTTTGCGACCAGCGCATTGGCTAATGCAGTCTCGCCGCGTTCGGTCTCAATCCTCAGCAGCAGGGCGCCATCTTGCTCATCAACTCTCAGGAGGTTGCCGCAGTAGTATTCCCGCTTGGGGTCTGTGCCCACAAGGTAGTGCATAAAGATGTTTATAGGAACGTACAGTCCTAATTCATTCTCCACATCACCGTATTTGTTTGCAATTTTCTCTGCAAGTTCCTTCAATGGGGCAATGTCACCTTTTACGGTATATGTGTAAGTGCAAGGGTCGGGCTCGCCGTAGTCATCGCTGTCCTCGAGCGGGTTCTCGTCGCTATATAAAGCCTTGTCATAACACTCCTTTGCTTTTTGCTTGTCGATGAAGAAACCGAACTCCTCTTTTCCCCAACGGTAGAGGTCGCCAATCTCTCTGTATGCCCACCTGCGGTCATCTTCTCCAAGGTTATCAGCATTCTCAACCAGCAGGCGTGTATAATCCAGTGGGGTGAGATTGCTCAATATCCACACAACATCCGTTATATTGTTAAGCAGGTGGTTTCCGGCTTTGCACACTTTCCCGAACAAGGTCTCTGCTTCACCTTCATTGCTTTCGAAGAGCGGAGTATTAAGGAGTTCGTAACGCTCGATAGAAACAGTCTCGCCGCTATCGGGGTCGGTATATGACTCCTCCCAGGTGCGCCAGCTATGGTACATACCGGCAAGCACTATGCTGTCTGTTGTACAGTTGTCCATAGCAAGCAGCCACTCTTTATCGTCGGAATGCAGGAAGCGCATATAAGAAATGTTGTGCAACAGAGCTTTCCTTATAAGATATTCATTTATCTTCTTGTTGCCCGAGTGTACAGAGTCGAAAATCTTCTTTACGCACTCATCGGGGCTGGCAACAGCCTGCGAAACGGTAAACGGGAGGTCATTGTATTTGGCCGCGGCCTCATCGGCCAGGCAGAACAGGAATTCATCCAATTCTTCCCATACATACTCGCCATTCAGTGCTCTGCACTGCTCGACAATGCAAAATCCCTCTTCACAATTGTCATTGGTGTAGTAGCATACAAGAAGCATACCCGGCAACTGACAACTTGCTGCTGTTATAATTTCATCGCACTCGCTTTTTCCATTGAGCAAGTCGAATGCCCAGCTGATTGTCTGCTCCGCGTCTTTTCTCTCAAACTCATACCCGCGGGCGGCAAGCAGCGGAGCAAAAGTCTCCACCATTTCATTATACTTCGCAGTGTTGTCGGTATATACATACATTGTAGAGGGCTCTGTCCTCACCAGCTTGCCATCTTTTGAAGTATATGTAATAACAATGTTGGGATAGTCACCAAATTCGACATAGTCGAACACAATATCGGGAAAGTGAGCCACCACCTTCTCCACAAGTTCCCTGAACCTTTTGAGCGTATCGGGGTCGACGCCGGTGTAACTGAAACTTCTGTCACAGAATTCAAGCCCATAGAACTCGCCCTCAAAATTATCGGGTCTCTCCTCGAACTTATATACTTTGTTCAGTTCTTTTGCATAAGAATTGACCTGTCCCTGATTCTTGTTATCCTTTGCGCTAAGCTGTAAAGACCATTCTACCATAGTGATTTTTTTTTACGTAATTCATGTGTAATATAGAAACTTTTTCCGAAAATTTCAAAAACAAGACGTTGTTTCAAGAGAACAAGGTTGTAAAGCATTAAGGTTCAATGGTGTACTATAGGTTAAATTTTGTTAAAACAGTGAAAGGTGTGTTCTGTACTTTTACCAGCAAACCAATTATTTGTTCCTTTTTCGGTTAAACTATATTAACTTTCTTTTCATGGTTGGACTATTTATATAAATTTGCAGATATTATATCATATAACATTACAACTATGATCAAGAGCAGAATATGCGAGATTCTTGGGATAAAGTATCCCATATTTCAGGGTGGAATGGCTTGGGTTGCCGACGCTGAACTTGCTGCGGCAGTTTCAAATGCCGGCGGGCTTGGCCTGATATCGGCCATCAATGCCGGAACAGAGGCAGTAAGGAACGAAATCCGCAAGTGCAAGACGCTCACCGGCAAGCCGTTTGGTGTAAACATTATGCTCCAGGCCCCCAATGCCCCGGAGATTGCCGGCATGATTGTTGAGGAGGGTGTGAAGATTGTGACAACCGGAGCCGGTTCGCCGGCGAAATACCTGCCAATGTGGAAGGAGAACGGAATAAAGGTCATTCCTGTCATTGCGTGCGTTGCCCATGCTGTAAAAATGCAGGCGGCCGGCGTTGACGCCATTGTTGCCGAGGGTGCAGAGTCCGGCGGACATGTAGGCGAGTTGCACACAATGCCGCTGATACCGCAGATTGTAGACGCTGTAGATATTCCGGTAATCGCTGCCGGCGGTATATGTGACGGCCGTGGTGCTGCTGCGGCATTCATGCTGGGTGCCGAAGGAGTGCAGGTGGGAACCCGCTTCCTCTCTGCAACAGAGTGCAATGTGCACGCCGAGTATAAAGAGAAACTGCTTAAGGCTACCGATATATCGACAATTGTTACAGGCAAGTCCCTTGGACACCCTGTGCGCTCGCTGAAGACTCCTTTCTCAAGGAATTTCGCGAAGATGGAGAACGACCCGAATGTTACGCCCGAGGAGATTCTTGCATTTGGCGGCGGAGCGCTACGTAAGGCTGTGCAGGAGGGCGATGTCGACGGAAGTTATATGGCCGGTGAGTGCGCCGGCATGGTAAAGAATATTGAACCGGCCGCGGCAATAATCGAGGATATTATCCTTGGTGCTGAAAAGGTGATGAAAGAGAGGATAGCAAGCATGTGCCAATAAGGCGTAGCTGTCCTTCCAGGCATAAAGAAAAGAGGCTCCGCGGAGCCTCTTTTCTTTATGTCATTTCCTCGGGTGGTCTATGTTATAGTGCAGGCCGCGGCTCTCCTTGCGTTCCATTGCCCAGCGCATGATAAGATAGCCAACATTTATTATGTTGCGCAGCTCGCACAGTTCGCGGCTCACGACGCTCTGCTTGAAGAGCTCTTCGGTCTCCTCGTAGAGCAGGTCAAGGCGGTTCCATGCGCGCTTGAGGCGAAGGTCGGTGCGTACAATGCCCACGTATGTGCTCATGATTTGCTGCACCTCCTTGGCGTCCTGCGAGATGAGTACCATCTCCTCGTTCATCTTTGTGCCCTCGTCGTTCCACTCGGGAATCTCTTCCTTGTAACTGTATTCCTGGAAGTGCGCAAGCGAGTGCTTTGCTGCAGCGTCGGCATATACAACGGCCTCGATGAGCGAGTTGCTTGCAAGGCGGTTGCCGCCGTGGAGGCCTGTACATGAGCATTCGCCAACAGCGTAGAGCCTGTGTATGCTGGATGCTGCGTTGAGGTCCACCTTGATACCTCCGCAGAGGTAGTGCGCTGCGGGTGCAACGGGAATATACTCCTTGGTTATGTCAATGCCAAGCGATAGGCATTTCTCGTATATGTTGGGGAAGTGGCGCTTGGTTTCCTCGGGGTCCTTGTGGGTAACATCGAGGTACACATGGTCGTCGCCACGCAGTTTCATCTCGTTGTCAATGGCACGGGCTACAATGTCGCGCGGGGCAAGCGAGAGACGAGGGTCGTACTTGTGCATGAACTCCTTGCCGTCCTTGGTGCGCAGTATGCCGCCGTAGCCGCGCATGGCCTCGGTTATGAGGAACGAGGGCCTGTCGCCGGGGTTGTAGAGCGCAGTGGGGTGGAACTGAACGAACTCCATGTCCTGCACTGTTCCCTTGGCACGGTATACCATGGCAATGCCGTCGCCTGTTGCCACAAGGGGGTTGGTTGTTGTCTTGTACACGGCGCCGCAGCCGCCGGTTGCCATGAGTGTCACTTTGCTGAGGAATGTATGCACCTCGTTGGTGGCTATGTCAAGGATATATGCACCGTAGCACTCTATGTCGGGTGTCTGGCGGGTAACCTCTATGCCAAGGTGGTGCTGTGTGAGAATCTCAATTGCAAAGTGGTTGTCGAAGATGGTTATGTCGGGGTGCTTGCGCACTGCCTTTATGAGTGATTCCTGAATCTCGGCGCCGGTGTTGTCGGCGTGGTGCAGAATACGGAACTCGGAGTGTCCGCCCTCGCGGTGAAGGTCGAACTCGCCTTTCTCGTTCTTGTCGAAATCTACGCCCCAATCGATGAGCGCCTGAATTTGTGAGGGTGCTTCGCGCACAACCTTTTCCACGGCTGCGCGGTCGCTTATCCAGTCGCCGGCAATCATGGTGTCCTCGATGTGCTTGTCGAAGTTGTCGACCAGCAGGTTTGTTACCGAGGCAACGCCTCCCTGTGCAAAATAGGTGTTGGCGTCCTCCAGTGTTGTCTTGCAAATGAGGGCAACCTTGCCTTTGTCCGCTACCTTGAGTGCAAAACTCATTCCGGCAATGCCGGAACCAATAACCAGAAAATCAAATTTCTTGACCATGTGACAATTATGTTATCTTTGGGCGAGGTTGGGTCTTTTGTAGGTTATTCGGCTCAAAGCGGTCGCCCTTCTCTTTGGCGGTAAATTTACAAAAAAATATAATATTACATGCTTGTGGGGCGATATTTCGCAAAATATCTGTAGCTTTACGGTATATTTCAATGATTATTGTATGAGAACACGGCTGTTTATTTGCTTGCTGCTGTTGCCTGCTGCGCTCCTTGCGCAGAGGGCAACGGCAAATGCTGTCGATTATCTGCTCAAGGATAGGCTGCTGGATACGGCAGACGCCTCTGTAATGATATATGACCTTGACGACGATACTCTGCTCTATGCGCACCGCGCCCGAAAGACGGTGCGTCCGGCGTCGGTTATGAAGGTGATTACCTCGGTTGTGGCAACCGAAAGGCTGGGGCGCGAGTATACATTTGACACAGAACTGCTTGCTTGTGGCAGTAATCTTTATGTAAAGGGGCGCATGGACCCGCTGTTCGGTATTGAGGATATGGTGCAGATGGCTGCTGCTGTGCCTGCGGGCAGTACTGTGGACACGCTTTTTGCCGACTGTTCTTTTATTGACTCGCTCTACTGGGGCAGCGGCTGGGTGTGGGACGATAACCCATATGGTTTCCAACCTTATCTGTCACCGCTCATGGTGTGCGGCGGCGGTGTAGAGGTGGCTGTCTCTCCGTCGGCTAAAGGAGAGGCTCCTCAATATACCGTGACCCCTGAATCTTCGTTCTATTCTGTTGTGAACGAGGCGGTGAGCAATGACCCTTCGCAGGGCAGGCTCACTGTGCTTCGTGACTGGCTCGAGGATAGCAATGTCATACGCATAAAGGGTAACTGCACCAAGCGTTACAAGGAGAGACTGAATATGTACAGGTCGGCCGATTTCTTCCTTGCGCTGCTGGCCGAGAAACTGGACTCCATGGGTGTTGGCGTGCGCGCAGTCTCATTCGGCAAGGTGCCGTCTGCGGCCTCGTGCCTGCATGTTACGCGCCGCGCGCTGCCTGATGTGGTGGATGAGGCGCTTATGGAGAGCGACAACCTGTGTGCCGAGGCGCTGGTGTACCATCTTGCTGCCATTGGAAATGAACCGCCGCTATCAATGGATGAGGGGTGTGATGTGCTGCGCGGCTTCCTCACAGGGGAGCTTGGCGTGCAGCAGGGTTTCTCGGTTGCCGACGGGTCGGGACTCTCGGTATATAGCTACGTGTCGGCCGACATGCTTATGCGCACTCTGGCCTATGCATACAGGAACAGCGAGGTGTTTGATGTGATATATAGCTGTCTGCCGCAGTCGGGAGTGTCGGGGACTATGAAGAACCGCGCAAAGGATGGCGTTGCCTACAAGAAAGTACGCGCAAAGACAGGCACGGTGAAGGGTGTGTGTACTCTTGCCGGATATGCCAGGGCTGCTAACGGCCACCTTTATGCCTTCGTTATCCTGAACAGCGGTTACGAGAAGCCGTCAAAGGTGCGCAAGTGGCAGGACAGGGTATTGGAGGCAATATGCAGGTAAGGTGAAAGGGGAAAGGGGAAAGATGAAAGAGCAAAGATGAAAGATGAGGCTTTCACATTTCCGTTTTCCCTTTTCCGTTTTCTGTTTTCCGTTTGTTTATGTTGCGCATTAGCTGTTCATATCCGCAGCGCTCTACTGCGCTGTCGTGGAACAATGTGTCGTATTGCTCTTTTGTAAGTGACTGCCACTCTTCGGCTCTCATCTGCCTCAGTGCGGGCTTGGGGCGGAACTCTTCTACCAGGGTGGGCGAAGCAAGCCTGTTGTGGGGGCATGCTGTGAGGCAGCGGTCGCACCCGTAAAAGCAGTTTCCCATCTTTTCACCGATGTTTTCCGGCAGCTCGCCACGGTGTTCAATGGTAAGGTAGGAGATGCACTTGCGGGCGTCAAACCCATCCCTGGATAGTGCTCCTGTGGGGCAGCTGCCTATGCATTTGCTGCAGCTGCCGCAATGGCCGGCGGCGAATGGCGCGTCGTACTCAAGCCCAATGTCTACAAGGAGCTCGCCCAGGAAGAAATATGAGCCTTTGCCAGGAATTATGAGCTGGCGGTTGCGCCCAATCCATCCAAGGCCGGCCTTGACGGCCCAGTAGCGCTCGAGAACGGGAGCGGAGTCACAGAATGCGCGTCCGCGGCAGGGTGTCTTCCCGTTAATGCTCCTGAGCAGCATGAAAAGACGCTCTTTCACAACCTTGTGATAATCCTTGCCCTGCGCATAGTATGAGATGCCTTCAACGGGTTCCTGCGGGGCATAGCTGAGCGCAACGGCAATAATGCTCCTGCAGCCATCGGAGAGCAGGGTGGGGTTGTAGCGCTTGTCGCAGTTGCGCTCAAGGTAGTGCATGGTGCCGTTATTCCCTCCTGCAATCCATTGGCTGCAATAGCCTGCAGTCTCATCGGCTACGGGGCCGGTCTCTGCAATGCCGCACGCATCAAAGCCGAGACGTAGCGCCTCGGCCTTTATGTATTGTGACAGTGCTTTCTTGTCCATTATTCAAAAACCTTGAACTCATATCCTTGCTCCAGCAGCCAGTCTATTGAGCGGGGCAGGGCATACTTGAGGTTGCTCTCGGAACGTATTGAGTCGTGGAACGTTATTATTGAGCCGTTGCGCGCCAGGCGCTTTACGTTGGCAAGCACGTCCTCGCCGTAGAGGCGGAAACTGTAGTCGCGCGTTACCAGGTCCCACATGACAAACTGGTAGCGCTTGCTCAGTTCCTTGTACTGCCTTGGGCGCAGTATCCCGTGAGGCGGGCGGAACAGGTTGCTGTGTATGAAGGCGTCGGCCTGGTCTACGTTCTCGATGTACTCGCTTACACTGGTAAGCAGGCCTTTCTTGTGGTTGAAGGTGTGGTTGCCTATGCGGTGCCCCTCCTCTACAACATGCATGTACTCCTGGGGGAACTTGTGGACATTGTCGCCAACCATGAAGAAAGTGGCCTTTATGCCGTACCGCTTGAGCAGGCCTAGCACCCATGGGGTAATGACAGGTATGGGCCCGTCGTCGAAGGTGAGATAGACTGCCTTCTCGTCCGGGTCCATGCGCCATAGCGCCTTGGGATATAGCCTGCGTAGAAATTCCGGTACCTGCTCAATGAACATGGCTCTGCTTTACCTTGGTCAGTCCCTTTGCGGGCCTTCGCCCTTTAGCAGCTCAATGTACACCTCGTCAAGCGTGTATCCTGCATGCTTGTTGAAGAGTGCGGTCATCTCCTCCTCGTCTCCGCTGTCATCGGAAAGGATAATCTTTACGCCTTCAAGCAGCATTTTCCTGCGGTGGTCCTCTATGGCCTTGCTGCGCTCCCTTGGCCTTAGAGTGCTGTACCAGCGAAGGTATTCGTACTCGTTCTTCACCACCTGGCCTGCGCTGTTGAGATAGCCCTCCTTGAGCCTTTCAAGCGTGTCGTCGCCAAGGTAGAGCGGTGTGCCTGCAGCCTCTTGCTGGCGCTGGTGCATAACCTGGTAGACCTTGGCAATCTCTATGGTGCCGTCGCGCAGCGGGTCGTAGCGCACGATGTCGCCGGGCAGCTCGGTGCTCCACTCCTCAAGCAGCCTCACAATCCTTCTTGTTGTCTCAAGGGCCTTCTCGCTGTCGCCCTCCTGCTCGGCAATTATGAGGTCATTGTGCATGTACTGCGCGAGCGCCGCAATCTGGGTGCGGTGGGTGCTCACCATGCGGTGTATTGTCTCGTCGGCATAGTAGTCCTTGTGCTCCTTTATCCCGCCCCACTTGAAGCGGT
Organism: Bacteroidaceae bacterium; assembly: GCA_045592125.1. GTDB lineage: Bacteria > Bacteroidota > Bacteroidia > Bacteroidales > Bacteroidaceae > HGM04593. Next base: position 36,280 of record JAZNUE010000049.1, on the reverse strand, counting down.
TCACCACATTGCTGTAGAACTTGTCGGTGTCGACAGGGTAGTCATAGATCCCTGTCTCCTGCCCAGCCTCGGCCGCCTCGGTCCAGTTGAATGGGGTAATCCTGTATGCAAGGCCTTCGAGGACAAAGAAGTCCTGAAGCACTTTGGGGTAGTTGTCCTGCCCTACGGTGATTGACATGTAGATGGGGCGCTCCCAGTTGGCATTAGCCAGCATGTCAAGGATAAGGAACTCATGACGGTACATTGCTGTAATGCCTGTCATGTCAATCTCCATGTACTGCGGCATTCCAATGTGCTGGTAAATGCGAGGCACCTTCATGCCTGAACGCTCTACAGCCGCGCTGTCAATGCTTATGCGCATGCTGCCTGTGGGGATAATAGGCTTGCCGGGAGCGAGTTCCTCGGCTACCCTGAGCGCATGGCGGCCGTATGCGTCCTGGTACTCGGCAATGGCGCGCTGCTCCTCGTTGCTGCTGCTCATGCCTTTACGCCCGAGCATTATCAGCCTTTCGCCGTCGGCCTGAACCTTGGGCCTTATATGCCTGATAATCTCCTCGACTACCTTGCGGCCTTCTGACTTGTTCTTGTCATTTGCCTCGGCAATCCAGTACTTCATTATGTTGCTTACCTCATGGATGTCGCCGATAAGGGCCGCCTTCTCGGGGTTTGCCCTGAGGTACTCCTCTATGTGCCTTGTGGCAATGTCGGGCAGGATGAATACAAACTGGTTGGTGTCGCCGTTGTAGTCTTCGCTCCTAAGGCTTATTGGAAGTGCCGGCGACTCGTATGCCGGACGCTTCATCTGGTCAATATACCAGTCGGCCTGTATGTACGAGAGGTTGCATACGCGCGAGTCGGTACGCTCACCTTCAACCTCCTGACTGTACCACAGGGGGAAGGTGTCGTTGTCGCCGCATGTGAAGATGATGGGCGAGCAGCTGTCGGGCAGCGTGTTCAGGTAGTTCTGCCCGAAGTCGCGGCATGCGTAGCGTCCGCTGCGGTCGTGGTCGTCCCATGTCTGCGACACCATCTGCACAGGGACGAGCAGGCATACAGCAGCGACAATGGCGTTGCGTGCAGCGCTCTCCTTCCTTGTACGTTTCTCAATATACTCTACAATGCCGGCCACGGCCATGCCAATCCATATTGCAAAGGCGTAGAACGAGGCGGCGTATGCATAGTCGCGCTCGCGCGGCTGCATTGGTGTCTGGTTCAGGTAGAGCACGATTGCCAGGCCGGTCATGAAGAAGAGCATGCCCACTACAAGCAGCAGCCTCTTCCCTTCGTTGCCTCTCCTTGCCTGCCATACAAGGCCTATTATGCCAAGTATGAGCGGGAGCGCGAAGAAGACGTTGCGGCCCTTGTTCTCCTTGATGAACTCTGGCATGCTGTCAATGTCGCCCAGGCGAATCTCGTCAAGGAACGGAATGCCGGTTATCCAGTTGCCGTGCTCCTTCTCGCCGTGTCCCTGTATATCGTTCTGGCGGCCTACGAAGTTCCACAGGAAGTATCTCCAGTACATGTGGTTCACCTGGTAGTTGATGAAGAAGGCTATGTTATCCAGCTGCGTTGGCATTTTCACTCTGCCTGCATGCAGCTGCGACGGCACGGTGTTCGTGATTTTCCCGCACCAGCTCTCATAGTGTGCGGCATGGTCGTCGCTGTACATGCGCGGGAAGAGCATGTTCTGTGCATACTGGTACTCCTTGTTGTACTCTACAATCTTGTACTTCCCGTTCTCGTAGTCACGTGCATAGACAGGGCTTGTCGGGGTGCTTACGGCCCTTCCGCTCTCGTCGTACTGCAGTTCCGAGGTGAATGCCTGCCCGTAGAAGAGTGGGCGTGTGCCGTACTGCTCGCGGTTGAGGTATACGCCAAGGGTGAAGATGTCCTCGGGGGAGTTCTGGTCCATTGGCGTGTTTGCGGCCGAGCGTATTACGATGAGGGCGTATGACGAGTAGCCTATCATGATGAACAGCATGCACAGGAATGCAGTGTTGAACATCCTGAAGCTTACAAGGTATCTTTTAGCGCTCTTGATTATGCCGCTCTTTTTCCCGGTCTCGACAGTGTCCTTCTGCATTAGGGCTATGAATGCTAGTGCGGCAAGCACAATGATACCTATTACAATGCTCATGCCAGCCTTGTGCCCGTAGAAAGGAATACCGAGCAGGGCTACCGACGCTACAAGCAGTGCAGTGATGATTTTCTGGGTCCTCTCAGTCTGCTCCCCGAACCTCTCGGTGAGGACTATGCCTGCCGTAAGTGTAGCGAACAGTACTGCCAGGTATATGTAGAGTCCTGTATTGAAAGGCATGCCAAGCACGTTTACAAAGAGCAGCTCGAACCATCCGCCAACCTTTACTACGCCCGGAACAATGCCGTAGAGCACTACTGCTACAAGCAATGCCGATACCGCAAGTGCCAGCAGGGTGTATTTCCAGTTCTTGCCAGGGAACTTCTTGTAGTATACAACCAGAACGATGGCGGGAATACAGAGCAGGTTAAGCAGGTGGACGCCTATGGAGAGGCCCACAAGGTATGCGATGAGTATGAGCCAGCGGTCGCTGTGCGGAGCGTCGGCATTGTCCTCCCACTTGAGTATGAGCCAGAAGACTACTGCCGTAAAGAGCGATGAGAAACTGTACACTTCGCCCTCGACAGCGCTGAACCAGTAGGTGTCGCTCCATGTGTAGGCAAGCGCGCCCACCAGGCCCGACGCCAGTATGGTTATTGTCTGCGCTGTGGTGACAGTGCTGCTGTTGCCCACAATGAGCTTGCGTACAAGGTGCGTTATGCTCCAGAAGAGGAACATTATGCCTGCGGCGCTTAGCAGGGCCGACATTATGTTCACCATGTAGGCGACATTCTCGGGCGCTGCGAAAAGCGAGAAGAAGTTTGCTGCAAGCATGAAGAAAGGTGCGCCGGGCGGGTGGCCCACCTCCAGCTTGTTGCCTGAAAGGATAAACTCGGGGCAATCCCAGAAACTAGCGGTAGGTTCAACGGTGAGGCAGTATGTCAGTGCTGCGACAAGGAACGTGAACCATCCGAGGGTGTTGTTCAATAGCCTGAATCTTTTCATTATTGCTGAATATTTTGTTTTCTCGGTATATATCTGGCGCATTTTCCCAAAATGCCTGCAAATGTACCTAATATATAGGAAATGAACAAAATATTGCCCTCAAAAAAGGGCCCCGAATGTTTATAGTTGTTAACGGGAAACCGGCCGATTGCAGGACAAGGCGCATGACTGCTCCTTATTATCCCTTGGCCTATAGCAATACAAGCCAATGGCCTTTTCATTCTATATTTGCACTGTCATTGACTCGTTTTGCTTTTCGCAACCCAAACGGCATAACCTACGGCTATGCTTCGTTTGACCTGTTGCTGCAAAACTCGTCGATAACAAAACGTTGTTTTGTCATTCCGGTACTCAGTGAGGAATCTCCAGATTGCTAGGGTCCCTACGTAGGGAATGCGCCCTTTACATCGGGTCAATGTCGTAGTACATTACAATGGAGCGGTAGCGTGGCTGGCTCAGGTATGCCTGCTGAAGGTCCTGGAGCAGGCTGTTTATCTTGTACTGTGACAGGCCGCTCTCCACCTTGAGCACAATCTTGCGTATATAAAGCTGCTTTATCCTGGCTACTGGCGGCAGGTCTGGGCCCAGGATGCGCTCGTCGAAAATCTCGCGCATGTGCTTGCCGACAACTGCCGAGAACTCCTCAAGGACCTGCACGTCGCGGTGCTTGATATATATGTAAATAAGCCGGTGAAAAGGCGGATAATGGAATATAAGGCGCTCTCCTATCTGCTGGTCGTAGAACGACTGGTAGTCGTTGCTTACAATGAAGGGGATGACAGGCGCGTCGCTCATCTTTGTCTGCAGGAACACCTTGCCCTGCCCGTTCTTGCGCCCGGCCCTGCCGGCAACCTGCGCCATGAGCTGGAAGGCCCTTTCGGTGGCGCGGAAATCGGGGTAGTTGAGCAGGGTGTCGGCATTTATGATTCCCACTACAGCCACGTTGTCGAAGTCGAGTCCTTTCGATACCATCTGCGTGCCTATGAGAATGTCGGTCTTCCCTTGCTGGAAATCGGAAATAATCTTCTCGTATGCGTTCCTGGTGCGCGTGGTGTCCAGGTCCATGCGCTCAATCCTTGCCTCGGGGAAGATGTTCTGCAGGTCGTTCTCAATCTTCTCGGTGCCATATCCCAGGTCAATGAAATTGCGCTCCTCGCAGTTGGGGCAGTGCACCGGCGCGGGAACGGTGTATCCGCAGTAATGGCACGTGAGCTTGCCGGCGCTCTTGTGCAGGGTGAGGCTCACGTCGCAATGCTTGCATTTGGGTACCCAGCCGCATGTCTTGCACTCCAGCAGCGGGGCATAGCCGCGGCGGTTCTGGAAGAGGATTATCTGCTGCCCGTTCTTGAGCGCTTCGCCCATTGCCTCGACAAGAGGGTCGGAGAATGGGCCGGTGACAAGCTTGCGGCGCTGGTACTCGGCCATGTCGATGACCTCAATCAGCGGCAGCCTCACCGAGCGGTGCCTTGTTGTGAGGCTTACTAGCGCATACTTTCCTGTTGTCGCGTTGTAGTAGCTCTCGATGGAAGGGGTCGCTGTGCCTAGCAGTGTCTTTGCGCCAAAGAGCGAGGCAAGCACCATGGCGGCGTTGCGGGCGTTGTAGCGCGGGGCGGGCTCCTGCTGCTTGTAGCTGTTCTCATGCTCCTCGTCAACCACTACGAGCCCCAGGCGCGTGAAGGGCAGGAACACCGATGAGCGTACGCCCAGGATTATGTCATAGGGCTCGTCGCTGAGCTGCTTTTTCCATATCTCGACTCTCTCGGCGTCGGAGAACTTGGAGTGGTAGAGCCCAATCCTGTTGCCGAACACTCTTCTCAGGCGCTCTACTATCTGCTTGGTGAGTGCAATCTCGGGCAGCATGTAGAGCACCTGCTCGCCGCGGCCTAGCGCCTCGGCAATGAGGTGTATATAGATCTCGGTCTTTCCGGCCGAAGTGACTCCATGCAGCAGTGTCACATTCTTCTCGCTGAAGCCTGCCTTAATCTCGCCGAATGCTTTCTGCTGGGCCGCATTCAGGGTGTTGTATGGCACAACAGGCTGCCTGTCGCTACAGAGGCGCCCTATCTCAACTTCATATGTCTCAAGAATGCCTTTGTCCTTCAGTTCCTTGTATATGCCTGGCGCTACCTGTGCCGCCTCAATGAGCCTGTGCCTGCTGATTTCGGACGGTGTGTCCGTGAAGGCGCCTGTCAGCGAAAGGAATGTGCTGAGCAGCCTCTTCTGCCGCGGTGCGCGGGAAAGCGACTGCAGCAGAAGGCCTACATCGCTCTCCCTGCTCCATTTTGCCGCCAGGCGCACTCTCTGTTCTGTGCGTGGCCTGAACTCGCCCTTAAGCCCTTGAGGGAGAGCCGCCTTGTATATGTCGCCCAGCGAGCAGAGATAGTACCTCGACATCCATTCCCACAGCCTCAGCTGCTTTGCTGTTATAACGGGTTCTTCGTCAAGCAGTTCCTTTATGGGCTTTACGCTGTATCCCTCGGGCTTGCGCCCGTGTATCTCGCAGACAAGGGCGGTATAGCTCTTCTTGCTGCCCAAGGGTACCGTAACGCGGCAACCTACGGCAACCTTATCCAGCAGCGGGGCAGGTATGCTGTATGTGTATGTCCCCGGCAGCGGCAGCGGCAGTATGGCTTCTATGAATCTGTTCATTGCTGCCGCGAAGTTACCTTTATTATGCCAATTTTGCTCATTTATTGCAGAAAAGATTAATAAATTCTTAATAAGATATTATCTTTGCCTGTGAGTAAATGTTGTATGAATAATAAACCTAATATGAAAAGATTCTTGTTATCCCTAGCAGCGCTGCTTCTCCTCGCGGGCTGCGTGAACGGTGTTGCAGAGAAGGCCGCAAACCCTTATGATAAAGGTACAGAGATAATTGTAAAGGCAACCGAGGAGGTGAAGAATGCTGCAACGGATGACGAGTGACGAGGTGGCCGACATCTTCCAGAAGGTGCTTGACAGCCTGGACACTCTACAGGACAGCCCTGAATGGCAGGAGTGTATTGAGGGCCTTGAGAAGAATGACACTCTGCTCATCCAGGAACTGAAGGCGTCCGAAGCAGAGTACCAGGAGGCGCTGAATATCTTCTACGACGCTGTCCTTGAGGCCACAGCCAAGTAACCATTCCCTAATTGCATATTGATATGGACAGGATAATAAGGTTGCTGTGCCCGCTTGCGCTGATATTTGCCTTTGCCTCATGCTCTGGCAACATATATGAAAGGCAGGCCAGCATATACAATGATTACAGGCCAAGGATTGATACCGCGGCGACATACCAGTCGCTGAAGAGTGTCAATGACGCCCTTGAGGCAGAGATGGCGGCGCTGCTCAAGAAAAATGCCGGCGAGGTGCTCAGTGTCAGCAAGGAGGCAAGGCAGAACCGCGATAGCGAGAAGCGCCTTGCAAAGGCCGAGTCGGAATACATGAACGCCTATCTTGGCAAGTTCTTTTCCATGAACCTGCAGGAGCAGATAGGCCTTTATGAGGAGTATACAAGGAAGATTGCCCAGGTTTCGGGCTATGAGGGCCTTTCGGCCCTGCACCGTTCTCTCAATGGGGCTGTCGCCAACGCTACATCAAAATACTCTGCCGAGTACAAGAAGGCTGGCGCGAAGAAGATTATGCCAGAGACCTTCGCGACCCTTGAGAAAGCGAAGGAGACGTTCCTGGCTGCCTATGCTGCCAAGGTGGCCCCGCTGCTGTATGCCCACGAGACCGCGCTCTACGGCACCTACCGCACAAGGCTTGACGCTGCGGGGGATTACAAGCAGATGAAACAGGTAAGGCTCTATCTGGCAAAGGAGATAGCGATTCTCAACAGCGAGAATGCAGCAGTGTACAGCAAGCTGCCGCAGGACGCCTATGCTGCAGAGAAGGCCGCTGCAGCCGCTGCTAGGGATGCCTTCCAGGAGTATTATATGGAAAAGGTGGCATTGCCTCTTATCGGGTACCAGAAGCAGCTGTATAATGGTGCGGCAGAAATGCTGTCGGCAGCTGCCAGTGCCGAGGAGATAAACATTGTGAACAAGTCGCTGGTTGAGCTGAACAATGCTTTTGTGAAGGAGAACGGCGATGAGCTCAAGTGGATTGAGAATGCCATCCTCTCGGGCAACAGGATATATGTGCAGGCCAATGACGAGCTTAATGCCTGCCTGAACCGTGCCGTTGACGCCGCCAAGGAGAGGGCCCGTGAACTCGGATTGCAGTAAGGGCCGTTACTTGTTTCCTGATATTGTCTGGAATTTTAATGAAATATAGTAATAGTATGAAAAGAGTAAATGTTTTTTTGTTTGGCCTGGTTGCTGCTGTCACCCTCTCTCTCTTTGCTTCGTGCAGCAGCAAGGGAAGTGAGCCGGAGAATGTATACGACAAGAAAATCTCGGTATACATCAGCGCAGTAGAGAAGGTAAACGCTGCAAAGGCCGTTGCCGACCTTAACGGCATAAACACGGCTGTTGAGGCAGAGATTGCGGCGCTTGACGAGCAGTGTGCCGACGAGATTAACAGGATTTTTGAGGAGAAGGCCGTGAATGCCGATGCCTACAAGAGTGACGAGGATTCGCTGAAGAAGGCACAGACAACCTATGACGACGCATACATAGAAAAGTATCTTGAGCTTGCCGACGCAGCCTCACCCGAGATGTAAGAGTGTGTCTTTAGACTGTTTAGAAATTAGCATAAGAGTATGAAAAAGATTTTGTTTGCGATATCATTCCTGTTCATGCTTACGGCATGTACAGGCGGCAAGGCGGTTGACAAGGTAGACGATAAAGGGCATAATCCTGCCCCCGAGCAGATAATTGACCCTAATGAGCCTGTGGCAACCGATAGCCTGGCAGTTGCAGCTGACAGCATTGCCCAGTAACAGGCCCATTACCTGCACCACCGTAAAATAACACAGCTCCAGACTACGGGCAGGTGTCCTTATTGTCACCAGGCTCGCGCAACAATATTCCGCAGGGACTCCCTCCAGGAGGGAGAGTTGCCTAAAACATAATATGGCGGCCGTTATGGCTGCCATATTATGTTTCTTTTTTCTTTGCGCTATGTGAAGAACGCTATCTCTTCCCTTTCTTTCCCTTTACAGCGGTCAGCTGGCGTATTATACGCGGGATATCGGTGTTGTCAATCACTCCATTGAACTTGTCGGCGCCCTTGCCGATGGCAAAGAGGGGCACGAATGTTCCTGAGTGGTTGCCGCTTGCCCATGAGAGCGCTGCGCTGCGGTTAAGGTCGTAGATGGCGCCGTATGCAATCTCGCTGGCAAGGCTGTGGTCAACGGTTACCTTCTCATTGGCATTCCTGTTGCCGCGCGGCCTTACGCCGATGTTCTCCTTTACAAGCTCTTCAATGTGTCCCCAGGTTGTCTCTTTCTGGGCCTGCAGAATCTCAATCATGCGCTCTACGCTCACCTTCTGCGAAGAGAGCGCCTTAAGGTTCAGGCTGTAGTCGCCGCGGTAACCCAGGACAAGCCCGCCGGTCTCATGGTCGGCAGTGACAATAATCAATGTCTCGTCCTTGTGCTTCTTGTAGAACTCGTACGCAACTGCAACAGCCGCGTCAAAGTCGAGCACCTCTTGGAATACAGTAGCGCCGTCATCATTGTGTGCCGCGTAGTCAATCTTGCCGCCCTCAATCATCATGAAGAAACCTTTCTTGCTCTTTCCCTCAAGGAAGTCAATACCGGCGGCTGTAATCTCGGCAAGGGTGAGGTCGCTGGCGGTGCGGTTGATTGCATAGGGGAGTTCTGTAGATACATTCTCCTGGTACAGCATCATCTTGCTGGCACTTGCCGCCTTATTGCAGTAGTCGCGGTATCCGCGTGCAATCGTGTAGCCCTGCTCCTTGGCCTTGCCATAGACAAGGGCGCGTGTCTCATCGCTGCCCTTGACGTCGCCGCCTGCGTAGAAGTCATAGCCTGCCCTGAGCAGCCACGGCGCAATGCTGTCGTAGCTGTGGCGGCTCAAGCTGTGTGCATAGAAGGCTGCAGGTGTCGCATGGTTTATTGGGACCGTGGTAGCTACTCCAACTGCCATGCCTTTGCCGGCAAGGCCGGCTGCAACGCTGTACACTTCCACGGTGTCCTTGTTCACTCCGATAGCGCTGTTGTATGTCTTGCTGCCAGTGGAAAGCGCCGTGCCCGAAGCGGCGGAGTCTGTAACGCCGTTCGTAGCAGAGAAGGTCGTTACAAAGGCAGTCTCGGGGAACTGTGTAAAGCAGAGCCTGTGCGGGCGGCCTATGGTCCCCTGCATCTCGCCAAGATAAAGTTCAGTGCCAAGCACGTGTGACGGTCCCATTCCGTCGCCTATGAAGTAGAAGATGTACTTGGGGCCTTTTGCATTGCCGCTGGCTGCAATAGCAAGCAACAGCAGCATTGTTCCGAATAAGCGTCTCATAATATCTGCTTTTATTTATTGTTATTCGTTGGGGCTGCCTACCTTGCCGATAAAAAGTACATTCTCGGGCTGACAGCTCTTTATAATATATATGAATGGCCTGTCAAGGCTCATGGTTCTCTCTTCAAATTTCTGGTTCATAGAAAGAAGCCCAGCTCTTACAACAGTCAGGGCTGCGGCCTCGGCACCGGTCTCATCTACTTTTATGAATGTTTTCTGGAATACATCATCAATGCGTAGCGGCTCATCTGATATCCCGTCAAGCTGTGCGCTATTGCTGAATGCGCGTGGCATGCCTATCTGTGCCAGCGGTTCTTTTAGGCTGGTGCTGAAGTCGCTTTGGAACTTGGGCATTGAGAGCTTAACATGGTGCTTGAGCATTTGGGAAAGAATGTACTCGTAGTTGCTTGCAAGATATTCTGTAGCCTCTTCTATCGTAACGCCTTCGGCCGGGAGTATAAGCTGCATGTAGTAACCATAGTCAAAGTCTTTGGCTACAACCTGTATTACATCATCCTCATAATACAATGCCTTTATTTCTTGGTTCATCATTGGTACATTGACAACGCTGCCATCCTCTTTTGTGAATGGCGCCTCCTTTGTCTTGCCCTTGCTGAACTCATCCTTCCAGCCTCCTTTGAAATAGAGCGCGTTAATAAGGTACATCCTGTCGTTCTTCTTTATTTCGCCAAGGGCCGACTTTATTTTTCCCTTGGTGGCCTCGCTGCACCAGCTGTTGATTCTCTGCAATGTCTCCTTGTTGAATGGTGCTGTTGTGACGAGTGCGTTGAAGTACTCCTTGCTGGTGTCAATGAATTCCTGCCTTACACTCAGCTTTTCATTTATCCATATTGAGCTTGCAATGCTTGTTTCGCATCCATATTCACTCTTTGCAAGTCTTTCTAATGTCTCTTTGGCCTTTGCATTCACGTCGCCCGCCAGGCCCATGGCGCTGTACATCTCTTTCTGTGTCTCCCCTGTGGCGCCGTTTGCGGTCATTGACAGGGCCAGCTGTGCGCTCAGCGGAGAGATACATATATTTTCGGCAGGACTCTCCTTGCACACCTGTGTAAAGAGCGTGCCCCAGAACGGCATGCCAGCCTCTTTGCCATTCTTTGTATATTGGCCCTGAAGTGCAGCCTGCTGTCTTGTATTGCCAGCCTGCTGCTGCTTTCTTGTGGAGCATGACAATAGTGCGGTCATGAGCAGGAGTGTGATAATGCTATTATACTTCATGTCAGAACACAAATTTCATAAGGTCGTTATACATGGCAAGAATAAAGAGCCCGAGTATCAGGAGCATTCCAATCATCTGCGCTCTTTCCATGAACTTGTCGCTAGGCTGCTTGCCTGTAATCATCTCGACAATGAGGAAGAGTGCATGCCCGCCGTCAAGTGCCGGTATGGGCAGTATGTTCATGAATGCCAGGATGATTGAGAGGAATGCTGTCATGAGCCAGAACTCGTGCCAGTCCCACTCTGCAGGGAAGAGGCTGCCAATGGACGCGAACATGCCCACGGACTGTGCGCCCTCGGCCGAGAATACGTACTGGAAGTCGCTTACATAGCCGCGGAGCACATTAAGGCCGAATGAGACACCTGCCGGGAACGATTCAAGGAACCCGTACTCGTTGTGTACCAGAGGATAGTTGTTCGCAACCGAGTATATGCCAAGCTGCAGCGGTTCCTCGCCCTGGAGGCCAGTTCCGGCAGAGGCTGTAAGGGTGATGACGCTGTCGCGCATGACCTCTACTGTAAAGGCCGCCTTCTTCTCATCCTTCACCCTCTGCATAATGCTCTTAATCCTAGACCATGAACCCACAGGAGTGCCGTCAATCGCTAGAATGCTGTCTCCTGCCTGCAGGCCTGCCAGCTCTGCTATGCCTCCTGCTGCGAGACTGTCCACAACGGGTGTGCTCCTTACGCTCAGGAACACGCCGCCTTTGTTCATGTTAAGCAGCCCGAGCGTGTCGGGGATAGAAACCTTCGCCTCCTTGCCTTCCCTGAGCACGGTAACCTCGCTGGCGTCGCATATGCTGCGGAAGATGTTTGTGCCGCGTACCTTGTCGAGATAGAGCCTGTGCTCCTCCTCGCCGTCGAATGCGATAATCCTGTCGCCGTCCCTGAAACCAATGTTCTTGGCAGTCTCGTTGAACTCGAAACCGTTATCCATAGTGCGCATGTCCACATAGTAGTCGCCCCATGTGAAGAGCACCATTGAATAGATGAGCACGGCAAGTATAAGGTTGAACATTACGCCGCCTACAATGATGAGCAGTCTTTGCCATGCAGGCTTTGAACGGTATTCCCATGGCTGCGCAGGCTGCTTCATCTGCTCGGTGTCCATTGACTCGTCAATCATGCCGGCAATCTTGCAGTATCCGCCAAGCGGCACCCAGCCTATTCCGTACTCGGTGTCGCTGTTCTTGGGTTTCCATTTGAAAAGGGAGAACTTCCAGTCGAAGAACAGGTAGAATTTCTCTACTCTCACCTTGAATATGCGTGCAAAAAGGAAGTGCCCGAACTCATGAATAAGCACCAGCATGCTCAATGCCATTATGAGCTGCAGTGCGCGTACAAAAAATATTTCCATAAATCTTTAGAAGTGTATTTGTTCTTTGTTAGTATATCCTATGTTATATCCACCCCTCTACCATGTGGCGAACCTCCTTGTCTGTCTCAAGATAGTCATCTAGCGTGGGGGCAAGGATGTAGGGAGCGCTCTGCATTGCCCGCTCTATAAGCCTGGGCATGTCGGTGAATCTTATCCTGTCGCTAAGGAATGCCGCTACGCATACCTCGTTGGCGGCATTCACCACGCATGGGATATTCCCGCCTTGCGACAAGGCCGTGTAGGCATGCTGCAGGTTGGGGAAGAGCTCCAGGTCGGGGCGTTCAAATGTGAGTTCCTTGAGCGTGTTCCAATCTATGCGGTCAAAAGAAGATGAAAGGCGCTGCGGATAGGTGAGCGCGTACATTATTGGCAGGCGCATGTCGGGGGTGCCCAACTGTGCTTTTATTGCACCATCTTCGAACTGTACCATCGAGTGTATTACCGACTGCGGGTGAATGACAACCTCAATGTCCTCGGCGCCTACGCCGAAGAGCCACTTGGCCTCCATCACCTCAAATCCCTTGTTCATCATTGTGGCCGAGTCAATGGTAATCTTTGCTCCCATGCTCCAGTTGGGATGCCTGAGCGCCTGCTCCTTGGTCACATGCTCAAGCTGCTCCTTTGTGAAGGTGCGGAACGGGCCGCCCGAGGCTGTGAGAATCAGTTTCTCTACCTTGTTGTGCATCTCTCCCGCAAGGCACTGGAAAATGGCCGAGTGCTCCGAGTCGACAGGCAGGATAGGTGTCCTGTACTCGTTTGCAAGGGCGTTGATGAGCTCTCCAGCCACAACCATCGTCTCCTTGTTCGCAAGGGCTATTGCCTTGCCGGCCTTTATGGCGTTTATAGTAGGGCGCAGCCCTGAAAAGCCTACCATTGCGGTAACGACAATATCTATGGGCGCCGACTCAACTATCTGGCAAATGGCCTCATAACCGCCGTATGTCTTGATTGGAAGGTCGCTCAGCGCCTCCTTGAGCCTTGGGTATTTTGTCTCGTCTGCAATTACTACGGCCTCGGGCATGAACTTGCGTGCCTGGGCAATGAGGTCATCGACACGGCTCCCGGCCGTGATGGCATAAAGCTCGAAGCATTCAGGGTGCTCCTCGACAACCTGCAGGGTCTGCGTGCCTATTGAACCGGTAGAACCTAGCACTGCAAGCTGCCTCTTCCTTTTGTTTTCCATGTCTGTTGTCAAATATTTCTCTTGTATGTTTCTCTATGGCCTGGATTGCCTAGAAAGCGATGTACACGTTAGGGTCGAGCGGCTTGCCTCTGTGCCACAGCTCAAAGTGCAGGTAGTCGCGCTTCGTTGCGGTGGAGTCTGTCACGTTCTTGAGCGTGCCGATGGCCTCGCCTGCCGCAACCCTGTCACCCACTGACTTGAGCAGCCTGTGGCAGTTCCTGTAGACCGACGCCATGTTCTCGCGGTGCTGCACTATTATGGTGAATCCCTCGTTGGCGGTGTAGTCGCTCAGTATGACTGTGCCGTCGTGTATGGCCAGTATGTTCTCTCCTGGTATCTCGGCAATATCCACGCCGTAGTGGCTGCCGGCAAGGTCAAAGCTGCGTATTACCTCGCCTTGCGTAGGACGGAACAGGCTTAGCCCATGCAGTTCCGATACGCTGGTGGCCTGTGACGTGATATTGTATTTCTCCCTCTCTTCCCACTCCTTCACGAACAGTTCCTCGAGCTCGCTGGCCTCGGCCGATAGGTCTCCGGCGTCAATGGGCTGCGGGGAGTTCTTTGTGGAGTCAATGCTTGTTTCTCCGCTAAGCAGTGCCTTTATGTTCGCAAGGTAGCGGTCCTGCCTTTCTACCTCGTTCAGCAGGGAGTCTATGCGTATGTTGTTGCGCATGAACTCCTCTTTGGTGGCCTCGTTCACGTATCCGGGCAGCAGGTTGCCCACAGGCGTGAACACCACGATGAGGTAGAGCACTCCCGCAACAAGCAGGAACGAGAAGAATAGCGACAATATCACCCATAGGGGCGAGATGTAGAATCCGAGAACGTTCTTGAGCTTGTTCTCGTTATGTATTGTAAGCCTGTACTTGCGCAGCAGCCTGCTGCCGAATCTCTTTTCCTTCATCGTTCCTATGGTTTATAGGGAGACCAGTCCTTCGGGCAGGCTGAATATTATCTCCCGGTTCTCCTGGTCTATCCCCAGTATAAGTCCTTCCTGTGCTGGAACCAGAATCTCCTCGCCGCCGTTCTCAATCACGAACAGCGTGTTTATTGTGCTGTCGTCAACGCCGGTAATCTCTCCAAGCTCCCCAAGCGTCTCGTCAATGGCCGTGAATCCCTTGAAGAAACTCCAGGAGAGCGGTTCGCTCTCGTCGGTCCACTGGCGGGGTATGTATGCAGCGCGGTTGGTGAGGAAACGCACCTCTTCGGCGCTCTCCATGCGCTCAATCTTTACAATGAGCGTGCCGCCGTTCTTTGTGCGGCGTGTCTCAAAGAAGAATGGCACCAGGATTCCGTCAATGTCGCATGCCACAAAATCGCAGCTGTCGCCAAGGACAATAGTCTCGCCCTCGAGCCCAATCTCGCCTTTTGTGCCGTGAGGCTTAAGGAACTTGCCGTAGTATACAAAGTCTTCTTTTCTTAGCATGCTTTAGGCTTATGAACGTGTTATCTTTGCTCCAATCTGGTTCAGTCTCTCCTCAAGGTTCTGGTAACCGCGGTCAATCTGCTCAATGTTGTCAATGCGGCTCACTCCGTCGGCGCTCATCGCTGCAATAAGGAGCGCAATGCCGGCCCTGATGTCGGGCGAGCTCATTGCGCGTGGCTTAAGGGTGAATCGCCTGTCGTGCCCGATGACTACGGCACGGTGCGGGTCGCAGAGTATAATCTGCGCTCCCATGTCAATGAGCTTGTCCACAAAGAAGAGGCGGCTCTCGAACATCTTCTGGTGAATGAGCACGCTGCCTTTCGCCTGGATGGCCGTTACCAGCAGCACGCTCAGCAGGTCGGGCGTCAGTCCCGGCCATGGGGCGTCGCTGATGCTCATTATCGACCCGTCAATGAAGGAGTCAATCTCGTAATGCTCCTGCGAGGGGATGAATATGTCGTCACCCTTCTGCTCGAACCTTATTCCCAGCTTGCGGAAACTGTCAGGAATAACTCCAAGGTTCTCGAAAGAGACATTCTTTATTGTAAGCTCGCTCTGTGTCATTGCGGCCATGCCAATGAAGCTGCCTACCTCAATCATGTCGGGCAGGGTGCGGTGCGTGCAGCCGCCAAGTTCCTTCACGCCCTCAATTGTGAGCAGGTTGCTGGCGATACCCGAAATCCTTGCTCCCATCTTGTTGAGCATGCGGCAGAGCTGCTGTATGTAGGGCTCGCACGCAGCGTTGTAGATTGTTGTCTTGCCCTCGGCGAGCACCGCTGCCATAATGATATTGGCCGTACCGGTCACTGACGCCTCGTCAAGCAGCATCGGGCAGCCCTTTAGCCTGCCGGCCTTCATCCTGTACACCCTTTTCTCTGTGTCGAACGAGAACTCGGCGCCCAGCTTCTGCAGTCCTATTATGTGCGTGTCGAGCCTGCGGCGTCCAATCTTGTCGCCGCCAGGCTCTGCCATAGTGGCCTTGCCGAAGCGTCCCATGAGCGGCCCGATGAACATTACCGAGCCTCTGAGGCGCGAGCACCCGTTAAGGTACTCCTCGCTCTCTATGTATTCCAGGTTTATGTTGTTGGCCTGGAACGTGTAGCAGCCGACGCCGTTGCGTGTCACCGACACTCCCATGTTCATAAGCTGGCCTATGAGGTTGTTGACGTCGGCAATGTCGGGTATGTTCTCGATTGTCACCTTCTCGGGGGTGAGCAGCGTGGCACAAATCTCCTGAAGGACCTCGTTCTTTGCTCCTTGCGGGGTGATTGTGCCGCAGAGCCTGTGCCCGCCTTCTATAATGAATGATGCCATAGACTCTAGAATTTGCGTTTGAAGTTCTTCTTGCCGTTGCCGTTGCGCTTTGCGTTGCCTGCATTGCTGCGCTGTGTGCCGCTTCCCTGGAAAATCCTTATCTCGCGCTCCTGAAGGCCGATTGCGCCCTTGGTGTATATGCGCAGGTCCTCAACTATTTTCCTGTCTTCTACACCCTCCTTGTTCCATGCGATGTAGTTCTTCTTCATCTGCACGAGTATGAGCTCAATGAGCTGGTCGCGCTCCTCGCCCTCCTCAAGGGTACATGCGTATGCAATCATCTGCTCCACAATGCGCCCGTAGTGCCTGTTCCTTATCTCGCCGTTCTGGTATGGCACCCTCTCGGGCGCAACATGGAACTCCTCCTCCTTGATTACCTCATAGGGGTAGTCAATGTCGAGCGTGAACCCCGACATTATCGCAAGGTGGTCCCACAGTTTCCTCTCGTAGTCGGGCTGGTTGCGGGTGTTGGGGAACATACTTCCCATAATCCTCACTATGGTTGCGGCGCATCTCTGTCTCTCCTCGCGGTCCTCGATTGTGAGCGCGTGGTCAACCATCTTCTGCACCGAGCGGCCGTATTCCGGCAGCGGCAGCTTCTTCTGCCTGGTATTGTATTCCATCATATCTGTATGCGGTTCTAGAAGTTTTTCAGCAGTTCTTTTGGCTTCGAGGCTATGAAGTTCTTAAGGTAGAAGGGCTCGAAGTATGCGATGTCCTCGAACTTCTCGCCAAACCATGCCTTCTCGGCCAGGGGCATCATGTTCTTTGCCAGCGGGCTCGTGAACCCGTCAAGGAACAGTGCGTTAGGGTGAGTGATTATATTGCGGCACTTGCCGGCGCCATTGCCGAAGAAGAGCACTGGGCCGCGCTCGAGGAACTCCTTGTAGCTCTCTTCGGTCACAACCTCGGCGTGTGTCTCCTTTACGGCACCCAGCGCGCGGTCATATACCGTGGCGTACACCTCGTTGCGGCGCGCGTCAATCATGGGGCAGAGCAGCGCCTCCTCGGGCAATCCTTCGCGGAACAGCACCGGAACGCACATGATTGCCGTTGTGGGGATGGCAATGAGCGGGATGTTGCGCCCGTAGCATACGCCTTTTGCGGTCGATGAGGCAATCCTCAGGCTAGTGTACGACCCAGGACCGCTGCTCAGCGCCACGGCGTTAATCCTTGCCCCCTGCTCGTCGGCAACCTTTATTGCCTCCTCTACGAACGGCGCGAGCACCTTGGCGTGCGAGCGCTCCTCTCGGCTCACCCTTTCAAAAAAGACATGGCCGTCCTGGCTCAGCGCCACGGAGCAGCACTCTGTCGATGCCTCGATATGCAGTATAATTGTTGTCATATTTATCTTTACCCATTAGGGCATATTAGGTATTCAACTGCAAATGTACGAATTTATCGGGGAAAGTACTATTAAATAATAAATTTTAATATAAGTATACAAAAAAGAGAGTGCCGATGGGGAACTTTTCCGAATAAATGGCTATTTTCGCAAATAGTATCCCATTTTGGGATTGCTGTACCCTATAATTCAGTATAACTTTAGGCAGCGCATGCTGCCGCAACAATTGAAGCGATGATATATTCAATGACTGGTTACGGAAAGTCCGTGACCCTTTTTCAGGACAAGAAGATTTGTGTGGAGATACGCTCGCTGAACGGGAAGGCCATGGACCTTTCAACCCGCATTGCCCCCCAGTTCAAGGCCCGCGAGATGGAGGTCCGTACTCTGCTGTCGGCAGCGCTTGAACGCGGAAAGGTGGATTTCTCCCTCTGGGTAGAGCAGGGCGAGAAGGCCGATACCCCGGCTATTAGCCAGGCGGTCATGCAGGGGTACATCGAACAGATGGCGGAAGTGTCAAAGGCCACGGGAATCCCTTTGCCCGGGAACCTTTTTGAGGTCCTGCTGCGCCTGCCCGAGACTGTTGCCCGCAAGGAGGTGTATGATGTTACCGACGAGGAGTGGGGCGTAGTGCTTGAGGGGGTGAAGGCCGCGGCTGCCGACTTGCTGGCGTTCCGCAGGCAGGAGGGCGCCGCGCTCGAGGGAAAGCTCCGCGGCAATATATCTGTAATAGCCTCTCTGCTTGAGTCGGTAGAGCCCTATGAGAAGGAACGCGTTGAGAAGATACGTGCGCGCATTACCGGCTCGCTCGAGAAACTGGCCGGTGTGGAGTACGACAAGAACCGCCTGGAGCAGGAGCTTATCTTCTACATAGAAAAGCTCGATGTAAACGAGGAAAAGCAGCGCCTGGCAAATCATCTTTCCTACTTTATCGAGACTTTGGAGGGCCCGGTAGGGCAGGGAAAGAAACTCGGTTTCATTGCCCAGGAGATGGGACGCGAGATAAATACCCTCGGCAGCAAGAGCAATCATGCCGAAATGCAGAATATCGTAGTGAAAATGAAGGATGAGCTTGAGCAGATTAAAGAGCAGGTTCTCAATATAATGTAAGGAATTATGAGCAAAGGAAAAGTGGTTATCTTTTCGGCCCCGTCAGGTTCGGGCAAGTCAACCCTGGTGCATTTCCTGATGGACAGGGACCCCTCGTTCGGGTTCTCGGTATCGGCAACCAGCCGCCCGCCGCGCGGCGAGGAGGTGCATGGCGTCGATTATTTCTTCTTCACTCCCGAAGAGTTCCGTGCACGCATTGCTGCCGACGAGTTCGTGGAGTATGAGGAGGTCTACCCCGGGCGTTACTACGGGACCCTGAAGTCTCAGGTTGAACGCCAGCTGGAGCAGCAGAATATCCTATTTGATGTGGATGTGAAGGGCGGCTGCAGCCTCAAGGAGTACTATGGCGAGCGTGCTCTCTTCATCTTTGTGCAAGCGCCTTCAGTCGAGGCCCTGCGCGAGCGCCTGATAAAGCGTGGCGACACAGCGCCTGAAGAGATTGAGAAGCGTGTGAGCAAGGCCGAGTATGAGATGACTTTCGCGCAGTTTGCCGACAGGGTAATTGTTAACGACGACCTTGACACCGCAAAGGCCGAGCTTGTTGAGGTTGTCAATAAGTTTCTTAATGACTAGGAGGACTGTAATCTTTGGCGGCAGCTTCGACCCCGTACATGTGGGGCATGTAGCGCTTGCCCGTGAGGTGTGTGCCCGCGGGTTGGCAAGCGAGGTGTGGTTCATGGTCTCTCCGCAGAACCCCCACAAGCAGGGGCGCGTGATGACCGATGAAAGCCTTCGCCTGCAGATGGTGAGGCTTGCCATTGGCGGCAACCCGCAGTTCAGGGCGTGCGACTTTGAGTTCTCCCTGCCGCGCCCGTCATATACGGTGAATACCCTTGCCGCGCTTGAGCAGCAGTTCCCCGGCAGGGAGTTCCGCCTGCTCATAGGCGCCGATAACTGGGAGAAGTTCGGCAGCTGGTACAAGGGAGATGAGATCCTTGAGCGCTACGGTGTCATTGTATATCCCCGCGGCAGCGAGGATGTGCCCGCGCTGCCTGCCAATGCAGAGTGGCTGCCGGCCAGCCTGTGCGACGTGAGCTCTACAATGGTGCGCGAGGCCGTTGCGGCAGGAAGGCCTGTCTCGGGGCTTGTGCCGGTCGAGGTGGAGCAGTTTATAAAAGAAAACGGATTATATAAATGAGAAGAATAGCATTGTTTTTTGCGTGTGCCCTTGCGCTGCCTCTCTGTGCGCAGGTGCAGCTCTACGACGAGATGTGCGACCCGCTGCAGGCGGTCTTCTGCGACTATGTGGAGAACGAGTCGTCGCAGAATTTCTTTTCTGCCCCTGACGGGCAGTATACCGGCACGCTCATCGACGGCAAGATATATGGCTGGGGCTTTATCCTGGCAGCCGACGGCACCCGCTCCTTCGGGCAGTTCCGTAACGGCAAGAACATATTCGGAATTTCAATCACTGACAAGGTTGCCAAGGTTGGCGGCGAGAAGCGCTATGTCCTTTACGACCTTGAGACAGGAGAGATTGTCCGCCTCATGACAAGGGAGGGCGACATAGGCCTTGAATATCCTCTCGTGTCGTCCGAGAAGGATGGCGAGGCGCACTATTCCTTCAAGAAGGAGACTTATGCCAACGGCGACATTTACATTGGCGAGTTCTATAAGGGCAAGCGCCACGGCTACGGGGTCTACTATTGGAAGAACGGCGACATATGGTATGGCAGGTATGAAGGCGGCTACCGCAACGGCTATGGAATGCTCATAAATGCCGACCACCGTATCTACTATGGCAAATGGATGGGCGATAGCAGGGTATATGAGTGAAAGACAGCAGAATAATCCTAAAACATAAATAAGAATGAGCAGAAAAGCCTTGTATTTATTGTCATTGGCCGCGGCAGTGCTTATGTCATTGCCGGCCATGGCCCAGAGTGAGAGCGTTGTCACATTGTCGGGCAACGGGTATATAACCGCTTTCCCCGATGGCGAAGGCGCTTATATTGACGAGAACCGCTGCGAAATACGCAACTGGAACAGTAAAGAATCTGTAATAAGCTTCTACTTCAGGACAGAGAAGAGCGGAAAGATGAAGGTCGCTCTCCTGGCAAAGGGACATTCAAGGATTGAGGTTTCTCTCCTTGGCAAGAAGAAGAAGGTAAGCCTTGGCAGCGACGAGCCTGCACGCGTTGAGCTTGGAACATTCAAGGTAAAGGAACCAGGATATGTAAGGATGGATATCCGCGGCCTTAAGATAAAGGAGGGCGAAGGCTTCGGCAATGTCGCTGCCGTTTATGTAGGTGGCGACGTGGCCCCTGTAGTCTGTGTAAGCCCTGAGTTCAGCACACATTTCGGACGTCGTGGTCCATCTGTGCATTTGGGATACGGGCTTCCCGAGGAGGATGTCGAGTGGTTCTACAATGAGATTGTGGTGCCCGAGGAGGGTGATATCCCAAGCAGCTATTATATGGCTTGCGGTTTCGGTCAGGGTTACTTCGGAATGCAGAACAACAGTCCTCATAAGAGAAGGGTGCTCTTCTCGGTGTGGAGCCCGTTCAGCACCGACAATCCGTCCGAGATTCCCGATTCATTGCGTGTTACACTTGTGAAGAAGGGCGAAGGTGTAAAGGTCAATGACTTCGGCAACGAGGGCTCGGGCGGCCAGAGCTATATGTTCTATGACTGGAAAGCAGGTGAGCGTTGCCGTTTCCTCATGGGTGTAAGACCCGACGGCAATGGAAATACTGTGTATACAGCCTACTTCTTCGACAATCATAAGGGCAAGTGGCAGCTTGTGGCATCTTTCCGCCGTCCGCAAATAACCACATGGTACACAGGTGCGCACTCATTCCTTGAGAACTTCAATCCTGTTATGGGTTACATCAACCGTAAGGCCTGCTACACTAACCAGTGGGCACGTACCGTTGACGGCAAGTGGGTGCCCGTGACACATGCCCGTTTCACCTGTGACGCGACAGGAAGCCAGAGACAGCGTCTCGATTATAACGGTGGCGTTGAGGGCGAGGGTTTCTTCCTTACCATGGGTGGTTTCTTCGACGGGTATATGAAGTCGGGTACCTGGTTCGAGCGTACAGGCAATGTGACCGAGGCTCCCGATATTGATTTCTCTACACTGGAGTAGGGCGCTGTGTAGAGTTCCCGGTGCTGCCAGGGCGCATAAAAACGTCTAAATCCTAAAAAAAAACGCAATAATTGCGAAAGATTGTTTTTTATGGCTATCTTTGCGCTAAGGCACTGGCCCTAATGTGAAGATAAATACAATACATATCTTAATTATTTAAAACACACTGTAATATGAACTTGAAGAAATTTTTCGGTCTTGCCTTGTGCGGTATCATGGCCCTTGCAGGCTCTACAGCACAGGCACAGTCACTTTCTCCGTCGACAAAGTGGCATTGGGACAAGGGTACTATTGTAGTTGAGACACCTGAGCGTCCTGCCGGTCAGGAGCACGCTCTGAACCTCGCAGTTGCTCCAATCAAGACTGTACGTGTTGCTTTCGTGGGTCTTGGTATGCGCGGTCCCGGTGCGGTTGTACGTTTCTGCCGTATCCCTGGTGTTGAGATTGTAGCTCTTTGCGACTACGAGTATGAGCGCGCAGAGAAGTGCCAGGAAGAGCTTCGCAAGCAGGGTCTTATCCCAGCAGACATCTACTATGGCGAGAAGGGCTATGAGGAGCTTTGCAAGCGCCCCGACATCGACCTCGTTTATGTTGCTGCTGACTGGAACCACCACTATCCTGTAGCAAAGTGCGCTCTTGAGAATGGCAAGCACACAGCAATCGAGGTGCCTTCAGCAATGAACCTCGAGCAGTGCTGGAGCCTTATCGACCTTGCAGAGAAGACACGTCTCCACTGCTTCATCCTCGAGAACTGCTGCTACGACGACTATGAGATGAACGCTCTTGCAATGGCTCAGGACGGCGTATTCGGCGAGATTATCCGCGCCGAGGGTGCTTACATCCACAGCCTCGAGTGGTTCTGGGACGCATACTGGAAGGATCCAGCCGACAACGATGTTGACAACCTCCACTGGCGTCTGAAGTACAACAAGGAGAACCGTGGCGACCTCTACGCTACTCACGGCCTTGGCCCCGTTGCACAGTGCCTTGACATTCACCGTGGCGACCGCTTCACAACACTGGTTGCAATGGATACCGATCCTTTCTTCGGCAAGGAGCTCGTAAAGGAGAAGACAGGCAAGGAGTGCAAGGAGTTCCGCAATGGCGACCACACTACTACACTCATGCGTACAGCAAAGGGTAAGGTTGTTGAGATCCAGCACAACGTGATGACTCCTCAGCCATACAACCGCTTGTTCAAGCTCACAGGTACCAAGGGCTATGCTACAAAGTATCCCGAGCCAAAGCTCGCTCTCTCTGGCGACGCTCTCAAGGGTACAGGCGCACCTCAGGTTGACAACCTCAACGCTCACGGTTTCATGAGCGACGAGCAGAAGGACGCTATGATGGCAAAGTACTACCACCCAATCCTCAAGAAGTATGTTGAGAAGGGCCGCGACCTCGGTCATGGCGGTATGGACTTCGTTATGGACTCTCGTCTCGTTTACTGCTTGCAGAACGGTCTTCCGCTCGATATGGACGTTTATGACTTGGCTGAGTGGTGCTGCTTGGCAGAGCTCGGTACATTGTCAATGGACAACAACTGCGCGGCTGTTACATTCCCCGACTTCACACGTGGTTACTGGGATGTACAGAAGGGCTACAGGCACGCTTATGCTGCTCCCGAGGCAGAGGCTGCTGCTGAGGCATACGCCGAGGCCTACAGCGCTGCACAGAAGGATGTAACTGCAAAGAAGAACCTTTGGGCTCTCTACGACGCAGTAAAGGCCGCTAAGGCTGCTGGCGACGCAAAGGCTCAGGCAAAGGCCCAGAAGAAGCTCGACGCTGCCAAGGCTTCTGCCGACAAGGCTATTGCAAAGGCAATGAAGAAGGCTGAGAAGAAGTAATCAGTAGCTGATTATATATGAGCGAGGCGCCCAACGGGTGCCTCGCTTTTTTGGTTTCATTGCTTGCGTTTTTCGCATAGTTGCCGTTTTTCCCTGTTGACTGGCAGTGACGGACTTACACGTCTCGAGATAGTGTTCCTGCAGTAGGGCGCTTATGTTTCCTGGAAATCCAGGCGCTCTTCTATACATGCAATTCCTGGTTTTACAGAAATTCACAAAATAACCTTGCCTGTTATACAAAATATCTTAACGCTGCTGCTCATTTTCGCTATTATTATAGGAAAATTGAACTTTATTTGTAAATTTGCAATCCACTAGACTAAAGGATAAAAGACTAACTATGATAGCAGTATTAAAACTTGGAGTAACCAAGGCGCAGCAGGATAACCTTATCCATTGGCTTGAGTCGCAGAACGTGCGTGTGCATGTGTCTGAAGGTGAAATGCAGACGGTGATTGGCCTCATTGGCGATACCCGCAAGATTGATATTGACCTGCTTGCAGGCCTTGAGATAGTCGACCGCGTTACACGCATAACCGACCCGTTCAAGAGCGCTAACCGCAGTTTCCACCCTGAGGATACCGTAGTTACAGTGGGGCAGGGCGAGAATGAGGTTAAGATTGGTGGAGGCAACTTTGCCATCATGGCAGGTCCTTGCTCGGTTGAGAGCGAGGAGCAGATTCTTACAGTTGCCCGTGCGGTGAAGGCGTCGGGTGCCAACATCTTGCGCGGAGGCGCATTCAAGCCCCGTACTTCGCCTTATGATTTCCAGGGCCTGCGTGCCGAGGGCCTTCAGCTGCTCCTCAAGGCACGTGAGGCTACAGGCCTGCCCATTGTTACGGAAATAATGAGCGCTTCGCACCTCGACCTCTTTGCCGATGTGGATATAATACAGGTTGGCGCGCGCAATATGCAGAACTTTGAGCTGCTCAAGGAACTTGGCCGTTGCAACAAGCCTATTCTCTTGAAACGCGGCCTCTCGGCTACACTTAAGGAACTCCTGATGAGTGCCGAATACATAATGTCCGAAGGTAATGAGCAGGTAATCCTTTGCGAGCGCGGTATACGCAGCTATGACAGCTACACCCGCAATGTGCTCGACCTTGCCGCAGTTCCTGTGCTCCAGGGGCTCACACACCTTCCAATCGTTGTCGACCCCAGCCACGCGACAGGTGTCTCACGCCTTGTGCGTCCAATGGCATGCGCGGCAACGGCAGCAGGTGCCGACGGTCTTATCATTGAGGTACACAACGACCCTGTATGCGCCCTATGCGATGGCGCCCAGTCACTCACCCCCGAGCAGTTCGACGAGGTGGCGCAGCGTGTGCGCGAAATCCGCGGCATAATGCACTGATTATGATTGTAGGCATTGTAGGTCTAGGGCTTATAGGCGGTTCGGCGGCCAAGGCATTCAAGGCTGCCGGGCACACTGTCTATGCCTTTGACATAAACAGGCAGATAGTGGGCTACGCCCAGCTTGAAGGCACTGTGGACGCAGGACTGTCGGCCGGCAGCCTGGGCGAATGTGCCCTTGTGCTGCTGACTGCAACTCCGCAGGCGGTAATGGGGTATATTGGCGAGAATGCAAGGCATATCTCCAGCGCGGCCCTTGTGATAGACTTCTGCGGTACCAAGCGTGCTGTGTGCGAGAAGGGCTTTGCCCTTGCTGCCGAGCATGGTTTCGCATACGTTGGCGGCCATCCTATGGCCGGCCTGCAATATTCGGGCTACAAGTACTCAAAGGCAACGCTTTTCAGTGGTGCCTCGTTCATAATGGTGCCCCCTGTGCACGACGACATTGCCTTGCTCGACCGCGTGAAGCAGTCATTGCTGCCGCTTGGCTTCAAGAAGTATGTTGTAACAACTGCCGATTTTCATGACCGCATGATTGCCTACACTTCGCAGATGTGCCATGTTGTCTCCAATGCCTTCATAAAGAGTCCCTCGGCAAAGCTTCACAGGGGCTACAGTGCAGGCAGTTTCCGGGATTTCACACGTGTGTCGCGCCTGAACGAGGATATGTGGACCGAACTGTTCCTTGAAAACAAGGAGCACCTTCTTAATGAACTTGATTTATTGATAGGCTCGCTTCAGGAGTATCGCCAGGCCATTATCCGAGACGATGCCGATACCCTGCGCTCTTTGCTTCGTGACGGCAGGATAGCGAAGGAAGAAGCCGAGAAATAACCTGTCGCGGCCGATATGACACTGGCAAGACATCCTGACTATAGACTAGACCCGTATATGCAATACAAGACAATACACGTTGAGGCCTCACGCAGCTATGATATCCACATTGGGCGCGGTATTCTTTCAAGGCTTGGAGAGCTCATGCGCCCGTTGCTGGGCGACTGCCGTCTGGCTGTGCTCACCGACAGCAATGTCGATGAGCTTTATGGCAATGATATAATGGAGCACCTGAGTGCAGCAGGGTACAATGCCTGTAAATACGTCATTCCCGCGGGCGAGGCATCGAAATGTGCCGACAGCCTTTTGGCGTTCCTCAATTTTATGGCCGGTGCGCAGCTCACGCGCAGTGACGCGGTTGTTGCCTTCGGCGGAGGTGTGGTGGGCGACCTTGGCGGCCTTTCGGCGTCGCTCTACCTGCGCGGAGTAAAGTATGTGCAGGTACCTACAACGCTGCTTGCTGCGGTAGACAGTTCTGTAGGCGGGAAGACGGCGATTGACATTCCTGCTGGCAAGAACCTTGTAGGCAGCTTCTATCAGCCTTCACTTGTGTGCTGCGACACTGCCCTCATGGACACCCTTCCAAAAGATATCTATCGCGATGGATGTGCCGAGGTAATAAAGTACGGCATGATTCTTGACGAGAAGCTATATGACACCCTGCACACAATTCCTTTCGGCCGCGAGGCGGTTGTGGCACGTTGCGTTGAGATAAAGCGCGACGTTGTGCAGCAGGACGAGTTTGACAACGGCATACGCGGGCTGCTTAACTTCGGGCACACATTCGGGCACGCCATTGAGAAACTGAGCAATTTCGGTGTCTCGCATGGCGAGGCGGTGGCAAAGGGCATGGTAATTGCCGCGCGCATTGCTCCGCTATGCGGCCTGTGCGATGTTGCCGATGAGCTGTCTGCGCTTCTTGTGCAGTATGGCTTTGACATAGGCTGCCCTTACAGCGCGCAGGAAGTATATAATGCATTGCTTACCGACAAGAAGCGCCGAGGGGGAAATATTTCGGTAGTATTGCCCCGTTCAGCAGGTGATTGCACTCTTGTTACCCTGCCTGTAGAGGAGGTTGGTGTATTACTCTCAAAAGTGATTGCCTGATGGAAAAGCATGTGCACGGGACATTAAAGGGAACGGTAACTCCGCCGCCGTCAAAATCGCAGGCACACCGCCTGCTAATATGTGCGGCGCTTGGCACAAGCCCCTGCTCAATAGTGTGCAGCAGCGTGAACGATGATATTATGGCAACTATGCGCTGCCTTAACGCGCTTGGCGCGAAAATAACCTTTTCATCGGGCGTTTTTGATGTACGGCCAATAGAACCCGTAAAAGGCGGGACACTTGATTGCGGCGAGAGCGGCTCTACGCTACGTTTCCTGATGTCTGTTGCAGCAGTGCTTGGTGCCGGTGCTACGTTCACAGGCACTGGCAAGCTCCCGCAACGCCCTATGGGTGCGCTAACCGATGTGCTTGCTGAGCACGGAATATCCTTTGAGCGCCATGCTGCCGACGAACTGCCTGTTACATGTAGCGGGACATTGCAGGGAGGCAGGTTCACGCTTCCCGGGAATATATCCTCGCAGTATCTTACAGGCCTGCTCTTTGCCCTTCCGCTTGCAGCGGCGGACAGCGAGATAGAGGTTACAGGCGGCCTTACAAGCGCCTCGTATATTGACATGACAATAGATGCCTTGCGCTTGGCGGGAATATCTGTGGAGCGCAGGAACAATATATTCAGCATTAAAGGCAGCCAATGCTATCGTATGCCCAGGCGTGTGGCCGTTGAGGGTGACTGGTCCTCGGCGGCCTTTTGGGTGGTTGCAGGTGTAATAGGCAAGCAGCCTGTGACTGTGTGCGGCATGAACTGTGAGTCGCTTCAGGGTGACAGTGCAATCATAGGCCATTTGCGCAGCATGGGGGCTTTTATAACAGTTGGAGATGACAAGGCTGTGGCAATGCCCTCGCACCTTTTTGGCGCGGAACTTGACTGCATGGACACTCCCGACCTTGTGCCCATTCTCTCTGCCGCCGCAGCCGTGGCGCAGGGAACAACTACGTTCACCAATGTGGGGCGCCTGCGCTTCAAGGAGAGCGACCGCCTTGCTGCCATGAAGAGCGTGCTTGAGTCATTCGGCATAAGTTCTGCCATTGGCGAGGATACATTCACCGTCTATGGCGGCGAGCCCAAGGCTGTTGCCCCTGTCGACAGTTTCGGCGACCATCGCATAGCAATGTCGGCGGCAGTGCTGTCGACTGTAGCTGAAGGTGTAACAACTATAATTGGCGCTGAGTGCGTGGCAAAGTCCTACCCCTCTTTCTTTGATGATTTTGCAGCGCTTGGCGGAGTAGTTGAAAAAGTGGTGTGATTATGGAGATTCTTCACTTCGTTCAGAATGACAATAAAGCAGTTGTCATGTTGAGCATAAGCGAAACATCTCAAAAGAATAGTAGAAGAAATAATTAAAACAAAATATTATGGACTTGGATAAATTACGTCAGGAAATAGATGAGATTGATACCCAGATGTGTGACCTTTTTGCCCGCCGCATGCAGGTGGTCTCTGGGATAGGCAAGTACAAGAAGGAGAACAATCTCCCGGTTTATCACCCGTCGCGTGCGCGCACGGTGCTCCACAATGTGTCGAAGCGCCTTGGCCCTGAATTCGAGGGATATGGCCGCACGCTCTACCGCACAATCTTCGACCTGAGCGAGTCGTACGAGACACGCATGCTCTCCGAGGGCAGCGAGTTCTTCAACTACTTCAAGAACATTGCCTCTGTCCCTCCGCAACCGTTCCCCAAGCGCGCTTCTGTTGCATGTGCCGGCTGTGAGGGCTCATATGCGCACCTTGCGTCGGAACGCCTCTTCGACCTGCCCGAAATCATGTACATGAGCAATTTTGAGGGCGTGTTCAAGGCTGTGAGCAGCGGCTTGTGCGAGTTTGGAGTGCTTCCCATTGAGAACTCCCTTGCAGGCTCGGTGAATGCCATCTATGACCTTCTTTCGGAGTACAGCGTGAATATTGTGCGCGCAGCGCGCCTTAAGGTAGACCATGCAATCCTTGGTGTCCCTGGCGCGAGGCTCGAGGATATACGCGAAATCTATTCGCACCAGCAGGCAATAAACCAGTGCTCGGAGTTCCTGGGCACGCTCAAGAACGTGCGTGTAATTGCTTGCGAGAACACCGCCGAGGCTGCCCGCATGGTTGCCCAGGGCGGCGACCCCACAAAGGCCTCCCTCTCTTCACGCCTTTGCGCCGAGCTCTACCAGATGCAGGTAATAAAGTCATCGGTGCAGAACCGTGACAACAACTATACCCGTTTCATTTGTATTGCCAAGGAACC
This sequence comes from Bacteroidaceae bacterium, assembly GCA_045592125.1. GTDB lineage: Bacteria > Bacteroidota > Bacteroidia > Bacteroidales > Bacteroidaceae > HGM04593. The sequence continues at coordinate 7,329 of JAZNUE010000049.1, read as the reverse complement.
AAAAATCTATTCAGGCGCCGACCGCACCAGCGTAATGATAGACATTCCCAACCGTCCAGGAACGCTCTTCCGCATAATGTCACGCTTCAACGCCACAGGAGTGAACCTGGTAAAGCTTGAGAGTCGCCAGATTCCCGAGCGCGAGTTCGAGTACCGCTTCTACTTCGACATTGAGGCCTCGGTTTACAGCGAGGAGTTCCTTTCCCTCATGTGCGAGCTTCATGAGTGCGGGGAGAAGTTCAGGTACTTTGGTACGTATGCCGAGATAATATAGCGTGTAAACAGCCTGGAACCATAATTAGCAGGCCGTGTCTTGAGTCTTGCCGGTTCCCCTCAAAAAATACAGGACTTTCTATTTTTGACCTATAAGAAACTTAACGATATAAATTTAGACAGTTTCTTAAAATCCTGAAGGAACTGTGCCATGAATATTCTGGCACAGTTCCTTGCTGTATTAGAGACTCTTCCGCTGTGTCTTTTTTATCATAAAAATAAATAAATATGCAACATTTTATTATAAATAAGTACCAACCGACAGAATTTTGCACTATATTCGCAACGTGGTTCAGTGAACTGGCAATAAACTTTTTTAAATAATTAAAAACTATGCTTATGAAAAAATTTACGCTATTCCTAATGTCAATGTTCTGCATGCTGGGCACAGCCATGGCGCAGGATGCGTTGACACTTGTCAAGGCTACTCCGGCCGACGGAGCAACCGTTACAACTGTAGATTACATACAGCTGGAGTTCTCAAAGGAGGTTGAGGTAACACTCCCTGAGGGCGGTATTGCTGTTACCAACGAGGACACAAACGAGGTCTACAGGCTTACAGGCTACAATCAATGGACTCCCAAGAACATTGTCCTGCTCTCTTTTGAGCAGAAGGAGAACGAGAAGGGCGACATGGAGCAGAACCTTCCTAAGGATACCGGAATTTACACCTATACAATCCCCGCAGGATGCATAAAGACTGCCGATGGTGAGGAGTTCACACAGACATTGACTTTCACTATCGACAATCCGTTTGCTATCATCAATAGCCGTCCAAGCGATGGCGAAACGGTTTCTATGGTAGAGTATATTCAGTTCCAGTTCTCTAAGGAGATAACCATTACTCTTCCTGAGGAACCTATCATCATCAGACACAGCGATGGCGAAGAGGATTTCAAGATTACAAAAGGTGAGGCCTATGGCCCGAATGCAGTCTTCAGATTACAATCTGCAAAAGATGCAAATGTTACATCGATTACGACAGTGGGTACATACTCATATACAATCCCCGCAGGTGTCATCGCAAGCGTAAACGGCGAGGCGTTCCCCGAGACAACATTTACATTCACAGTTGCTGAGCCATTTGAGATTGTAAGCGTTTCTCCAAAGGAGACAGCAAGGCTCGAGAAGATTGAAATCAAATTCAGCGCACCTGTTGTAAATGTAAAGACCCCACATGGCCTGTCTCTCCTTGATAAATATTGGATGCCTGTTGAAGGTGTAAAAATCAAGGATGAGGTTACCTTCAGTGATGACAGAATGACTGCGATTCTTGAACTTGATAATCCGGTCACTACTATTGGTAAATACAACCTTGACATATACAATGGTATATTCACAAGCGAAAGCGGCGTTGGCAATGAGTACGGAAGCTATGCTATCAGCGTCATTGACCCTACTCCACGATTTGAGCTTAACTACAACGAAGGCGATAGGGTAAAGCAGCTTGGTGACCTTGAAATCACATTCAAGAACGTGAACGAGGTGAATCTTGTTGAAGGTGCAGACCCGATTGTTGTCTACATCCCTGGCGATAGCGAGATAGAAGGTACAGCAACGCTTGCAGGCAACAAGATTACCGTATCATTCGGCGACCTTACCGAAGAGGGTGTATATACATACGCTATTCCTGAAGGTTTCTTCACAATGGACGGTGTAGAGAATGAATATACCTCAGTCAGCGTTGAGCTCTACACATTTGAGATTGTTCCTCTTGAGGTTGTGTCTGTTACTCCCGTAGAGGGCGAAGTTGCAGAGCTCGGCAAGATTGTCATCGAATTCAACCAGAATGTAACCCTCTCTTGGGATGATAACTGGCAGCAGATTTCACAGCAGATTGTATTGAAGGGCGAAGACAAGGATTATACCTTGACCTATAACTCAATGTCTAGCCTCGGCAAGACACTCGAGTATCTTGTAAATGCAGAGTGGACAGGCTATGAGTTTGCATTAACACCTGTTACAGCTGCAGGCGAATATACACTCGACCTGTCGCAGATTGTTGTTGACCATGCAGGTGAGAGCTACATTGACGAGTGGGGTTATCCTAACATAAAGTGGCACAGCAAGAACCAGGTTTGCAATGGCGGCACAAAGAAATGGACCATTGTAGCCGGCGAGGCTTCAATCGACGATGTTACTGGCGAGGCGACAGAGAATACAGCCTATGACCTTCAGGGCCGCAGGGTAGATAATCCCGCAAAGGGCCTCTACATTGTCAATGGCAAGAAGGTACTGGTGAAGTAACTTTGGCCGGGAAGATACCCCGTCTCATATACAAAAGGGGTGGATACACAAAAGGCAGGAACCGCGCGGTTCCTGCCTTTTGTGTATTGTGTAGAGGATATCTTACCCAATGCATAGCGAAGAATCTCAAAAACGCCCATTATACCAAAATTGTGTCACTTACAACCTGCGCTTATATAGGGCTCAGGTTATTTAGATTCTTCGCTTCGCTCCAGAATGACAAAACAACGTTTTGTTATCGACGAGTTTTGCTGCGAAAAGCAAAACGAGTCAATGACCTTTTTTTGTTATCGACGAGTTTTGCAGCAACAGGTCAAACGCAGCATAGCCTCAGGTTATGCCGTTTGGGTTGCGAAAAGCAAAACTAGTCAATGACCTTTTTTGTTATCGACGAGTTTTGCAGCAACAGGTCAAACGCAGCATAGCTGCAGGTTATGCCGTTTGGGTTGCGAAAAGCAAAACGAGTCAATGACCTTTTTTGTTATCGACGAGTTTTGCAGCAACAGGTCAAACGCAGCATAGCCGCAGGTTATGCCGTTTGGGTTGTGAAAAGCAAAACGAGTCAATGACAGTGCAAATATAGAATGACAAGTCCGGGAGTTGACAGTTGTTTTGCTTTTACCCCCTGTGCGGGAGCCTGTCATTCAGGAGCGAAGGGTAACGGAGCGAAGAATCTCTATATCCCAGCAGGCGGGTTCTTTGAACTAGCCCTCCGCGTGCTGATGTCAATATGTAAACCCAATAATCCAGAGAGGCAGCTTGTTCCCTTGCGGTGTCTCAACGTCATCGGCGAGGATATAAGAGTGCGGAATATCGGCAATTTGCCTGAATGTCTTCTTTTCGCCTCCTACTTCAAATGTCCATTTGCCGTCGACCCTGAAGTCGCCCTGTTTCTTGCCGTATTCAACAGTGTGGCCATGTGCCAGCTGGTTTACAGCGAAACATTCGCGCACTGTGCCAATATGCACTGACTGCATGCCTAAGGCATATAGCAGGTTTGGGTTCTCCAGGTATATCTTGTCGGGCTTCTGCATCTTCTTCACCGATGCGATATCGCTGTAGAGCAGGTTTATGATTTTTGCGTCATTCATGTGGCTAAGGTACTCAAGCAGTGTTGCGCGCTGCAAACCGGCAGCCGTGGCCAGCTTAGATATATCTACGCTAAAAGGAACTTGCGTTGCCAGTACGTTGAGCAGTGCCTTTATCTTGCGGCAATTTGCGGGGCTCACATTCCTTTGCTGCGGGAGCTCCACGTCTACCACGTAGCTTATTGTCTGTTCTATTAGCGGATAATAATCTATGGGATTCGTCAAGTAGAAAGGATAGTAGCCAGTGCGCAGGTATTCGTGAAAATATTGCAATGGACGGCATGCATTGTTTACCTCTGCCGCAACTTTCCTTGGTGCTTCAAGTATCTTGTCCAAAGTATAGGCCGGCAACTCTATGCCTTTGTAGAAATGAAGGAATTCCCTGAATGAGAGGCCTGGCATGTCATATCCTCGGCACCTGCGCGAGAGGTCGGCGTCGCCGTCAAGCAGCCTCAGCAGCGACGAACCGCTGATTATGAGCTGCATGCTAGGGTATATTTCTGCTATTTCCTTTACTTCCCGGCTCCAGTTCGCATATTTATGCGCTTCGTCAAAAACCAATAGCTTGCCGCCGCGCTTGTAGAATTTCTCAGCAACCTCAAGCATGCTGTGCTGGCTGAAGTATACCCAGTCCATAGAACAGTATAGCGCCTCTTCGCTGCCAGGCTCAAAATGAAGCTTTATGTATTGGCGAAGCATGGTCGACTTGCCTACTCCCCTCGAACCTCTAATGCAAAGCATTGGCGCGTCCCAGTTGACGTTGTGTATAAAGTTCCTTACAATGTCCATGCTAGTGCTCCTGAGCATGGCGTTCTGTTTTTCAAATAATGCGTCCATAAATAAGAAACTGTTTAAATTCCTAAAAATATTTTCTTACTAGAAGCGAGTCTTGTTTGTTGCGCGATAAAAAACTAAACAGCTTCTAATAATCGGGAGATGTTTGTTACAACAACCAGTTTTATCAAGTTTGTGTTGAATGTATAATGCAAATTTGACATATATTTGTTCAATGCGGAAAACACTTTGCAAATATAATGTTATTTTGGATATCTAGTGTATTCTTGTATAAAAAATTGTGTAGTACGGAGTGCAGATAACAGAGTACAGATAACAGAGTACAGATAACAGATAACAGAGTACAGAGCAAAGGGCAAAGGGCAAAGAGCAGCGAATGGTTAAGCGTAGCTAATTGCTGTTGTTCCTACCGCGTGCTTGTCATCTTGACAGAGCGCAGCATTATCAAAGCAGAAAGGAGAAAGCAGAAAGGAGAAAACCGCGAACATGTCATGCTGGAGCCCCTGTGCGGGAGCCTGTCATTCTATATTTGCAGAGTCATTGGCTCGTTCATCCTTTCGCGGCCCGCACGGCATGAGTTTCACCCATGCCTCGTGCGACCAACCGCTAATGAACTCGCCGATAACAAAACTTATGTTTTGTCATTCTGGAGCGAAGGGTAACGGAGCGAAGAATCTCTATATCCCCGCAGGCATGAGATTTCTCCCTGCGGTCGAAATGACAAACAGCGTTTTCTTATCGGCGAGTTTTGCAGCAACAGGTCAAGCGTAGCATAGCCGTAGGTTATGCCGTTTGGGTTGCGAGAGGCAAAGCGAGTCAATGACAAACAACGTTTTGTTGTCGATGAGTTTTGCAACCCCTTTTCCCTAAATATCAACAGCCTTTTTATTGTGATTTTGACAGTGCCGGAGGTTTTGGAATTACCATTTGCGGTGGAAAGGAAAACTTGCCGCGAAGTTGGTTTTTTGTATTTCGTGGCAAAATAGTCGATGATAAACTTGCCGCGAAATAAACTTTTAGTATCTTTGCGGCAAAATAAGATAGCTATGGATGGTATAATTGGCCGCAAGAAAGAGCAAAAGGAACTGGAGCAGGTTTATAATTCAAACAAGGCCGAGTTTGTGGTTGTTTACGGAAGGAGGCGCGTGGGCAAGACATATCTTGTGAGAGAGTTTTTTCAGGATAGGCTGGATTTTTACCACACTGCACTTTCGCCAATAGAACTTGAAGATAAATATTTGGCAGAGAAGCAGCTGCAAGCGTTCTATCACTCTTTGAAACGCTATGGTGCCAATGTCGAGAAAAAACCCGAAGATTGGTTCGAGGCTTTTGAAATGCTCATCGCATTGCTCGAGAGTAAAGGCAAGGATAAACGGCTGGTTGTCTTTATAGACGAACTGCCCTGGATGGATACCCCTCGTTCGGGTTTCATCACAGCCTTTGAACATTTTTGGAATGGCTGGGCTGCCGGGCAAAAACATATTATGCTCATTGTATGCGGTTCTGCGACATCGTGGATTTCCGATAAGCTCCTGCAAAACAAAGGTGGACTCTACGGGCGTACAACTTACGAAATGCACCTCTCGCCGTTTACCCTTGGCGAGTGCGAGGAATATATGAAGAGCGAGGGCATCATTATGGACCGTTACGAGCAATTGCAATGTTATATGGCAATGGGCGGAATACCATATTACCTTTCTTATATAGACAAAAGCGAAAGCCTCACGCAGAACATAGACCGCCTCTTCTTCGACAAGAAAGGAAAGCTGAGAGGCGAATTTGACCGCTTGTACGCCTCGCTTTTTGCATCGCCGGAAAAATATATAAAAATAATAAAACTGCTTTCCCGGAAACGCGAAGGATATACAAGAGAGGAGATTGCAAAGGAGACCGGGCTGCCATACGGCGGTGGATTGACAAAAATGCTCCGGGCATTGGAGAGCAGCGACTTTATTATCTCCTATGTATATTACAACCACTCGCTACGTGAAGTCTATTACAAGCTCACCGACCTGTACACATTGTTCTATCTTTACTTTATCGACAAGAAGAATGCTGGGCCAAACTACTGGAAAAACAATCTAATGTCACCGGCGCTGAATGCTTGGCGTGGCTTTGCCTTTGAAGAGGTATGTTTTGTGCACCGTGAGAAGATTAAACAGGCGTTGGGCATCGCTGCTGTACAGGCGGAAATCTCTCCTTGGCGAAGCAAGCAGGCAGAAGGAGACAGGGCTCAGATAGATATGCTCATAGACAGAGCCGACAGAGTTGTGAATGTTTGCGAAATGAAATATTCTACCGACTATTACACCGTTGACAAGAAATATGATACAGAACTGCGGCGCAAATTGGATGTTTTTGCCAATGAAACCAAATGTCGCAAGGCATTGCATACAACGCTGGTAACAACCTATGGACTTGCAAGGAATGAATATAGTGGTCGTGTGCAGAACGTGATAACAATGGATTCATTGTTCGGCTAATTAGTCGAACAGAGTACGGAGTACAGATAATAGAGTACAGAGAACAGATAACAGAGTACAGATAACAGAGCAAAGAGCAAAGGGCAAAGAGCTGCGAATGGTTAAGCGTAACTAATTGCTGTTGTTCCTACCGCGTGCTTGTCATCCCGACAGAGCGTAGCATTATCAAAGCAGAAAGGAGAAAGCAGAAAGGAGAAACCGCGAACATGTCATGCTGGAGCGGAGCGAAGCATCTGAAAAACTGCGAATAAAGAGATTTTTCGGGTATGAGATTCCTCCCTGCTTCGCTCGTCCTTTTCATAACAACTGAGAAGAGATTTTTCGCTTTGCTCAAAATGACAAAACAACGTTTTGTTTTCGACGAGTTTTGCAGCAACAGGTCAAACGCAGCATAGCCGCAGGTTATGCCGTTTGGGTTGCGAAAAGCAAAACGAGTCAATGAC
>JAZNUE010000048.1:0-7310 GCA_045592125.1 Bacteroidaceae bacterium | reverse complement strand
TGCTGGCAGTAAATGGTCACGCGAAGCACAGACAAAGTTTGTGCCGCGTGGGTTACGGCAAGACAGCATTATCAATGGATCTCTTTTTCATTACAACCGCAAATATTTTGTCAACCCACACCTTTTTGCTACTGAGCCTTCGCGTGACCTATGGCTCTGATGTTTGCTCTAGTCTCGTTAGCATACTCGCCTTGACCAAACATCAGTTGCTTCGCAATCGCCACCCACGCGGCACCACTGGCGCGGTGCTTCGCGTGACCAATGGCTCTGATGTTTGCTCTAGTCTCGTTAGCATATAACGGTATTCTCAATCGAGAATACCGTTATATGCTAACTCGCCTTCAACTATGAAGTAGAGTTCTTCGGGGTCGAAATCGCCTATGCTGTTCTTCTTGGCTTCTTTGGCAATGAACTTGGCGATTTCTTCTATGTCTATGTCGATATACTCGCTGTTGCTGTTGAGTATACCGCTCTTGTCGTAGTAGTCATAGATGGTGTCGAGGAAGTAGTAGAACTCGTCGTCACTGAACTTCTCCTTGAGGTCCTGGGGCAGGCGCTCGCGAATGAATGCAATGGTCTTCTCGTCATCGAGGTCTTCCATTGCGAACTCGTCGTTGTTCATCTCCCGATTATTTGAGAAGTGCCTCGAACCTTGCCTGTACCTCGCTCTTTGGCTTTGAGCCTACGAACTTGTCAACTATCTGTCCGTCCTTGATGAAGATGACTGTTGGGATGTTGCGTATGCCGTACTCCATTGTAAGGTCGTCGACCTCCTCAATGTCGCACTTTGCTACTGCAATGCGGCCTTCGTACTCCTTTGAAAGCTCTTCGATGATGGGGGCGAGCTGCTTGCAGGGACCGCACCATGCTGCGCTGAAATCAAGTACTATTGGCAATTCGGTTGCCATGAATTCCTTTACGTTGTCGTTTGTGAGATTTACTGCCATAATTGTAATGTTTTTAATGTTATTGGTTCTGTTTATTATTAAAAATGAGTCCAATATTAGAATTCGTACTGTAATTCAGCGTATTTGTCATCTCGAGCGAACCAACGGTCGACGCCCGAAGGGGCTAAAGTCAATGTGAGAGATCTCTTATTTCACGTATTTTGAGATTCCTCGTCGCTCTGTTCTGTCGGGATGACTGGTACGCGGTTTGGTTGAGTTTATATCGGACTCACGTTATTTAGTCATGCAATCAAGATTCTTCAGTCGCTACGCTCCTTCAGAATGACACCGTTTGCAGGAACTCCCTCCCGGCTTTGCGAAGTAGCGTTCCCGTTTTCCTGTGCGAATATATAAATATTAATTCAATTTGTACTCAATATTCTCTATCTCTTTTATAAAGTCAAGCAATTCTTGTGTCACTTCTATCTCGCGGTTTTTTGAGGCGAGCTCAAGGGAGAACTCGTGCTCGTAGTCCTTTATCTTGAAGATGAGCTTGCTCTTGCCTGGGTGACGGTCGATGTAGTCTATTATGCTTGAATAGAATTCATCGGTGAGCGACATGATGTCGAACGATATTGTTATGCTCTTTACCATGTCGTCCTTGATTTCGGGCATGAGCTCTATGCTGTCAACAACGAAGTCGAACTTTGTGGGGTCCCACTTGCGGGCCTGGCAGCTGCCTTTTATGTAGAGGAAATTGCCGGGGATGAAGTAGTTCTGCTTCTTCATCCACTCTTCGCCCAGGAAGAACATCTCGGCGGTTCCCGAGAAGTCCTCAATCCTGGCAACTCCGTAGGGACTGCCTTTCTTGGTGAATCCTGTGCGGGGCGGGTCGCTGACAACGCCGCCGAGGGTAATCTTGCGGCCTATGAGTGCCTGCATGTTCTCCATCTCGGCTGCCTTGGTGTTGCAGAACTCGCTGAGGATGAGCGAGTAGTCGTCGAGCGGGTGGGCCGATAGGTAGATTCCCACCAGCTCGCGCTCGCGGTTGAGCCTCTCGAGGGTACTCCATATGCCGCCTGCCGGTATCTCGGGCCTGGGAATCTCGGCCATCTCGGTGTCGCCGAAGAGTGACGCGCTGGCATTGGCCTTGTCGGTCTGGTAGAGGTTGCCGTAACGGATAAGTGCCTCGAGGAACTGGTCGCCGCGGCTGTTGGTGCCTGCGTACTGGTCGCGGGTGATACCGCCGGGAAGCTCGTCGAATGCGCCGGCGAATGCAAGGCACTCAAGGTTCTTGCGGTTGCAGGCCGTGAGGTTTACGCGCTCCACGAAGTCGAATATGCTGGTGAATGGACCGTTGGCCTCGCGCTCGTCTATTATGCACTGTACGGCGTTCTCGCCCACGCCCTTAATGGCGCAGAGGCCGAAGCGCACGTCGCCGTTCTTGTTTACGCTGAACTTGCGGCGCGACTCGTTCACGTCGGGGCCCAGCACGTTTATGCCCATGCTCTTGCACTCCTGCATGAGCTTGGTTATTTCGGTTATCTTGTCGAGGTTGCGGCTCATGGCGCCGGCCATGTACTGCGGCGGGTAGTTGGCCTTGAGGTATGCTGTCTGGTAGGCTACCCATGAGTAACAGGTGGCGTGTGACTTGTTGAAGGCGTAGGAGGCGAACTTCTCCCAGTCGGCCCAGATTTTCTCAAGTACCTTGGCGTCGTGGCCGTTGGCCTTGCCGCCGTTGATGAACTTGGGCTTTAGCTCGTCCAGCTTGTCCTTCAATTTTTTACCCATGGCCTTGCGCAGGGTGTCGCTCTCGCCGCGGGTGAAGTTGGCAAGCAGACGCGAGAGGAGCATGACCTGCTCCTGGTACACTGTAATGCCGTATGTGTCCTTGAGGTACTTTTCCATGCAGGGTATGTCGTACTGCACCAGTGCGGGGTTGTGCTTGCGCTGGATGAAGTCGGGGATGTAGTCCATTGGGCCTGGACGGTAGAGGGCGTTCATGGCTATGAGGTCCTCAAAGGTGCTGGGCTGCAGCTCGCGCAGGTACTTCTGCATGCCTGGCGACTCGAACTGGAACGTGCCTATGGTGCTGCCGTTGCAGTAGAGCTCGTAGGTCTTGGGGTCGTCAATGGGGATGCTGTCAATGTCTACATCTATCTTGAGGCTCTGGCGTATGTTCTCCAGCGCCTCCTTTATTACCGAGAGTGTCTTGAGGCCCAGGAAGTCCATCTTTATGAGGCCTGTCTCCTCGATGACGCTTCCTTCGTACTGGGTAACGAGCATTTTCTCGCCGGTCTCCTTATCCTCGGCAATGCTTATGGGCACATGGTCAGTGATGTCGTCGCGGCAGATGATTGTCCCGCAGGCATGCACGCCGGTGTTGCGCACGTTGCCCTCAAGCATTTTCGCATATTTTATGGTGTCGCGCAGCAGCGGGTCGGGCGAGGCCTCGGCCTCGCGCAGCTCTGGCACTGCCTGTATGGCGTTGGGGAGGTTCATCTTGAGCCCGTCGGGCAGGCGGTCGGGGATTGCCTTGCATAGCCTGTTGGAGGTCTCGAGCGGCAGCTTCTGCACGCGGGCCACGTCCTTTATTGCAAGCTTGGTGGCCATGGTGCCGTATGTGATGATGTGGGCCACCTTCTCCTGCCCGTATTTCTCGGTTACCCAATTGAGCACGCGCCCGCGGCCGTCATCGTCAAAGTCCACGTCGATATCGGGGAGTGAGATACGGTCGGGGTTGAGGAAACGCTCGAACAGCAGGTCATATTTTATGGGGTCCACACGTGTGATTCCTAGCGCGTAGGCCACTACGCTTCCGGCGGCCGAACCGCGGCCAGGGCCCACAGAGACGCCCAGCTCCTCGCGGGCGGCGCGTATGAAGTCCTGCACAATGAGGAAGTAGCCGGGGAAACCCATGGTCTTCATAATGTGCAGCTCGAAGTCTATGCGGTCAGTGAGCTCTTGCGTGAAGGGCTCGGGGTAGCACTTCCTTGCCCCGTCGTATGTTATCTTGCGCAGGTAGTCGCCCTCCAGCTTAATACGGTAGAGCTTGTCATACCCGCCAAGCTTCTTTATCTTCTTCTCGGCCTCTTCCTGCGAGAGCACGACGTTGCCTTTCTCGTCGCGGGTGAACTCGTTGAAGAGGTCCTCATGGGTGAACTTCTGGCGGTAGCCCTCCTCGGTGCCGAAATCCTCGGGGATTGCGAAGTTTGGCATGATGGGGGCGTTGTCAATGGAGTAGAACTCTATCTTGTCGCAAATCTCCACGGTGTTTGCCATGGCTTCGGGGATGTCGCTGAACATCTCCCACATCTCGGCCTTGGTCTTCATCCACTCCTGCTTGGAGTAGAGCATGCGGTTGGGGTCGTCAAGGTCACGGCCTGTGCTGAGGCATATGAGGCGGTCATGCGCCTCGGCGTTCTCCTCGTCCACGAAATGCACGTCATTTGAGCATATGAGCTTTACGCCGCATTTTCGGCTGAGCTCAATGATGTGCCTGTTGACTTCTACCTGCAGGGGGTATACCTCGTGGTTGGCACGCTCGACGGTGGCCTTGTGCAGCTGCAGCTCAAGGTAGTAGTCGTCGCCGAAAAGGTTCTTGTACCAGAGCACGACCTCCTCGGCCTTGTCTATGCTGCCGTCCTTTATGAGCTGCGGGACCTCGCCGCCAAGGCATGCCGAGCAGCATATTATGCCTTCGTGGTATTTCTCCAGCTCAGTCTTGTCGGTACGCGGGTTGTAGTAATATCCTTCGCTCCAGGCCTTTGAGACAATCTTCACAAGGTTGTGGTATCCCTGCTTGTTCTTGGCAAGGAGTATGAGGTGGTAGCCTCGGTCGTCCTTGGTCTCCTTGTCGTGCAGGCGGCGCGGGGCAATGTATACCTCGCAGCCTATGATGGGCTTGAACCTCTCCTCGTCGCTCTTGCCTTTGTTCACCTTGTTCTTTACATAGTTATAGAACTCCTTAATGCCCATCATGTTGCCATGGTCGGTTATGGCAATGCCTTTCATGCCGTCGGCAATGGCCTTGTCAACTAGTTTCTTTATGGCGGCCTGGCCGTCAAGTATTGAGTATTGGGAATGTACGTGCAGGTGAACGAAATCTTGCATGGCGTCTGTTTTGTTATATTTCTGTACCGCTGGCCGGGAGCGCGTTTTTCACATGTTATTTCACATGTTAAAGATAATGCCTTTTTGCTCATTGGCGTTGCAATAAGGGCAAAAAGTTATTAACTTTAACTATTTTTGGCAGTGGTTTGGCTGTGGTGGCGGCGCCCCGATGGCTGTTGGCGCCAATTTTGTGCAGGGGGTGTATTTTACGCGGGGGTGTATTTTATGGCGAATTATTTGCTGTTTAATATTTTCTTGCTAATTTTGTGAAATAATAAGAATTCGTTTGAGTCTTTCCTGGCAGCTGAAACAGGCCAGGATGGGATGAGGACGGTCATGTAATAGATTGGGTCTATGAAGAAAAGATTTAAAAGGATAAGGAAACTGAAGGACTACAGAATCCACAGGGAAGGTACTTCAATACTGGTCGTGTCGTTCATTATCGCGCTCCTTATAAATGTGCCCTTGTGGTATTTCCTGCCTGGCATGCTTGTCCTTAACTCTCTGGTATCGCTCGCGACAGTTGTCATATACCTGCTTATGGTAAACTTCTTCCGCAGTCCTAAGAGGATTTTCCCTGGCGACGTGGAGGATGTTGTGGTGGCTCCGGCCGACGGCAAGGTGGTGGTGATTGAGAAGGTCTTTGAACCCGACCACTTCAAGGACGAGAGAATGCAAGTCTCTATTTTCATGAGCCCGATGAACGTGCATGCTAACTGGTATCCGGTTGACGGCGTCGTTGTCCGCTCGGAACACCAGAAGGGAAAGTTTCACAAGGCATGGCTGCCAAAGGCAAGCACTGAGAATGAGCGCTCGCTTGTTGTAATAAGGATGGAGGACGGGCGAGAGGTGCTTGTGCGCCAGGTGGCCGGCGCTATGGCACGCCGCATTGTAACCTATGCGAAGGCTGGCGAGGAGTGCTTCATCGACCAGCATATGGGATTCATAAAGTTCGGCTCGCGAGTGGACCTCTACCTGCCGCTTGACGCCGAGATACACGTAACGCTTAACCAGAAGACTGTGGGCAACGAGACTGTTGTCGCTAAATTCAAATAATATAAGGCTATGTCAGTGAAGAAGCATATACCTAACGCAATAACCTGCTGCAACCTCTTCTCGGGCTGTGTGGCATGTGTGATGGCCCTCAACGGAGACTATACCCTGGCCATGGCATTTATTGTGCTTGGCGCGGTGTTCGACTTCTTTGACGGAATGGCTGCGCGCCTGCTTGGCGTCTCCTCGCCGCTTGGCGTGCAGATGGACTCGCTTGCCGATGATGTCACATTCGGCCTGGCGCCTGCTACCATAGTGTTCTCGTTCATGAGCACAAGGCTGCTTTATCCTCTTTACCTGAGTAAGGTGCTTTGCGTGCTGCCTTATGCGGCATTCTTCATTGCCGTGTTCTCGGCATGCAGGCTTGCGAAGTTCAATGTGGATACACGCCAGACGTCTACCTTCATAGGCCTGCCTACTCCTGCTAATGCCCTCTTCTGGTCGTCGCTCATTGCTGGCGGCGGGGAGTGGATTAACGGCCTCAATGCCGGCTGGGTGCTGCTGCTAGCGCTTATCGCGCTCTTCTCCTACCTGCTTGTGTCGGAGATTCCTATGTTCTCGCTAAAGTTCAAGAACCTTTCATGGAAGAGCAACAAGGTGAGATATATCTTCCTCATCTGCTGCGCGCCTATGCTTGCCCTTGGCATGCTTGCGCCAGTTGCGATAATCTCCTGGTATCTTGTGCTCTCTATTGCGCTCCACCTTAAGGGCGCTGCTGCCTGAGAACCTCTTACAGGCTCTGGCCGTGGTGGAACATAAGCCCTTGGGGGATTGTTCCACTATTGATGTATAACTATAATGTAACTGAAATGTCTTTTTTGCTATTCATACTGATATTTGCCATACTGGCCTTTGTGTTCATGACCTCAATTGCCATGTCAGTCCTGAGGTGGTTCCTCTCGCTGTTCGGGCGCAATAACAGCCGTCCTGGCGCTGAAACAGGCGGGCAGCGCAGCAGCGGCACGCAATGGAACCAGGGCGCCAGCAATGCCTCAAAGGGGAAGAAGATTCTTTTTGGCAAGGACGAGGGCGAGTATGTCGACTTTGAGGAAATAAAGGATGAGGAGAACTGATGTACAGCGGACCGCAATACCATAACCTGCGGCTATGCTGCGCTTGACCTGTTGCTGCAAAACTCGTCGATAACAAAACGTTGTTTTGTCATTTTTCGGGCAAAGCCCTCAACAACACGTCTGAACGCAGTGAAGAATCTCTGTCAATGCGCTCTTGAGATCCTTCGCTTTGCTCAGGATGACA
>JAZNUE010000047.1:0-15247 GCA_045592125.1 Bacteroidaceae bacterium | reverse complement strand
GTTCAGGTTGTTCAGGTCGCTGAAGATGCTTACCTTGCCGAATTTTGTCACTCCTGTGAGCAGGGCGAACTTGAGGTCGGCATCGGCGCTCTTGAGCACTCCGTAGAATGCTTTGAGTATGCTGCGGAATTCGTCCTGCAGTGCAGTGTTGCCTATTGCCTGGAGTATTGGCTTGTCGTACTCGTCAATGAGAACTGCCACGCCGCGCCCGGTTTTCTCTTTGGCTGAGCGGATGACTGCACGGAATCTTTGGGAAAGGCTGGTGTTGTGCAATTCACTTGAACCATATTCTTTTTCCCATTCTCGCAGGTATGTGCTGAGTATGTTTTCTAATTCTTCTTTGCTTTCATATCTCTCGGCATTAAGGTCGAGGTGCATCACTGGGTATGTGTGCCACTCTTTTTCGAGCTGCTCTATGGCAAGTCCTTTGAACAGTTCTTTCTTGCCGGTGAAATATGCCTCGAGCGTTGACAGCAGAAGGCTCTTGCCGAACCTGCGCGGCCGGCTGAGGAAGTATGCACTGCCTTCTTTTACCAGTTTGTATATGATGGCTGTCTTGTCTACATATACGCAGTCTTCATTACGCAGCTTTTCGAAATTCTGTTTTCCAATCGGGTATATCATAATGTGCCTTGTTGTCTCGTTTGTTTTCTTTTTTGTCCCCTCAGGAGCGGCAAGGCTCCTGAGGGGTGGGGCCTTGGCCCCAACGGTGGTTTCCTGCTTTTTCATCCCACCGCGTTTTATAAGGTGAAAGGTGAAAACGGAAAGGGGAAAGCTTGTGCCAACGAACGCAATCCGAAGTTTTACTTTCATCTTTGGCAACACTCTTGAATGTTTCGGGGTGCTTCTGGAATTCCTTTACCAGCGGGGCCATCTTTATGGTCTCGGGGCGGGTCCCGAAAACTAGCATCACTTTTTTCATGTTGCAGTTTGTATAGTTGTCCTGTCAATTGGGCGCTATGCGAGGCGAACTGCCTGTTCTGCCGCATAGTATGCCATTATATTATATGGCAAAAATAGTAATATTTACTAATAATAACAACTGATAGCAAATGATTTGTTCTCAATGGAGTGACTTTTATTGATGTGTTTATTGATGTGCAGGCTGGAGACTGCTCGTTGCAGGGACTGGCTGGATACTAGGCAAACCCAAGGGGGCGTGTCAAAAAAAATGACACGCCCCCTTGCCTGGGTATAGGGAATTTATCTCCTGTATATTCCGCAGAAGTCAAGGATTATCTTGCTGTCGTCCCACGGGAGCTGCCTGAACTGGCTGTGGGCGGTGAGCATGACTACTATGTCGGCCCTGTCGAAGGCTTCATGGTATGGGGTAAGCTTGAACTGCTTGTTCTCCTTTACGTTGGGCTCGACGATGAGGATGTCGGCGTTGTTGCATATCTGCAGAACCTTGCCTACGATGTTCTTTGCGGGGGACTCGCGAAGGTCGTCAATGTCGGGCTTGAAGGCAAGGCCCATCATGGCCACGACTGGCTTGCGCCCGTGCCTGAGCTCGAACTCGAGCATGGTGCTCTTGACCTTCTCGGCACACCAGCTGCTCTTGTAGTTGTTTATGTTGCGGGCGGTTGCTATGATCTTTGCCTCGGCGGGGTAGTCGGCGGTGATGAAGTAGGGGTCAACGGCTATGCAGTGCCCGCCTACGCCGCAGCCTGGCTGCAGGATGTTGACGCGCGGGTGCTTGTTGGCGAGCTCTATGAGCTCCCATACGTTGATACCGGCCTTGTCGCAGATGAGGGAGAGCTCGTTGGCAAATGCTATCTGCACGTCGCGGCTTGAGTTCTCGGTGAGCTTGCACATCTCGGCCGTGCGGCAGCCGGTGCTGTGGAGCTCGCCTCTGACGAACTGTGAGTAGAACCCGATTGCCTTGCTGGTGCTCTCGGGCGTGAGACCGCCTATGACGCGGTCGTTGTGTATGAGCTCATAGATTACGTTGCCGGGGAGCACGCGCTCGGGGCAGTAGGCAATGTAAATCTTGTCCTTGAGCTCGGGGCGCTCGGCGAAGATTATGCTGGCCATCATCTCGGTGGTGCCGATGGGCGATGTGCTCTCAATGACATAGAGGTCGCCCTCCTTGAGGAGCGGGAGCACTGCGCGGGTGGCGGCCTCGACGTAAGAGACGTCGGGCTCGTGGTCGCCCTTGAACGGGGTGGGCACTACAATGAAGTAGGCGTCGCTTTCCTGCGGGGCGGTGTAGGCCCTGAGCTTGCCTGAGGCAATCACTTCCTTGAGCATCTCTTCCATTCCTGGCTCAATTATGTGGAGCCTGCCCTGGTTGGTCTGCTCTACTACGCTTGGGTTTATGTCTACTCCTGCTACGTCAATGCCGTGCTTTGCCGCGATTATTGCTGTGGGAAGGCCAATGTAGCCAAGTCCCATGAAACATGCTTTCATCTATAGGTAATTCTTTTGCTGTTCCTTGAAAAATGCCTTTAAACTTAACAAAGTTATAAAATATTATGCAAGTACAGGCAGTTTTTATGGATTTTTCTTGGAATAGACGAAAAATAATGCAGAATGCGGCTGTTCATTCATAATTAGGGAGCAACCGCACGGTTGCTCCCTAATTATGAATATCAGTTCCTCCTGATTCTAATCTGTATTGCGTTCTTTATTGGCGTGTCGTTTATGATTACAAGATAGCCGCCTCCGCCGGCGCCTGTAATCTTGTATCCCTTTACGCTGTCCTTGTACTCGTAGATGGCCTTCTGCACATGAGGTGATATCATGTTGGGGAACATTGCGGTCTGCGCCTGGAATGAAGCGGTGCAGGCCTTGCCCCAGGCGTCGATGTCCATGGCGTTTATGGCTTTCCAGCACTCGTCGGCGGCAATGGAGAGGGCGTGTGCGCCGGCCTGGTCGATGTGTGTGTCGGCAAGCACGTCATAGCTGCCGTCGCGCGGGGCCAGGGGGATGAGCCACAGGCTCTTCTCGATGAAGTCGAGCACTGCGCTGTCCTTGACGGTCTCAATGCTCTCGGGCCAGTAGTCGCCATCGTAGTTGAGGCGGTTGAGGCAGGGCATTACAATGCCGATGGCGTCCTGTGAACCGCTGACATAGGGACTGCCTGGGGGGTTCTCGTAACGGAATACCATCTTGGCCAGTGTCTCGCGGTCGCCTTCGGGGATGTCGACATGCCACATCTCGATGGCTGCCTTGCGCGACGATGTGCTCATGCCGCCGCGGTTGTTGAAGTCGTAGTCGGGCTCAATGCTTATGGTGAGCACGGGGCCTGGATGGTGCTTGCTCACGTAGGGCTGGTCGAGCCAGCCTCCGGCAAGGTCAATGCGGTAGGGGATGTTGCACTCCTGGCGCAGGGCGGTTGTGGAGCGTGTGGGCAGGCCTGCCTCGGGGATACGGGTGCTGACAACCAGCTCAATGCCGTTCTCCTCGCAGAAGCGTTTCTTGCCTGGGGTGTAGCCGTCGCTGTTGACAAAGAAGATGTCGGGCTTGAGGCGCTTGACGTCCTCGGCAAAGTCGAGCATGCCGCTGCCGCTGTTAATGAAGGCGTCCTTTACATAGCGTATGGCCTTTACCATGTAGAGACGCTCGCGTTCGGTGTTTATGGTCTTGCGGTCCTTGAGCTCGCGTATGGTAGCGTCGGAACCTATGCCTACATAGAGGTCGCCATGGCTGGCGGCTTCCTTGAAGAATGCCACGTGTCCCGAATGGAGCATGTCGTAGCACCCTGATACAAATACTTTCTTTGCCATATTCTTGCTTTTTTCTTGCTTTGTCTGCAAATATATGAATTTATACTTAACTTAACGATAAAAATTAACGGCTAGCGTGCTAATAGTCTACTACATTGGGCCTGTGGGCTGCTTTACCCTGCCGCTGCTGAGCTTGTAGCCGTAGCTGTGGCGCCCCTCGGCACGGAAATCCTTGTGGTACCGTTCCAGGACTTCCTTGAATACCTCCTCGTATTGCGGGATGAATAGGTCGTCTTTTGCCCTGAGCCGCTCTATTATCTCCTTTGCCAGCGGGGCCGTCTGCGCAAGGTCGGTGGGGCCGCTGGAAAATCCGGTGCCTTTGATTGACCCGGGCGAGACATTGAGTATGCGGTTGCTGCTGCCTCCTTTCTCAAGCTCCACGTTCACGCTTTCTATGAATATCCTGAGCGCTGCCTTGCTGGCTGCATAGACGGCGAAGAAAGGAGAGGATATGAAGCCTGCAATGCTCACCATAACGCCGCAGCGGAAATCCTCCTTGCCTTGAAGCCTGGGATAGAAGCGGTGTATTATTCGCATTACGGCAGTGCTGTTGACATTCATGGAGTCGATGATGTGCTGCTCATCAATGTCCTTGAAGAGGGCCAGCCTGCCGAACCCTGCCGTTATCATCAGGGTGTCGATGTCACTGAACCTGTCAAATATTGAGAAGTCGCCGCTGGCGAGGTCGAGCATGTGGTACTCAAGCTTGGCGTTGCTGCTGCCGGGCGGGATGGGGGCCTTGTCAACAATGTATACCTTCTCGCATGTCTCCTGCGCGGCAAGCTCTGTGGCTATTGAAAGGCCAATGCCGCCGGCACCGCCTACTATCAGTATTCGTCTCATATCTCAATAAAGTTCTTACGCTGGGTAAACTGCTGCATTACGCCTGCCATGGCAATGCTCTCCCTACGCCTCAGGCGTGAACTGCTGAAGCGCCTGTTCACAATGCACGACATCCATTCCTGAATCTCGTACCTAAGGCCATCGCCGTCCCATTTGTAAAAGAATTTCTTATTCTGGTTCTGGTCCTCGTAGCGCAGCTCAAAGTAGTCGGTCTTCCACCATGGCGCAGGCACGTATGCATATCCTTTTGTGCCCGAGATTACAAGGTTGCCCTCGGTCTTTACGCCAAGGCCAATCTTGAACGAGCATACTGCCGTGGGGTAGTAGAGCACTCCCTTTGTGTATATGTCTACGCCGTTCTCCATGCGCGAATATATGTTCAGGTTCTTGTACCCTGTCCCCAGGAGCCTGAATATGGGCAGCAGCGGGTATACACCCGACTCGTACATTGAGCCGCCCGCCTGCTGCGGGTCGAACTCGCGGCGTGTCTTGTCGGGGAGCAGGCGCGAGAGCGATGCCTCAATGTCCACAACCTCGCCGATAGCGCCGCTCTTTATCATCACCATCAGGTGGTTGAAGGCTGGGCAGTGTGCTGTCTTGTGGGCTTCCATCAGCACTACGCCCTGCTGCTCGGCAAGGGCGTACAGTTCCTGTGCCTGTGCCTCCTCAAGCACCAGCGGTATCTCGCATAGCACATGCTTGCCGGCAAGCAGCGCCTGCCTGGCCAGCGGGTAGTGGCTCAGGTGCGGCGTGGCAATGTATACGGCGTCGTTCTTCTCAAGCAGCTCTTCCATTGAGGCAAAGGCGGCAATGCTGTTGGCGCTGGCAAAGGCCGATAGCGCCTCGCTGCTTGTGTCGTATGCTCCTGTTATCTCAATGCCGTTCACAAAGGCGGCCTCGGGCACAAAACGGCGGGCAATGCTGCCGCAGCCTACGATTCCTGCCCTTATTCCTGCCTGCTGCTCCTCGCGCAGCATTGTAGAGGAAATGCCCTCGGTGCGCGGCAGGTATACAACCTGGCAGTACTCGCCCAGATAGTCGAACTTGCCTTCCCAGTCGCTGCCGATGGCAAAGATGTCTACATCATACTTCTGTATGTCGTCAATCTTCTGCCCGAAGTAGTCCTCTATTATAATTTGGTCGGCAAGGCCTGTGGCCCGCACCGCCTCGACCCTCTCAAGCACGTTGTTGCACACGTTGAGCTTGCCGCGCTCGCGGTCGAAACTGTCGTTGGTGACTCCTACTATCAGGTAGTCGCCAAGCTCCCTGGCGCGCCGCAGCAGGTTGATGTGGCCCTGGTGAAGCAGGTCGTATGTGCCGTATGTTATTACTTTCTTCATGGTGTATGCTCCTGTTGGCCTGTGTGTCAGTCTCTTTGGAATATGTCGCGTGTGTATACTTTATCCTTTACGTCGTCGAGGCAGGTGTCGTAGCGGTTGGCGATGATTGCATGTGACTGTTGCTTGAACTCTGCCAGGCCGTTTACCACGCGGCTGCCGAAGAAGGTGCTGCCGTCCTCGAGCAAGGGCTCATACACTATTACCTCGGCGCCTTTGGCCTTTATGCGCTTCATCACTCCCTGGATGGATGAGTGGCGGAAGTTGTCGCTGCCTGTCTTCATGGCGAGGCGGAATACGCCTATTATGCAGCGCTTCTCGTGCTCTGTGCCAAAACTGCCTCGCTGGGTGTATCCGTAGTAGCCTGCCATCTGCAGCACCTGGTCGGCAATGAAGTCCTTGCGGGTGCGGTTGCTCTCGACTATGGCGCTCATCATGTTCTGCGGCACCTCCTGGTAGTTGGCAAGCAGCTGTTTGGTGTCCTTGGGCAGGCAGTAGCCGCCATAGCCGAACGATGGGTTGTTGTAGTGGTCGCCTATGCGCGGGTCGAGGCCTACGCCCTGGATTATTGCTGCCGAGTCGAGCCCTTTGACTGCGGCGTATGTGTCCAGCTCGTTGAAGTAGCTTATGCGCAGGGCCAGGTAGGTGTTGGCGAAGAGCTTTACGGCCTCTGCCTCCTTGAGGCTCATGAAAAGGGTGGGGATGTCCTCCTTGACTGCTCCCTGCTGCAGCAGCGCGGCAAAGGTGTGCGCGGCCTCTTGCAGGTGGTTGCCGGCGATGGCCCTTATTGCTTCGTTGGCCTCGCGCTCTTCAATGGCGTCGCGGCTGTCCGCGGCCTGGTTTCTTGCGCTTATCTTTGGATAGCCCACAATTATGCGGCTGGGGTAGAGGTTGTCGTAAAGGGCCTTGCTCTCGCGCAGGAACTCTGGCGAGAAGAGCAGGCGCAGCCTGCGGCTGCTGTCCCATCCCCATTCCCTGAACTTGCGGGCATACTTGACATAGAGACTGCGGCAGTAGCCCACGGGTATTGTGCTCTTGATAACCATGGTGGCATTGGGGTTCACGCTGAGTACCAGGTCTATGACGTCCTCAATGTGGTGGGTGTCGAAGAAGTTCATCTGAGGGTCGTAGTTGGTGGGTGCGGCGATGACAACAAAGTCGGCGTCGCGGTAGGCGCTTGCCCCGTCAAGCGTGGCCGTGAGGCTGAGTTCCTTCCCGGCCAGGTATTTCTCTATGTATTCGTCCTGGATGGGCGAGATGCGGCGGTTGATTTTCTCTACCTTCTCAGGGATTACATCAACTGCTACTACCTGGTTGTGCTGTGCCAGCAATGTGGCAATGCTCATGCCTACATAGCCTGTTCCTGCAACTGCTATCTTCATGGTTCTGACTATTCCTGTGTAAAACTTCCTTATGCTAGTTCCCGGTTGCCTTTATCCTCTTTATGCAATATTCCATCGACTCGCGCCAGTGGGGGATGTCAATGCCGAAGGTCTCCTTTACTTTTGTCTTGTCTAGTACCGAATAGGACGGGCGTGTCACAGGCGAGGGGAACTCGCTGCTGTGGCATGGGCTTATGCGGCATGCGGTGTTGCCTGCTGCCGCGGCAATCTCCACTGCAAAGTCGTACCATGAGCATGCGCCCTCGTCCGAGAAGTGGTAGACGCCTTCGTTGCCTTCATATACTCCGGCCTCAATTATCGAGAAGATGGCGAGCGCCAGGTCGCCTGCATATGTGGGCGTGCCCACCTGGTCAAAGACCACGCTTACCTGCTCGCGCTCGGCCGTGAGGCGCAGCATGGTCTTGAGGAAGTTGTTGCCGAACTCGCTGTAGAGCCATGCGGTGCGGAAGATGAGCGCCTTGCAGCCGCTCTTGGCTATGGCCTCTTCGCCCATGAGCTTTGTGCGCCCGTATACTCCTAGCGGCGCAGTGGGCATATCCTCGGTGCGGGGCGTGTTGCCGTCAAGGCCGAACACATAGTCGGTTGACACATGGAACAGGGTCGCGCCCGTCTCCTTTGCTGCTACGGCCAGGTTGCCCACAGCAGTGGCGTTTATGAGGGTGGCCGCTGCCTCGTCACTCTCGGCCTTGTCCACATTGGTATATGCGGCGCAGTTTACGATTATTCCAATGCCATTGCCTTTCACGGTCTCAAGCACTGCCGCTGCATTTGTGATATCAAGCTCTGCAACATCGGTAAAGATGTAATTGTTGGGCGAGACTGCTCCCAGACGGCGCATCTCGCTGCCCAGCTGCCCGTTGGCGCCTGTTACAAGTATATTCATTGTCAATATAGTTTTTTGTTATAATCGAAAAGGTACTCAGCCGTGGCGATGTCCTTGCTAAGCCTGTCCTTCTCGGAAAGGATTACCTTGTCGGCAGGAATTCTCCAGTCAATGCCAATTCCGGGGTCGTTCCATGCTATTGCGCCTTCGCTCTCCTTGCAGTAGAAACTATCGCACTTGTACTGGAACACTGCCTCGTCGCTGAGCACTGCAAATCCGTGCGCGAACCCGCGCGGGATGAAGAACTGGCGGTGATTATCCTCGGTGAGCTCTACAGCAACATACTTGCCGAATGTGGGCGAGCCCTTACGTATGTCTACGGCCACGTCGAGCACAGCGCCCTTTATGCAGCGCACAAGCTTGCTCTGGCAGTGCGGGGGCTTCTGGAAATGCAGGCCTCGCACAACGCCGTATGACGACTTTGACTGGTTGTCCTGCACAAATACAGTCCTGCACACCTTTTCCTCGAACTCGCGCTGCGAGAACGACTCGTAGAAATACCCTCTCTCGTCATTGAAGATACGTGGCTCAATGATTACAACACCTTCTATTCCTGTCTCTATTACTTCCATTTCTCTGTTCTCTGCGGGATTCCCCCTAACTTAGAGGGAGAGTTTTTATTTACTAGACTTTTCCTCTGCGCTTGCTTACTCGCAACTTTGCCTTTGGCCTTTGGCGAAGTTGCTTCTGTTCGTTGTGTAATTACAAACAAGCTTGCATTACACTCACTTACTCGCAACATTGCCTTTTGCGAAGTTGCTTCTGTTCGTTGTGTAATTACAAACAAGTTTGCATTACACTCACTTACTCGCAACTTTTTCTGTTCTTTTACCCGTCAGTCCATAATTGCCCCGAAGCGCCCGGCCTCGTCAATAACCTTCATAAGGTACTTGCCGTACTGGTTCTTTATCATGGGCTGCGCAATCTCGCGCAATTTGTCTGCTGTTATCCATCCCTTTCGGTATGCAATGCCTTCAAGGCATGCAACCTTGAGTCCCTGGCGCTTCTCGATGACCTCGACAAAGATTGAGGCCTCGGCAAGCGAGTCGTGCGTGCCGGTGTCGAGCCAGGCGAACCCTCTCTTTAGGGTCTGCACCTTCAGCTCCCCATCGGAGAGGAACTGCTGGTTCACTGTGGTTATCTCAAGCTCGCCGCGTGCCGAGGGCCTTATGCCCTTCGCTACCTCTACAACCTTGTTGGGGTAGAAGTAGAGCCCTACGACAGCATAGTTCGACTTAGGGAACTGCGGCTTTTCCTCAATTGACAGGCAGTTGCCGTCCTTGTCGAACTCGGCTACGCCGTAGCGCTCGGGGTCGTCTACCCAATAGCCGAACACTGTTGCCTTAGCATCCTCTTCGGCCGCGCGTACAGCCTCCTTGAGCATAGCGGAGAACCCGCTGCCGTGGAAGATGTTGTCGCCAAGTACCAGGCATACGCTGTCGTTGCCTATGAACTCCTCGCCGATGATGAATGCCTGTGCAAGGCCGTCGGGCGATGGCTGCTCGGCATATTCGAACCTCACCCCGTAGTCGCTGCCGTCGCCAAGCAGGCGCCTGAATCCAGGAAGGTCCTGCGGGGTGGATATGATGAGTATATCCCTAATGCCGGCCTGCATGAGCACCGAGATGGGATAGTATATCATTGGCTTGTCATAGATTGGGAGCAACTGCTTGCTCACTCCTTTTGTTATTGGGTAGAGGCGGGTGCCTGAACCACCTGCAAGAACAATTCCTTTCATGTTATAGTATTTCTGCCATTTTATTTCCTTTATGCGGCTATTATCTGCAAAAGAAATAAAAATATACCGAATAAGCAATTTTTCGGCGCGCGTAATTTGTTGCTGGCTCATCATAGGCCGTCATAGGCTGTTGCTGATGTGCTGCAATCATGCATAAAGGGGAACCGCCCAGGCGGTTCCCCTTTATGCTATGTGCTATCAATACATGCTTTAGTTTGCGCTCTCGAACATCCTGAGGAATCTTACGTCGTTCTCGCTGAAGAGGCGCAGGTCCTTTACCTGGTACTTGAGGTTGGTTATGCGTTCTATGCCCATGCCGAACGCGTAGCCCGAATACTCCTTGCTGTCGATTCCGCACAGCTCAAGCACGTTGGGGTCTACCATTCCGCAGCCCAGAATCTCTACCCAGCCAGTGTTCTTGCAGAATGGACAGCCCTTGCCGCCGCATATGTTGCAGCTTATGTCCATCTCGGCGCTAGGCTCGGTGAAGGGGAAGTAAGAGGGGCGGAGGCGTATCTTTGTGTCCTTGCCGAACATCTCCTGCGCAAAGAGCAGCAGCACCTGCTTCAGGTCGGTGAACGATACGTTCTTGTCTATGTAGAGACCCTCCAGCTGGTGGAAGAAGCAGTGTGCGCGGTAGCTTATTGCCTCGTTGCGGTATACGCGTCCAGGGGCGATAATGCGTATTGGCGGCTGAGAGCCTTCCATCACGCGACTCTGCACGCTGCTGGTGTGTGTGCGAAGTATGATGTCGGGGTGCGCCTCAATGAAGAACGTGTCCTGCATGTCGCGTGCGGGGTGGTCTTCGGCGAAGTTCATTGACGAGAACACATGCCAGTCGTCCTCAACCTCAACTCCGTTGGCAATGGAGAAACCCAGGCGGGCGAATATGTCCACAATCTCATTCCTTACAATAGAGAGCGGATGGCGGGTGCCAAGGACAGTGGGGTAGGCGGGGCGTGTAAGGTCAATCTCGCATTGCTCTTCCTCCTTGTTCTCAATCTGCTCCTTAAGGGTGTTGAAGTGCTCCTGGGCGGCGTTCTTGAGCTCGTTGATTTTTACGCCAACCTCGCGTTTCTGCTCGGCCGGGACCTCGCGGAACTGTGCCATGAGGCCGTTGATGATACCTTTCTTGCTAAGGTACTTGAGGCGCAATGCCTCCAGTTCCTCGGCGTTGGTTGCTGTTGTGCCCTTGATTTCCTCAAGCAGCAGGCTAATCTGTGCTATCATATCTGTATTATGTTTTTCCTGTTTCCGGTATATGTGCATGCTGGTATGCACAAACTTTGCAAAGTTAGCCAATTGTACCGAATTCTTGAAGAATATTCCGCTGAATTTGCTCTAAAAATTTCGCTTTGCCTCTTTTCGTGGATTTTTTGCGGTTTTTGCATATAATGTGCATAAAATTAATTGCCGCCATGTTGATTATCTCATTTATTTTTGTCATTTTTGCAAATTGTGAGAGATTGCAACTTGGGCTAATATTGCAGAGAAGAACTATGGAATACAAGAAGATTGACCTTGAGGTAGAGCAGCTGCTGGGGCGTCTTGCACGGCGTCTGCCGGCCGAGGATATTACGAGAATAAACGATGCCTATCTTCTGGCGCGCGAGGCTCACATGGAGCAGCGCCGCAAGTCGGGCGAGCCTTATATAATGCACCCTGTGGCAGTGGCCAAGATTGTTGCCGAGGAACTGCGCCTTGGCGCTAACCCCATTATAGCGGCGTTCCTGCACGATGTGGTTGAGGACACTCCTCATACAGTTGAGGACATTGCTGAACGCTTTGGCGATGACGTGGCGTTCCTTGTAGATGTGGTGACCAAGAAGAAGAAAAAGAGCGCGGCGGCGTCATCGAGCCAGATTGACAACTATAAGCAGATGCTCAACTCGCTGCACTATGATATCCGTGCGCTGCTAATTAAGCTCTCCGACCGTCTGCACAACATGCGCACGCTGAGCAGCATGCGCCCCGACAAGCAGATGAAGATTGCCGGCGAGACCGACTACTTCTATGCTCCTCTTGCCCACCGTCTTGGTCTCTACTACATCAAGCGCGAAATGGAGAACCTCTCCTTCCGTTACCGCTGCCCGCGTGACTACGCTATGATAGACAGTGAACTGGCCAAGGAACTCAAGGAGCGCGAGCAGGACCTGAAGTCATTCATGTTCGAGATTGAGCGCCTGCTCGAGAATAATGACATCCTCATGGCCCGCACCGAAATCTATTCCCGTGGCCCGTACAGCGCGTGGCGCAAGATGCATGCCCGCGGCTGCGATTTCAACCATGTTGATGACAAGTACTATATACGTATTATCTATCCCAACACGCACGACTACTCCGAAAAGGATATGAGCCTCAAGATATACTCTATCCTCACCGACCGTTTCAAGGAAAAGCCTGGCAGCGTGGCAAACTTCATTGACTCTCCCAAGGAGAACGGCTACCAGAGCTATCATGTGACTCTCCTCACTCCGCAAGGGACATGGGTGGAAGTCCATATATCATCGGAGCGCATGATACGCAAGTCGCAGTTCGGCTGTATTGCCGAGAGCACGGAGACTAACATAACCAACTGGCTCGAGAAGTTCAAGCACGTGCTTCAGGAAATTGCTACCCGCGGCAAGGAGGTTGAGTACATGGATGGCGTCACCTCGTCATTCTACAACGATGACATTATTGCATATACCCCCGATGGCAAGGGCATTATCCTGCCCAAAGGCGCCACAGCGCTTGACTTTGCATTCGAGATTCACAGCGAGCTGGGACTGCATGCGCAGTATGCCCGTATTAACGGCCAACTGAAATCCGTAAAGACCGAGCTCGAGCGTGGCGATGTGGTGAAAATAGGAAGCAACGAAGCGGTGACACCCAAGAGCGATTGGCTTGGGCACGTATCGACATTCAAGGCAAAGTCGCATATAAACAGTTTCCTTAACAAGCAGCGCAAGATTGACTTTGTGCGTTGCGGGCAGTGCCGTCCCTTGCCCGGCGATGAGGTAATAGGCTTCAGGGAACCCGACGGCACAATCACCATACACCGCCGCGACTGCAAGGCTGCAATACGCCTGGCCTCGCAGCGCGGGGACGACATTGTGGCAGTGAATTTTGAGGAGGACAAGGAGTTTCTCTACCCAGTAAGGGTGGATATTGTGGCAGTCGACCGCTATCACTTGCTCGTTGACTTGGTAGACTGTATAACAAACAGGCTCCAGCTCTCTCTTACAAACATATCTTCAAAGACCGACGATGAGATAGTCTGCTGCACTCTTGAGTTCCGTGTCCATTCGTCGGGCGAGCTGCAGGAGGTGCTCAGTCACATCTCCCGGATTGACGGTGTCGACGAAGTACAGCAAAGCATTGAATAATCATTGTTTAATAAAAAAGAAAATATATCTAAAACGTAAACGATTATGAAGAAGAAACTTTTACTGTTGCCATTTGTTGCTGCAGCGCTCTCTTTTGCCGCGTGCAGCGAGAATGAACTTGTTTTTGACGCTCCAGCAGCAGGGCAACCGGCTGGCAGCGAAGTGACTCGTGTGCAGTTTGCCGAGGATGACGGTGCCAAGGCCCTGAGCGGTGCACCTTATCTACAGGCACGTCATATTATGAGTAAAGTCCCTGCAGATTATATTGCCGAGATGACCGATACTCTCGGCCGTGCAGAAATCACACAGGAGCAATATGATGAGATTCAGGCATTCACAAAGGAACTTGTTGCAGGTTGCACAACCCAAAAAGATAAATATACAAAATGTTTCAATTGGGTGGTGCAGAATATAAAATATGAATATACCGACAACAACCCGTATGCAGTGTTCAAGAACAAGAAAGGTATATGCCAGGGCTATGCTAATCTGCTGTTCATCATGCTCCACAGCATCGATATCCCTGCGTTTGTATGTAATGGAATTCTAGACCCTATTGGCGGTCACGCATGGAACTATGTATATTGCGACGGCAAATGGTATGTGAGCGACCCAACAAATAACGGTTCATGGATTCTTGCTGCAACATCAAGCTATTCACACTTGCTTCCATCTTCATTTGACGTAGCTTTGTCTAAGGAAAATGGCGTGTGGATTAACTATAACGAGTACCACCTGAATGTTTGCGCAGTAGAAAGCAGTGACGATATATTTATAGTTCCTTTCAGTGCAATGGGCTATCAGATTACATCATTCAGCCCCACAATACCACTCCCCGCAAACATCAAGCAGATTAATATAGGCAAGAATATAAAGAGTCTTGGTGATGCATATATGGGTCTTTCGTATAACGCTGCTAATGTGGAGTACATTGAGGTTGCCCCGGAGAATACAACCTTTGCGAGCTATCTTGGTGTTGTCTACCGCAAGGACGGCAGCGACTTCCAGCTGGCATATATTCCCGGCGCTATGAAGTGTGTAGAGCTTATGCCAATGGAAACCATGTACAAGAATATTATATATAGGCACGATAGCGTGGAGGTTCTTATTGTTGCTCCCGGTACTAAGAAGATTGAGGCTTGGGGCGTTGAGAACTGTCCTAACCTCAAGATAGCATACGTTCCTGAAGATACAGAAATCGCAAACAATGCATTTACAGGTGTCCATCCCGACTTCCAGATTATCCGCGGAGATTATACAAACATTCCTGAAATTAGAGAGTGATAATTTTGAATACAGCAAAAGCAGCCTCCAATGTATTGGAGGCTGCTTTTGCTGTATTGTCATTTAAGGGCTCAGTAGAAATTTCGTGTGGACGAAATAACTCAACTAAATAAAACTGTTATTCCTTGGTATGTTTTACCCTTAATCTGTTGTCGTTTATTCTTCTTGTTGTCGTTCTATCACGTACTTTTCATGACTGAAAAGTACGCAAAAGGTCCCGGCACACGGAAATTCCAGTCGACCTCTTTTTTGTTCAAGAGTCGCAAGCGACCTCTTTCAGTCAAAGAGGTCTTGCCGCTTGAACTTTCTGTTTGATTTTTGGGCGCTGCGGGACTCCCTCAGTTACCCGCTTGCAAGCAACCGTGTAACTAGCGGTCAAACAGGCCTCGCACTTTTTCCAAAAATCAAACAGGTTCAAGCTGTGGAATTTAACGGTGCCGGTTAAAGAGATTACCTCTGCTTGTTATTGCGCAATTGTTCATCCCGACAGAGCGTAGCGACGAATGCCGCAGGTATAGATAATGCTGGCAGTAAATGGTCACGCGAAGCACAGACAAAGTTTGTGCCGCGTGGGTTACGGCAAGACAGCATTATCAATGGATCTCTTTTTCATTACAACCGCAAATATTTTGTCAACCCACACCTTTTTGCTACTGAGCCTTC
>JAZNUE010000046.1:0-103329 GCA_045592125.1 Bacteroidaceae bacterium | reverse complement strand
CGACAAAAAGGGAAAGCTGTAAAGGTTGCTTTGATTGCTGTAGCGAACAAACTATTGAAACAGATTTTCGCCATTGTGAAGAATAATTGCGCGTATAGCGAATTTTATGCTTGATTTATTTGGAATTTAACACAGTTCATCCTGAGCGTAGCGAACCAACGGTCGACGCCCAGGCGTCAGCCTTAGCATTAAGCCGAAGGGGCTAAAGTCAAGGATCTATAACCACCAATGCGGTAACCGGTGTGTCCGCCCCAAAAAGCGACAAGGAATTTCAAAACAGGCAAAATTAGAGATTCTTCGCTTTGCTCAGAATGACAAAACAAGGTTTTGTTATCGGCAAGTTTTGCAGCCATTAGTCGCGTGAAGCATAGACGAAGTTTATGCCACGCGGGTAGCTAAAAGCAATACGAGCCAATGACTTAGCAAATATAGAATGACAAGTACGCGTGTTCGGTACTCTGTTATCTGTACTCCGTTCTCTGTACTCTAGACAGCACCTGTCATGTTGAGCAAAGCGAAACATCTCAATCACGCTCAGGCGTGTTGTTGAGGACTTTGTCCAAAAAATGACAAGTACGCGATAAGCTTGAGATTCTTCGCTACGCTCAGAATGACAAAACAACGTTTTGTTATCGACGAGTTTTGCAGCAACAAGTCAAACGTAGCATAGCCGTAGGTTATGCCGTTTGGGTTGCGAAAAGCAAAACGAGTCAATGACAGTGCAAATATACTTGTACTCATAATCTTTTGTTATCGCAAATTCTCCGTCTAAATGGAAAATTCCTGCCGGAAAAGTACTATTTTTGTACTGTGAAAAAGAAATACTCCCCCTTATGAGCAGTCCGGTTATAAAAAACGCGAATTTTGTTATAAGCAACAGTGATGTACGCAAGTGTCCGCAGGACGGCAAGCCCGAATATGCATTCATTGGGCGCTCTAATGTGGGCAAGTCCAGCCTTATAAATATGCTCACAGGGCGCAGGAAACTGGCGATGACTTCGGCGACGCCGGGAAAGACCCTGCTTATAAACCATTTTATAATCAACGGCGAGTGGTACCTTGTGGACTTGCCTGGATACGGGTATGCCAAGCGCAGCAAGTCGCAGACTGCGCAGCTGCAGGAGATTATATCGGGCTATGTGCTCGACCGTGAGCAGATGACCCTGCTCTTTGTGCTTATTGACTCGCGCCACGAACCGCAGAAGATTGACCTTGAGTTCATACAGTGGCTGGGAGAGAACGGCGTTCCCTTTGCCATAATCTTTACAAAAGCCGACAAGCTCTCAAAGACTGCTCTGGGGAGCAACCTGGCCGCTTATAAGAAACGCCTGCTTGAGGAGTGGGAGGAACTGCCGCCAGTCTTTGTGTCATCGTCGGAGAACGGGCTTGGACGCGAAGAGATTCTGCAGTATATAAGCGATGTGAATGCTTCGCTAGGATAAGGAGAAGGCCTACTGAACCTTTTTGGAGCTTCCTCGCCACTTCGCTCTGTCGGGATGAACAGGTATAGCTGAAAGAGGAAAACGGAAAAGTGAAAACAGAAGCCCCTTTTTGTTATGTTTTCATGTAAAAAGCAAAAAAAAGTCAAATAATACGTTTTGTTTTAAACAAAACCGCTATCTTTGCATTGTAATATTGTGCACAGGGTATTCACCCATGTGCTTTTCGTTTAAATAATTCATTAATCTTTATAGATTCCAAATCTATGGACTAATGCCCATGAGGGCATGTTGTGCCAGTATTCTAATTTATGTATCATATTGAAAAACTAAGGAGCAAGGAGATTGCCGAACTGCAGTCAATTGCTCAGGAACTGGGTGTCAAAGGAATCAAGTCTCTCGACCGCGATTCTTTGATATACCGTATTCTCGACGGGCAGGCCATGCAGAACAGCCAGGCCGGCGCGCCGGCTGTGGTTAAGGAAGAGAACAGGATGAACCGTCGCGAGCACCGCCGCAACCGCATACATTCCGACTCTCCGAGCAAGGTGTACACCGCTACAGGTGACAAGGCCGTAAAAGTAGAGAAAGAGGAACCAAAGAAACAGGAGGCCCCAAAGGCCGAAAATCCTAAGGTTGAGCAACCGAAGGCAGAAAAACCGGCAGCGCAGGCTGTTGAGGTTCCTGAAGCAGCGCAGGCTGCGCCTGCTGCGGAGAGCGCTGCAGAGGCGCCAGCGCCCAAGAAGCGTGGACGTAAGCCCAAGAAGGCGTTAGAACAGCCTGTGGAGGAAAGTGCAGCGACAGTTGAGACAGTGCAGGCGGAAGGGCC
The DNA here is from genome assembly GCA_045592125.1 of Bacteroidaceae bacterium. Lineage (GTDB taxonomy): Bacteria > Bacteroidota > Bacteroidia > Bacteroidales > Bacteroidaceae > HGM04593. Next base: position 101,061 of record JAZNUE010000046.1, on the reverse strand, counting down.
TGTTGCGGAGACGGCAACGGAGGCAGCCGCCGAAGTCGCGCCAGCACCCAAGAAGCGTGGCCGCAAGCCCAAGAAGGCTGCAGAACAGTCTGCTGAGGCACCGGCCGAAGTTCCTGTGGCAGAAGCAAGCGAGGCTGCGTCCGAAAGCGAAGGCGAGGCATTTGTCGCAATTGAGGAGCTCCCGAGCGAACCGGCAGAGCTTCCCGCAGGCCTTGTGGACAAGTTTGAGAAGAACAACGGTAAGGAGCAGAAGAGAAACGAACGCAACGCCCAGCGTGCAAGCCAGCGTGGCGAGAAGCGCCATGAGAATGCCGAGGAGCAGGTTCCTGCGAAGCCTCAGTACGATTTTGCCGATGTGCTTCGTGTTGAGGGCGTGCTTGAAATCATGCCCGACAACTACGGTTTCCTGCGCTCGTCCGACTACAACTATCTTGCCTCGCCCGACGATGTGTATGTATCACAGTCGCAGATAAAGCTCTATGGCCTGAAGACGGGTGATGTTGTCGAGGGCATAATACGCCCTGCGTCGGCCGGCGAGAAGTATTTCCCGCTAGTGAAGGTAAGCCGCATTAACGGTGCTTCGCCCGAACTTGTGCGCGACCGCGTGTCGTTCGAGAACCTTACTCCATTGTTCCCCGACGAGAAGTTCACTTTGTGCGCAGGCAGCTACGACAATCTCTCGGCACGTGTGGTAGACCTCTTCTCGCCGATAGGCAAGGGCCAGCGCGGCCTCATTGTGGCGCAGCCCAAGACCGGTAAGACAATGCTGCTCAAGGATATTGCTAATGCAATTGCCGCCAACCACCCCGAGGCTTATATGATTATGCTGCTCATTGACGAGCGCCCCGAGGAGGTTACCGACATGGCGCGTTCGGTGAATGCCGAGGTCATTGCCTCTACATTCGACGAACCGGCCGAGCGCCACGTGAAGATTGCCGGTATTGTGCTTGAGCGTGCAAAGCGCATGGTAGAGTGCGGTCACGATGTGGTGATTTTCCTTGACTCAATCACACGCCTTGCACGTGCCTACAACACTGTTTCGCCCGCGTCGGGCAAGGTGCTCTCGGGCGGTGTTGACGCGAATGCCCTGCACAAGCCCAAGCGTTTCTTTGGCGCTGCGCGTAACATTGAGAACGGCGGCTCGCTGACAATCATTGCGACTGCGCTCATTGATACAGGCTCAAAGATGGACGAGGTTATCTTCGAGGAGTTTAAGGGTACAGGAAATATGGAGCTCCAGCTCGACCGCTCGCTTGCGAACAAGCGCATATTCCCGGCTGTGAACATCATTGCTTCGTCTACCCGTCGCGATGACCTGCTGCTCGACCGCCAGACACTTGACCGCATGTGGATTCTGCGCAAGTATCTCTCCGACATGACTCCTATCGAGGCTATGGAATTCGTGAAGGACCGCCTTGAAAGGACAAAGGATAATGAGGAGTTCCTCATGAGCATGAACTCGTAAAGAAAATTAAGTATCTTAACCAAATAAAAGCAGCGGGCTTAAACCCGCTGCTTTTATTTGGTTTCTTGGCCTTAGTCTCGTCTTAACAGGCTATCATCTCCTCTGAAGAGACTGTCATGCTCTTCGCTGAACCTGTTCCTGTGTATCCTTCTGTACTTTTTTGTATTGTATACCTCATGCCATTGGTGTCCGCAACGATGGCAATACATGTCGCTGTGATTCTCTGTTCTTTGGCTGCGGTGTTCTATCTCCTCTTCAATCCTGGTGCCGCTGGGCAATATCTCTCCGCGTCGTGTAACGCTGTCAATTTGTTCATCGTGCACGTACCTGGATTCATTCGTCCTGCTCAGTCTTGAGGCGCCGCATTTTGGGCACCGCTTGCGTATTACTGCCGCCTTGAGGAATATAATGCTATAGACAATGGCCAGTATTGCGTGTATTGCTGATGAGTTGCTATCGTCAATCGATTTCAGAATCCACATTGTGGTTGCTATATACGCAGGGAATAGAAGCAGGGCGGCTGTCAGCTCGTAAAGAGTGCTGCACATGTCCTTTTTTTCATGCCACTTCTCGTATAGGAAATAGAAAGGGTATATTATAAGCAATGCTGGAGACGCTATTGATATAATGCCGGCAATGGCGCTGCGTATGAAACCCCATATCCCAAGCCAGCCATCGGCAAAGAACCAGTCTGGCAACAGATCTCCAATCCAGTCTATGCCGCTGCTAATTGCTTGGTAAACAACTAAAGGTATACTGCCGGGTTCTGCGGGATTGTCATTGTAATAATCGGTAATTGCGGCATATACAAAGTATCCTGTCATTATCATTATGATTCCCATTATATAATCCTCGTAAGGTTTCCACCATTTGTCGAGCGGGAGTGTGAAAAGGAACCTGAATATTGCGAAGAAGGCAAGGAATGCATATTTGTACCAGAATGCGTCCCCCGATAATATGTGTCTTGTGGCATCTTCTATCGCATCTTCGCCAAAGGCTAATGCCGTTGCTGATAATGACAAGGCGATGTATATGCAGATACTTAACAGTGTGTGCTCGTCCAGATATTCAAGGATTCCGCGCAGGTTTATCCCCCTTATGTCGTCAAGGGATACTCTCTCGTCCTCGTCGGCAAAGGACGGAATGAGCCTTCTGAAAGGAATCCTGCACGAAAAGGCAAGCAGCAGTGCGAACGTACCTATTGTAAATGATATCTCTTCGTCTGTGAATGGGGTAATAATGTTTCTGCTTAACAGGGCAAGAGTTAATGCTGCCCATAGCAATGCGCCGAGAAGCACATCTATAGCTTTTCCTTTCTTTCTGTTATCCTTGTTGAATAACTGTATGACGATACCTGCCAAAAAACCTCCGGCACCGCCTATAACAATAATCTCTGCTGAGTTGGAGACTAGTCCTATTACAAAACTTGCAATTATCAGCACTGGGCTAATGGGGGCTTTACGGAACAGAGTGTAAAGCATGAAAATGATCCCGGCCATGCTGTACAGCCATGCAACAAAGTTCATAGTAATTGTTCTTTTATTTTCGTGAATAATTGAGGGTGGCCCAAAAGTCAAGAGTTCACATATTTGAGGCTGATTTATTCGGATTCCTATCTGAGATAGTTTCAAATATTCAATTCTCTCGGAGTGAAAATCACTTTTGGGTCACCCTCACTGTAGGAAAAGATGATAAAAAGATGCAGTCTAAGCAAGTGTAATGCATAAATACACTTTTAGTCATCTTCTTATGAATAATGGTTCTCTTAGAACGGCAGCTCGTCCTGCTCGTCGGCCTTGGTGAAGTCGGGGACCTGAATCTTCGGGGCGTCGATGACGGGGATGTCTGCTGCTACGGCCGGCGTGTCTGTGGCCCTCTCGACCTTCCATGCGCGGATGTCATTGTACCAGCGGCCGTTATATTCACGGGCGTTGATATCGAATGAGACTGTCAGCTCATTGCCTGTCTGTATGTTGAACTGCGCTATCTTGTCGGCACCGAATACGTTGAAGCATACCTTCTTCGGGTACTGCTCGTGTGTCTCGATTACGTATTCCTGTGTCTTCCACTCGTTGCCTGTCTTTGAAATGCCGCCTCTCTCGGGGAGCACTGCAATAATTTTTCCTGTGATTTCCATAATTGTCTTCAAATTCGGTGGCGAAAATAGTTCTTTTATTGCCGAAAAGCAATTTTTTCCTGGGCTTTTTACTCAATTTTATCTATTTAGTGTTATCTTTGTGACTAATACGCGCGCGTATGTGCGACGGAAAACTAACATCTGGCTAATCAATTAAAATCTGAATATTATGAACTTTACAGTATCAAGTTCCTTGCTGTCGTCTCGCCTGCAGACAATCAGCCGTGTGATAAACTCAAAGAACACCATCCCTGTCCTTGATTGTATCCTGTTTGAACTTGAGGGCAACACTCTCAGGCTTACAGCGTCGGACCCGGACAACACTCTCTGCACCTCTGTCGAGGTTGTTGACTGTTCCGAGGATTTCAGCTTTGCAATATCTTCAAAGATTCTAATCGACTCGCTGAAGGAAATCTCGGAACAGCCCCTGCGTTTCGAGGTGAAGAAGGATACATACGAGATGACGATATACTACCAGAACGGAAAGTACAGCATGGTGGGCCAGAATGCCGACGAATATCCTTCGGCTGCCGTGCTTGGCGAGGGTGCTGTTGCCATCGGCATTCCTACAAAGGTGCTTTCAAGCGGCATTACATGCTCGCTTTTCGCTACTGCCGATGACGAGGTGCGTCCGGTGATGTGTGGCGTTTACTTTGACTTTACACCCGAGAACTTCACAATTGTCGCTTCGGACGGCCACAAGCTGGTGCGCTGCCGCGACTATTCGGTTGTGGGCGCCGAGAAGTCGGCCTTCATCCTGCCGAAGAAACCTGCTACGCTGCTCAAGAACCTTCTTGGCAAGGAGGAGCAGGAGGAGGTTGCCGTGGAGTTTGACGGCCGCTTCGCTACATTCGACCTCGGTGACTACAGGCTTGTTTCGCGCCTCTTTGAGGGCCGTTACCCTAACTACAACTCTGTAATCCCGCAGAATAACCCTCACAAGCTCACTGTTGACCGCGTTGCGCTCATCAGCACACTACGCCGTGTGGCAATCTTCTCGTCACAGGCAAGTCTCATAAAGCTGCACATTGAGGACAACAAGGTGGTAATCTCGGCACAGGATACCGATTTCTCTACATCGGCCGAGGAGAGCATTACATGCAGCTACGAGGGTGCTCCAATGAACATTGGCTTCCGCGCCTCGTTCCTCATCGACATCCTCAATAACACTCCTGGCCAGGATGTTATCATTGAGCTTGCCGACCCATCACGCGCAGGCGTCATCGTTCCTGCCGAGCAGGTAGACAAGCAGGAACTGCTCATGCTGCTCATGCCAATGATGCTTACTGACTGATAACAGGCCCCAGATATGGAACTTAATCTTAAGAAACCGATAATATTCTTCGACCTTGAGACAACGGGAACTGATATCACCAGGGACCGCATTGTGGAGATATGCTTCATTAAGGTGTATCCCGACGGGCGCGAGACCGAATATACAAGGCGCATAAACCCTGGAATGCATATTCCGGAGGGCGCTTCGGCAGTGCATGGCATATATGACGATGACGTGAAGGATTGCCCGCTCTTCAAGGATGTGGCGCGCGAGATTGCTAACGAGTTCGAGGGGTGTGACCTTGCCGGGTTCAACTCTAACCGTTTTGACCTGCCGCTGCTTGCCGAGGAGTTCCTGCGTGCGCAGGTGGACATTGACCTCTCGCGCCATAATGCCATTGACGTGCAGGTGCTTTACCACAGGCGCGAGCCGCGCACTCTTGCAGCGGCGCACAAGTTCTACTGCGGCGCCGAGCTGGAGAACGCCCACAGCGCGCTTGCCGACACCCGTGCGACATACGAGGTGCTGAAGGCGCAGCTCGACCACTACAGCGACCTTGAGAATGATGTCGAGGTCCTTTCAAGGGAGTCGTCCTTCACAAGGAACGTGGACTTCGCAGGGCGTTTTGTGTACGATGAGAATGACCGCGAGATATTCAACTTCGGAAAGTACAAGGGCATGCCTGTGGACGCGGTGCTCGACCGCGACCCAAGCTACTATGGCTGGATGATGAACGGCGATTTTCCGCTCAATACCAAGCAGGCGCTCACGAGGATAAAGCTGCGCGGGCTCAAGAGGTAATAACAGGACAAATATTATTTTGACGCAGATGCTGAAAGGGAAAAGGATTGTATTGGGTGTGACAGGAAGCATTGCTGCATATAAGGCAGCGGTGCTGGTGCGTCTTCTGGTAAAGGAGGGTGCCGAGGTTCAGGTAGTGATGACTCCGGCTGCAAAGGAGTTCATAACCCCGCTCACTCTCTCCACATTGTCGGGAAGGCCAGTGCTTAGCGAGTTCTTCAACACCGGCAGCGGCTCATGGCATAGCCATGTTGAGCTTGGGCTCTGGGCCGACGCCATGATTGTTGCTCCTGCGACGGCGTCTACTCTTGGCAAGATGGCCTCTGGCGTGGCCGACAACCTGCTTGTTACGGCCTACCTGTCGATGAAGGCGCCTGTCTTCATTGCTCCGGCAATGGACCTTGACATGTATGCCCATCCGGCGACGGTGCGCAACATTGAGGTCCTCAAGGGCTATGGCAACCACATAATAGAGGCTGCGGCCGGCGAGCTGGCGAGCCATCTGTGCGGGAAAGGCCGCATGGAGGAACCCGAGAATATCGTAAAGGCGCTCAAGGATTTTTTTTTAGCCGGCAGTGACCTCTCGGGCAAGAGGATTCTTATTACGGCAGGCCCGACATACGAGAAACTTGACCCAGTGCGCTTCATAGGCAACTATTCGTCGGGCAAGATGGGGTTTGCTATTGCTGCCGAGTGTGCCCGTAGGGGTGCGGCAGTGACGCTTGTCGCTGGTCCGGTATCGTTGCCTACTCCGCATCCGGCAATAGAGCGCATTGATGTTGAGTCGGCACGCGAGATGTGCGAGGCTGCAGTTGCCGCCTTTCCCTCGTGCGACGCCGCAGTGCTCTCGGCGGCGGTTGCCGATTACCGCCCTGCAGTGCAGGCAAGCAGCAAGATAAAGCGTACAGGCGACGGCATGACAATAGAGCTTGAGGCGAACCCTGACATTGCCGCAACGCTCGGCAAGGCGAAGAGAGAAGGACAGTGCCTGGCAGGCTTCGCGCTTGAGACTGACCATGCCGAGGAGAATGCGTGCAGGAAACTCGAGAAGAAGAACCTTGATTTCATTGTCTTGAACTCGCTTGAGGATGAAGGCGCCGGTTTCTCCTGCGACACCAACAAGGTGACAATAATTGACCGCAAGGGCAAGTGCGAGTATCCGCTCAAGAGCAAGGCCGGTGTTGCCAGGGATGTGGTCTCTCGCCTTGCAAGGCTGCTTGTCGTGCTTGCCATGCTGCTGGTGCCGTCCTTCGCCAGTGCCGAGGGCGAGGAAATCAACGCAACGGTAAACCTCAATGCATCAAAGGTGCAGGGCTCTAATACCGAGGCCTTTACAATGCTCAAGGACGCGCTATCCGAGTTCATCAACAGCCGTAAGTGGACAAGCAACACCTATGAGGAGAACGAGCGTATAGCATGCAGCTTCAATTTTGTTGTGAACTCCTATGCCAATGACGGTTCTTTCGACTGCTCGCTAATGGTGCAGGCCACGCGCCCCGTGTTCGGCTCTTCGTACAATTCGGTGCTTTTCATGTATGAGGATGCCAGCATAAAGTTCAAGTACCAGCCCTACGACCGCCTGGAGTTCATTGAGGATAACCTCGATAACAACCTTACGGCAGTAGTGGCGTTCTATGTGTACATGATTATTGGCATGGACCTCGACTCCATGGGTGAGCTTGGCGGCAGCGAGTTCCTGAACAAGGCGCTCACCATTGCCAACAATGCCCAGAACCTTGGCGATGCGGGATGGAGGGCCGGCGGCAGCAGCAACAACCGCTACTCGGTAATTGATGACTACATGAATGGCGCCCTTGAACCTGTGCGCAAGCTCATGTACCGCTACCATAGGCTCGGGCTTGATACAATGTTCAAGAATGCTGACGGCGGCCGCAAGGCGATAACCGAGAGTATCTCACTGCTCAAGAAAGCGTACGAGGACCGTCCTATGGCCAACTTTACAAGGCTGTTTACCGAATACAAGGCCGACGAGATTGTCAACGTCTATTCAAAATGCACGCCCGACGAGAAGAGGGATGTGGTAAGGATTCTCTCCGAGATAAACCCTTCCTTGTCATCGGAGTGGGACAAGATAACCAGGAATAATAGCTAGGCGCTGTTCCTGAGAATTAGTTTTATGGAAATTTAAACGGCTTCTGAAATGCTGAAGCATATTACTATACGCAATTTTGCACTCATAGAGCAGGTAGAGATTGATTTCTTGCCTGGCTTTTCTGTCATTACTGGCGAGACGGGCCACGGAAAGTCGGTCTTCCTTGGGGCCATTGCCATGCTGCTTGGCCAGCGTTCCGATGTAAAGGCGATACGCGAAGGGGCAGACCGCTGCGTAATCGAGGGCCTCTTTGACCTCAAGGGATTTGGGCTTGAGCCTCTGTTTGCCGAGAATGACATTGACTATGACCAGGAGTGCATAATACGCCGCGAGCTATCCGGCAGCGGCAGGAGCAGGGCTTTCATTAACGATACCCCTGTGAATGTATCCCTGCTCAAGGAAGTGGGCTCAAGGCTCATTGACATACACTCGCAGCACCAGAACCTGCTGCTTGGTGACAGGAACTACCAGCTTGGCGTGCTCGATACGCTGGCCGGCTGCCAGGCGCAGCTGGCCGTGTACAGGACGGCATATGAGGCTCACCTTGCCTTGCAGCGCGGGCTTGCTGCCCGCAAGAAGGCACTTGACGAGGCGCGCCGCGACGAGGAGTGGCTGCGTTTCCAGCTTGAGGAACTCGAGGGCGCGTCGCTCAAGAGCGGCGAGCTTGAGGAACTGGAGCAGGAACTGCAGGAACTGTCGCATGCCGAGGAGATACAGGCGGCGCTCTACGGGGCATACAGTGCCATTGACAGCGACGAACGCAGCATGCTGCAGGTGCTTCGCGAGGCCTCTACGGCCCTTTCGCGCATTGCAGCGCACTATCCTGCTGCACAGGAACTGGCCGACAGGCTCGAGAGCAACTGCATTGAGCTCAAGGATTGCTGCGAGGAGATTCAGCAGCGTGCCGGGCGCGTGCAGTTCGCGCCGTCGCGCCTGGAATTTGTGGAGAACAGGGTGGCACAGATATACTCCCTTGTTAAGAAACATAGGGTAGAGGATGTCGAGGGGCTGATTGCCCTTGCTGCCGACTATAGCGCAAGGCTCGACAGCATAGCCTTTGGCGATGACGGCATAAAGGAGATGGAGAGGCAGATTGAGGAGAGCGCCGGCAGGCTCGCCGCAATGGCTGGAGAACTTACTGCTGCAAGAAAGAAGGCGGCGTCGGAACTGCAGGAGAAGATTGTGGCAATACTTGTGACGCTTGGAATGCCTATGATACGCTTTGAGGTAAGCTTCAGGCCGGTCGAAGGCTTTACCCCGGCGGGCTGCGACGACGTGGTGTTCCTCTTCTCGGCCAACAGCAGCAGCGCTCCCCAGCCGCTGAGCGACGTTGCCTCGGGCGGCGAGATGGCGCGCGTGATGCTTGCCCTCAAGTCGCTTATAGCCTCAGGCACCAGGCAGCCTACGCTAATTTTTGACGAGGTGGATACAGGCGTGTCGGGCGTCCTGGCCGAACGCATGGGACGCATTATGCAGCAGATGGCAGGCGGCCTGTGCCAGGTACTGAGCATTACTCACCTTCCACAGGTGGCTGCGCTTGGTTCCAGCCATTACAAGGTGTACAAGCAGGAGACTGCGAAGGGAACGGTTACCAGCATTGTTGGGCTCGGGCAAGAGGAACGGGTACGGGAGATTGCCCAGATGATGAGCGGCGAGGTGCTTACCGAGGCTGCGCTTGACAATGCGCGCGGACTGCTGGCAAAGAAATGATAGAGAGATATATAGCAAGGGACTATATATATCCAGGCAGTTCCTGTAAGAATAATTCTTGAAAAATATACCTGCAATTATGATAAATGCAAATGAAATGATTTTTGGCGTGCGCGCCGTACTTGAGGCGCTTGACGCCGGCAAGGAGATAGACAAGATTCTGGTGAAGCGTGATATACAGAGCGAGCTCTCCCGCGAGCTGTTTGCCGCTCTTAAAGGGCGCACCGTTCCGGTAGTGCGTGTGCCGGTGGAGAAACTTAACCGCATAACACGCAAGAACCACCAGGGCGTAATCGCATATATCTCGGCGGTAGAGTATGCCCGTGTCGACACTCTCGTGCCTACACTCTATGAGGAGGGAAAGAACCCGCTGCTGGTGCTGCTCGACGGCATAACCGATGTGCGTAACTTCGGCTCAATAGCCCGCACATGCGACTGTGCCGGTGCCGACGCGATAATACTTCCTGCCCATAACAGCGTTACGGTGAATGCCGACGCGGTAAAGACATCGGCAGGAGCGCTGCACACCCTTCCTGTGTGCCGCGAGAAGAACATTACCGAGACACTGAAGTATCTGAAGGCGTCGGGAGTGCGCATTATATGTGCTACCGAAAAGGGCACGATGAACTACACGCAGGCCGGTTTCACCGGGCCTGTATGCATTGTGATGGGTGCCGAGGATACCGGTATTCCGCGCGAGCACCTCGCATTGTGCGACGACTGGGTCTCAATACCCCAGCTTGGAAATATTGAGTCACTGAACGTTTCCGTAGCCACAGGCGTAATACTGTACGAGGCTGTGCGCCAGCGTCATCTCCAGTAAAGGGCCTATGAAGAGAGTGTTTTCCCTTTTCGCGGCATTATTGCTTGCCGTAGCGGTATCGGCGGGTGCCAGGTTGCCCAAGAAGGCTGTTAAGGCGGCCCAGTCGGTTGCCAGTGTGCTTGCCTACAGTGACGGCGTGCTCAAGGGCAGCGGAACAGCCGTGTTCGTAGATGGAGACGGCAACCTCCTTGCCCCTTATTCCCTCATGCTGGGTGCCGATAGCGCAGTTGTTGTAGATACCAAGGGTAAGGCGCGCCCTGTGCTGGGAATTGTGGGGCTCGACGAGACTTGCGGCTGCGTAAGGCTGCGTGTGGCCGCCGACAAGAAGATTCTGTATCTGCCTGTCTCTTCTGCACCTGTAACGGCCGGAGCGGAACTGTACATGCTCTCCTATGGCAAGAAGAGCGAGGTGCGCAGTGTAATGGTGTCGGCAATAGATTCCCTCTATTCTAATGCCTATTATACTCTAGGCGACCGGGCTCAGGCGGGCAGTGAGGGGCTTCCTCTTGTGAATGCCAGCGGCGAGCTTGTAGCGCTAATGCAGCCGGCCTATGCAGGCGACACATGCAGCTATGCTATTGGCGGGACTGTATATAACAGCCTTATGGCAACCTCTGCCACATATGGCCTGGGGTATTACAGCGGGATGAGGCTGCGTACGCTGCTGCCCCAAGACAAGGAAACAGCGCTTTCTTGCATGTACATGCAGGCAATGTTCGGCGGAAAGGACTCATTCGCCAACGCGGTGAATGACTTCATAGCCGCGTATCCTGAAAGCTATGAAGGGTATATGAGCAAGGCCGAATATCTGGCAGAGCATTGCCATGACATGGATGCCGCAGGAAAGGAATGGGACAGGGCGCTCTCCTTGACGGACAACCCTGCCGAGGTGTACTTCAGCAAGGCAAAGACAATACGCGCCATTGTCATAGACGGCAATGCGCCGTCGCACCCAATGCTTTCCAATGATAATGTGCTCTCTCTGCTTGATGAGGCCATTGCTGCCGACAGCCTGCCGCTTTGCCTGCAGTACAAGGCCGGCTGCCTGTATGAGGCCGGCAGGTATTCCGATGCCTACGCCTGCTACGCCTCACTTATAGGGACTGATATCGCGCAGGACGGTGTGTATAGCAATGCCTCTCAATGCCAGTATGTGATGAAGAACTACGATGTGGCTATAGAGCTTATGGACAGTGCAGTAAGGCATGCCGGTTCCAATGAACCGGAACTTGCGGCCCCGCTGCTCTTCAGGCGTGGTCTCATGAAGGACTCCATAGGGCGCCACCGCGACGCGGTAATGGACTATAATCTCTATGAAGAGACTGTCCCTTATGGCCTTGGCTCTACTTTCTATTATATCCGTTCACAGGCCGAAACGAAATGCAAGATGTACCAGCAGGCACTGAATGACCTTGAAAAGGCCATATCAATTGACCCTGGCTATATCCTTTATTACTTTGAGAAAGGTCTTCTCTGCTACAGGCTGAACCTTCTTGAGGACGCCGCCGTGGCGCTTGAGCAAGCAAGGAGGCTTGATGGCAGCGTGGCCGATGTGTATTATCTGCTAGGCTGCACATATTCAAGGCAGGGCAATGCGCCGCTTGCTAAGGAGAATCTCTCACAGGCGGTGGAGCTGGGGCATCCCGACGCTGCCAACAGGCTCAAGGAACTGAGTGAGTAGCGTTTTTTTATGCGAATTAGGGAAAATCCTGCTCTTGTGTAGGGCTTTTCCCTTTAGGCATGGCTGCTGGATTCTTATTTTTGCCCAAGAAGAGAATGTGCGAAGAATCTCATACGTCGCTATTCCAGAGATTCTTCCCTACGGTCAGGATGGCATGTTCGCGTAAATGACCAGTAGAGACTGTTTTATTTATATTGCTATGAAAAGAGTATTCCTGTTATCTGTATTGCTTTGCCTGGCATTAGATGTGCCTGCTGCCTTGCTTACCAGAACCGATTCGTTGGAGCTTGCCTATGCGAAAGGATCAGAGGCGTATGCGGGCGGTGACTATTCCGCTGCTTTCAGGCATTGGAAAGCCGCTGCCGATGGCGGCCATGCAGCAGCCCAGTATGAATGTGGCCTGAGCTGTTTCTATGGCGAGGGTACGGAACAGGACTATGGGCAGGCCTTCTCATGGTTTGTAAGGTCTGCCGTTCAGGGGCATGCCGATGCGCAGTTTACGGCCGGGTACTGCTGCGAGTATGGGTACGGAATAAGTGCTTCGCCATCCGACGCGGCAGAATGGTATACTATGGCTGCCTCACAAGGCCATACCGGCGCTGAATGTTCGGTTGGCATATGCTACTTCAGCGGCCTTGGCGTGGAGAGGAACTATGAGGTCGCAGTAGAGTGGCTCAAGCGGGCGGCAAAGAAGGACAATGCCGAGGCGCAGTCTTATCTTGGCACCTGCTATGCTAACGGGTATGGAGTACAGCAGGACGATGAGGAGGCAGCCATGCTCTATGCAAAGTCCGCTAGTAACGGGAGTCTTGAGGGCCTATATAACCTCGGCTGCTGCTATGAGCTTGGCATTGGGGTGGAGCCCGACTGGCGGGTGGCTATGGACCTTTATGAGCAGGCTGCAGAGCAGGGACTTGCCAGTGCCCAGTATCTGCTTGCTACCTGCTTCTTTGACAGGAGCATGGGCAACGATAAGGATAAAGGCCTTGAGTGGCTAGGCAAGGCTGTTGCTAATGACATGCCTGAGGCGCAGTATATGATGGGCCAGATATGCAGTGAGGGCAAGATTGTGCCCAAGGATGCCGAAAAGGCCGTGATGTGGTTCTCGCAGGCAGCGGAGCAGGGACATGAGGAGGCCTTGTGCGATCTTGGGTTCTGTTTCCTCACAGGACAGGGTGTTGCCCAAAGCACTGAGGAAGCAATACGCTGCTTTATGAGGGCGGCCGGGAAAGAGAATCCCCGTGCCCAGCACAATATGGGCGTATGCTATTACGAAGGTATGGGTGTAGAGAAGGACTTTACGAAGGCCGTGGAGTGGTTCCGGCTGGCTGCAGCACAGGATTTCCCCGATTCGCAATACTATCTGGGCGTCTGCTATTATAATGGTACCGGCGTGCCCGAGAACCGCCAGAAGGGCATAAGGCTGCTCCGCAAGGCCAAGGACGGCGGCTGCAAGGAGGCAAGAGAGGCCTTGATTATCCTCAGCGACTAGTGTGCCTCCCATTTGAGGACAATGGTCCTCTCGCTCTTCGAGTCAATGCAGTAGGGTGCTGCTGGGCGTTCGTCTACAAGCCAGACGATGGCGCCTGTGGCGTCGGTAACAACCATCTGCTGCTGCTTTTCCAGGATGTTCTTCTTGCGGTCGGTAAGGTAGTCGCTCACGAGCCTTGTGCCTCGCATGCCGAACGGTGCGAAGCGGTCTCCCTTTTCTGCCCTGCGCAGCGTAAGCGGGAGGCACAGCCTGGAAGCGTCGAGCATGGCCATGCAGCGCTCCTTTGGTATTGAACCGTCGAATATCCCCTGTGATATGCCTAGGACTCCTGTTGGTGTCTCGACGCGGCCCTCTTGCGGCAGGACTGCAGGCGCGAATTCTACCGCGTTCCTTGGCGCTATTATCAGGGTGCCGCGGTCCTTTATAATGCTCCACGAGGCACTATGGAACTGCTTGCCGCTGCCGCTTCCAAGGTTCTCGGAGATGTCCTCTACCTGCGCGCCGCTGAAACCTAGCGGAGAAAGGATTGCATGCAGCACACTCTGCGGCGCAATCTCTCTCTTCAATGCCTCTGTATCAATTATATTCTCTCGCTTTACTCTCTTTATAGCCTCGTCTATGGCATTCTCATATACGTCGGCAGCACTGGTGAGCCTGCGTGCCGTAGCGGCAAGACCCTCAAGGATTGAAGGGTTGATTTCTGCCATCAGCGGAATCAGCTCGAGCCTTATCTTGTTGCGCGTGTAGTCTGCAGTAAGGTTTGTGCTGTCTGTCACGTACTCCTCGCCTCGCCACTTAAGGTATTCCAGGATATCGGCGCGCCCTACGCATAGCAGCGGGCGGACTATGTACCCGTTCTTGGGCCGTATCCCGCACAGGCCTCTTATCCCTGTACCGCGCAGCAGGTTAAGCAGGAGTGTCTCGGCGGAGTCATCGCTATGATGTGCCACGGCAATGGCCTCTGCGCCTTTCTCTCTACGTAGTTCCTCGAATGCTGCATACCTGAGCTCGCGTGCAGCCATCTCAATTGATATGCCTTTCTCCCTGGAGTATGCCATTGTGTCGAAGTGCAGGGTAGTGAGGCCTATGCCTTTCCTCTCGCACAGCTGTTTCACGAACTGCTCGTCGCGGTTGCTCTCCTCGCCACGGAGGTGGAAGTTGCAGTGTACTGCCTCGCACCTGTAGCCTAGCTTGTCAAGCACAATAAGCAGTGCAACCGAGTCGGCTCCGCCGCTCAGTGCAACAAGTGCCTTGCCTCCTGGTGCAAGCAACTTGTTTGCTGCAATGTATCTTTCAACTCTGTAAATCATGCCTACGTGCCGCGAAGATAGGGCTTTCGCACCGATTATGCTGCGGGTATTCGCAATAAAATGCTTAAAAACACCCTAAAATAGCAAAAAAGGGGCTTCTTTGTTTGCTGTTCACAAAAAATGTCTTACCTTTGTCATCGCTTAAAGCGCTGGTACCTTGGATGAGTGGCTTAGTCAGCGGTCTGCAAAACCGTGTACGGCGGTTCGAATCCGCCAGGTACCTCAAAGAGTCTCGGAGAACCGGGACTCTTTTATATTTTATATGACGCAAGACAGTCTCGGGCCAATTGCGGTTGTCTACCTGTCAGTGCAATGGGGATGCGCCGGCTCCGCGCGCTTTACAGCGTTCTGCGTGGCTGCCGCGGTTTTCCTCCTGTGCAAACCGGTGTACCCTCTGCTGTGGCGCACGGCAACTCTTGTACGTCCGCACAAGGAGACCTTCCATCGTTATGACGAGAAACGCACACGCGAGATTTTACGTTGATATTTATGACAAAGATACTGTACATATATGGTTATGGCGGCAGTGCCCAAGGAAGCACATGCGCTATGCTCAGGCGCCTTGTGCCAGAGGACTGCACGGTGGAGTCGTTCACCTATACGCAAGCTGATTTTTCCAAGGCCCGCCAGGAGATACTTGATTACATCCGTGAACATGGGATAGACCTCGTTGTGGGCAGTTCGCTCGGAGCATTCATTACGCTCACGCTCAACGGAATACCCCGCATAGCCGTGAATCCCTGCTGGTTCCCGGGCGAGGAACTTCCCAAGATAGGTGTTCCCCATGAGATTGTGCGCACCTATGCCCTATATGACCATTGGGTAGAGGAGCACATCACTCAAGAAGACCGTCCCTTGGTGCATGCCTTCTTTGGCGACCGTGACGAACTCTTCGGCGAGAAGTATATCGGCGAGTTCCTGCGCCATTATCCCCAGGAGCAGTGCCACCGTATTCCATCTGGCCATCACCTTTCGGAGGAGGGAGCAAGGGAGGTTGCCGGCTGGATAGCCAAGAACCATCGGCTCATTTAGACAGCTTGTCAGGATTCCGCTTCCCTGTACCCAGGACATTTTATATCAATAGTATATGGCCGACAATTATCTTGAGAAGAAAATGGAGCAGCACCGTGCATTTGGCGGGAGCATGGTTCCTAAGTCAAGGAATTCCCTGACTGCGCTTCTTGAAAAGAACCGCAGTACGCGCGGCTATGACAATTCGTTCATAGTGCGCAGCGACCAGTTGCGGCGCATTGTTGCCGTGAATACCAAGATTGCTTCGGCACGTAACAAGCAGGTGCTGCGTTTCCGTATGGTGACAGGCGATGAGGCGCACAAGGTGCTGCCATTTATATCCATGGGCAGCGGGTTCAAGGAACTTTCATTGCCTTTGCCAGGTGAAGAGCCAAATGCCTTTATAATAGTGTGTTCTGTGGCAGAACCAAGGACAAGCACATTCATTGACCTTGGAATATCTGTGCAAAGCATGCTGCTACAGGCAACGGAGATAGGTCTTAATGGGCTCTGTATCCTTTCTTTTGAGAAGGAGCTGATTAAGGAGAGTTTGGGGCTGGCTCTTGAACCGCTCATGGTAATTGCTATAGGCAAGAGCGCCGAAAGGCATAGGCTAGTTGAGATTTCTGCCGGGGAATCTCACGGATATTATCGCGAGGATGGTGTGCATTGTGTGCCGAAAGTGAGACTAGATGACCTTATCATATGAAAAAAGGATTGCAGCTGCAATCCTTTTTTCATATGATAAGGTACGCTTTATGCGTCGATATTTGCATATGTGGCGTTCTTCTCAATGAACTCGCGGCGTGGACCAACATCATCGCCCATGAGCATTGAGAAGATGTAGTCGGCCTCCTGGGCGTCGCGAATTGTCACCTGCTTGAGTGTGCGTGTCTCTGGGTTCATTGTAGTCTCCCACAGCTGCTCTGGGTTCATCTCTCCAAGACCCTTGTAACGCTGTATGTTGATATCCTTCTCGTTGCCGCCTGCATACTCCTGTACGAAAGCATCTTTTTCCTTGTCGTCATAGCAGTATTTCTTTACCTTGCCCTTTGAGCACAAATAGAGCGGTGGCATGGCCTTGTAGAGATGGCCGCCTTCAATTACCTCGGGCATGTAGCGGTAGAAGAGTGTCATGATGAGTGTGCCGATGTGAGCGCCGTCGACGTCGGCATCGGCCATCATGATAATCTTGTGGTAGCGCAGTTTCTCAATATTGGCCTTCTTGCTGTCCTCGGGGTCAAGACCGAAGCGCACGCCAATGGCCTGTATGATGTTGTTCACTTCGTCGCTCTCGAATGCCTTGTGCCACATTACCTTCTCCACGTTGAGGATTTTACCGCGGAGCGGGAGTATTGCCTGGAACTTGTTCTTGCGTCCCTGCTTTGCCGAACCGCCCGCAGAGTCACCCTCCACAAGGAAGAGCTCGCAGTTTGCAGGGTCCTTGTCGGAACAGTCGGCCAGCTTGCCAGGCATGCCGCAGCCGCTCATAGGGCTCTTGCGCTGTACGCTCTCGCGTGCCTTGCGTGCCGCAATACGTGCTGTTGCTGCAAGGATAACCTTGTCTACAACCATCTTTGCCTCCTTGGGGTGCTCCTCAAGATAGTATGCGAGCGCTTCGCCCACGGCCTGGTCTACTGCGCCTGTTACCTCGCTGTTGCCAAGCTTGGTCTTTGTCTGTCCCTCGAATTGGGGTTCAGCGACCTTGACCGATACTACGGCCGTGAGTCCCTCGCGGAAGTCCTCGCCCGAAATCTCGACCTTTGCCTTCTCAAGCGCCTTTGTGTCGTCGGCATATTTCTTTAGTGTGCGGGTGAGCGCGCGGCGGAAACCTGCAAGGTGCGTACCGCCCTCAATGGTGTTGATGTTGTTCACATATGTGTGCACGTTCTCGCTGTAGCCAGTGTTGTACAGGATTGCCACCTCGATGGGGATGTTGTTCTTCTCGGTGTTCAGGTATATTACATCGCCTATGAGCGGTGTGCGCGAAGAGTCGATGTAGCGCACGAACTCCTTGAGGCCTTCGGTAGAGAAGAATGTCTCGCTCATGTAGTTGCCGTTCTCGTCGGCCTGGCGCATGTCGGTGAGAGTGATTGTTATGCCGGCATTCAGGTATGCGAGCTCGCGCAGGCGGGTTGCCAGTATCTGGTACTGGTACTCCGATACTACGAAGATTGAGTCATCGGGCTGGAATGTCTGCTTTGTTCCCCTCATGCTGGTGTCGCCAACGCAATGCACTGCCTCAAGCGGCTTGCCGCATGAGTAGTTCTGCACGTAGTGCTTGCCGTCGCGGAACACCTCAGTCTTCATGTGCTTTGAAAGTGCATTCACGCAAGATACGCCCACGCCGTGGAGACCGCCTGAAACCTTGTATGAGTCCTTATTGAACTTTCCGCCGGCATGCAGCACTGTCATTACGACCTCAAGTGCCGAACGGCCCTCCTTCTCGTGCATGTCTACTGGGATACCGCGGCCGTTGTCCTGGACAGTGATTGAGTTGCCTGGATTGATGGTCACGTTTATGTGTGTACAGAACCCGGCCATCGCCTCGTCAATAGAGTTGTCCACAACCTCATATACCAGGTGGTGGAGTCCCTTCTCGCTGATGTCGCCAATGTACATCGCCGGGCGTTTGCGGACTGCTTCAAGGCCCTCGAGGACCTGTATACTGTCGGCAGAATAGCTTGCCGCAGAGTTCTTGCTGATATCTTCGCTCATAGTTGGTTTTACTGTTCTTATAAACTGAACAAAGTTAATAAAAAACGCTCTACTTGGCAAGTGTTTTGAGGGTAAAAAATGATGTGAAAAAGTGGTTCTCCTGCTACTTTTGTGCGGCAAAAAGTGTGGGTTGAGTCCCCCTTTCCTTCATCCGCCTGTGTGGCCCCGTCCTAAAGTCCTAGATTGCGACCGGGATAGCAAGAATAATCGAAATTATCGCTTGCGCGAGCACGTAACACGAAAAGGTTGGATGCTAGCATCCAACCTTCTGTTCGGTAAATATATGTTTCAAAATTTAGGCTAGCTTCGCAATTCTAGCGCACAGGCCTGACTTGAGGTTAGCGGCCTTGTTCTTGTGGATGAGACCACGGCTTGCCATCTTGTCAAGCAGCTTCTGAACCTCGGGGAACTTTGCCAGAGCCTCGCTCTTGTCTGTCATGTTGCGGAGGTTGCGTACTGCTGAACGCATATTCTTGCCGTAGTAACGGTTCTGAAGATTTCTCTTCTCTGTCTGTCTGATTCTCTTAAGTGATGATTTGTGATTTGCCATCTCTTTATATTGTTTTTTAGTTTTAATTGTAGCCCATAGGGGAATCGAACCCCTCTTTCAAGAATGAAAATCTTGCGTCCTAGCCGATAGACGAATGGGCCATTGCTTGCCGATACCCCTTTTGAGGGTCCCCAAACGGGGTTTGGTTGCTAAAGCGAATGCAAAGGTAAAACCTTTTTTTGAATTGGCAAAGGTTTTGCAGGTTTTTTTGTATTTTTGCGTCTGTAACGCCTTGTTTCTATTGAGCAAAGGCTGGTTTGATAGTAAGATGGTTGAGAAATTCGACGGAATTGTATTGAGGACAACAAGATACAGCGACTCGCTGATGATTGCCGATGTATATACGCGCTCGCGAGGGCGTCTCTCTTTTCTTGTGCCAATTTCGGGCAGCGGGCGCGGGCGTGTGCACCGCGTGCTTTTCCAGCCCTTGTCAATGCTATCCTTTACGGCCTCATGCAGGAAAGGCCGCTCCTTGCCGCGCGTTGCCGATGTGCAGCCTTATATGCTTTACTCTACAATACAGGGCGATGCTGTCAAGTCCTCAATTGCGCTCTACCTCTCGGAATTGCTTTCCTGCTCCTTGCGCGAAGAGGGCGGCGATGAGTCGCTCTTCGGTTTCCTTGAGCGTTCGCTGGCGTTATTTGACAGCCTTGAGAGCGGGTATTCCGATTTTCACCTTGTCTTTATGGTGCAGCTGCTTCGCTACCTGGGAATATACCCGAACCTTGATGGGTATGCCGCCCACTGCTACCTTGACCTTCAGCAAGGATGTGCCGTTAACGAGCACCCGCTGCACCCCGATTTCCTTATGCCTGCCGACGCTGTTCCCTTTGTTGCCCTGCTGCGTACGGGCTACGATTCAATGCACCGGCTCTCCCTTAACAGAAGGTTGCGAGGCGAATACCTCGCAACCCTTACTGCGTATTACCGCCTGCACATCCCCGATTTCCCTCGCCTGAGGTCAATGGATGTGCTCAGGGAACTTTTCGACTAGCTGTTGAGCAGCTGCTTTACGATAGCCGAGACTACACGTCCCTCGGCCTTGCCAGCAAGCTGCTTTGTGGCGGTGCCCATTACTTTGCCCATGTCCTGCGGGCCGGTTGCTCCCACCTGTGCAATAATCTCCCTTACCACTGCTGCAATCTCCTCCTCGCTCATCTGTGCAGGCAGGTATCTCTCCATCACTGCAACCTGTGCAAGTTCCTCTGCTGCAAGCTCTGGACGGTTCTGGCTGCTGTAGAGCCCTGCCGACTCCTTTCCCTGCTTGACAAGTTTCTGTATGAGCCTGATGGCTGTCTCGTCGCTAACCGTGTCGCCTGCGCCCGGAGCGGTCTTGGCCTCGAGCAGCACCTTCTTGATGTTCCTGAGTGTATCAAGGGCAACCTTGTCCTTGGCCTTCATTGCCTCCTTGATGTCATTGCTGATAATGTCAAATAGTTCCATATTATCTGTCTCCTATAAAAACTTAACACATTAAATCTAAGACTGTTTCTTAGACCGCCTCTGAATTTAGGCTGTCTCTTCGTCGCCTGCGGTCTCAGGAGCGGCTGTCTCGCCTTCCTCCTCAACGGCCGCATTCTCCCCAGGCCTCTCTTCATTTTCATGTCCCGCCTTGCTGCCAGCGGCCGCAATATCTGCAATCTTCTCCAGCTCCATGGCGCTGCGCTTGTAGGCTGGGGAACTGTCGAGTGCCTCGATGAACTCGTCATTGTACATCTCGTCTCCCTTGAATATGTACACCTTGTATTCTGTCCTGTAGAATACGCCGGCCATCTTTTCAAGCCTTTTGTTCTCCTGCTCAATCCTCTCCTGCTCGGCGCGTGTGACCTTCTCCTGGGCCTCCTGCTCCTCGTCAATTACTGGTTCCATTCCTGGAATGTCCTTCATGCCGAACCCGGTTGCAAGCACAGTTACCTTCACTGCACCCTCCTCGAGGTTGTGGTCCTTGCTGTATCCCCAGATGAGCTCAATGTTGTCCTCCTTGAACTTTGCCATGAATGCCTCAACCTCGGCCATCTCCTCAATGCGGATGGGGTCGTTGGGGTTTTCGTAGATGTTGAAGAGGATTTTCTTCGACTTGTATATGTCGTTGTCATTGAGAAGCGGAGAGTGCAGTGCGCTCTGGAACGCGCGCGAAACCCTTCTTTCGCCTTTCTCTATGCCGTAGCTCATGATGGCGACGCCGCCGTTCTTTAGTATCTTCCTCACGTCGCGGAAGTCGAGGTTGATTGTGCCTCGTGCCGTTATAATCTCGGCAATGCTCTTGGTGGCTGTAGTGAGAACGTTGTCTACCATCTGGAACCCTTCGGTCACATTAAGCTTGGGGAACATGTCGATGAGGCGCTGGTTATTTATGACAAGGAGCGCGTCGACATGCTTTGAAATCTCAATTACGCCCCTGAGCGCCTGCTTTATCTTTCCTGCCATCTCGAACTTGAAGGGGATGGTGACAATGCCTACCGTGAGGATACCTAGGCTCTTGGCAATCTCGGCAACAACAGGCGCTGCGCCGGTTCCTGTACCGCCGCCCATTCCTGCTGTGATGAATGCCATCTTCGTGCCGTCGTTGAATAGGGCTGTGAGCTCCTCGCGGCTCTCCTCGGCAGCCCTGCGTGCAACCTCGGGGTCATTGCCGGCGCCAAGGCCCTCTGTTATCTCAACGCCCAGCTGCACCTTCTTTGGGATGGGTGAGTTCTGCATTGCCTGCATGTCGGTGTTACATACCGCAAATGATACATTGTGTATACCCTTACGGTACATGTTGTGTACGGCATTGCTGCCGCCGCCGCCTACTCCCACAACCTTTATTATTCTTGGACACTCGGTCGGTATCGCGAAAGGGAGTGTCTTCTTTACTGGCTCGTCCATACTCATGCTTCTTGTATCATTTGTCATTATTCTTCGTCCTCATTCTCATTCTCCTGTTCGGGGTCCTCGCTTGTGGCGTCCTGGATAAATGTCTTGAAAAGGTCGCCTATGCCTTTCCAGGCATTACCTCTCTTCTCTTTATCCTTTTTCTTCTTTTCTTCTTTTTCTTTCTTCTTGCGCTCTTCCTCTTCTTTCTTTTTCCTTTCCTTTTCCTTTTCTTCCTCTTTCCTCTTTCTTTCCTCTTCTTCGGAACCGGCATTCTCCTCGCCGGTCGCGTTGCCTGTCATCGCTGCTGCCGAGAAAAGCGAACCGCCGTTGCCTGCCGGTGCCGGCTCAATCTCTTCGCAGCAGTTCTCCTTCCCATGGTTCATGAGCCCGTAGAGCGCAGTGGTGAATACGCCTATGGTGTTTACTCCAGGATTGCACTCGAATGCCAGCCTTGGGTCGCTGGCGATGGCCGTCTTGAACTCTGGCATGTACTCGCCAATAAGCAGCTCGATGTTCTTGAGCCTTGAGCCTCCGCCTGTGAAGACTACTTTCCCTATCAGTTCGCCCGACTCTTCAATCTGGTACTTCACATTCTGCAGAATCTCGCACATGCGGCCGCCTATGATGTCGTTTACAGTCTCGTTGTCAACAGGTTCCTTCTCCTCTATCGGTGACTTGTAGCCTCGGCCTATCTTGATGGTCTCGGCCTGGTCATATGAAATCTGCTCGCTGCAAAGGTCGCGGGTTATGTTGCGGCTGCCAAGAGGCAGCACTGCAAGCTTGCGCAGGCAGTCGTTGCTGTAGATGGCGATAGTAGTTGTATCGGCACCAATGTTAACCAGCGCGCAGCCGTTGCGGCGGTCGTCATTGGTGAGTATAATGTCGGCATCCATGCGGGCCGCGATAAAACTGTCGGCAATCTCTGTATTCGCCATGCTGAAGCTCTCGTTCAGCTGGTCAAGGAACTGCTTCTTGATAAGGATATTAAGGTAGTGCCCTTCGATAGACTGTGCAAGGGTACCGATAGGCGCGCGGTCCGTCTTGCCGTCAACCTTGTACTCCTGTGTAATGGTCTTCACCCTTACATAGCCCTCGGGAATGGCGAACTGTGTGTCGTTGTCATCCTCCAGCCCGCTTATTATCTCCTCGGTAATCTTGGTGTAGGTGCCGAATGTGCGCACGGCCTTGGACTTCATGCTTCTCAATGTGAGTCCCGACAGCGATACATAGGCCTTCTTTATCATTATATCCTTGCCTTCCTCCTTGCTTATGTCCGCCTCAAGGCTGTTGATGATATTCGTGATTGCCTCGCTGGTCTTGTCGACATTACGCACTATGCCCTTGGAGATGAACTCCTCGGCGCGTGTGCTTGCTGTTGCTATTATCCTAATGCCATTATGCGTCTCTATGCCTGCAGCGCCAGTCACCTTTGACGAGCTGATCTCTATTGCTACGATGTAATTGGTATGTCCCATATCCTGTCCTTTATTTATTTCTTCTTGTGCCTATGACTTTGCCGTTGAACTCAATGTTCAGTTTCTCGTACTTGTCCCAGCCTATTGTGTTGAGCCCTTTGGTGTAGAATGTGTAGAGCTTGCCAAGCTTCTCTTCGGCGTTCTCCACTGTACCGAACTCAATTATGTGGTCGCCCACCTTCGGCACCAGTATGATACTGCCGTCCTCGTTGAAGTATACCTGCTCAGTCTGCGCTCTCCAGAACGGGCTGCTGTAGATGACATTCGCAATCTCCCTTAGCCCAGCCTTCCTCATCTCTGCTGTAATGTGCCCGCTGGCCACAGGCAGGTGCAGCGCCTTGTGTATGCCGGTGATGGTGTCACCTGCATGGTCGATGTAGTAGCTGCTGCCGCTCTTCTCATGCACCTTCATTATGGGGGTGCGGCACTCAATCCTTATGTTCACGGCACCTGTCGTGCCCTTGTATACCTGGCACTCCTTCACCAGCGTTATCTTGCCTATGAACTCCTCAATCTCATGGGTGCTGATATCCTCAATGCTCTTCCCGCTCGGGTTGAGGCCTGCGCTGTCAAGCAGTTCTGTCACATTCTCATGAGTTAGGTTGCCGTTCGGGTCATTGGCAACATCTATCAGCACTCCCTTGCATGGCTTGCTCTTGGGAATGCTGGGGGATATCACAAATGCAAAAACAGCGTAGCATGCTGCAATTCCCCAAAACAGGCAGTTGGCAATCTTCTTTAGCATTATCGGTTCTTAAGTATCTCTTTCATTTGTGGAACATCATTCTCGATATCTCCGGCGCCCAGCGAGACAAGTACCTCGATATTCGCCTTCTCCTCTTCAACTACCTTCAGCACGTCGGCACGGCTGCACATCCTTTTCTCTACATTTTCCCCGAGGCAGTCATATATGAGCCTGCTTGTGACTCCTGGTATCGGGTTTTCGCGTGCGGGGTATATATCAACCAGTATTACCTTGTCGAAAAGCGACAGGCTCTGGGCGAACTCCCTGTAGAAGTCGGCCGTGCGGCTGAAAAGGTGGGGCTGGAATAGCGCTGTCACCTTCTTGTCGCTGTAGAGTTCCTTTATGGACTTTGCGCATGCCCTTACCTCGTCGGGGTGGTGGGCGTAGTCGCTAAGCAGCACAAGGTCCTTCTCCTTTATGTGGAAGTCGAAGCGCCTGTCTGCACCGGCAAAGCTCTTCATGCCTTCCTTGAGTTCCTGCGCGGTGGCGCCGCACAGCTCGGCCATTGCCATTGAGGCTATCCCGTTCTCAATGTTAATGCTCACTGGAACGCCAAGCTCAATGCCGTCAATCCTCTGCCATGGCGATACATAGTCAAAGACTATCGTGCCGTTGCCTATGCGTATGTTCTCGGCATGGAAGTCGCCGCTTTCCCTGCCGTACACAAGTGTCTCTACGTCCTCTTTTGTGCGTGGACTCACCTCAAGCCCTTCGTGTATTATAAGATACCCGCCTGGGCGTATCCTCTCGGTGAACTGGGCAAACGCCTCAAGGTAGTTCTCCTTGTTGCCGTAGATGTCAAGGTGGTCGGGGTCGGCCGATGTTATTGCCGCTATGTATGGTTCCAGGTGCAGGAACGAGCGGTCATACTCGTCGGCCTCAATCACAACAAGGTCGCTCCTGTCCGTTAGTACCAGGTTGCTCCTGAAGTTCTTTGAAATACCTCCAAGGAACGCAGCGCAGCCTACATGTGACTGGTCCAGCAGGTGAGCGGTCATGGTAGACGTGGTTGTCTTGCCATGCGTGCCTGCGGCGCATACGCCTCTCTTGTCCTTTGTTATTATTCCCAAGACCTCGGCCCTCTTCTTTATGGTGAACCCTCCGTTCCTGAACAGTGCCCACTCCTTGTGGCTGCCGGGTATGGCAGGAGTGTAGATGACAAGTGTGGTGCTAGGGTCCTTGCACTCTGCTGGTATGAGCTCCTCGTTCTCCTCAAAATGCAGGCGGGCCCCCTCTTCTATGAGCTTGCCAGTGAGTTCCGATGGCGTACGGTCGTATCCGGCAACGAGCTTTCCTTCGTGAAGAAAGTATCTTACAAGGGCGCTCATGCCAATTCCTCCCGCTCCTAGGAAGTATACCGACTTTATATCCTTAAGTTCCATTATCTAAGATTCTCCTTTTCTCGTCTTGTCTGTTTCTCGATGTATGCGTCGGCAAGCATGAGTACCGCGCTGGCTATCTCATCGGCGGCGTTAGGCTTGCCAAGCTTCACGATGTTCTCTTCTAGCGAGGCTATGGCCTCGGGGTCCTTTACTGTCTCTATGGCCTTTGCCACAAGCTCTTCCTTCACGTTGGCGTCTGCAACGTAGATGGCCGCGTCCTTCTCCACAAGCGCCATGGCGTTCTTTGTCTGGTGGTCTTCGCTCACGTTGGGTGACGGGACAAGTATAACGGCCTTGCCAAGCAGGGCGAACTCCGATATCGAGCCTGCGCCTGCACGGGAAACGACAACGTCTGCTGCGCTCAGGGCATCGGCCATGTTCGAGACGAAGTCTGTTATTGTAAGGTTCTCTGGCTTGCCGGCCTGTGCCGCCCTCTCCTTCATCTCGTCGAAGTAGAGCTTGCCTGTCTGCCACACGAACTGTATGTCGCTGTTCTCCCTTATGAGTCCAAGGCTGGCCAGTATTCCCTCGTTAATGCTTCTTGCGCCAAGGCTTCCGCCTACTATGAGTACGCATTTCCTGTTACCGTCGAGCCCCATCGCCCTGACGGCCTCGTCGCGGTTAGCGCGCATGTCGAGAAGGCTCTTGCGCACAGGGTTCCCTGTGAGCCTTATCTTCTCGTGCGGGAAGAAGCGCTCCATCCCCTCGTAGGCAACGCATATCATCTTTGCCTTCTTTGCCAGTATCTTGTTGGTAAC
This sequence comes from Bacteroidaceae bacterium, assembly GCA_045592125.1. Lineage (GTDB taxonomy): Bacteria > Bacteroidota > Bacteroidia > Bacteroidales > Bacteroidaceae > HGM04593. The sequence continues at coordinate 74,758 of JAZNUE010000046.1, read as the reverse complement.
GCCAGCATAGGAGTTCTGTTCCTGTATGAGTGTAGGTATGTCCATGCTCGCCGCCATCTTGAGTGTGGGACCGCTGGCATATCCGCCTACTCCCACAGCGGCCTGGGGCGCGAACTCCTTAATAATCTTCCTTGCCTTGCGCTGGCTCTTGAGGATGAGCCACAGGACCTTTATGTTCTTGAGCAGGTTCTTGCGGTTGAAACCGGCAATAGGCAGGCCTATTATCTCATAGCCGGCGGCGGGGACGCGCTGCATTTCCATCCTGTTCTCGGCTCCCACGAAAAGAATCTTTGCGTCGGGCTGCTTGCTGCGTATGGCGTCGGCTATTGACAGGGCTGGGAAAATGTGTCCTCCTGTGCCGCCGCCGCTGATAATTATCCTATACTCCTTTTTCATGATGCTGTCTGTCCGTTATAGTTGTCTGTCTCAGTCTCAATTGCGGGAGCTGCTGCTCCGTCCTTCCTCTGGTGTCTGCTAATAGATAGCAGCATGCCGATATATATGCAGTTTATTACTACCGATGTGCCGCCCTGGCTAATCAGGGGCAATGGCTGCCCGGTAACGAAGTCCCCGACAGATATGTACATGTGGAGCATGGCCTGCAAGGTTATGATGATTCCTATTCCCATGGCAAGATAGGCCGAGTATGCGCTGTCGCTCCTGTCGGCAATCTTCCCGCTGCGGTAGAGCAGTGTCAGGTAGAGCAGTATTACCACGACTCCGCCTATGAGCCCGAGTTCCTCAATTATAATGGCATATATGAAGTCGGAGTAGGAGTGCGGGATGTTGTCGCGCTGTACCGAGTTGCCAGGACCGCAGCCGAAGAAGTGGCTCGACGCTATGGCCATGTTGGCATGCGCTCTCTGGTCGTCGTCAATCTTGTAGTTGTCGGGGTCGATAGGCGTACTGTCGCCTATTGCCTGTATGCGGTGCTTCCATGTGATGACCTTGCTGCCGAAATCGCCCTTGCCGGCAAAGCTCTCAGGCGTGAACAGTATCGCGCCAATGCCTAATGCCGCAACAGCTATGCCGCTGCCTGCTATCAGCAGCAGCTGTTTCCACGGCATTTTTGCGATATACATCATCATATATATCGCGAGAATGAGAAGCGCGGCAGTCGACAGGTTCTCCTTGAGGATGATGAGGATTGGGAGAATGCTGTATTTGGCAATCTCCTTAAGTGCCTCTCCGCTGGTCCCGTTCTCGTCCTGGTACTTGGAGAGTATCCTTGCGGTTGTCATTATAAGTCCCATCTTGGCGAACTCCATAGGCTGTATGGTGAACAGGCCGAACACGTTAATCCAGCGGGCGCTGCCGTTTATGCGTGAATTGGGGTCGAACTGTGCCCAGATAAGGCCTATAAGGCCCAGCCAGTAGAAGAAGCCTGTAAGGCCCTTTATCTGCCGCGGCCTGAAGTTCTGCATGAACCACACCACAAATATTCCTGCTATGAGGAATGCCGTATGCTTTATTATTGGAAGCCAGTAGCTGCCGCTGTCGGTTATCTGGCGGCTGGTTGCGCTGAAAACCTCAACCCATGATATTGCGCATATTATGAAAAAGACTGCCCATATAATCTTGTCTCCCTTGAATAGGATTCTCTTTAGCTTGTCGCCTCCCATAGCTTTTCTTTTTTTTGGTTTAGTATATAGATGTGTCTTGTCGCAGTTTTATATCACTAGCCTTACAGCTTGCATACGCACTCCTTGAACATGCGCCCTCTCTCCTCATAGCTCTTGAACAGGTCAAAGCTTGCGCAGCAGGGGCTCAGCAGCACGGTCTCTCCGCTCCTTGCTATCCTGTATGCCGTATCAACGCACTCCTGCATTGAGTGGGTGTCGTATACTGGAATGCCGAAACCGCCGAAGAATTCCTGCAGCTTGCTGTTGTCGGCACCGAGGAAGATGAGCGCGCTGCACTTCTCCTTGACCAGGCCGGCAATCTCGCTGTAGTCATTGCCCTTGTCCTTACCGCCCAGGATAAGTACAGTCCTGCCCTTCATACTCTGCAGGGCATACCAGCAGCTGTTCACATTCGTGGCCTTGGAGTCGTTGATGTATTCCACGCCGTTTACCTTTGCTACAGCCTCGAGCCTGTGCTCGACTCCTGTAAAAGAACTCAGCGCCTCGCGTATTGTCTCCTTGCGTATTCCGGCAACATTTGCCGATATTCCCGCTGCCATGGAGTTGTAGAGGTTGTGCTTTCCTGTGAGCGACAGCTCCTCAAACTCCATGTTGAAGGGCGCGGGCTCGGTGAACACCAGTCTCTCCTCATGGGTATATGCGGCAGCGCCCTCGTGCTTCTCCTCGGCAAAGGGGTAGAGCCTGCCATGGCTGTACTTCGGCAGCTCGCTGCTTATGATTGGGTCGTCGTTCCAGTAGACGAACGCATCCTCGGGCTGCTGGTTCTGGAGTATACGGAACTTGGCCTTCACATAGTTCTCCATCTTGTAACCGTAGCGGTCGAGGTGGTCGGGGGTTATGTTAAGCAGGACGGCGACATTCGCGCGGAATTCGTACATGTTGTCGAGCTGGAAACTGCTCAGCTCAACAATGTAGTAGTCCTTGTCGCCCTCGGCAACCTGCAGTGCAAGGCTGCGCCCGATGTTCCCGGCAAGGCCTACGTCAAGTCCTGCCTTGCGGAATATGTGGTATATGAGCGATGTGGTAGTGGTCTTTCCGTTGCTGCCGGTAATGCACACCATCTTTGCCCTTGTGTAGCGTCCGGCAAACTCAATCTCCGATATCACAGGAATGCCGGCCTCGGTAATTTTCCTTATGATGGGCGCCTCGTTAGGAATTCCAGGGCTCTTGATTACCTCTCCTGCGTTGAGTATGAGCGCTTCGCTGTGCTGCCTCTCTTCCCAGGGGATGTCATGCCCGATGAGCATCTCCTTGTACTTGCCGGCAATAGGGCCGAAGTCCGATACAAAGACATCAAACCCCAGCTTCTTGGCAAGGACGGCCGCTCCGCAGCCGCTCTCTCCGGCACCTAGTATGACTATTCTCTTCTCCATATTATCTTATCTTTAGCGTGAGGAGTGTCAGGGCTGCCATTATAATTGTAACAATCCAGAACCTCACTGTTACCTTGGCCTCGTGCAGCGGGCGCTCAGGTCCCTTGAGTATATATGTGCACTCCTTGTCCAGTTTCTCGTCCTCTACATTGTAGTGGTGGTGCAGTGGTGTGCGGCGGAAAATCCTCTGCTTTATGCCTTTCTTCTTTCCGCGCTTGAAGTATGCTACCTGCATTATCACCGACATGTTCTCGGCTACGAATATGCCGCACAGCAGCACAAGCAGCAGTTCCTTGTGCAGCAGTATGGCCACGACCGCGATAATGCCACCGATGGTGAGGCTTCCCGTGTCGCCCATGAACACTTGTGCTGGGAACGAGTTGTACCACAGGAAACCAATGAGGGCGCCTATGAAGGCGAACGTGAACACGACGACTTCCTCTCCGCCCGGCAGGAACATGATGTTCAGGTACTCGGCCCACGAGACGTGGCTCGAGACGTAGGCCAGCACGGCAAGCGTGACGCCCATTATGGCGCCATTCCCGGCGAGCATGCCGTCCATGCCGTCATTCAGGTTGGCGCCGTTGGAGACTGCGGTAATCACAAGCACTGTGACAATTACGAAAAGCGCCCAGCCGGCCTCCTCCTTGTAGTCGCCGCAGAATGACATTATCTCGCTGTAGTTTATATCGTGGTTCTTGACAAACGGGATAGTGGTCTTGTTCTCCTTGGTCGCTTCCTTCCGGTGCTGTACCTCTACGGCGCTACCGTTCTTTACGGTAATGTTGTCGCGCATTACTGCCTGAGGGCTGAAGCAGAGTGTCAGGCCTATTACAAGGCCCAGGCCTGCCTGCCCGGCAATCTTGACCTTGCCCGGAATACCGTCCTTGTTCTTCTTGAATGTCTTTATGTAGTCATCGGCAAATCCTAGTATGCCCAGCCATACTGTCGTTATAATCAGCAGTATCATGTACACGTTGTCGAGCCTGCCAAGCAGGAGGCACGGGACAAGGATTGCTATAATGATAATAATACCGCCCATGGTGGGTACTCCTGCCTTGAGGTTGTTCTTGTCGAAATCGCGCAGGGTCTCTGTAATCTGCTTCTTCTTGAAGTACTTGATGAGAGCGCTTCCGAACCATGCCGAGACAAGCAGTGCAATTACTGCCGAGAGCAGTGCCCTGAACGAGATGTAGCTGAAGAGCCTTGCGCCCGGGAACCCGCTGTCCTGAAGATAGTCAAACAAATGATACAGCATATCTTTCTTGTGCCTTAGATATTGAAAATTTCCCTAATAACTTCCTTGTCGTCAAAATGGTGCTTGACGCCCTTTATTTCCTGGTAGTCCTCATGCCCCTTGCCGGCGACGAGCACTACATCGCCTTTCTGTGCAAGCGCGCATGCCGTCCTTATTGCCTCCTTGCGGTCGACAATGGATATTACGTTCTTCTTCTGCCCGTCGCTAAGGCCGGCGAGCATGTCGTCTATGATATCCTGCGGTTCCTCGTTGCGCGGATTGTCTGACGTCAGTATCACTCTGCTGCTGCCTTTTGCGGCCTCTGCTGCCATAATCGGGCGCTTGCCCTTGTCGCGGTTGCCTCCTGCGCCAACAACGGTGATGACGCTGCCTCGCCCGCGCAGCACCTCGTTAATTGTGCCCAGCACGTTCTTGAGCGCGTCGGGCGTGTGGGCATAGTCCACTATTGCAGAGATTCCATCGGCCGAGCGCAGGGTCTCGAAGCGCCCTGAGACGGGCCTGAGTGTGCTCATTACCCTGAGCACCTCTTCGGGGTCCTTGCCCAGCTCCACGGCTGCGCCGAAGATGGCGAGCAGGTTGCTTATGTTGAAACGGCCTGTGAGCATGGTCGAGAACTCCCTGTTGTTGAACTCGAGTATCATGCCGTCAAGATGTGTCTCTACTATGCGTGCCTTGTAGTCGCCGAGTGTGCGTGTGGAGTAGCTCTTGACGTCTCCGCGGCAGTTCTGCACCATAACCGGCCCGTTCTTGTCGTCGAGGTTGGTTATGGCGAACGAGTTGCGCGGCAGGCTGTCGAACAGGTTCTTCTTGGCCTTGAGGTAGTTGTCCATTGTCTCATGGAAGTCCATGTGGTCGCGCGTGAGATTGGTGAATATGGCTCCGGCAAACTCAAGCCCGCCAACGCGTTCCTGTGCAAGTGCGTGCGAGCTCACCTCCATGAAGGCGTATTCGCAGCCGGCATCCACCATCATTGCCAGCAGCCTGTTCAGCGAGATTGCGTCGGGGGTCGTGTGGGTAGAGGGGTATGCCTTGCCGTCGACATAGTTGCATACGGTTGAAAGCAGGCCGCACTTGTGCCCCATTGAGCGGAACAGCTCGTAGAGCAGCGTGGCAATGGTTGTCTTGCCGTTTGTCCCGGTAACGCCTACCAGTCTCAGCCTTGTCGAAGGACTGCCGTAGAAGACTGTTGCCAGCTTGCCGGTAACTGCCTGTGCATTGGGCACCACAATGTATGCTACATTGGGGTCCTGCTTCTCGGGGATGTTCTCGCAGACTATCGCTACGGCACCTTTCTCTTCGGCCGATGATATATATGCATGCCCGTCGGCCTGTGTGCCTCTTACTGCAATGAACATGTCCCCGTTCTCTACTTTCCTTGAGTCGATGTTCACGCCACGCACTTCTACCTCGTCCTTAGGAAGTACAAGCCTGCTGTACTGTATCTCTCTTATCAGGTCGTTAAGTCTCATATCTCTGTATTCTGTTTCTTTTCCGTTAGTCTCAAGGGCGCAGCATAAGTGTTATGGTGTTGCCTTTACGGGCAATGCTGCCTGCCGGTATGCTCTGCTCTGCTACTGTCCCGTATCCTTCAAGCCTTGCTTCAAGGCCGCTTTTGCGCAGCAGGTATACCGCGTCCTTTGCTCCCATGCCCTTCACGTTGGGAACAATGCCGGCGCGAGGCTCATTGTGAGAGTATCTGTATCCCTTTTCCTTGTCAAGGGTTATCCTTCCCCATCCCGACTCCTTGCTGCTGCCGCTGTTCCTCACCCCAATGCTTTCAAGTACAGTCTCGGCGTCATCAATGCTTCCTCTCTTTACCTCGGGGCGTACGGGTGTGCCCTCGCTTGCATGCCCGACCTCGCTTCTGAGTCTCTTTGACATTATCTTGTCGGCAATCTCCTTGAATACGATGGCCGATGTGCTTCCTCCGCCAAGCTTGGTCTTCTCTGTCCTGTTATCCTGTGCGGTCTCATATATTGTCTGTACAAGAAGCGTGTACTGAGGGTTGTCTGCAGGGAAGAACCCGCAGAAACTCATCATCTTGCCAAAGCCGTCGTACTTTCCGTTGTTCGGGTTTATGAGGTCGGCAGTGCCAGTCTTTCCGGCAACTTTCATCATCTCGGACCTGGCCCGCTTGCCTGTACCGTCATACCTTCCGTCCAGGCCTTTTCCCTCTACCACGTTAATGAGCATCTGGGTAACCTCGTCGGCGGTCTTCTTTGAGAAGAGTGAATCGTTGAGCACCTTTGTAGGGAACTCCTCAATGACCTCGCCGTCCTTCAGCACTGCCTTTACAATGCGAGGCTGCATCTGTACTCCGCCATTGGCGATGGTGTTGTAGAAGACGAGCATGTTTATGCCGGTCATCTGCACGGCATATCCGTATGACATGGAGTTCAGGCTCTGCTTGCTCCAGCGCTTGCTGTCGGGTGTGGTTATATAAGGCGTCACCTCACTGTCGATGAGGCCGTAATTGTCGGTGAGGCCAAAGCGCTTGAGCGTGTTCGTGTACTCCTCGGGGCACTGCTCGTATGCCTTCTTTATATACTGCACCATGCCTATGTTCGAGGAGTATTTAAGCACCTCGCCCATGCTGTACTTGCCTGTGCCGTTGTCGCGGTACATCTCGTCCCTTACCACCTTGCCGTTGAAAGGGCATGCCTTTGAGGCGTATGCCTTGACGGAATCCTGGATGGTCACCTTCCCGTCGGCGAGCATTGCCGTGACGGCGATTGTCTTGAATATTGAGCCTGGCTCCATCATGCGGCAGAGCGCATGGTTGGGGGTCGGGTTGTTGGGTATGTTGTCGGTTGTCTCAAGGTAGACTGTCTTGCCGGTGACGGTGGTGCTTTTCGTGAGGTTTACAATGGCCTTTATGTCTCCGGTCCTTGTCTCCATAAGCATTGCCCAGCCTGCAGGAAGGCTTTTCTCAATGAGTACCTTCTTGAGCGCATTCTCGCATATGTCGAGCATCTCGGTATCGATGGTCGTCTGTATGTCCATTCCGGCCTTGGGGGCAACGTTTACCTTTGTTATGCTGTTGCCCTTCCTGTTGGTCTCCTTGCGTCCCATGCCAGGCGTTCCCTCAAGGTAACTGTTGTACTTCTTCTCGAGCCCGTTGAGCTCCATTGCCAGCTCACCGTCCTTAACTGTCTCCCTGACAATACCGAAGGTGCTGAGCCCGATATCGCCGAAGATGTTCTTGCGGTCGGTCTTTACACGGTTGGCAAGTTTCTTCTTGTCCTTCACGAAGTCCTGGTCCTTCTCAATGAAGAGGCCGCTGTATTTTGACCCCATGCTGAAGATAGGCAGCTGCATAAGGCGGTTGTACTGTGTGTACGATATCTTTCCGTTGTACAGCCTAAGGTATCGTGCCTTCTTGTTGAAGCCGGCAGTGAGGCGGCGCTTGAAACTCTCGGCGCTCTCGCCAGGGAATATGTCATGCAGCCCTTCGCACACCTTGTCCATGTCGGCTCTCCACAGGCTGTCCCTCTTATGGTTCACAGCAATTGAATCCTCGCGGTTATCCTTATTTATATATACAAAGTCAATGCGCAGCCTGTAGTAGGGCAGGCTGCTCACGATGAGGCCTCCCTTGTCGTCGAGAATCCTGCCTCTCTCGGGCTGCAGCACTATGCTGTCCTGCACATACCTGCTCTTTATGGCAGTCCATATCTCCCTGTCCTTGAACATGGTAGATACTGTGTTGCCGATTATGACAAGCGCCATGGTGGTGAATGCGAACACCACCAGGATATTGAATCGGAAAATTGAGCTTTTGCGAAAATCAAACATACTCTCTTACCTGTCCTTGATTGTATACATTGGTCTTTGTGACGTTCCTAGGTCACTCTCTCTATCCTTGAGGATTTTCTCAAGTTCGGTCTGGCGGCTCCTGGAGGTGAACTCGCTCTTTAACGTGAGAAGGTTGTTCTTGAGCGTGTCCCTTGTCTTTGTGAGCCGTTCTATTTTCCTGAGCTCGCGTTCATATTCGTAGCGGTTGCTCACGTATATGAAAGAGTAGAACACTATGAGCGCAATGAGTGCCACGTTCCTGCGCATGAACTCGTTAGAGAAGAGGGCACCGCCCATTATGGTGTGTATTATGCCGCTTCTCTTCTTCTTTTTCTTCTTCTTCTTGCCTGGCTGTACGGGTGCTGTGCTCATTATTCTGCCTCCTTCTTTATTGCTATGCGCAGCTTGGCGCTGCGTGAGCGCGGGTTATTCTCAAGTTCCTCATTGCCGGGCACTATAACCTTTCTTGTCTCAAAAGGAGATGTCACCCTGCCAAAGAAGTCTTTCTCTATTATGCCTTCAATGTTGCCGCTCTTCATGAAGTTCTTCACTATGCGGTCCTCGATTGAATGGTATGTTATCACTACCAGCCTGCCGCCTGGCCTTAGCAGGTCCTTGGCGCTCCTGAGCATTTCCTGCAGTGCCTCAACCTCCTTGTTTATCTCAATGCGCAGCGCCTGGAACACTTTGGCCATCTCCTTCTTCTCGCGTTGGGGAGGGCAGAATGGCCTTGCTGCCTCGATTAGGTCGTTTACGCGCCTGAAGGGCTGCGCGCTCCTCATCCTTACAATCCTTGCGGCGAGCTTCCGGGCGCAGCCTAGTTCTCCGTAAAGCCTGAATATCCTGGCCAGTTCCTCTTCGCTGGCCCTGTTGAGCAGGCTGGCGGCAGTCTCTCCTCCCCGCTTGTTCATGCGCATGTCCAGGTCGGCGTCAAAACGGAACGAGAAACCGCGTGTCTCGTCATCGAAATGGTGCCCCGACACGCCCAGGTCGGCAAGTATGGCATCAACTCCAGTCACGCCATGGTAGCGCATGAAGTTGTATATGAACCTGAAGTTTCCCCGCACAAACGTGAACCGCTTGTCTTCAGGGGCATTCTTCTCGGCATCCTCGTCCTGGTCGAAACTGTAGAGGTGCCCGTTGCTGTCCAGGCGCCTCAGGATTTCGCGCGAGTGGCCTCCGCCGCCAAAGGTGACGTCGATACAAGTGTTGCCGGGAGCAATTTCCATTCCGTCTACGCTCTCCTTAAGCAACACCGGCGTGTGGTATACCTCATTGTTACTCATTTCCGGAACTCTTTTCTGCTGTCATTATGTTTTCCAGCTCACGGCTGAAGTCGTCGGGTGCCATGAATGGCCTGTCAAGCCTCTCCTTTGCCCATATCTCTATGGTGTCGTCCATTCCTATGAAACGCACATCCTGTGCTATGCCGGCCATGTTCATATATCTCTTTGGCAGGAGAATCCTTCCGTTGCTGTCAATAGAAAGCTCCTCGACATCTGCCACAAACTGCCGGAATATCATCTGGTGCCTTGAGTTCCACTTGTCAAGGCGGTTCCTGAGCTGGGTGAGCTGCTGGTTCCAGCTCTCCTCAGGGTAGACTACTAGGCAGTCCTGGTATACGTCCTTGCGCAGCATGACCTTGTCGCACCCTCCTGCCTGAAGTATGCGGCGGAAACAGGCAGGCAGGAAAACTCGCCCCTTGCTGTCTGTCTTTGCTTCAATGCTGCCTACAAAACGCATATTATACCTCTTAATTTATGAAATTTGTTTCAAAAGTACACAATTCCCCACAATTCCCCACAAATTGGGCAAATAAATTTTCAACAAAGTTTTCAACAGTCTGTTCATATGTGGCAAAAGCGCTATTCTGCTGAAAGTAAATGTGTTGTTCTGGGGTGTGGTGGCGGCAGTACTGGTGGGGGATTGTGCGGGCATGCCAACTACTGTCTCGCAGATAGCGGTCCAATGCAAAAAAAGTGTTAAGTTTACTGGAAATTTTAATGAGATATGAAAAAGATTATTCTGATACCGCTGCTGGCCGCAGTGATGTTACAGTGCGGCACGGCACATGCGCAGAGGTTCCCAGCCAAAGGTTACGCGAGCATTACCGAGGAACGTTCCCGCAACATTGTAGGTTTTCTTGCGAGCGACTTGCTTGAGGGGCGCGATGCCGGCATGCATGGGGGCAGCGTTGCTGCCGAGTATATTGTCTCTATGTTCAGGGAATGGGGGATTGAGCCGTTCGGAGAGGGCTATTTCCAGCATTTCCATGCTGCAAAGAATGGCAACAGCTGGGTTACTGAGGCCGATTTTGATATCTCGGGCATTATTGGGCCGGGTGCCGAGAACCGCATGATGAAGAATGTTCTTGGCGCCATTAGGGGCAAGGAAGAGGGTATTGTAGTGGTCGGCGCGCACTATGACCATCTGGGGTGCGACTCTACGCTTGCCGGTGATGCCTGCTATAACGGTGCCGATGACAATGCCTCGGGTGTTGCCGCAGTGCTGCAGATTGCCAGGGCAATAAAGATGTCGGGCAAGCAGCCGCGCCGTACAATAGTCTTTGCTCTTTGGGACGGCGAGGAGAAGGGCCTGCTTGGCTCAAGGTTCTTTGTCAAGAAATGCACCTTTCTATCGGAGATCTCGGCCTATATGAACTTTGACATGGTAGGGCGTGACCCTGAGGGGAAACCTGGTCACCTGAGCTATATGTACACGGCCGGGAACCCGCTTTTCGGCGAGTGGCTCAAGGCCGATGTGAAGAAACGGGGTTTCTGCTTTGTGCCTTTCTATAATGCTTCGGAGAACCTTATCGGCGGCAGCGACAATACGCCGTTTGCAAGAAAAGGAGTGCCCATCGTGTGGTATCACACCGAGGGGCACCCCGACTATCATCGTCCGTCGGACAGTGCTGGCAAGATAAACTATCCCAAGCTCACCGACATTGCGCGTGCCGCATGCCTCTGCGTGTGGCGCCTGGCCAATGTGCGTGAGTACTGATGGCGCCTTATTCGGCGCTTTTGGGCAGGTTGCGGTTAAGGAGGAAGCAGCCTGCAATTGCCGATATTAGCGAGCCGCAGAGAATTCCTAGCTTTGCCTGGCTGAGCAACTGCGCGCCATGCTCTCCGAGCGAGGCATAGGAAAGGTCTGCTATGAAGATTGAGACAGTGAGCCCAATGCCGCACAGCATGCACACCGACGCGAATGCCTTCCAGCCGCAGCCCTCGGGCAGCTGTACAATCCTGCACCTTATTGCTGCCCATGAGAATGAGAACACTCCGATGAACTTGCCGAAGACAAGGCCAATCATGACTGGCAGTCCCACGCCGCCCGCAATGTCGCCCATGCTCATGGACGAGAAGTCAATTCCCACATTGGAGAATGCGAACAGCGGTATAATAATGTAGCCTATAATCCTGTAGAGGTTGTCCTCGAGCTCCTGAAGCGGGCTTATGAGCCTGTCGGCTGCCGACTCAATCTTCTTGAGCTTGTGTATATCGTTGTTGGTCAGTATCATTGTGTGGTGCTTGCCGTCGACGCTAGTTACCGGGAACGTGTTTATGCTCTCGCGTATGCATTCAATATGCTCTTCTGAGCCCTTGCGCTGCGAGGCCGGGACGCAGAATGCCACAATTACACCAGCAATAGTCGCGTGTATTCCTGAATTGAGCATGGCGTACCACAGTACAATGCCCACTGCCAGGTAGAACGACTTGTGCATTATCCTTGCCATGTTCCCAAGGACCAGCAATGCGATGCATGCCAGGGCAATGAGGATGAACCTGTATTCAAGGGCGGTTGAATAGAACAGCGCAATCACAATTATGCCGCCAAGGTCATCGGCAACGGCAAGCGCTGCGAGGAACATCTTGAGCCCTAGCGGCACGCGGGTCTTGAATATCGAAAGTACTCCAAGGGAGAATGCAATGTCGGTGGCCATGGGAATTGCAACGCCACGAAGCATGTCTGGGTCATCGGGGCATGCCAGCCAGAAGAATATTACCGGGACAAGCATTCCTCCGCATGCCCCTATTACAGGAAGCAGGGCCTTCTGCCGTGTCGAGAGCTCTCCCACCAGTATCTCGCGCTTGATCTCAAGGCCCACCGAAAGGAAGAATATGGCCATGAGGAAGTCATTGATGACTAGCATGAGCGTCAAGGGATGCCCGTTGTGGCTGAAGAAGTTGAAATCACCGATGGAGAGTGTCACTTCCTGCTGCCAGAAACTGAAATAGGCCTCCTTTAGCGGGCTGTTCGCTACAATAAGGGCCAGTATGGTGGCAGCAATCAGTACGCCGCTTGTGTTGACGTACCTTCTTATCATGCTTATGAAACTGTAGTTATTTTTCATTTGTGCGCCTGTTTGGTTTATCGGACTGCAAAATTACAGCCTTTTTGTCATGTCCGTTTTTCTGGCATTATCGTAATAACCGATTACACCAATCGGTTTTTGCGATAATAGCATGCGTTATCCGGCGATTTTGCCATATTGTAGGAATTATTGCCTATATTTGAGTTTGGTTGCGAGCCCACTGTGAAAATTCCAGCCAAGCCTGATATCTCTCGCTTGTTGTGAATTACTGGCCTACGCTATTTCTAATGTCAATGTTCTGCATGCTAGTGACGGCTGTGGATGCCGTAGACAATAAGATAATTGCAACTATATAATTAAATAAAAAGAATAAAACCATGAACAGGCATCTTATCTTATTGCTTCTTTTGCTGAATGTTACTTTTGCTTTTGCGCAGGAGGCCGAATTCACGGCCGACCGCCCAGGCGCCTCAACAGGTCCGGGAATTGTTGCAAAGGGGGTAGTGCAGTGGGAACAGGGAGTGCAGTATGACGGTGACGGCGCCAAAGGCAGTTTCACCTTCAGCAATACACTCTTGAGGTACGGACTTTTTGAGGGAGTAGAGCTGCGCCTATGCGGCGACGCGCTCCTTTATGACAAGGCCGGCAGCTGGAGCGCTGCATTCTCGGGAGCAGGCATAGGTGCCAAGATACGTTGCTTTGAGGGGAAGGGCGCCATTCCGGCAATATCCGTGCTTGCCGATTTTGCTGTGCCTTGTACCGGCAGCAGCGGCTTTACTGCCGAGAACCTTGCGCCGTCGCTCTATCTGCTGTTCGAGAACAGTCTGAGCGACAGGCTTGCCCTCGGGTACAATGCCGGTGCAGAGTGGGACGGTTCGGCACCTTCTCCTGCAACATTCCTGGCATTGTGCCTGGAGTGCTCGATAACTGAACGTATTGGCTGCTTTGTGGAAAGCTGCAGCTATCTGTCAAAGGCCGGGAACCAGCATTGTGCCGACTGGGGACTCAGCTGCATGCTCGGCCGCAAGGTGCAGGCCGACGTTGCCGCCAGCCTTGACCTGCGTGACCCCAGGCACTGCTGGGCTGTGAGCCTGGGAGTCGCCTGGCAGATAAACAAGTGATTGCAGGCTAAAGCATCCCGCTCTATAGGCCTAGGCCTGACACGAATGGCCCGGGTTGCTTGCATGTTATAGATACCAATAGGAATGTGCCGGCCAGCAGGCCGGCACATTCCTATTGTGTCAATTGCCCTAGCGGGGAGGCTAGGCAGGGCCTACTCCTCGGGCATGAACATCGGGTCCCATGCAGGGAGCATTGTGGGCTTCTCGTCGAGCACCTTGAGGATATTGGCCGGGATGTACTTCTTGTCCACAACAAGGCGGAACATGTACTCGTTGAACCATTCGTCGGTCATTATGAGTGTACCGTGGAAACCTGAGCTTGCGCCCCAGCTGTTCTCGACCTGCCATTTTACGGGGTTGCCGTCCTTGTCAAGGTCAACTGCCTTAAGGGTCATTGCGTGTGACGAACCGCTGTCGAATGTCATCACTCTCTCGCGCTTGTCCATGCCGAACTCAATGCCGAAGAGCTCGCCGTAGCTGTAGTTGTCTATGTCGAGCGTGCCGCGCTTTGAGTCGAGGAACTTGCCGACATCGCATGAGAAGTACATCATTGTGCTGTCCTTGATTGAGGCGATTGCCATCTTCTTGATTTCCTCGATGGGAAGGTTGATGTAGAGCCAGTTGTGCCCGTCGTAGAGGTGGCGGTCGTACTCAATCTCATAGCTCTTCCAGTAGGGGCGGGTGGGGTCGTTCATGAACATGACGTAGTCGTCCTGCATGTTTATGTCCAGGAACTTCTTGTAGAAGCTCTTTGGGGTATACTTCTGCGGTTCCTCGCGGTACTTGCCGTTTGCGTCCTTGGGCGCCCATGTGAATTCTGTTGGAGGTACGCCGTATACTTGTGCAAGCATCTTGTACACAACCTTCAGCTGCTCTTTCTTCATGTTCAGGAGCTCTTTCTCCTTGGTTCCCTTTTCATGCGCCTCGCGCAGCTCAAGGCCGAACTCACGCAGCTTGGTGGTTAGCAGTGACGAGAATGCGCCGGTGTTGTCGCTTGTGTAGCTCTCCTTCATAACGCCCTTGGGCACAATGCCGTACTTAGCAATGAGGTCGGCAACGCCAGTGAATGTTCCGCCGTCGCTGAGCGGGTGCCTGAAAAGCCACTCCACGGTGCGGTCGCCATATGGTTTCTTGCGTGTGTCAATCACTCCCTGCAGGAAGAGGTTCGATTTCTCCAGCTGGTCGAAGAAGAAACTGTATACCTGTGAGAACTCGAATGCGCCGAGGCTTTCGCTAGCAATCATCTTCGCGCGCAGCACGTTCATGCCTGTGAAGAGCCAGCAGCGGCCCGATGATTTCTGGTCGGTAATGCCCTTTGAGCTTACGCTGTGGCTGAAGTGCGTGTCCATCTCGTTAAGGTTCTCCTGGTTTACCGAGAGCACCTTCACTGAATTTGCCAGCATGATGTTCTGCAGGGCCTTCTCGGCGCCTGTGGGTGTGTAGCTCTCCTTGAGTTCCTGGAGCAGCTGTGCGTCAATGCCGCCCTTGCTCTCCTGTGCTGTGGCGCCTGCCGACAGCAGCATGGCCGCCGCAATGCAGCCTAGCAGTCTAGTCTTTTTCATATTGTATTATAGTTTATTATGTGTGATGCTATGCAATATTTCCTGCGAATGTAGCCTTTTTTTATTGCATTTGCAACGGATGGACTTATTGTATTATGCTGTGCCTCTCAATCTCCTCAATGAACGCGAGCGCGGTCTCAACGCTTTTCACGTTCTCAACGGTGATAATGCAGCGCCCGTCGCCTTCGCGCACCTGGCACTTGAACTGGCTGCCTGGTATATAGCCCATTATTGTGCCGAAAGTCTCGCTTGTGTAGTAGCGCTCGTTGCGTGTGTCCACAAGGAACAGGTTCATCTTGCCGCCCTTTAGGTATATCTTCTCCACTCCAAGGCCCTGTGCCTTGCGGCGCAGCGTTACCATGCGTATGAGTTCCTCGCCCTCGGGCGGTATTGTGCCGAACCTGTCCTTCATGCGTGCCTTGAAGGCCGCAATGTCACGCTCTTCGGTGAGCGAGTCCAGTTCGCGGTAGAGGAGTATGCGCTCGTTGCTGTCGGGGACATACAGCGCGGGGAACAGTAGCTCAAGGTCGCTTTCTACAAAGCACTCCTTTACATAGCGCGTGATGTCGCTTGCGCTCTCTTCCTCCTGTGTAAGTATGTCGCTGAACTCCTCGTCCTTGAGCTCGCGCACCGCCTCGGCAAGGATTTTCTGGTATGTCTCATATCCCAGGTCGGCAATGAACCCGCTCTGCTCGGCGCCCAGCAGGTTGCCTGCGCCGCGTATGTCGAGGTCCTGCATGGCAATGTGCATGCCGCTGCCAAGCTCGCTGAAGCTCTCTATGGCCTCGAGGCGCCGGCGGGCGTCGGTGGGGAGGTACTCTCTTGGGGGGGTGAGCATATAGCAGAAAGCCTTTCGCTTGCCGCGCCCGACGCGCCCGCGCATCTGGTGCAGGTCGCTAAGGCCAAAGTTCTGTGCCTGGTTTATTATAATGGTGTTTACGTTGGGGATGTCAATGCCGTTCTCTACAATTGATGTGGCAATGAGCACGTCATAGTCATGGTTTATGAACTCGTAGAGAATCTTCTCGAGCGCGGCAGGCTCCATCTGCCCGTGGCCTATGCACACTCTTGCGTCGGGCACATGCTTCCTTACCAGACGTGCCAGCTCGTCCATGCCTGATATGCGGTTGGTTATGAGGAACACCTGCCCGTTGCGGCTCAATTCAAAGCTTATTGCCTCCTTTATTACTTCGGCGTCGAAATTGTGTATTTCGGTGTGAATGGGGTATCGGTTGGGAGGGGGTGTCTGTATCATGGAGAGGTCGCGCGCGCCCATAATGGAGAACTGCAGGGTGCGCGGGATTGGGGTTGCGGTCATGGTGAGCGTGTCCACATTCACCTTGAACTGGCGCAGCCGTTCCTTTACTGCAACACCGAACTTCTGTTCCTCGTCAATGATGAGCAGCCCAAGGTCCTTGAACTTGACTTCCTTGCCGGTGAGCTTGTGCGTGCCAATGATAATGTCTATCTTTCCTTCCTTGATTTCTTCAAGAATCTTCTTTGTGGCGGCAGCGCCGCGTGCACGGCTCAGGTATTCCACCCTGCACGGAAAGTCCTTCAGCCTCTCCTTGAATGTGAGGTAGTGCTGGTAGGCGAGCACAGTGGTCGGTACCAGCACGGCAACCTGCTTCCCGTCGGTTGCGGCCTTGAAGGCAGCGCGTATGGCCACTTCGGTCTTCCCGAACCCGACATCGCCGCAGATGAGGCGGTCCATAGGACGCTTGCGCTCCATGTCGCGCTTTACGTCATTGGTGGCCTTGAGCTGGTCGGGGGTGTCCTCGTATATGAAGCTTGCCTCCAGCTCTGTCTGCAGGTAACTGTCGGGCGAGAAGGCAAAGCCTTCCTCCTGGTGGCGCTGCGAATAGAGCCTTATAAGGTCGCGCGCGATGTCCTTTATTTTCTTCTTGGTGCGCTCCTTCATGCGCTCCCATGCGCCGGTGCCAAGCTTGTTCACCGTGGGAGGCTCGCCCTCCTTGCCACGGTACTTGGATATCTTGTGCAGGTTGTGGATTGACACGAAGACAACATCGTCGTTCTTGTATATGAGCTTGATTGCTTCCTGTGTGGAACTGCCGTTTGGTATGCGCACAAGCCCGCCGAACTTGCCCACTCCGTGGTCAATGTGTACAATGTAGTCGCCAATGCCGAACTCCTTGAGCTCCTTTATCGTGAGCGCTACCTTGCCGTTACGTGCACGGTCGCTGCGCAGGCGGAAGTTGTGGAAACGCCCGAACAGCTGGTGGTCGGTGAAAAAGGCTATTTTCAGCGTGTTGTCGCAGAATCCTTCGTGGATTGTGTGTCCCACAGGGGTGAAGGGGATGTCATCGCCACGTTCCTCAAATATGGCCTTCAGGCGCTCGGCCTGGTGCAGGTCGTCGGTGAGGAGGAATATCCTGTATCCCTTTTCAAGGTATTCCCTGAAGTTCTGGCTCACTAGGTCAAAATCCTTGTGGAAGAGCGGCTGGAGCGATGTGTCGAGCCTTACTCTTGTGGCTGCTGCGGCATTGCTGCGCAGTTCCCAGTGCCTTACGCTCCTGGCAAAGGTCTCCACTTCAACGGCCGACATGAGCTCAGGCATCTCGGGCAGCTCGCTCTCCGAGAGCCTTGCCTGCAGTGTGAAACCCTCGTTGCGCAGTTTCTCGATGCTCCCCTTTACAAAATCTATGTCCTTTGTAATGAGAATGCTGTTCTTTGGCAGGAACGAGGTGATTGCAGTCTTCTCCGTGCCTGTGACTTTGGGGACAATGCTTGCCTCCTCAATGCGTTCCCTTGAGAGCTGGTTCTCTACCTCGAATGTCCTTATGCTGTCAATCTCGTCTCCAAAGAAGTCTATGCGGTAAGGAAACTCCGATGAAAAGGAGAAAATATCGATGAGGCTGCCTCGCACAGCGAACTCTCCAGGCTCGTACACGTATGTAACCTCCTTGAACTTAAGGGCGGCAAGTCTCTTCTCAATCTCGTCGCGGCCTATGCGGTCGCCCACAGCAACTGACAGGGTCTTCTCCTCAAGGTCGTCCTGCGAGGCAACCTTCTCGGCAAGCGCGTCGGGGCAGGTGACTATGAGCAGCCCTTCCTTGCGCTTGCGATTGATGAGGCGGCTCATCACCTCGGTACGGAGAATGCGGCTGGCGTCGTCCTCCTGCCCGTATTTCATTGCGCGGCGGAACGATGAGGGAAAGAAGAGTATGTTGCTATCGCCTGCAACCTGTACCATGTCATGGTAGAAGTATCCGGCCTCCTCGGCGTCATTCATCACCACAAGCATAGTCTGTTCTGGCGCCCTTTGCTTGAGGCCGCACAGCATCATGGCTGCGCTGCTGCCTAGCAGCCCCTCAAGAAAGGCATGCTTCTTGCCTCCCTCCTCGCGCAGCCTCAGCAGGGCGTCCACGCCCGGGTGCTGAGCATATATATGTTGGATTTCTTTAGGTTCCATTGCCATTTGCCCTGCGAAGGTATGAAAAAACTTGCAAAAAGAAAACAAATAACGCATGTGCCTGGGGAATGCCAATGATAATTTTCCCTAAAAACAGCTTTTGTAATTTTATTGTTGTATATTTGCCATAACAGCGAACAGGTATGCCTATGGAAAAGTATAGTTTTGAGCTTGAGATGAAGGTGCGCGACTATGAGTGCGACATACAGGGGGTTGTAAACAATGCCAACTACCAGCACTACATGGAGCACGCACGCCATGAGTTCCTTGAGTCCTTGGGAGTGAGCTTCAGCGAGCTGCACGCCAAGGGGGTTGACCTTATGGTCTCAAAGATAACAATAGAGTACAAGCGCCCGCTGCGCGGCAGCGACAGGTTCGCTGTGCGCATAAATATGGTGCGCAAGGGGGCAAGGCTTGTCATCGTCCAGGACATATACAGTCTTGCCGATGAGCGTCTCTCTGCCAAAGGGGAGGCTGAGGTCATATGCCTGAAGGACGGGCGCCTCACACGCGGCGAGATATTCGATGAGATGTTCGGGGATTACTTTAAAGAAAATGCATAGGTTATGGAAAGCATACTTACAATAGTCCTGCTGGTTATTCTCTATTCGGGAGTATATACTATAAAGGCGCTTGTTGGCAAGGGGCGCGACGACGGGCCAATGGCCAATGAGGCGTTCCCCGAAGTTGAGTATTATGAACCCGAGGAACCTGCAGTGCAGCAGGCAGAACCCGTCCAGC
Organism: Bacteroidaceae bacterium; assembly: GCA_045592125.1. Taxonomy (GTDB): domain Bacteria; phylum Bacteroidota; class Bacteroidia; order Bacteroidales; family Bacteroidaceae; genus HGM04593. The sequence continues at coordinate 55,517 of JAZNUE010000046.1, read as the reverse complement.
AGCCGGTGCCTGCGAATAACCGTGCGCCTGTGGCCGAACGCCGCAGGCCGCGTAGCCGGTCCCGCAATGAGGCCACGCGCAGCACTGCTGCGCCTGAACCGGCGCAGCCTTCCGTCGAGGAAAGCAGGAGCAGGCGTTTCAGCTTAAAGGACAAGACAGATGCCCAGCGGGCAGTCATATATTCCGAGATTCTGAACAGGAAATATGACTGAATGCGCGTGACTGTCAGAACTTATACCGATAATTGCAAGCATAAAAGAAAAACGACATGAGCTATCCTATTATCACGGCCCAGGAGGCGGCTATGTACATCAACAACGGCGATGGAGTAGGCATTAGCGGCTTTACCCTTTCCGGAACTCCAAAGACAGTCCTTCCCGAGGTTGCCAAGCGTGCCGAAGAGGCGCATGCTGCTGGCAAGCCTTTCAAGATTAGCCTCTATTCGGGGGCCTCTACCGGCGACTCCATAGACGGAGTGCTGTCGCGTGCCAATGCCATAGGCTTCCGTGCCCCGTTCATCTCAAACCCCACAGTGCGTACAGCAATCAATGCCAAGGAGATTGAGTATTGCGACCTGCACCTCTCTCTCATGGCCCAGGACTTGCGCTATGGCTATCTGGGCAAGGTTGACATTGCAATCCTTGAGGCGATAGACATTACCCCTGACGGCAAGGTCTACCTGACGACCGCAGGCGGAATAGGGCAGACTGTGGCGAACCTGGCCGACAGGATTATCATAGAGCGCAACACATATCACCGCACAATGGGCCTGCACGATGTGTATGAGCCGCAGGACCCTCCGCGCCGCAGGGAAATCCCGATATTCAAGGCGTCGGACCGCGTGGGAAGGACCTATGTGCAGGTAGACCCTAAGAAAGTAATAGGTATTGTTGAGGTGCACATGCCTAATGAGCAGGTTGTCTTCAAGGAACTTGACCCGGTGACACGCAAGATTGGCGAGAATGTCGTAGGCTTTATAACCGAGAACATAAAGAGCGGCATAATCCCGCGCGAAGGGCTCCCGATACAGAGCGGTATCGGCAATGTGGCCAATGCAGTGCTCAAAGGACTTGAGGAGTGTAGCGAGATTCCGCCGCTCGACCTCTATTCCGAGGTGCTCCAGGACTCTGTAATCAAGCTTATGGAACTGGGCCGTGTCAAGGCGGGCAGCACTTGCTCTCTGTCGCTGAGCCAGGAGTGCCTGCAGCATGTGTATGACAATCTCGATTTCTTCCGCGACAGGCTCATCCTGCGTCCGTCAGAAATATCAAACCACCCCGAAATCATACGCCGTCTTGGCATTATCGCCATGAATACGGCCATTGAGGCCGACCTTTACGGCTGCGTGAACTCATCGCACATATGCGGTACCCGCCTTATGAACGGTATCGGCGGCTCTGGCGATTTCGCCCGCAATGCATACATTTCGATATTCACATGCCCCTCGACGCAGAAGGGCGGCATGATAAGCTCAATTGTGCCGATGGTGACACATGCCGACCACACCGAGCATGACGTGCGCGTGGTTGTTACCGAATGGGGTGTGGCCGACCTGCGCGGCAAGAACCCCGACGAGCGTGCAAGGACTCTCATTGAGAACTGCGCCCACCCCGACTACAGGAATCTCCTGTGGGATTACCTGAAGATTGCCAAGAGCGGCCATGTGTCGCATAATGTGGCTGCCGCACTGGGCATGCATGCTACATTCGAGCGCGAGGGTGACATGAGGAAAACAGACTGGAGCCGTTTCTGATGAACAGGAAGAAGCTTGTAACCGAGATGGGGCGCATTGGGCGCGAGGAGTTCCGCGCCTCGCGCAAGCTCCCTCTTGCAGTGGTGCTCGACAATGTGCGCAGCCTGCATAATGTGGGCTCGGTCTTCCGCACAGGCGACGCCTTCCGTGTTGAGCGTATAGTGCTCTGCGGCATAACGGCAACGCCGCCAAGTGCCGAAATACATAAGACGGCACTTGGTGCCGAGGATACAGTGGAGTGGCAGTACTTTGCCTCTGCCATGGAGGCTGTGGCCGCATTGCGGGAAGAAGGTTTCAGGGTGTTCTCCATTGAGCAGTGCGAGGGTAGCATTGCACTGCAGGATTTCCCTGCTTCCCCGGGCGAGCGCTATGCGGTTGTGCTAGGGAATGAGGTCAAGGGTGTCCAGCAGGAGGTGGTTGATGTGTCGGACGGCGCTATTGAGATTCCGCAGTTCGGTACAAAGCATTCGCTCAACGTGTCGGTGACGGCAGGAATGGTAATATGGGAGCTTGCCCAGAGGCTGGGCCTTGTGAAATAATATAAAAACTACGGTGAAATGGGCAGAAATAAGTTCTCGCAGCGCGAGATTGATATCATACGCAAGCTTCTGGGGCGCAAGATGGCCAGTGGCCGCGCAGGGCAGAAAATGGTGCGGCACACCCTGCGTACCGTGTTCGAGTTCAATATATCCGACTTCAATGTGCAGGGAAAGGCCTTTGGGCCGCTTGACCTTGACGAGTGCGTGCGCCGTGGCAGGATACATGTGCTTGACGAGGCCACAATTGAGGCGATGAAGCTTCGCCATGCCGAGAAGAGGCGTCACGACGAGTCTCTTGGCCAGGCCGAGGCCATTGCCAACGGTGAGGCTGTTGACTGGCAGAAGGTGCTTGAGGAGTGGAACGAGTACTACGCTAATAATCCAGAATAGCGCAGGAAATGTCTTCAGCTAAATACCAGGCAGGAGCGACCAATGAGTGCTCTTGCCTGCTTTTTTGTGTGCAAGTGCTGCTGCCTGGCCTAAAAAACAGGCCTCCGATGGTGGGCAAATAGCAAAAAATAGATACCTTTGTGAAATTATTTGAATATAATATGTGAAATTATCTGAATATAATAATAACTTTAGTTATATGAAGGAGTTTTTCAAGGTTCTAATGCGCTTTGTGCCGCCTTACAAGAAGTATCTCATCCTTTCCCTTGTGTTTACGTTCCTGTCGGCGATACTGAATGTATTCTCATTCATGGTTATAATACCAATCCTGCAGATACTCTTTAACGTTACCGATTCCTCGGGCGTGAAGTTCACTCCATGGGAGGAGGTCACCTCGGAGAACATGAAGGATGTGCTGATGGACAACCTCACTTACTACATGAACGAGATGAGCGCAGAGCACGGCGCCTCTGTCGTGCTGCTTCTGCTGGGGCTCTTCCTCATTTTCATGACGCTGCTCAAGACTGCCAGCTACTTTGGCTCGTCGGCTGCGATTATCCCTCTGCGTACAGGCCTTGTCCGCGATATGCGCACAATGCTGTACGACAAGGTAGTGAGCCTGCCAATAGGCTTCTTCTCCAAGGAGCGCAAGGGCGACATCATGGCCCGCATGACAGGCGATGTGTCCGAGGTGGAGAACTCCATAGTATCGTCTCTTGACATGCTCATAAAGAACCCTATCTTCATAATCATATACTTTGGCACGCTGGTTTACCTCAGCTGGGAGCTCACGCTCTTCACAATATGCGTAATACCCGTGCTCGGATGGATAATGGGCACAATTGGGCGCAAGCTCAAGGCAAAGTCGCTTGTAGCGCAGCAGAAGCTGGGCGAGACGACCTCGCAACTCGAGGAGACGCTGGGCGGCCTTAGGATAATCAAGGCGTTCATTGCCGAGAAGAAGATGTCGGCCCGTTTTGCCAAGTGCAGCAACGAACTGCGTGCGGCCACAATGAAGGTTACAATGCGCCAGGCGTCGGCCCATCCGGTGAGCGAGTTCCTCGGCACATGCATAATTGTTATTGTGCTGTGGTTTGGCGGCACATTGATTCTGGGAGAGAACTCTCCAATCTCGGCCGCTGCGTTTATCTACTACCTGACGATACTCTATAGCATAATAAATCCGCTCAAGGACCTTTCCAAGGCATCGTACAGCATTCCGCGCGGCCTGGCCTCAATGGAGCGTATCGACGCGATACTCAAGGCCGACAACCCCATTGCCGACGGCGAGAAAGGTGTGGAGATTCCCGAAATGAAGGAGGGCATAGAGTACAGGAACCTTACCTTCTCGTACGATGGCGAGCGCAATGTGCTCAAGAATATAAGCCTCAAGATTGAGAAGGGCAAGACTGTGGCGCTTGTAGGCCAGTCGGGCAGCGGAAAGTCGACAATGGTTGACCTTATCCCGCGCTATTACGATGTGGACGAGGGCGAGATAACTATCGACGGCGTGAATGTCAAGGATATGAAAGTGAAGTCCTTGCGTGCCCTCATCGGTAACGTGAACCAGGAGGCCATCCTGTTCAACGACAGTTTCTATAACAACATCACCTTCGGCGTGGAGAACGCCACTATGGAGCAGGTGATTGAGGCGGCGAAGATTGCCAATGCACATGAGTTCATAATGGCCACAGAGCATGGATACGACACAAATGTGGGTGACCGCGGCTGCCTGCTCTCGGGCGGCCAGCGCCAGAGGATAAGCATTGCGCGTGCTATTCTCAAGAACCCGCCGATACTCATCCTTGACGAGGCGACCTCGGCGCTTGACACCGAGAGCGAGCGCCTGGTTCAGGAGGCCCTGGAGCGCCTTATGAAGGACCGCACGACAATAGCCATTGCGCACCGCCTCTCGACAATAAAGAATGCCGATGAGATTTGCGTGCTGCGCGACGGCGAGATAGTGGAGCGCGGGAAGCATGACGAGCTGCTTGGGCTCAACGGCCTGTACAAACGCCTTAATGACATGCAGTCGCTATGATGCCTGCTAAGAGTGTTGCGGTATTCTGTGCCGCGTCGGAAGAGATTGACCCGCTGTATGCCGCAGCCGCGTCAGAGGTTGGTGCCATGCTTGGGCGCGTTGGCGCGGGGCTTGTATATGGCGGTGCGCGCTTCGGGCTCATGGAGGCTACGGCAAGGGCTGCCAAGGCTGCGGGTGCGCATGTCACTGGTGTTGTGCCTCAGGTCCTTGAGGAGCGCGGCCGGGTAAGCGCGCTCATTGACGAGAAAATAAACTGCTGTAACCTGAGCGACCGCAAGGATATAATGCTTGAGCGCAGTGACATCCTCATAGCTCTTCCTGGAGGAATAGGCACTCTCGATGAGATATTCCATGTGATGGCTGCTGCAACGATAGGCTATCATAGCAAGAAGGTGGTGCTTTATAATGTGAACGGTTTCTGGGACCCGCTTGTGGAGATGCTCCGGGCGGGAGAGAAGAACGGTTTCGTGCGTGGCGGCCTTGAGCGCTTCATGGCTGTTGCAGGTGATATTGAGGAGCTTGAAAGAATTATAACGGAAGCCTGACTTATTGTAGGGCAATAAAATAGACTTATTATGGAAAAGAAAATCAAGGTTGCAGGAGGTGTTGCATTGGTGCTCGCATTTGTATATTTCCTGTTTTGCCAGTGGAACTTTGTAATGCCAGCACTTCTCTTTATTGAAGCATTGCTGCTGTTCATGCTATTCCTTCCCTACTGGTATATGTTCTTCAGTAAGAGAAAAGGATGGCATCTTATACCTGACATAAAGAATCCATTCTTTAGCAAGCTGTCTTCGGTTGTAATAATACTGGGCCTGTTGCCTACAATCTTTTACTATTACATTATGTGCGATCAGGCCATAGCGTGGAAAACACATAAATATAATGGTGGAAGTCTTGACTCGGAAATGTCTGCGTTTGTGGCAATTATGGCCATGCTGTGGATTATCCTATGCTTTATTGGCTATACGATATTGGCATTTGTTGCATATTGCAGTCGTAAGAATAATCGTCAGAACCAGAGTAACGAGTCTTGTAATGTACCAGAACAATAGGATTGGCATATGGGCAGGGTAATAGGTATTGGCGAGACTATTCTCGATATTATTTTCAAGGACGGACAGCCGGTTAAGGCGGTACCGGGAGGTTCTGTGTACAACAGCATGATATCACTCGGGCGCATGGGCGTGGACTGCTCCTTCATAAGCGAGGCTGGCGATGACCGGGTAGGAGGAATGATTCTCTCGCACTTGCGCGACAGCGGTGTCGACTCCTCGGCCGTGTGCCGCTTTACAGGCGGCAAGTCGCCTCTTTCGCTGGCCTTCCTGAACGAGAGGAACGACGCGGAGTATCTCTTCTACAAGGATTATCCGAATAACCGCCTTGAGGTGGATTTCCCTCCGATAAGCGAGGGCGATATAGTAATCTATGGTTCCTATTTTGTGCTGAATCCCGTGCTGCGTGCAAAGACCAGGGCATTTCTCGAGTACGCCCATGAGCAGGGCGCGCTGCTGTACTATGACATAAACTTCCGCAAGACACACATACCTGAGAGGATAAGGCTTTCCGAGGCGCTTATCGAGAACCTTGAGCTTGCCGATATTGTGCGCGGCTCGGCCGATGATTTCCGCTATCTCTATGAGATGGAGGACGCCGCAAAAGTGTACAGGGAGAAGATAATGTTCTATTGCCGCAATTTCATATTCACAAGCGGCGACGGCGATGTGTACCTTTTCAAAGGCAGCAAGAGTGAGCGTTATCCTGTAAGGAAGGTCAATGTCGTGAGCACAGTGGGTGCTGGCGACAGCTTTAATGCAGGTATAATATATGGCCTTGTCTCTGAAGGCATAGACCGCGGCTCGCTTTCCTCTCTAACGATAGAACAGTGGAGCGGCATAATGGCATGCGGCCTTGATTTCAGTGCGCACGCCTGTACTCTAATGGATAACTATGTAGACAAGCAATGGGCGGCCGAATACAGGAACTGCCCTGAAAAGAGATAGCATATGAAGACGCTTTTCCGCAAGATGGCCTATCTTATGGTGCTCATGGCATTTCTCCTGCTCATGGGCGAGAAGAGCGTGCCTCACCATCATTGCGGGGAAGGGCTGGCGTGCTGCGGCCATGTTGAAGAGACCATACATTTCGGTTATGGCGAATGTGAGGAGTGCGGTCGTGGAGCGTGCGGCCATGGCCATGAGGATGCCAGCGGGAACTGTTGTGACGGTTCATTGCTCTATTACCGCATGCCGGGCAGCGACACGCAGGCGGAAAAGAAATTCATTACATTCAATGGCGGGTGTCTTATCCTGCATGAGGAGGTCCTGTTCTTGCCAGGGCGGCTCTGCTGCAGGCACTATTCTCCTGTCCCTCTTGAGATTCCAGACATAGGTGTACAGTACATGCCCCTTAGGGCTCCTCCTGTGGCCTGATTCCTGAAGAGAAAGAGAATATCAAGCAACCTAAATACGTCAATATACAAATATGAAAAATACTTTTTTTATGGCAATCGTCCTGATTGCCTTGTGTGGCTGTGGACACAGTCACAAAGCAGAGGATGGGCATGAGCATGCTTACCTTCATAACTACACTGCATATACCGCAACAAATGAATTCTTTATGCAGCATGAGGGCCTTGAGGCCGGTTCCAAGGCCTGCATTACGCTCTTTGTTACGGAACTGGACGGCTTCAGTCCTGCCAAGGCTGCCGAGGTGAAGGCAACTCTTAAGGCCGGCGAGTCTGTGCAGACAGCCCTTGCCGTTGCAAATGAGCCCGGAATATTCAATTTCAGTCTTGTGCCCGCAGCTGCGGGCGAGGCGTCGCTTCAGTTTGAGGCTGGCGGCGACAAGGCGCATTTCCATGTGGAGGTTGCTGCCGCATGCGGAGAGCACGGCCATAGCGGACATTCTCATTCGCATGGACATGACGGTAATTCTCATGCTCACGATACTCATTCTCATGGCCATTCTGCACATATGCATGAGCATGACGGACATTCACACAGCCATGCAGGGCATTCACATGATTCCCATGCCCATCATCCCCATGCGGGCCATGGCGAGCTTACCGAGGGCAAGCCTGGCGATATTGCTTTTGGCAAGGAGCAGAGCTGGAAGATTGACTTTGCTACAGCGGTTATTGAGGAGTCTCATTTTGGCGGTGCTGTGAAGGTCGCTGCCAAAGTCGCTGCTGCACCAGCCGGCTTCACTACAATAGTTGCGGCCACAAGCGGCAAGGTGCAGTTTGCGGGGAATATTGTAGAGGGCAAGGCTGTCAAGGCCGGCGAGCCGCTCTTCTATCTTGAGGGAGGTGACGTGACAGATAACGACGCTGCCGTGAAGTTTGCCGAGGCCGAGAGCGCCTATCAGCTTGCCAAGGCAGACTATGAGCGCAAGAAATTACTTTTTGCCGATAAAGTTGTTCCGGAGCGGGAATATCAGGCGGCCGAGGCCGCATACAGGCAGGCCGAGGCGCGCTATTCAAGCATGAAGCGAAGCTTTGGCGGCGGGAAGGTGACCCTGAAGTCATCGCGTAACGGCTATATCGCCTCGCTGCTTGTGAAGAACGGCGATTATGTGGAACCTGGTACCCCCATCGCTACAGTGCAGTCAAACGGGAGCATGAACATTGCTGCTGAGCTGCCAGTGCGCTATGCGCAGCAGCTGCAGGATATCGAGGATGTGAACATAGTGCTGCCTTCGGGCGAGACGGTATCAATGAATGCTGTGGGCGGCAGCGTAATAGCAGTGGGCAGTTCTGCCAACAGCTGCAACATGCTGCCTGTTACAATCTCTGCCGGCACCCTCGAGCAGCTTCTCCCTGGCAGCATTGTTACCTTGTATATAATCTCAAGAAGCAGTGAGCGCTGTATTGCTGTTCCGCGCGCAGCACTTGTGGAGGAGATGGGCAATTTCTTTGTATTTGTGCAGAACAGTCCAATCTCATTTGAGAAGCGTGCAGTTGAGACTGGCTCTACCGACGGCATGAGAGTTAAGGTTACGAAGGGCCTGCATGCTGGCGAGCGCATTGTCACCGACGGTGCAGTATCGCTTAAGCTGTCGCAAGGAGCTGCAACGCTTGACCCCCATGCTGGGCATGTCCACTAATACCATACTGCTATGCTGAACAGGATAATAAGATTCTCGTTGAACAACAGGCTGTTCATAATGCTTGCAGTCGTGTTGACAGTAATTGGCGGTGCCTATTCTGTAAAGAATATCGAGGTCGACGTGTTTCCCGACCTGACAATGCCTACAGTGGTTATCCTCACCGACGCGGCTAACATGGCGCCCGAGGAGGTGGAGCGCCTTGTCACGTTCCCCATTGAGACTGCTGTGAACGGCGCGACAAACGTGCGCCGTGTGCGCTCCTCTTCGTCGCAGGGTTTCTCGTTCGTGTGGGTGGAGTTCGACTGGGGAATGGACATATACCGTGCCCGCCAGATAATTAGCGAAAAGATGAGCCTGCTCTCGGGCCAGCTGCCTGAGGGCGTGCTGCCAATGCTGGCCCCGCAGTCGAGTGTCATGGGCGAGGTGCTTTTCATTGGCATGCAGGCCGACACAACTTCAATGATGGAGCTGCGCACTCTTGCCGAATGGATTATAAAGCCTGCCATCTTGGCTACTGGCGGCGTCTCTAACGTTACAATCATAGGCGGAGACTACAAGCAGTACCAGGTGCTTGCCGACCCTGTGAAGATGGAGATGTACGGTGTCACAATGCCTGAGCTTGAGGCTGCTGCAAGTGCTATGTGCGTGAATATTGGCGCTGGTGTAGTACGTGACTTCGGGAATGAGTATAATTTGCGCGGAATAGGGCGCAGCAACGATGTGGAAGAGCTCGGCAGCACTGTGGTGAAGGTTGCCGGGGACGCGGCCGTACGTGTTGCCGATGTTGCCGGCGTTGTGGTTGCACCGGCAGTGAAGCAGGGCTACGCCTCGCTCAATGCCACTCCCGCTATAATACTCTCAATATCGAAACAGCCGGGCGTGAATACGCTGAGCGTTACCGAGAATATTGAGCGTAACCTTGCCGGCATATCGCAGTCATTGCCGGCCGATGTGAGGCTCGATACGAGGATTTTCCGCCAGGCCGACTACATACAGTCTTCGGTTAACAATGTAGGACGCTCGCTCATTGAAGGCGCAGTGTGCGTAATCCTTGTGCTCTTCCTTTTCCTTGCGAACATGCGTTCTACGTTCATCTCGCTGCTGGCAATTCCCCTCTCTTTGCTGGGGACTGTAATTGTGCTCTATCTCATTGGGATGGATATAAACACAATGACATTGGGAGGCATGTGCATTGCTATCGGGTCGCTTGTAGATGACGCTATCATTGACGTAGAGAATGTGTACAAGCGCCTCAGGGAGAACCATGCCCTTCCCAAGGAGAGCAGGCGCTCTTCGTTCAAGGTTGTGTTCGAGGCCTCTTCCGAAATCCGCGCGTCAATCATTCATGCGACGCTCATAATTATGGTTACCTTCATGCCTCTCTTCTTCCTGAGCGGCCTTGAGGGCAGGATGCTCAAGCCTCTTGGGATTGCATATCTCATTGCGCTTGTGATGTCGCTGGTTGTGGCCATGACCGTAACTCCGCTGCTCTGCAAGCTTATGCTGTCGGGTGACAAGTACCTCACCCGTACCGAGAAGAAGACATGGGTGGAGAAGTGGCTGCTTGGCGCTTACCGCAATGCCCTTGGCTGGGTGCTAGGGCATGCAAGGCCGGTAATAGGCGCCTTGCTGGTGCTGTTCGCGGCGTGCCTGCTGCTCTTTACGCAGATGGGGCGCAGTTTCTTGCCCGAGTTCAACGAGAATGCGCTCACCATTGCTGCGGTATCCCGTCCTGGCGTCTCGCTTGAGGAGAGCAACAAGATTGGTGCCGCCATTGAAAGGGAACTGCTTCAGGTGCCCGAGGTTACAAGTACTGCGCGGCGCACGGGCCGCGGCGAGCTTGACGAGCACTCGCAGACATCGAACGGCGCCGAGATTGACGTGAACTTTGTGCTCGGCGAGCGCAGCAAGCCCGAGTTCCTTGCCGATGTCCGTGAGCGCATGGCAAAGATTCCTGGCGTGGTTACATCTGTGGGCCAGCCGCTGGAACACCGTATCGACCATATGGTGTCGGGCACACAGGCCGATCTTGCCATAAAGATTTTCGGCCCCGACCTGAGTACCCTTTTCCGCAAGGGAACCGAGATAAAGGAACTGCTTGGAGGTTTCCATGAGGTGGTGGACGTGAATGTCGAGCAGCAGGTCGAGACTCCTCAGCTGCAGATACGTGCCGACCGCGAGAGGCTTGCTCTCTATGGCATAACAATGGAGGATTTCAATAGTTTCATTGAGGCCGCGTTCCCAGGCAAGAAGGTGGGCAGCGTGTATGAGGAAGAGCGCAGTTTTGACCTTATAATACGTCTTAACAAGGACTACACCGAAAGCATAGAGGGCGTGAGGCTTGCGCTAATTGATACCCCTAATGGAAAGGTTGCGCTTGAAGATGTAGCGTCGGTTGTCTCTGTTGGCGGCCCGGGAAGCATAAGCCGCGAGAATGTGCAGCGCAAGGTGGTTGTGTCGGCAAACATTGCAAGCGGCGATGTCGCAGGTACCGTAGACCGTGTACGCGAGCACCTTGCCAACAGCCTGCAGCTGGATGAGGGCTACCGCCTTGAGTACGGCGGCCAGTTCGAGAGTGCCGATTCGGCCTCACGCACATTGTGGCTGGCAACATTGGTGGCAATTCTAGTGGTATTCGTGCTGCTTTACAGCGAATTCAAGAGCATCACGCTGTCGGCTGTTGTGTTGCTGAACTTGCCTTTGGCACTTATTGGCGGTATTCTTGCTACATATTTCACATCAGCAGTGATGAGTATCCCTGCGATTATAGGCCTTATAACCCTGTTCGGCATTGCAACCCGCAACGGAATATTGCTTGTGTCGCGCTACCAGCACTTGCGACGTGAGGGTGTATTGCTTGATGAGGCTGTATTGCGCGGTTCGGCCGACCGTCTTACGCCGATTCTCATGACCGCCTTCACCTCGGCACTCGCGCTTGTGCCAATGATTCTCAACGGTTCGGCGTCGGGTAATGAAATCCAGAGCCCGATGGCAGTCGTGGTGCTTGGCGGCCTATTGTCATCGACATTCCTCAATATCTTCATAATCCCTGTGGTTTACCGCTGGGTGATAAGGAAGAACTGGGCAAGGTAGTTTATATAATACCGAATTAATAATGATGATGACTTAAAGTGTGTTTTCGCATTACGCTTGCTTTAAATCATATCTTTTTATTCACACTCGACAATGAGAGGACGACGCGTCATCCTCTCATTGTTTCATATAAATACTTGGTTTGAAAAAAATCCCGTTCTGTAAGACAAATGTTCTCGTCTGCTTTTTTCTGTATTCTTTTTAACGTTGCTTAACACTTTGCGGTGGTGGTTTTTGATAGTTTTGTGCAGGTTTTAACCTTTAACACTTTTAGACATGAAAAGGATTCTTTTTCTATTCTTGGCTGTTATATCGGTTTCAGGACTTCATGCGACCGGGTTGTGTGATAAGAAAATTGTCGTGAAAAGCGGAGGAGTCAATAACGGCTATCCCGTCAAAAGTATCAGGAGCATTAAATTCAGTAACGGCAATGTGCTTTTCCATTTAATAGACGGTCGGGTAGAAACCTGGGATACAGAATCTGTCGGCTGCATGTATATTAATGACTGTGAACCTTCTGTGGGGACCGCAGTCGGCACAATTCCAGCAACAAGTGCCTATTTAAATGACGGTGTACTTATATTGGAGTGCGTGTCGCCGGTACATGTGGTGCTTGCTGCAATAGATGGCACGGTTCTCATGGATACTGTATGCAGTGAGGTTACAGTAATATCTTTAAAAGAGTATCCAAAAGGTGTATATATATTGAAAGCCGGTGGTTGTATCCATAAAATAATTAACCGATGAAAAGATTGTTTATTCTTGTTTTTTCTCTTTTGTCGGTCATATATCTGTTTGCCGACAATGATGTTAAATTCTACATGAAAAATGGTGAAATAAAATGTATTGCGCAAGAGCGCGTTGACAGTATTTCATTTGATGAGGATACCGATATTATGCGTCTGGCTCTTTGTGGCAGGAGTGTCGATGTTCAACTTTCGTCCATAGACAGCATTGCCTACGGCACGTTGCCATCAGTTGTGAATGTGACATATTGCGGTGACAAGGCCGTTGTGGAAAATCCTTATGCATTTGACTCTCTTGAGGTGTCGGTAATAGGCGCAAAGGTGACAATAAAGTGCCGCAAACAACAGGAACTGGATTATGTGCTGCAAGGAGCCAGTGATGATGGTTGTTTTAAACTCTACGGCGTTAAGAAATATAACCTCTATCTTAATGGCTTATCTCTTGCAAACACCTCCGGAGCGGTAATAAACAGTCAGTGTGGCAAGCGTGGGCGTGTATTTGTTGTTGACGGAACTGTGAATCGCCTTTCCGATGCGCCGTCTTATGCATTTACTGCGGGCGAGGATGAAAAATCAACTTTCTTCAGTGAAGGGCAACTTATTTTTGAAGGACGCGATGGAGAACTGATTGTCAACGGAAACTATAAGCATGCAATTTGCAGCGACGACTATATTGAAGTTCGCGGTGGCAATATAACTGTCGGGCATGCGGTAAGCGATGCGCTCCATGCGAACGACTCTGTTATAGTGCTTGGTGGAGTGCTCGACCTGAATGTCGGAAGTGACGGTATTGACTGTGACGGTATTGTGAGGTTGTCGGGCGGCAAGGTTACTGTTAATGCAGCGAGTGATGATGTTAAAGGTATAAAGTCGGCGGCAGATATTATTATTGATGGTGCTGATGTGAGTGTTCTTGTGTCTGGCAATGCCTCAAAAGGTATAAAGAGTACAGGCATTTTTACAATGCAGGCGGGTTCGCTCGCAGTAGAGGCCAATGGCAATACAATTTTGCTCGACGGTGCTCCATCTTATGCTACATGCATAAAAAGCGACTCAGTCGTGAATGTCTTGGACGGCGTGGTGACTTTGAAGGCAACCGGCATTGCTGGCCGCGGAATATCGGCTGATGTTGATGTGAACGTTGCCGGTGGTGTACTGGATATAATGTGCAGCGGAGATAGCGAGAGTTATGACCCTTATGCCGCCGGGGACAATAGCAGCAATGAATCGGAGGGGAGTTATGTGCTTTATGTGAGCATTCCATCCTCGGCGGCAAGCAACCGTCCAGGCGGAACTTCGTCAAGCGCATGGAAGAACATCTATCTCTATGACGGCAGCAATACTCTTGTGGCGACCCTTTCAAAGAGTGTGACTGTGAACGGAACCACATTCTACTATTACGATTTTGGTTCGGAAGTAACCGGAACTTACTATTTTAAGAGTGACGAATACTCGAGTTCTCGTGGCACATATACAATACAAAGCGAGACATTTACAGGTCTTGACGGTGATAGATACTACCAGATTTCATCAAGTTACAGCACATCGGGCAGTGTACGCACATACTCATTGAATGATGTTACTTCAAACTATGAAGGTGGTCAGGTGTCTTCAGGTTCTGCAACGGAGGATTCGTATGCCGCTGCCGGAATAAAATGTGATAAGAATTTCACTCTTTCGGGTGGTAATCATACAATTGTAGTCTGCGGAACCGAATCAAAAGGTATAAAGGTTGGTGGTACTGCAGTCATCGATGACGGTAAATTAGTGGTAAATACATCGGGAACAGCCAGGATAGTTGCGTATGACCCTTCATATTGTACAGCAATAAGGTGTGCCGGAACCATGACAATAAATGGTGGGGATATTGATATTGCTGCAACAGGTAAGGGTGGTCATGGCATTTCGGTCGATGGAGTACTTACCATGAATGGTGGAGATGTCGGTATTACGATTTCAGGCGCCGGCTCATCATATACCTCGGCAACAGGTACAGACTATTACTCCACTAAATGTCTTAAGGGTGATGTTGCAGTTAATCTGCTCGGTGGAGCGCTCAATTGCCTTGCAAAGGGAAATGGCAGTAAGGCAATCGTGGCAGGCGGTTTACTTACAATTGGCAATGAGGGAACCGATAATGCATTGCTGAATATAAGGGCAGTTACGAAGGGTACCTCTCTCGGTGCAAGTTCCGGCGGCTGGGGTGGTATGCAGGAGGGATTTAATGCCGCTCCAAAGGCTATAAAGAGTGCTGCCGATGTCGTGGTGAATAGCGGAACTGTGTATGCAGAAACAGCATATGATGGAGGCGAAGGCCTTGAGAGTAAGGCAACAATGACCATAAATGGCGGTATTGTAGAGTGTAATACATATGACGACGGAATCAATGCAGCAACATCTTTGGTGTTCAATGGCGGGTATGTCTACAGTCATGCGACAAACAACGATGGTATAGATTCCAACGGCTCGATAACTGTAAATGGCGGCGTTGTGCTTGCTTCGGGAACGAATGCTCCCGAAGAGGGTTTTGATTGTGACAATAACCAGTTTGTGGTAAATGGCGGTATACTGGTGGGTACCGGTAGCGCAAACAGTTCTATAACATCATCATCACAACCCTATGCAACTGTTTCTTCTGTTACGGTAAGTCAAGGCAAGTACCTTACAGTCAAGGACAGTTCCGGTAATGTCATGTTCTCTTATATGTGTCCGAATACAGTAAATAGTGCAAAGGTACTGCTCTCTTCTTCAGGTTTTACATCCTCTTCTCATACTCTTATGTATGGCGTAACGGCTGTTGCCGGTGTCACAGAATCGTATTTTAACGGAGTTTTTACAGTAGGAGGAACAGCAACCGGAGGTTCGTCAAAGAGTTTTACACCGCAGACAAGATAACAACTGTCTCAGATACACAAAGAGAAGCGGGACTATTCTCTTGTATCCGTTCCCCACATAAGCTTTTCCTGCAGGTTCTGTATGAATGTGTGCTCCTTGCGGCGTATGATGAGCTGCCTGTAGCTGGCCTTGCGTACGGTTACTGCAACGTTCTCGCCGCAGCTCTCGTTGCGCCCGTCAAGGGCTATGAGGAAGTTGTGGCTGCGGCTGTTCACCTTAATCTCAATCTCTGTCCCGTCATTTATTACCAGCGGCCTTGCGCTCAGGCTATGAGGCGCGATAGGCGTGAGAACCAGCACATTGGCGTCGGGGGCAATGATTGGGCCGCCTACGCTCAGGGAGTATCCTGTGGAACCCGAGGGCGCAGCGACTATAAGTCCGTCGGCCTGGTAGACAATCCTGTCCCTGCCGTTCAGCATTACTTCCAGTGTCATCATAGATGAACTGTCGTGCTTCATCACTGCTATCTCGTTGAGCGCAAAGGGGTAGTTCTTGAGCCTGCCGCCCTTGGTCACTGCCTCAATGACAGTGTTCTGCTCAATGTCATATTCGCCTTTGTGTATCTTGCCTATGACGTAGTCAATGTCATCGTTAGATGTGGTGGTCAGGAACCCTAGGCGTCCGGCATTTATGCCCAGAATAGGTATCTCCTTGCGCCCTATGCGCCCTGCTGTGCGGAGCAGCGTGCCGTCTCCGCCAAAGCTTATAGCGATATCTGCCATGAACCCGTCGCCCGAAATCATTTCTCCTGGCTCGGGTACGGTAATGCCTTCATTCAGCAGGAACTCATAGAATGGCCTGTCAATAGCGAAGGTGTCGCCATGCCTGACGATGGCACTGAACAGCTGCTCAATGCTCCTTGACTTCTTTATCTGGTGCTTGTTCCCGAATATTGCAAACTTCATGACTGCTGTTTATTTATCTAACGTGGCGCCAATGCCTTGTAATGTGCAAAATTAAGATAATTTATAATATATATATTTCTAAATTGTACTATTTTTGCAAAAAAATAAGGCTATACTGCACTTGGTATCGCCTATTGTGCTGGAAAAGAGATACTAATATATGAGAACAAAACTGAGCGTAAATATAAACAAAGTCGCTACAATAAGGAATGCCCGTGGAGGTAACAATCCCGATATCCTTAAAGTGGCAAAGGATTGCGAACTTTTCGGTGCTGACGGAATAACGGTGCACCCGCGCCCCGATGAGCGTCACATACGCCGCGACGATGTTCTCGCGCTGCAGGGGATACTGCGTACAGAGCTTAACATAGAAGGCTATCCATCCAAGGAATTCATGGACCTTGTATTGCGTGTGCGGCCGTCTCAGGTTACACTGGTGCCGGACAGGCCCGAGCAGCTTACATCGGACAGCGGATGGGATACCGAAAGGGAGCAGATGTTCCTGCGTGATATTCTCAATGACCTCAGGGAGGCAGGCATACGCAGCTCGCTGTTCATTGACGCCTGCCCGCGTATGGCTGAGCTTGCCGCCAAGGCCGGCGCCGACAGGGTAGAGCTCTACACTGGTCCCTATGCGCATATGTTTCCCAAGGACCCAGAGGCTGCCATCGCCCCGTTCCTTGAGACTGCCAGGTGTGTGAAGGGGCTGGGAATAGGGCTCAATGCAGGACATGACCTCAGCCTTGAGAACCTCAAGTACTTTACCGATGTGATTACATGGGTTGATGAGGTCTCAATTGGGCATGCCCTTATATGCGATGCCCTTTATATGGGCCTTGAGGCTACTGTCGCGGCCTATAAGGGATGCCTGACTAAATAACCTGAAATAATCTAAAAATAATATCTGACTATGATTTTTCTTACAGAAGTTGCCGCAGAGGCAGCTGGAGCAGAGGTCCTGTCACAGGTTGCGGAACCGGCACAGGAGAGCCTTAACATTCTTGAGCTCGCTATGAAGGGCGGGTGGATAATGGTAGTGCTGGCAATACTGTCAATACTTGGCATTTACATCTTCATTGAGCGTTTCATGACGCTCCGTAAGGCAATGCACAAGAACCCCTATCTGCTCGACCGTATAAATGACAACCTGCGTGATAATGACATTAAGTCTGCTGTCAAGTATTGCGAGAAGCAGAATACTCCAATGTCGCGTATCCTTGCCAAGGGCGTGAAGGACTGCAGGCTCGACACTGTCTCTATCCGCCAGGTGCTTGAGAACAACGCCGGCGTGGAGATTGCTGCCCTTGAGAAGGGCCTGCCAATTCTCTCTACTATTGCGGCGGTTGCCCCCATGCTCGGTTTCCTTGGTACGGTAACAGGTATGGTACAGGCATTCTGGCAGATGTCAAATGCCGGGAACAATATTGATGTGTCGCTGCTCTCGGGCGGCATATACGAGGCCATGGTCACCACTGTTGGCGGTCTCGTAGTAGGCATTATAGCGATTTTCGCATATAACTATCTGGTTGCGCAGGTAGACAGGGTGCAGAATCTCATGGAGGCCGACATGATTACTTTCCTTGAGATTATTTCCGAGACAAGGAACGCCCAGTCCCAAGAATAAAAAGCCGAGGAGTATGATAAAGAGGAAGACAAGGAGTATCGATGGCTTCTCAATGTCGTCAATGACGGATATTATTTTCCTGCTGCTGATATTCTTCATGCTGACATCGACCATTGTCGCGCCCAATGCAATAAAGGTGCTCTTGCCCGAGGGCAAGGCGCAGACTAATGCGACTCCGATGGCACGCGTGACAATAGACAAGGAACTGGACATGTTCGTGCAGTGGGATAAGGACGAGCCAATGCAGATTGCAGGCCATGAGGAACTTACGGCATTCCTTTTTGAGTGCCGCGAGAAGGACAGCGAGATGTATGTGGCCCTGTATGCCGACGAGACAATCCCTTATGGCGAGGTTGTCAAGATACTGAACATTGCTAACGATAACGAGTTTAAGATGGTGCTTGCAACACGTCAGCCCGCAAGAAAGTGATGAAGGATTTCTCAAGAGAAAAGATATATGGCATTGTAGGCACTGCGGTGTTTCACCTGCTGTTGCTGCTGCTGCTCTACCTGCTTGTAATGGAGAGGATTGAGCCTCAGCCCGAAAAGAGCAACATTGAGATGCAGAGCGCTCTGGAGGATGTCGCTGGCGAAGAGTTCTTTGAGGCAAAGACCATCCCCGATGTGCAGCAAGTGGAGCAGGTCCCGCCTCCAGTGCCTGCCACCCCGCCCAAGCAGGTTGAAGAGCCTATTATTGCCCAGAATGATGAGCGGAGCATTCCTGTAGATACCTTGGAACAGGCCAAGGAGCGCGAGGCCGAGAAGCAGCGCCTTGAAGAGGATAGGCGCAAGGAACGTGAGGCGGCCGAGCGAAAGGCTAAAGAGGAGGCTGAGCGAAAGGCGAAGGAGAAGATTGCGAAGTCTGTTGCCGGCACTTTTGGCAAGTCGGGCAAGATAAGCAGTGCTGGCGGCAAGGAGGAAGGCGTAGGCCTTGACGGGACCGTTTCTGGCGGCACGGACAATGGTTCCCTTGAGGGCACAGGCAACGGTCATGGCATCGAGGCCAGCGTTGGTAACCGCAAGGTCGTAGGAGAGCTCAACAGGAACATTCCTGTGCAGGAAGAGGGCGTGGTAGTTGTCAAGGTGCTTGTGAACCCCGAAGGCAAGGTCATTAATGCCAATGCAAGGGCAACGTCGCTCAAGCTTAAGCAGGTGGCCGAGAAGGAGGCATACAAGGTGCGCTTCAACAAGGTCTCTAGCCTCACCGAGAATGAAGAGGGTACAATAACATTCAGGTTTAAGATGAATTATTGATTATGAAGAAGGTATATCTGTTCCTTGCCGACGGTTTCGAGACCGTTGAGGCATTGGCCCCGGTAGATGTAATGCGCCGTGCAGGCCTTGAGGTTATAACTGTGTCTATAATGAAACGCCGCGAGGTCGTGTCGGCGCAGAACGTTACGGTCTTGGCCGATGAGCTCTATGAGGATGTGACGTTTGCCAGTGTATCGGCGCTGGTGCTGCCAGGAGGCGGTGTGGGTACCGATAACCTTTCGGCCCATGAGTCATTGCGTGAGGCGCTTGTCGCTGCACATGGCAATGGGCTGCTTATTGCTGCAATATGCGCTGCCCCTATGGTGCTGGGCCGTGCTGGAATACTGGAGGGCCGCAAGGCTACATGCTATCCAGGGTGCGAGGGCAGCCTCTTTGGTGCTGAATATACTGCAGCAGCGGTACAGGAGGACGGGAATATCATTACGGGATGCGGTCCTGGAGTTTCCTTTGACTTTGGTTTTGCTATTGTAGAGCGTCTTTGCGGGGCTGGGACTGTGGATGTGCTGCGCTCGCAGATGCAGTTCTAGACAGGATTATTATGAAGAAATACCTTATAGTAGTTGCCGGCGGCAAGGGATTGCGCATGGGCGGCGAGCTTCCCAAGCAGTTCCAGAATATTGGCGGGCGTCCTATCCTGATGGTTACCCTGGAACGCCTGCATGCAATTGACCCCTCAATGCAGCTGGTACTGGTGCTGCCTGCCGGCCAGTTCGGCTTGTGGAAGGAACTGTGCAGGCAGTATGAGTTTGCTGTGCCCCTGCTGCTTACGCAAGGCGGCGCCACACGTTTCCACTCGGTGCAGAACGGCCTTGCCCAGGTCGATGACCTGGATGAGGCCCTTGTGGGTGTACATGACGGTGTGCGCCCGTTTGTGTCGCAGGATGTTGTTGACAGCTGTTTCCGTGAGGCATGGATTCATGGAGCGGCAATACCCATGGTTGAAGTCCAGGAGAGCCTGCGCCACATAGTGGGCGGCAATGGCGTGACCGAGGTAGTCCCGCGCGACCGTTACCGTCTGGTGCAGACACCGCAGGTGTTCAGGCTCTCTGTGCTGCGCCGTGCCTATGAGCAGCGCTTCATCGAGGCCTTTACCGATGACGCGTCGGTAGTTGAGGCCGCGGGCATGGAGGTGGTTGCCGTGGAGGGCAATAGGGAGAACATCAAGATTACTACCCCGTTTGACATGTCGGTAGCAAGTACATTGATGGAATGCTGGATACCGCAACAAGAAATATAAAGTTCCTGCCAGGCGTGGGCGAGCAGCGTGCGGCTCTTCTTGCAGGGGAACTGAATATACGTTCCCTGCATGACCTGCTGTACTATTTTCCTTATAAGTATGTCGACCGTAGCCGCATTTTCAAGGCAAGCGAGCTTGGCGCTCACCTGCAGCATGTGCAGCTGGTGGGAGAGATACGTTCCTTTGAGGAACTTGGCGAGGGTGCGGGGCGCCGTCTAGTAGCGCATTTCACCGATGGCACGGCATTCGTCGACCTTGTGTGGTTCAAGGGTATCAAGTACGTGAAGAATCGCCTTAAGGTCTCCACACAGTATGTGGTCTTCGGCAAGCCCTCCATATTCAACGGCAGGGCCAACATTGCGCACCCCGATGTTGATGATGTCTCGGCGCTGCAGCTCAGCAGCATGGGCCTCCAGCCATACTACAATACAACGGAGAAGATGAAGCGCCATGGACTCAGCTCTAATGCCATGGCAAAACTGGTCCATAACCTCTTCGGGCTTCTCACGTCCGAAATCCCCGAGACGCTATCCAGTGAAATCATACGCAAGCATGGGCTCATGTCGCTTGATGACGCCTTGCATATAATACATTTTCCTAAGAATACGAAGGAACTGCAGCTTGCGCAGTACAGGCTCAAGTTCGAGGAACTCTTCTACATACAGCTCAATATACTGCAGTATGCCCGCGAGAGGCAGATGCGCTATGTAGGGCACCGGTTTGCTAAGGTTGGCGAGATGTTCAACCGCTTCTACAGGGAAAATCTCCCGTTTGAGCTTACGGGAGCGCAGAAGAGGGTGATACGCGAGATTCGTGCCGATGTAAACAGCAATTGCCAGATGAACCGCCTGCTGCAAGGCGATGTTGGCAGCGGCAAGACCCTTGTGGCGCTCTTCTCAATGCTCCTGGCAAAGGATAACGGGTACCAGGCTTGTATACTTGCTCCCACAGAGATTCTTGCAGAACAGCATTTCGCGACAATACGCCGCATGCTGGGAGACCTGCCGGTGAGGGTAGAACTGCTCACAGGCAGTACAAGGCAAAAGGAGCGTGTGCCGCTGTTCCAGGCACTTGAAGCAGGCGAGATAGACATACTGGTGGGCACGCATGCCGTGCTCGAGGATAATGTGCTATTCTACAGCCTGGGCCTTGTTGTCATTGACGAGCAGCACCGTTTCGGTGTTGTGCAGAGGGCAAAGATGTGGGCAAAGAACAGTATCCCGCCCCATATACTGGTGATGACTGCGACGCCTATCCCGCGCACATTGGCAATGACGCTCTATGGCGACCTGGAGGTCTCTGTCATTGACGAGCTGCCGCCAGGCCGCAAGCCAATCAGCACCATGCACATATTCCGTAACCGTGCCGACAGCATGTACTCCTTCATACGCAAGCAACT
Organism: Bacteroidaceae bacterium; assembly: GCA_045592125.1. Taxonomy (GTDB): domain Bacteria; phylum Bacteroidota; class Bacteroidia; order Bacteroidales; family Bacteroidaceae; genus HGM04593. Next base: position 33,510 of record JAZNUE010000046.1, on the reverse strand, counting down.
GCAGGAGGGAAGGCAGGCCTATGTGGTATATCCGCTAATCAGCGAGAGCGAGAAACTTGACCTGAAGAACCTTGAGGACGGCTATAGGCAGCTGTGCAATGTCTTCTGCGATTACAGGCTCAGCAAGCTGCACGGGAAGATGAAACCCAAGGAGAAGGATGACGAGATGCGCCGCTTTGCCTCTGGCGAGACACAGGTGCTAGTCTCTACCACAGTCATTGAGGTGGGAGTAGATGTCCCTAACGCTTCGGTAATGGTAATTGAGAATGCCGAGCGTTTCGGCCTTTCCCAGCTGCACCAGCTGCGCGGCAGGGTGGGGCGCGGCGCTTCCCAGTCCTACTGTATACTGGTTACCGGTTACAAGCTCTCCGAGGACACCCGTAAGCGCATGGAGATAATGACATCCAGCAATGATGGCTTTGAGATTGCCGAGGCCGACCTCAAGCTGCGCGGTCCTGGAGACATGGAAGGTACTCAGCAGAGCGGAATGGCCTTTGACCTGAAGATTGCTAACCTTGCCCGCGACGAGCAGCTGCTGCAGTATGTGCGCGAGGTGGCCCGCGAGGTTGTCAATGCCGACCCCGAGCGCAGTTCCCCGCTCTACAAGGTGGTGTGGGAGCGCCTGCGCGAGATAAAGGAGATGAGGAACTGGAACTGGGGAGCAATATCCTGACACAATGGTCCTGACGCAATGGAACTATGCTTTATGATTTCTTAAGTCATTAGTTTTCGTAATAATAACCTTTTTTACTATCTTTGCAGCAACTTATAACCAAACATAAAAAGACATGGAAAGAACCCTTATTCTTGTTAAGCCCAATGCCATCCAGCGTGGCCTTATAGGCGACATTATTACCCGTTTCGAGCGTAAAGGACTCAGGTTTGTAGGCATTAAGATGATGTTTATGACCGACGAGATTGTAAACGAGCACTATGCTCACCTTAAGGAGCGCCCTTTCTTCCCGTACCTCAAGGCCTCAATGCAGGCAGCGCCTATAATCGCCTGCTGTGTCGAGGGTGCCGAAGCGGTGGATACTGTACGCTTGCTGGTTGGTGCTACAAACTCCCGCAAGGCGCTTCCAGGTACAATACGTGGCGACTTCTCAATGAGCGGCGAGCAGAATGTGGTTCATGCTTCCGATTCTGTAGAGAATGCAATAATAGAGATTAACCGTTTCTTCGCGCCTGCCGAGCTCTTTGACTACGAGTCGGCTGTCACCAGGTTTGAATATGGCGGCGAGGAGAGCCAGAAATACAAATAAAGTGAAGAGAATAAGGAAGATACTTTTTGCGTCGCTGCTTGCTCTCGCCTCTCTTGGGGCGGGCGCGCAGGACATGCTTGTTGACAAGGCTGTTGTGAGCAGGCACATGGATAGGGTCGATTCGGTTGCCTTGCACAGCATGCTGCTGAACGAATCGTACATTGTGCCCTCTATGGACATGTATCCCAAATGGGAGAATACGGGCGTTCATTATACAGCAACATTGCCCGACTCTTTCAGGATTGACCTCACAGGCTTTGTAATGCCTGCTGCCAGCCGCAAGATTACGGATATCTTCGGCTATCGCCCGCGCCGCCGCCGTGTACACAACGGGCTTGATATAAAGGTGGAGAAGGGCGATACAATCTATGCTGCATTTGACGGCAAGGTGCGCATCACAGCATACCAGCGCAGGGGGTACGGGCACTATGTGGTAATACGCCACAATAACGGCATTGAGACACTCTATGCCCACCTCTCAAAGAAGCTTGTGATTGAGAACCAGAATGTTAAGGCGGGCCAGCCGATAGGCCTTGGCGGCAATACAGGACGCTCTACAGGCTCGCACCTCCATTTCGAGACAATACTGCTTGGCAAGTGCATAGACCCTGCCAAGCTCTTCGATTTCAAGAACCAGACAGTGACTGGCGACCATTATGTGTATCGCCGTCCGGGTTCACGCTACATTGAGAACGGAAAGGTTAAGGTCGCTGGTCCCGAACCAAAGTACCATAAGGTAAAGTCGGGCGATACAATAGCAAAGATTGCGAAGAAGCATGGCGTGTCGCAGCGCTCTATCTTTAGGCTTAATGGACTTAATGCAAATTCAATAATCCGCCCTGGGCAGAGACTGAGGGTGCAGTAAACCGGATTTGCTGTATTGGCAAACGGGACAGGCTTCTTGCAAGAAGAGTGTCCCGTTTATTGTACCTAGGTGTATTCGCCTTTTCTCCTATGGTAACAATAATAAGTCCAGGCACCCCCAAGAGTGCCTGGACTTATTATTGTTGCACGTTATTCTTTTAGAAGATGTAGGCAACCGATACTTGCCAAACGTTAGTCCTTGACTTTATTACGTTCTTGTAGATGCCTTGTGCAGCATTCAAGTCGGGTTTCTGGTACTCGCTTGTGTTGCCGAGCGCAAGGTTGTAGTTGGCATGAATCTGTACATGGTCGAGCAGGACAACACCAAGGCCAAGGTTCAGGCTCAGCTTGCTGTCCTTCAATGTGTATTCCGAGAGAATCTGGCTTGCATTGTTGCCAATATTACCCAATGTGAGGTCCGCCAGATTGTATTCCTTCTCGCCAATGTTCCAGCTCCACTGGGGACCAACAGCGATGAAAGGCTCAACAAACTTGTTGATGGCCGGGATTGAGAGCTCGTATCGCAGGTAGAGAGGCAGGTCGATGTACTGGCCCTTGATGTCGTTGCCTGCAACCTCTGTGCTTATCTGTGAGTAGAGAAGGTCTGCCTCAATTCCAAGGCCGATTACGGGAATTGTGAATTTTGCCATTGGGCCGATATACCAGCCTGCGTTGCCCTTTACTGCTGCCTTGAGCTCGCTAAGGTTGGTAGGCTTTTCTGCGATGTTCACACCTGCCTTTACACCGAAATCGAACTGTGCTGCAGCAGGCATTGCTGTAAAGAACACAACTGCAAATAGAATTCCAAAAAACTTTTTCATGGTCTTTGTCTTTAAGTTATTAAAAAGACAGCACTGTAAAGTCCTGGTATTATGGTATTACAATGCTGTCCAGTACCTATTTCATGCCACAAAAGAACAATAAAATAAGTAAATATACAAATTTTTGCTAAAAATGTTTACCTGCGTGCGCGCCGTACCGATACTTTTGCGGCACCGCTATTGCCATTCTGCTCACTCTGCTTCTTCTGCCTGGCCTCTTTCTTTGCCTTAGGCTGCTTCTCTTTTGCGGTCCTGCGCACACTCTTCTTTGCCTTCTTTTCAGGTTCTTTTGCCGATTCTATCGAGTCATTTGCTGCCTTGGCTGCAGCAGCTATAGAATCTTGCTCCATCTCGGCAACCGTCTTAGTGTTCCACAGGTTTGTGCGGAAGTCCTTGAGCTGGCGCTCAATCTTCTGCTGTTCCTTCTTTACCTCCGTAGAGTCCTTGCAGTACTGCGAGATTGCAAGGTTGCGCATGTTCACAGTCTTGTAGATGTCGCCTTTGTATTCACTTTTGGCAAAATAGTCGTCAAGGCTCATTGAGGAGACATTGTTAAGGCTGCTAGTCATCACCTTCTGCTGTGCGAGCAATGGCGCGGCCTCGTCGTAATTGATCCAGAACATGGGGTATTTCGTTACCTGTGTGGTAAACTCGTCGCTTGTGCGGTGCAGTACAGGGCACATGGCTGTTATGCGCTTGCCGTATGTTCCTGTCTTGTTGTCATAGTAATGGCTCTCCTTGATGTAGTAGCTAAGGACCTCTGCGCTGGGAATGTCGCTTTTGCTGACCAGCAGCCTGCCATCTGTCTCCTCATAGAATATGCGGTAGTCGTCAAGCATTTCCTTTATGTCTATGATATTTTCCGCAGCGAATGACTCATATCCGTCAAGGCTGTATTCGTATGCTGTGATCTCTCCATTTAGGATGTTCTTGAAGAGAAAAGTGAACAGGTTCATGCTGTTCCCCATTGGCTCAACAGGGTAGTAGAGCGACGCGTTCTCTTCCTTCTCAAGGTCGAGCACGCGGTATACATCGCGTTTCCACTCAACCTCCTGCGGGACCACAGTGCCAGGATACTGGCTCCTGGCCCTCTCGCTGAGTCCGGGAACTTCGCTTGACACTCCTGCCTTGTTCTCCTTCTTTGCCTTTCCTTGCTGGCGTGCTGGCGGCTGCGACAGGGATACCTGTGCGGCCATGAGGAACGCTGCGATAATCAATAGTCGGCTTATGTATTGCATAACTGTATTGTTTGTTCGTTTCTAGTTTATTATAACCTCGAGTGTTGTCGGGAGCAGGCGCTCTACGTTGTCGGGGCCAACTGCCTTCACGTGCGATATATAGAAGCGCTTGCCGCGGCCAAGGTCGCGTATCATATCCTTCTGGCGTGCCGAGAAGTCTGTCCCTTCCGATGTCATGGGCTTGGCATTGCCCATGTTGTCAAAGAATACCGTCTCGAATGAGAGTACCCTGAAACCGATGTTCAGCAACCCGTCATCAATGGCTGCCACAATGCCTGTGGAGCTCATGAGCGCCTGCTTGCTCAGGCCTCTGCCGCCGCGGTAGCGCTGTGTGTTGCCGTCCTTGTCCTTGTACTCGATGAACGGGGTGGGGTCGGGCAGCTGGCGCACGCGGAAGGTATATTCTCCCATGCTCTGGTTCTTGCCGCCGTCATTACGCGCAGTTACACCTATGCTTACCTCTTCCCCAACCTTTGTGGGTACTACGATATATCCGCCCTTGCCGTCGCTCTTTATGCTTCCGCTTCCCTTTGATATGCTTGCAGAAATCTTGCTGCCCGGAACTCCTGGTACAGATATGCTTACAGGGTTCGAGTATCCAGCATAGAGCACGTTCATCATGGATGCGCTGACGGTCGCAGTGGGGTCAACCACTGTATAGGCCTGCGAGAAGTCATAGCGTGTCTGCGTGCCAGCGCCGTCATTCACTAGCATGTGCCCGTTGAGGGTGAAGTCGCCAGTCTTGTTGCACTGTACGCTGTACTCTCCGTTCTCCGATTCCAGCAGCTGGTCGCCGATATATATCTGCGGACGCTGTGTAGAGTCAACCGCGGCAAGGATTATCTGTGCCGAGAAGTTTCCCCCTCGTACGATATTCTTTGATGTGGGTATCACTAATGCCTGTATCTGGTTCACTCGCACATCGCCCATGTCAATGTTCTTTGACAGTGTGTGAAGGACCTCGCCCTCAACATAGCGCACATCGTTCTGTATCTTCGTGAGCAGTGTGATGGCCGCAATGGCCGGCATGTTCTCAAAATGGTACTCCTGCCAGTTCTTGAGCAGGGAGATGTCTCTGTTAGGGACGTCTGTGCTCAGGCTTGTAAGGATGATTTCCTGCTGCGACGGCTCGGTCACCATCTCAAGGAGCCTGGTGCGGTACTCTGTTATAGCGTCGTACAGCGCCTGGCCCTCACCTGAAGTCAGCATGACATATGTGGCCGCCTCAAGGTCCTCACGGTTCTTTAGGCTGGTATAGTCACCCTCTTCACCGTCTGTCTTCTTGGCAATGCGCACTTTAAGCTCGTCTGCATAGTCATACAGCTCGTCCGAGAGTCTTCTCACCTCTATTGCACGCTCATACCATTCGCGCACCTTCTCGGGGTTCTGCTCAAGGCTCTTCCCGAATGCGTCGTACAGCATATCGTTCTGCCTGTTGGTGTTGGAGGCACTCTTTGAGAGGCTCTCGTCAACAAGCGTGAAGCCATGCAGCACGTCCGAAGATACGTTCAAGGCAAGCATCGCCATCAGAAGGACGTACATGAGGTTAATCATCTTCTGACGTGGTGAGACTTTCTGTTTCTTGATTTTCATCGTCTGCCTGGATTATATTTGTTGACGGTTCGTGTTTGTTGTCATTGCCTCAATCATGCGGGCATAGAGCGTGTTGAGCTCTTCGACCTGCCTTGCCATCTTCTGTGTCTGCTCGTTGACCTGGTCAAGCGAGCTAAGCTGGCCGCTGGCATTACGCAGCTGTATCTCGTATACGGCATTGACGCCTGTGAGGTTGCGCCTGAGGGTCTCCATCTCCTCAAGGTTCTGGCCAAGCGCCTCGGTCTGCATTGCAATGTTCTGTATTGCCTCGTTGAGTGCGCGTACCTGCTCAATATACTCTTCGGTTACCTTGTCCATCTCATTTATGGTTCCAGCGTCAGGTACGGGTATTGGCTGCCCGTTATTGGCTGCATGCATTCCTGTGTCAAAATAGCATTCCTGCTGCTCTTCCTGCCCGTAGGCATAGTCTCTGCTTCCTGTAACAATTGGTCCGTTGATGACTATGGGCTGTCCGCCTGCGGCGCGTGGCGCGCTCTCTGTCTCCTCGTCGGCAACCTCATAGGGACGCTCGAATGCAGAGAAGAAGAACACGATAACCTCTGTTCCCATGCCCACAAAGAGCATAATGTTCGCTCCTGCCATGTGCGTGAGCTTAAAAAGGGTGCCCAGAATCACAATCGCAGCGCCCCAGCTGTAGAGGTAGTTCAGGATTGTCTTTCCTCGCGGTGAGTCCATGAATGCCTGTATGCTGCTTAAAATACCTTTAGCCTTTTTCATATACTGTCCTTTTTTATTCTTGTCCTTTTAAGTCTCTCTTCTTTTATCTCTTGCGCTCAGTCCCGGCATAGCTGCGCACGCAGCGGAAACCTATGTATGAGCGTGACTCGTTCTGGTATTCCGATGTCCTTGTCGCTCCCTGGATGAACTTTACGGGGTCCTTCCATGAACCGCCGCGCACGGTCTTCTTCTTCATGCTGTAGGGGTCCTCCTTTGCGGCCCGGTAGCGCAGGTCGGGGTTAATGTCGCTCATCTGCAGCACTCCCGCCTCGGTGTATACGGTCGAAGTCCACTCGGCAACGTTTCCTGCCATGTCGTACAGGCCGTTCGAGTTTGCCGAGAATATTCCGCAGCGCGATGTGATTAGGCTGCCGTCCTTGGTATAGTTGCCCTCGCCTGGCTTGTAGTTGGCGTAGTAGCACCCCTGGTCGCTCTTTGTGTCGTCCTGCTCCCATGGGAAACGGCTGCCTTCCTTGCCGCGTGCTGCGTATTCCCACTCTGCCTCTGATGGCAGGCGGTAGCGCTGTATCCACTTTGCCTGCGCGCCAAGGCCCTTGAGCAGGTACTCTGTGCGCCATGCACAGAAGGCGTTGGCCTGCTCCCAGCTTACTCCCACTACCGGATGGCTGTCGTAGTTGGGGTGGCTGAAGTAGAGCTGCAGGTATGTCTCGTTATTGGCGTTTGGGAAGTCGTTCACCCAGCATGTGGTGTCGGGGTACACGTTTACAATGTATGTATTGAGGAAGTCGTATGGACTTGAGAGCGCACGGTTTATGGTCTCCCTTACGATGTTGCCCTCATCGTCGATGTATGCGGTGTCCTTTGATATTGTTATCACCTCGTCATAGTTTACCGGAATGTCGGTGTTTCGGTTGCGCTCCTCGGGGTTGAGGCGGTTGCGGCGCAGTGCTGCCTGGGTGTAGTCATAGATTTCGTAGCGGTAGTTCATCTGTGCTGCGTCGAGCATCTTCTCGCCAGTTATGGGGTTCACAACGTACACGCTCTCAATGGCGCGCTGCTCATCCTCGGTAGGTTTCTTCCAGGGGATGGGCTTCTTCCAATTGAGGTATGGCGTGATGGGCTCGCCATATTCGTCCTCGGTAATCTTGAATGTCTCGTCGCCGCCGTATGCAGGGTCGGCAAGGCGCTCGCGGATGATGGAGTCGCGTACCCAGAACACAAACTGGCGGTACTTGGCGTTTGACACTTCGGTCTCGTCCATCCAGAATGCGTCAACCGATATGCTCTTTACAGGCGCGCTGGTTCCCCAAAGAGAGTCGCTCTTCTCGTCGCCGACCTTTATTGAGCCTCTTGGGACGAATACCATGCCGTATGGCGTAGGCTCATTGACGGCGGTGCCGCTTATCCCGGTAACCTCGCCGCCTTGCGAATTGCTTATTCCGGTACGTGGACCCATGCACGAGATAACCGCGGATGAGAGAAGAAGAACTGAGAGAAAAACCGATTTCTTCATCATTGTAATACTCTTATACTGTTATGTTTATTTTTTTCTTTCTTGAATATGTCAAGGTCTATCTGGTAGCCCAGGAATATGTCATGGCTGCCGTTGGCCGCGCCGACACCCGAAGTGAAGAGCTCGTATCCGTAGCCTGCCGTTATGTTCATAATCTCAAGTCCTGCAAAGAAGGCTACTGAGATACCTGGACTGTACGTGAGGCCGCCAAAGAACTGCTTGCCGCCATATTCATATGTCCCGCGGGCTGTTATGTCGGCGCGCCACGCCACAAGGTCAGTCATCACCTGCAATGAGGGCTGTACTGTTATTAACGTATTTTTCACCGGTATATTGCCTCCGGCCATGAAATTAAAGTACTGGGATATCTTAATCTCGTTCTTTTCTCCTAGCAGTATGGTGGGGGCATTGAGGTGAAGGCCCGACACGCCTGCATAGAAGTACTTGTGCTGGTAGAGTATGCCTGCGCCGAAGTCTACCGAGTTCCCGTCGGCATTCCCGCTGGGGAATGCGGGGTCGTTGCTTTCGCCCCCTAGGTCAATGTCCTTGCTGTCAAAAGTGCTGTTGAGTATTCCGGCCTGTGCGCCAACGGCAAGCCTGCCGCCGAGGAGCCTGAAGGCATAGGCGTAGTTGAGGTATACGTGCTGGTTGCTGAAGAGCCCTATGTCGTCGTTCAGCGCCCCAAGTCCCAGGTTGTGGTCGCCGCGTATGAAAGGGATGGGCGCGTCAATGTTCAGCAGCATGCTCTTTGGACTGTGCTCAAAGCCCGACATCTGGTTGCTGTATGCGGCATATGCGAACATCTTGCGCTCGGCGCCTGCTCCTGCAGGGTTGTAGAAGTTGAGCATTTTCCAGTAATGGGTGAAGTGCACGTCATACTGCGCGCGTACCGCAGAGTACGTGCCAGCAGCCAGCAGCAGTATCAGTAACCACTTTCTCATTTTGCTCAATTTACCTCATTATCAACGTGGAAAGGCCCATGGTATTGTATCTTGGCGCCTTTTTGGCGAAAATATTTCTTCGCGACATGCAAATTTCGCAAAAATCTACATAATAACCAATAGCAGTGCAGGTGAACAGTCTGGACTGGCAGTATACTAAATGAGTATACTAAATGGGCTGTGCCAGGCCTGGCACAGCTCATTTAGGCTTGTATGAATTGACAAGTTACAAGGCTTGCTGGAGATTCCTCGTCGCTCCGTCGTAGGTCGCCCGCGGGGCGCTGATGAACCCCCTTAAGGTAAAATGGATATTACTTGACAAGTACCTTCTTGCCGTTAACAATGTAGATACCAGGTGCTGTTACCGTGTCAATACGGCGGCCTGTGATGTCAAAGATAACCTTTACGCCCTGCTCTCCTGCAATGTCCCCGATACCAGCAAGGCCTTCATTGCCGAACTTTACGTTGATTACCTGGCCCAGCGTACTGGTCATGTCAATATCAATGTTGCAGTAGAGCTTGTAGTCAGTCATCTTGCCTGTAAGGTCAACCTGCACTTCGCCGAGAGTTGGACCCATCCAGTAATCCGCCTCAACATCACCCTCTACAATGTTTATGTTCTGCTTCACTGCGAAGTTCCTGATACCGTCAGCCTCTTCTGCTGCAATGTTGTGCAGGACTATGTTGCCAACAGGTATTACGCCATCCCCGCTTGCAAGCATGAAGTTGTTGAGCGACAGGGTGTATGTGCCGTCGGTCTTCTCATCTACATTGATTGTTGTCTGCTGTGGAGCGCTTGAATTGCCGTTGATTGTTACAACAAGTTCGTCGGTGTAGCTGCGTGCGGCCTTGATGTCCTTGCCGAATACCACGTCGATTACCTGGCCCATAGTCTCTGTAAGGTCGATACTGATGGTGCAGTAGAGTGAACCGTCGGTCATTTTGCCGGTCATGTCAACAGGAACCTCGCCAATCATCGGCCCCATCCAGTAATCCTCCTCAACATCACCCTCTACAATGTTTATGTTCTGCTTCACTGCGAAATTCTTCACTCCGTCAGCCTCTTCTGCTGCAATGTTGTGGATAACGATGTTACCTACAGGGATAGTGCTTTCGGTATCAACGAGCATGAAATTATTGAGCGAGAGTGTATAACCGTCACTACTCTTCTCTACATTGATTGTTGTCTGCTGTGGAGCAGATGTCTCTCCGTTGACAGATACAGTGAGATTGTCGGTGTAGGTCTTTGTCTGTGCTGTTGCAAAGAGTGTTGTCATTGCAACTGCCATTGTGAGTAAAAATTTCTTCATAAGCATTTAATTTATGTTTGTAAATAGCAGTTTCTTATTAGAACAAGTACGTGAATCCCAATGTCCCGTAGATGGGGTACAGCGGGAATGTAACGCAGCTGTATCCGCGGGGGAATATCCCGTTCAGGCCCCACTTGAGGTTAGCGAATATTGCCAGGTGCCTGTATGCCCTGTACTCCCCGCCTGCCTGCAGGCCCCAGTTGAACTTGAGCATGTCGCTGCTGAAGTCGTAGCGCGCGTTGTCCAGCTCGGTCTTTATGCCTGTTGGGTCGCCTTCGCGCAGATACCCGTCATATGCCGCTCCTGTGAACTCGCCGTCGAGCAGGTACGATGCGTATGCGCCGGCCGAGATGTTCCACCTCTCGTTAATGCGGTACACAGCAAGCAGCGGGATTGTCAGGTATGTGTTCTTTACCCTTGTCTCCACCTTGCCTGTCCAGTAGCCGCTCACAGTGCCGTCGCCGTTCTGCACCTGCATGTAGTAGTTCTTGGTGTCGGCATCTGTAGTCATGCCTTTTGTCTCTAGCCTTACTCCCCAGCGCACTCCCCAGTCGCTTTTGCCGAACATCTTCTCCACTGAACCCTCTATCGAAAGGTTGAGGCCAGGGTTGAAACCTTCAATGCCGCGTATTTCCACTGGCATTGGCAGCGGGGCCGTGCCTCCGAGGTTATATCCAGCGCTGAGGCGTATGTGCCATCCCATGAGTGCTGCCTTAATGAGGTTCTTGTCTGTGTCATTTACATCGCCAGTCTTTGCTGTTGCCGAAATGGCGATGAAACCTGCAAGGAGTGCTATAAGAGTCTTTTTCATGTGTCGTGTTTTTCAGTGTTTCCGCTGGTCATTTGTTGCCCCAGTTTATCTTAATCTCGTCAACGCAAAGCGTGCTGCCTACAGCTCCCTCAAAGAATGCTCCTCCCTTGCTCGAGCTTGCTACAACAGTTATTGCATACTCCCCGTTTTCCAGCCTGGTCCAGTCAAATGCCTTTCCGTTTGCTTCCTTGAAGGGAATCTCGAACCTGGTCCATTCTGCTGGCTCGCCAGGGTTCTCCAGCTCTGCAACCATTACTATGCGGTCGCTGGAGAGTACATTGCTGCCGTCAAGAGTGACAATATTGTCGGGGTCAACTTCATAGAGGACCGAATATATCGAGCATGTATCACGGCGTCCGGCGAGTTCTTCGCTTGCCTTGTTTGTAAACACATCGCCGGCGGTGTACTTGTAATATCCTGTGAGCGATACAGGCCTGCTTGGCGCAATGGTCAGGCCGAAGCGTGTTGCCTCAAGCGGTTTCTTGGTTGCATTGGCCACCTGGAACTCCCCAATGAATATGTTGCCGGCAGCAATGGGCATTTTCATCGCCATACCGAACCAACCGGTGCTACGTGTCGTAAGTCTTACACAGCACCCTTTGAAACCGGCAGAATCTACTGCAGTGGGGAAACTTTCGGGTGTCTTGCCTTGGCCCGACATAAGAAAACCGGCATTGCCGCTGGACCACCAGGGGAGTTTTGTGCCTCCGGCATCAACCTCGTGCCAAATGTGATATTTCCCTATTGAATCAAGCTCGTAGTGCTCAAAACTGAAGGTGGCGTCTGTGTCTATAACGGTCTGCTTGGTAAATGATACCTTGTATTCCTTGCTCCAGGCACCGTCTTCCGATATTGTACGGTAGTACATGTATATGCCTCTGTCGCCATTCTCCTCAATTCTCGCATCCTTCGTTATGCGGGCGCCGTATGTCAGCTCGAATTCCGGTTCAAGCAACCTGAGCACGTCAATGTCTGTCTCTTCCTGCACATAGAACCTGACTTCGTTGTTGCTTATGATAGGCTTGCCCGATAGTATGTCCTTGTTATCGTGAAGCCATGCTTGCTTTACGGCGATAATGTCGCACTCGGAATTAGGTGCCTCTTCCTGTATACAGGATGTGAGTATTGATAGTACGGAAAGGAGCAGCGCTCCAAACAGTTTTCTAATGGACATAGTTTCTCAAAATTGCGTTCTGTGTGCAAAAGTAGCTAAAAAGTGCCTATTTAAGTCTCTTTATTCAAATTTTTGTCAATTATTTAACATTTGTATGCACTATGCAGAGGGTACAATAAAGGCGGCAAAAGCTTTTGCCGCCTTTATTGTACGTGTAATTATATCATTTATTCTGTCTCGTCTACAACCTCTGCTTCAGGAGCGTTCTTCATGACTGAAGCAATGCCGTTGTCGCGTGCAGCTTCACCTGAATACATCTCGCTTGTACCTATAACTTGTCCGTTGCCGGCCTTGAGTACAAAATAGGGGTTGCCGTTCTTGGCCTCCTTACGCTCAAAACGGCCCTCGTCCGCAGCATTCTTCTTAACTGACTCAATACCGTTCTTGCATGCTGCCATAGTTGTGTAGCCCTCACTTGCAAGGATTTCCTGACCGTTTGTGGCCTTGAGCACGAACTGGAATTCACCGTTCTTGCGCTTTGTGATAACGAATTTTCCCATGTCTATTTGTGTTAGATGTTAATGGTTAGACTGTATATGTGCCCGCTTCCACGGGAACCTTTCTTGCAAATATGGCAACTTTTCTGCAAATAGGTGCGTTTGCGTGCTTAAAAAATGTTAAACACGCGAGAGGCGAGTTTTTTAATAGCAGTGCGGTAAGAGTCTATGATGAAAGACTATTGAATTGCTATACCACTGCAGAAACACTACTCGTTGTAAATATGAATATCTCTTTCCTTGTCCATTATAAACTTCTGGTCAATTGGGAAAGTATAATGTTCTTCTACTTCTCTTGAATCAAAATCTGCATCAGCGGCCTCTATTCTGGAATATGCCTTTACTGTACCTTTGTTGATAAAAAGAAGTGTGGAGAATGAATCAAAATTTGTATTATTGTCGCACTTTCTCCTTAATATATCTGACATTTTCAGGTTTAGAAAATCTTCTCTTTCTGTGTTGAAATATGGATAAACCAAGAATATACTATCATATTTCCCTTTGCAGTAATCCTGAAATGAAAAGACCTCTTCCGTTTGTTCATTCTTCAGTGGCAAGTCAATTCTTGTTTCACTTGGAATAAGTACCCCTGCCATGTCTAAAACAAAATAAATATCGCGTTTTGTATTTTCGCTACAGCTGGTAAATAATATAACAAAAGCAAAGATTATAGTCCTAAAGCCCAATCTTAAGTTTTCCATTGTCTGCTGCATTTATTACTTGTTTTAACAGTTTGTTTTCATCCTAGCCATTGATAATGGTCTGGTTGCGAATCAGCAGTCGCCGCAAGAATCTCATGCTTGCGTTCTTTGAGCTCCCTCGTCGCTACGCTCTTTGTATATATGAACATATCTGTTTTCATCTAAAATGAATCTTTGTTCAAAAGAGAATATAGGTCCGTGATTGGTAATTTCAGGTGTAGCAAAATATGCACTCCAGTTCCCTATTTCTGTATATGCTTTTACAGTGTCATTGTCTATGAAAACGATTCTGACAAATGTATCATCCAGTGTGTAGCTGATTTCCTCTCTTAACTCTTGTGACATCTTATACGGCAACAACCAAATAACATCCTCGTCATCATAAGGATGTATTAAATACATGCTGTCATACTCTTCTTCACAGTAATCGGCAAAAGAAAATGGTTTTCCAATGGCCTGTTTCTCAAGTTGAAGCTCAAGCATTGGTTCAGTAGGTTTACAACTGACAAATAACAATGTTGTCAATATTGTTATTATAATATTATTTAAGCATATATAGTTTACCATTGTCTGCTTGACTTAAAGAAGTGCGATGTAATCTGTGAAGCTACTTTGTTGAATTGTTATTATTGAAATCCGACATAAATAGTACCCCATTGTTGAAATACTCGAATGCGATTGACATCGTTTTCATTAGGTTTGGGTATTTTTCTTTATTGATATTATAAAGGGTTTGAAACTCCTTTTCTTGGCTTTGGCCATCTACTGTATTCGACCAATAGAATTGCCAGAATTGCATTTGGTGCCCCTTTTCTATTTCTGATAAACAATGAATGAATATATCATTCTTTTCTTGCATTTTGTCGTGCAATAATGTTTGCAGATAATTAGGGGCGTCTGCATCAAGCGATGCTCCAACGGATAACGCTATTAGCCTGTTGCAGTATAGAGTGTCGTTTATTGCATGACATTCCGCGAGTGCCTTTATGTGTTCATATGCTCGACTATACATTGACAAGTCATACCCATCTTTGTCGCTGTATTTATATGTAGAGTTAAAATCGTCCCAGTTCCTAGGAAACGCTCTGAAAAAATCCAGTTGCAACTCTTTGGATTGTGGATTTTGCAATAATGTCCTGTATGTTTTATTTAGTCTTGCTGTATCAATGGGAGAATATTGCGCTGTAGCTGTTGAAAGAAATGCTGCAAACAGTAATTGTGTAAGAAAAAAGCGTTTCATAAGATTTCTTGTTTCTAAAAATATATTACTCGGAGTTTACGTTTATTTTTATTCCATTCTGTCCGTAGTTGTCAAAAAAATCAAAAAGTTCTTTTGTTTTTTTCTTAGAATTCCAGACATTATAAGTTTCAGTCACTTTATCATATGAATAATTTTCGCCAGGTAAGAAACAGCCTTCCGTGTCCTTCCCATAATTACCAGAATGGATGGCAATACCACTACGACCAGGCACACTGTCTACATACCATTTATAAGTTAATTGAATATCCGCATCTCCTCTTTCTCTTCTTTCTGTATTTATTCTTTTTTCTAATTCTGTCCTAGAAATGACATTGTAGTTTCCTTGTGCAATTGATGTGTCGCTATTTTTTACTTTTGCTTTGTTATAATTTGTTTCTGGTTCAAGAAAATAACCTTTTATTGAGTCTATTTTATTGCCTGCTTCATCGTATGCCATTGCGGTGAATTCACTTACAGTGCTTTTCTTTCCAAATCCGATTCTAGTTGTATTCACTACAACATTTGTTTTTGGCTTTTGTTGTTGAACATAGTCTTCATTCCAATTATCATACGCTCTTGCTCTCTCAAAGATGTTTGGCATTCTCTGACCTTTGTTAAAAAAAGTACTCATGGTTACTGCATTTTTAAAATTACAATGCAAAATTACTGTACGACCTTTTCTGCAAGGTTGCTGATTTGCCACTTTGAGTCCACTTTCAAAAGCAAATATACAAAACGGGCATGCCGTTGTCAATAGTTCTTGGTGGAAATCTATTTTTGTTTCACTTGATTTAACAGAAATGAGGGGACTAAAGAAGGTATGTGAATAAGCAAGTTTATTCTCGGAACACAACAGATAAACATGTATATTGCGCATTTAAGCGAACAAAAAAACAAGGGAAACAAGTTTGTTTTTGCTTGTTTCCCTATTGAAAATAAATGGTTTAACCAATTGCTGAATCTTAATACTCCTCCTCGTCGAAGAAGAAGTCTTCCTTGCTGGGGTAGTCGGGCCAGATGTCTTCTATACTCTCGTATACGTCGCCTTCGTCCTCAATCTCCTGCAGGTTCTCGATAACTTCCAGTGGCGCGCCTGAACGCTGCGCGTAGTCAATGAGCTCATCCTTTGTTGCTGGCCATGGTGCGTCTTCCAGCTTAGATGCTAATTCCAGTGTCCAATACATATTGTAAATTGTTTTTTGTTAGTATTTCTATAAGTGCGTGCAAAAATAGTCTAAATTTGTTTATCTACAAGGTTTTTGCCACTTTTTTTCGGTGCCTTGCAAAAGGCTGCGCTGGAGCAGGAAAAGGTAGTCGGAAAGGCGGTTGATGAAAACCATGGCGTGGGGGGCTACCGTGCTGTTTTCCTGCAGCGCGGCCATTCTTCTCTCGGCGCGGCGGCACACGGTGCGGCACACGTTGGCCCTGGCTGCGGCCTCATTGCCACCTGGCAGTATGAAATCGTGCATGGGCGGCAGGCTGGCCTCGAGAATGTCAATGGCCTCCTCAATGCCTGCTATTTCTGCGTCTCCAATGGCGCACTCGCACTCCTTGCTGCTTGCAAGATAGCAGCCTAGTGCCATTATGCTGTTCTCTGCCTGCTCAATGAAGACCCTTGCGCTGCTGTCGTCCAGCACCGCGCAAAGCAGGCCCAGATGGGCGTTAAGCTCGTCAAGGGCACCATAGGCCTCTACCCGCGGGTGGTTCTTGCGTACCCGTGTGTTGCCTATGAGCGAAGTTATGCCAGTGTCGCCTGTACCTGTGTATATGGTCGCCTTCTTCATGGTGAATGCTATTTCTTTAGTGTATAGTTCTGCTTTTGCCTCTCGCTGTTGAAGAATAGTATGCCCATGCAGTACATGTCGTATGTGACAATTGTCCTCGGGTCGCCTATTACGCGCTGCCACCACTTGCTGTGCTGCCTGCTGCGGTGTATGCCTTCAACAATGATTATGCTTTCATTGCTTGCATGCTCCATGGCGGTCTCGAGCAGTTCTTGCTGGTTCTCGCACGGTCCAATGTAGAGCAGGCCTGGCATGCTGCCTCTCTCAAGGCGCTCCTTGAGAAGGTGTAGCGTGTCGCCGCAAACATGGTTGCAGCCACGCTCTGCAAGGTGCCTGCTTGCCTCGGGCTGTATAATGGCCTTTCTGCCTGTGATGAACTGCACGGGTGCTGCCTGGCGGGCACTGCTTATGGCGCATGCTGCAGTTGCCGAGGATATTGCTATTGCGCTTGCAGGGGCTAGCGCGTTGGCAATCCTGAACAGCATGCGGCACCTTTTCCTCCCCAGTTCGCGGCAGTGCCCTGCAATGGTGTCAAGCGCGTCATACGCATAGTAAGGCAGCCTCTCCTTCAGCACTTGCGTGACGAAGAAGAAGGCTGAGGGGGACTGTACGCCGTACCCCCTGTTGTGTCTCTGGCGGTTTATCCAGTCGCAGAACCCGAGCATTCCTTTCTTTCCTGAAGCTTTCTTGCGGCAGCCTTTAGAGTGCGAATGCCTCCTTTACCTTATCCACGTAGTCAAGCTTCTCCCATGTGAAGAGCTCGACCTCAATCTCCTTTGTCTCAAGGTATCGCGACTCGAAACGCTTTGTCACAACCTGTGGCTTGCGGCCCATGTGCCCGTATGAGGCAGTCTCGCTGTAGATGGGGTTGCGAAGCTTGAGGCGCTCCTCAATGGCCTTGGGGCGCAGGTCGAAGAGTGCCTTCACCTTATGGGCAATCTCGCCGTCGGTGAGGGCGACCTTTGCTGTGCCGTATGTGTTCACGAACACGCTTACAGGCTCGGCAACGCCAATGGCGTATGAAAGCTGTATTAGAACCTCATTGGCAACGCCTGCTGCAACAAGGTTCTTTGCAATGTGGCGCGCCGCGTATGCTGCGCTGCGGTCTACCTTGCTGGGGTCCTTGCCGCTGAACGCGCCACCGCCGTGTGCGCCTTTGCCGCCGTATGTGTCCACTATAATCTTGCGTCCTGTGAGGCCTGTGTCGCCGTGCGGGCCGCCGATAACGAATTTGCCTGTGGGGTTCACGTGGTACTTGATGTCATCGCCAAAGAGCGCAAGCACGCTCTCTGATGAGATCTTTGCCTTCACGCGTGGCATGAGTATGTTGATTACGTCCTCCTTTATCTTTGCCACCTGAGCCGCGTCGGCTGCCAGCTGTGCTTCCTTGCCCTCCTCTGTGGGCTGTATAAAATCGTCGTGCTGTGTAGACACTACAATCGTGTCAATGCGCACGGGCCTGTTGTCGTCATTGTACTCAATTGTCACCTGGCTCTTTGAGTCGGGGCGCAGGTAGGTCATCTCCTTGCCTTCGCGGCGTATCTCGGCAAGCTCGGTAAGGATAAGGTGCGACAGGTCAAGCGATACTGGCATGTAGTTCTCGGTCTCGTCTGTTGCATAGCCGAACATCATGCCCTGGTCGCCAGCGCCCTGCGACATGGGGTCCTCGCGCTCTACGCCGCGGTTAATGTCGGCGCTCTGCTCATGTATGGCCGAGAATATGCCGCATGAGTTACCGTCGAACATGTACTCGCTCTTTGTGTAGCCAATCTTGTTGATTACGCGGCGTGCAATGTCCTGCAGGTCAACGTATGCCGATGACTTTACCTCGCCAGCGACAACTACCTGCCCTGTTGTAACGAGTGTCTCGCATGCCACCTTTGACTGAGGGTCGAAGGCAATGAGCTGGTCAAGCACTGCGTCTGAAATCTGGTCGGCCACCTTGTCGGGGTGCCCTTCTGAGACTGATTCTGATGTGAATAGATATCCCATAGTTTTTTCGGTATTATGCCCGGAGGTGCCAGTAATACTGTGTCACAGCGGGCGTGGTTAATAATTTCTTTCCTGTTGTACAGGCCCTTTGTAACTATGTGCGGGATAAGCTATGCTGGCGAATTGCCTTTACAAATGCCCTCTGATGGGGCTTTTAGCATTTTTTACCGTGGTTGCAAGCAGTTCAAATCTTTCCACACACAGCCCGTAGAGGCCTTATCTTCTGCAAAGGTAAGCAGTTTTCCTGTATTTACAGCATTATTGCCAGCTTTTTTGATAAATTAACTCTTGAGTAGTCTCAAGTGCAATCCCGGGCCTCATCCAGCAGCCTGCCTATGCTCTTGCCAAGCAGCGGGTGAATGGCGTCCGGTGCAATCTGGGCAAACGGTTCAAGGACAAAACTGCGCTTGTGCATTAGGGGGTGAGGGATAGTGAGCCTGTCGCTTTCAATAATCCTGTCGCCGTAGAGCAGTATGTCTATGTCTATTATGCGGTCGCTGTAGCTGACGCCTTGGGATTTATGCGTGCGCCCCATCTCACGCTCAATGCGCTCGGTGGTGCCGAGAAGCTCCAATGGCGCAAGGCCTGTCCTGAATGCTGCTACGCAGTTGAGGAAACTGTTGCTGCTGTTGAAACCCCACGGCTCGGTCTCAATTAACGATGACTGTGCCACACACTCACCAAGCGCGAGCGATAGGGCCTCTATCGCTCGCGTCAGGTTTTCTCTCTTGTCGCCTAAGTTTGTACCAAGGCCAAGGTATACTATTGTTGCCATTAGTCTGAAAACCGGAAACCGGTTTCTTAGTCAATTATGAGCATTGCGTCGCCGTAAAGGCCAAAGCGGTAGCCTTCCTTAAGTGCCACGCTGTATGCGTTCATCACGTTGTCGTAACCGCCGAATGCTGTGGTGAGCATGAGCATGGTAGAGTATGGCGCATAGAAGTTCGCAATCATGCTGTCTGCTACGTGGAACTCGTACTCGGGGAAGATGAACTTGCTTGTCCATCCGTCGTACTCCTTGAGCATGCCTCCGGTGAGGGTGGCGGTCTCAAGAACGCGCTGCACTGATGTGCCCACTGCGCATATGCGGCGTCCCTCGGCCTTTGCCTTGTTCACAAGCTGCACGGCCTCGGTGTCAACGCTTATGAGGTCGCTGTCCATCTTGTGCTTGGTAAGGTCCTCCACGTCAATCTCGCGGAAGCAGCCAAGGCCTGTGTGCATGGTAACGAAGGCCGTGTCAATGCCCTTGATTTCCATGCGCTTCATGAGCTCGCGTGTGAAGTGCAGGCCGGCGAACGATGCTGTAACCGAACCCTCTTTCTTTGCAAAGTATGTCTGGAAATTCTCAAGGTCCTCGGGCTCTTCCTTGCGCAGGCGCTTGAAGTCATCGGGCAGCGGGGCAACGCCAAGGGCGAAGAGCGCCTTCTTGAACTCGTCGTGCGGCCCGTCGTAGAGGAAGCGGAGCGTGCGCCCTCGCGAAGTGGTATTGTCAATCACCTCGGCCACCATTGAGTTGTCCTCGCCAAAATAAAGCTTGTTGCCTATGCGTATCTTGCGGGCGGGGTCAACTAGCACATCCCAAAGGCGGAACTGCTCGTTGAGCTCGCGGAGCAGGAACACCTCAATCTGTGCATTGGTCTTCTCCTTGTTGCCGTAGAGGCGCGCGGGGAACACCTTGCTGTCGTTCATGACAAAAAGGTCCTTCTCGTCAAAGTACTCTATTACTTCCTTGAATATGCGGTGCTCAATCTTGCCGCTCTTCTTGTGGAGGACAAGCAGGCGCGACTCGTCGCGGCAGGCTGCAGGGTAAAGGGCAATGCGCTCATCGGGCAGCTTGTACTTGAACTGCGACAGCTTCATGTGCTGTCCGTTTATGTAAAAATGGTCATCTGTCATGATTCTAACTGTTTTTCAAGCCATTCCTGGAATGACTCTGGGTTTATGCAATCTTCTAGTCTATATTCTCCAATACGTGTGCGTGCAAGTGCGGTAAGGTATGCCCCGCTGCCGAGTGCCTCTCCAATGTCGCGGGCCAGCGAGCGTATGTATGTGCCTTTGCCGCATATTACGCGTATCCTTATCTTTGGCAGCGCGCACTCAAGCAGCTCGATAGCGTCTATGCGTATGCGCTTTGGCGCCAGTTCCATGTCGCTTCCCTTGCGGGCGAGGTCATAGGCGCGCTTGCCGTCGACCTTGCATGCCGAAAAGAGCGGCGGGCGCTGCTCAATGTCGCCCACGAATGTATCAAGCACTCTCCTTACGGCCTCCTCGGTTATATGCTCATAGGGGTATGTGGCATTGACCGGGTGCTCCATGTCATATGATGGGGTCGTTGCACCGAGCATAATCTCGGCCTCATACTCCTTTGTCTGCCCCTGCAGCTCCTCAATTCTCTTGGTGGCCTTTCCTGTGCAGAGCAGCAGCACGCCTGTGGCCAGCGGGTCGAGTGTCCCAGCGTGCCCCACCTTGAATCTCTTTATGCCGTACTTGCGGCTCAGGTGGTAGCGTATCCTGCTCACTATCTGGAACGACGTCCAGGTGTAGGGCTTATATATAGGTATTACCTCTCCAGTTACAAAGTCCATTATGCTATAGTGAGGCTATGTCCGGTAAAGAGCAGCAGCAGTATCGCTCCGCCCACAGCAATCCTGTACCATCCGAATGCCTTGAAACCGTACCTGGTAACAAAGCTGATGAAGAACTTTATTGCCAGCAGCGCCACAATGAACGCCACAGCGTTGCCAATGAGCAGCGTGCCCAGGTTGTTAGTGATAATCTCCATGCCTGCAGGGCTGGTGAGAATCTTGAGCATCTTGAACATTGTTGCCGCAAGCATTGTAGGCACGGCCAGGAAGAAGGAGAACTCGGCCGCCTTCTTGCGTGTGAGCCTCTGTGCCATACCGCCCACGATTGTCGCCATTGAGCGCGACACGCCTGGAATCATTGATATGCACTGGAACATGCCAATCCAGAATGCGCGCTTCTCGGTAAGCTCGGTGCTATCGCTTCCCTTGTTGAATATCCTGTCGCAGAAGAGCATGAACACGCCGCCCAGTATAAGCGTCGTTGCAACAACCTCTACTTTCTCGAGCATGGCGTCAATGGCGTCGCTGAAGAGCAGGCCAAGCACCGCTGCGGGGATGAAGGCCACAAGCAGTTTCCAGTAGAAGTCGTACTTGTGCAGGAAACGCTTGAGCGGGCTTGCGCCCTCGGGTGCAGGCGTGTGGTTCAGGTGGAAGAAACGCTTCCAGTAAAGCACCACAACCGAAAGTATTGCCCCGAACTGGATGATGAATGTGAATGCTTTCACGAATTCAGTACTTTCTACTCCCAGTAGGTTCTGGGCTATAATCATATGTCCCGTCGACGATACGGGAAGAAACTCGGTGAGTCCCTCTACAATGGCAATGATTATGGTTTCGAATGTTGATAGGTCCGACATATCTCTTTTCCCTGTTATTTGTTATTGTCGCTGTTCTTCTCCTTTGGCTTGACCATAATGGATACTATCATGAATACAAATCCCAAGAAACATATTGCCGGCGCAAGCTTCACTCTCCTGAAACTGAAGATGTCCGGTTCAAACATGGTCTCTGTTGAGCTTGGTCCGGTCATGAGTATGAACCCTGCAAGTATTGCTGCTGCTCCAATTGCGAGCAGTATGTAGTTGGCCTTGCCGAATGCGAATCTAGATTTGTCCATTGCTTTTTTCTTAAATGAAGTATAAGTCGTTGTTGCGCATGCGCAGGAAACGGTTTACCGACCTGAAAGCGCATAGGCTGCATATTATTATTCCAAAGACGATTACTGCTCCGCTAACAGCTGCAACGCCTTCCAGCGGCAGGTACTGCGCTAGCGCCGGCATCCTGCCTTGCAGCATGTAAAGGGCCGCTATGAGCAGCAGGTTGGCCATAATGCCCGAGAAGAGCCCAATCCATATGTTGCTCACTATAAATGGCCTGCGTATGAAACCCCATGTGGCGCCTGTAAGCTTCATGGTGTGCAGCAGGAACCGCTTTGAGTATATCGAGAGGCGCACCATGTTACTTATGAGCGACCATGATATTACCGTGAGCAGTACAAGGAGCACCAGCATGGCTGCGCCGGTCTTCTTGATGGTGCTGTTTACCGAGCTCATCAGGTCTTTCTGGTAAAGCACCTCCTTTACCTCCTTGCTCCTCAGGAGCGCGCTCTCGATGGCCGGCAGCGAGTCGCTGTTGGCATACTCGGGCTGGAGCGTCAGGCACAGCTCTGCCTCGTAGGGGTTGTACCCGAGCTGCTCTACAGGGTCTGCTCCCAGCTCGGCCCTCTGCTCCTCAAGGGCCTGTTCCTTTGAGATATATTCAATCTCCTGTACGTAATGGCGCTTGCCAAGCCTCTCCTTAAGCTTGAGTATATCGGCCTCGCTGGAGCTGCTGTCCATAATCACCGACACCTCAAGGCTGTTGTGTATTTCCCTTGACACTCCTGCCGCCGCAACAAGCATAATGCCCATTACGCCAAGCAGCAGCAGTACCAGTGTGGTGCTGATGTATACGCTGATTGTCTGTACTTTAAATATTGGCCTTTTCATCTTTTCTTCCTGAAAACGTAAATTAAGGAACTGCTGGCCTCGCGGCTTGTGCTTGTGGCAATCCATCCTTTCAGCCCGTTCCACAGTCCCTTTATGCCTGCCATGCGGCTGCCTTTGTAGCGCTCGCTGAGCATTGATATGTAGAAACCGTCAAACGGCATTGTCATGAGCCTTTCAAGTATGAATCCATGCTCTTTTCCCCAGCGCATGACTGTTGTCGGGGTGAAGTGCCACAGGTGGCGCGGCACGTCATATGCGGCCCAGCTCTCCTGGTACTTCCTTGCGTCGTACGACTTGCAGTTGGGCAGCGCTATCACCGCAATGCCTGTGTCGTCAATAATGCGGTAGAGCTCGTCCCAGAAGCGCCCGGGGTCCTGTATGTGCTCCATCACGTGCCATAGCGTAACCACATCGAGCGACCTCGCCTCAATGCTGGCAAGGTGCTCTTCGGGGAACATGCTGAATCCCCACTCCTTCTGTGCCAGTTCCCTTGCCTGCGGGCTCTTCTCGATTGCCGTTACATCCCAGCCGCGCTTCTCCATTGCGCGGGCAAAATGGCCTGTGCCTGCCCCGTAGTCAAGTATCTTCCCGTTCTTCAGCAATGTCAGCCGTTCTATAATCCGTGCCTTCCTGGCAAGCATTATTGAGCGCACAAGATGGTAGGCCTTGTTGAAGAGGCCTTTCCTTGTGTTGCTGTGCGAGATGTATTCCTGCGACTCGTAGTAGCGCCCTATCTCCTTCTCGTCGGGGACTCCTTGCGTGAATACAAGGCCGCATCCAGGACATTCGTATATGTCAAATGCCTCGCCGGTGGCGAAATGGTCCTTGCATGCAAAGCGCTTCCTTATTCCGCTTTCCTTGCACAGGGGGCAGCAGCTGTGGGTTATGGCATTCATTCTTTACTGTCTCTTTATGGCCTGGGCGCAATTATCCCAATTTTTATGCAAAAATAATTCTTTTGAGACGAAAACGGTTCTTTTTTTCCGACTTTTACTGCCCTTGCCTTTCAAAATTGCATTTTTTAACATTTGTGTAGAGGAATATTTATTACTTTTGCGCCACGAATTCATTGTAAACATAAATTAAGTAAAGACATGGCAAAGTTTGCTCTTTCAAACAACAAGGTAATCGCTGGTGTATGCGGCGGTGTAGCAGAGTATTTCAATCTTGATGCAAAGCTCGTGCGTATCGTATGGGTAATTGCGGTATTCTTCGGCGGTATTAGCGTTCTCGCTTATCTCCTGCTTTGGATTATAATGCTGATGCAGAAGTAAGGAACTGTTCTAAAGCGATATATTGTCAAGAAAATGAAAAGACTTGTCCGTTCAGCAGACCGCAAGATTGCAGGTGTTTGCGCTGGCGTTGCCGAATACTTCGACTGGAATGTGCGCACACTGCGCCTTATCTGGTTCGTGGCAGCATTTGTGGGGGTGGGCAGTCCCGTGCTGTTCTATCTTATCCTGTGGATTGTAATGCCTGAAGCGAGACTGGGTGACAGCTATGCAGAGCGCATGCAAAGGCGCCTTGGCGACAGGCGATAGCCTGGTATTGCCCGAATGAACAAGGGACTGTGTCAAAACCTTCTGACACAGTCCCTTTAGTTTTATGAGAATTGCACTCCTTTGGCTGGCTGGAGCCTCCTCGTCGCTTCGCCCTGTGGTGATTGCAGGTCCGGTAACAGCGAAGCGGCCTGCTGGTTATGGCCTAGACTGGAGTCGCTTGCCCCTGTTTTCAGCCAACAATCTCTCCAAGCAGGGTCGCTGCTGTCGAGCCGTGTATCCTTACCTTTACAAAGTCTCCTATCTTGTGGCCCTTTCGGTCGAATACTGCTGTGCGGTTCTGCTCGGTGCGCCCGAAGAACTGCTCCCTTGAGCGCTTGGAAATGCCTTCGATGAGCACCTCGTATGTGTTCCCTATGCACTTCCTGTTGTTCTCGGCCGAGCACTCCTGCTGCAGGGCTATTATCTCGTTAAGACGGCGCACCTTCTCGCTGTCCTCAATGTCATCCTTCATGTGCTTGCTGGCGAATGTGCCGGGGCGCTCCGAGTATTTGAACATGAAGGCCGCGTCGTATGAGCAGTGTCTCATGAGCGAGAGCGTCTCCTGGTGGTCCTCCTCGGTCTCTCCGCAGAAACCGGCGATGATGTCGGTCGACAGGCCGCAGTCGGGTACAATCCGGCGTATGGCCTCAATGCGGTCCAGGTACCATTCCCTGGTGTACTTGCGGTTCATGGCCTTGAGCATGGCGCTGCTGCCGCTCTGCACCGGCAGGTGTATGCTCTTGCACACATTCGGTTCTTCGGCAATTACGTGCAGGGTCTCGTCGCTCATGTCCTTGGGGTGCGAGGTGGTGAACCTTATGCGGGCCTGCGGCGCATGCTGTGCCACGCGGCGCAGGAGCTGGGGGAAGGTTACGGACTCTCCGTCCTTGCTCTCGAAACGGTATGAGTTGACGTTCTGTCCCAGAAGTATTATCTCCTTGAAACCTTTTGCAACCAGGTCGTCCACTTCGTTGAGTATGCTCTGTATATCGCGGCTCCTCTCGCGCCCTCGGGTGTAGGGCACGACGCAGTAGTGGCAGAAGTTGTTGCAGCCGCGCATGATAGAGATATATCCCGATACATTGCCGCTGCAAATGCGCATTGGAATGATGTCGCGGTAGGTCTCGGTTGTTGAGAGGTCGATGTTCATGGCCGCATGTCCCATCTCGGCCTGGGCAATGAGCTCGGGCAGCGACAGGTATGTGTCAGGGCCGGCAACAATGTTCACCTTGTACTCCTTTATGAGCTCTTCCTTCACCCTCTCGGCCATGCAGCCTACAACGCCCACAAGCGTCTGCTTGCCTCGTCGCATGGCGTTGAGCTGGTCGAGCCTGCCGTATATCTTCTGCTCGGCGTTGTCGCGTATCGAGCAGGTGTTCAGCAGTATAAGGTCGGCGTCCTTGATCTCCTGGCACACGGCATAGCCGGCAACCTTGAGGATGGAGCCTATTACTTCGCTGTCGGCCACGTTCATCTGGCAGCCGTATGTCTCAATGAAAAGTTTCTTCTCTTCCACTTTATGATAGTTTTGCAAATCTGTCGCGAAGATAAGAAAAACAGCGGAATATCCCTTCTTCCTGCGCCTACTTTATATTTTATTTAATAATATAATTTGATATTGTTTCAAAAATCATTTACCTTTGTAACTTGTAGTCCCCTGCGGGCATGTAAACGAAAGGTTATGAGCGATACTGTAATAATAATTCCCACTTACAACGAGAAGGAGAACATAGAGCGCATGATACGCACACTTATGGCGCTGGAGCACCAGTTTGATGTGCTTGTTGTGGATGACGGTTCTCCCGACGGCACTGCTGCCCTGGTAAAGGGCGCGATGGAGCTCTTCCCGGGAAGGGTGCATCTTATTGAGCGCGAAGGCAAGCTCGGCCTTGGCACTGCGTATATTGCAGGCTTCAAGTGGGCGCTTGCGCAGGGATATGAGTATATCTTTGAGATGGACGCCGATTTCTCGCACGACCCCAATGATGTCCCCCGCCTCTATGAGGCCTGCGCATGCTGGGGATATGACCTTGCCGTAGGCAGCCGGTACGTGACAGGCGTGAATGTTGTCAACTGGCCCATGGGGCGCGTTCTCATGTCGTACTTCGCTTCAAAGTATGTGCGCTTCATTACCCGCCTTCCGGTACATGACACTACTGCCGGTTTCAACTGCTATCGCCGCAAGGTGCTAGAGACAATGGAGCTTGACAAGATACGCTTCAAGGGGTATGCCTTCCAGATTGAGATGAAGTTCACGGCCCACAAGTGCGGGTTCAAGATATGCGAGGTGCCAGTGATTTTTGTTAACCGCGTGCTGGGTACCTCAAAGATGAGCGGCGGAATATTCAGCGAGGCGCTCTTTGGCGTTATAAGGCTAAAGGTGAGCAGCTGGTTCCGTAAGTATCCGAAAGCAACAGAATAATATTTATACATGAACAGCAATACAAACGAGCAGTTCGAGAAGGTGCTTGCCGTGTGCCGCGACCTTTTCAGCAAGAAACTCTATGATTATGGGGCCTCGTGGCGCATAATGCGTCCCGAGTCGCTGACCGACCAGATATTTATCAAGGCGAAGCGTATACGTACCCTTGAGACTGGCGCCGAGAATATGGTGGGCGAGGGTATTGTGCCCGAACTCATAGGCATTGTGAACTATGGCATAATATCTCTTGTGCAGCTTGAGCTGGGGTATTCCGACTCATGCGACATTACGCCCGATGAGGCCATGGCGCTGTATGACAGGAAGGCAAAGGAGGCCCTTGAGCTCATGAAAAGGAAGAACCATGACTATAACGAGGCATGGAGAGGCATGCGCACAACGTCATATACCGACCTTATACTCACTAAGATATGGCGCACAAAGCAGATTGAGGAACTGAATGGCGAGACAATTGTGTCGGAGGGTATCGGCGCCAACTACATGGACATGATAAACTATGCAGTCTTTGGCCTTATAAAGAATGGAGTGGACCAGGAATAAGAGCTTTGCCGTAGTAGCCAATGTGTGCCGCCTTGTGCTGGCGCTGGTGCTGGTGGTGTCGGGCCTTGCCAAGGCCTTCGACCCGGTAGGTTCCATGTACAAGCTGCAGGAGTATGAGGCGCTTTTCATGCCGGGCCTTTTCTCTGGGGACATGCTCATGGCGCTTGCTGTGCTGCAGGCAGCAGCGGAGTTCCTGCTTGGCGTGTTCCTGCTTATGGGCGTGTACCGCAAGATGACGGCATACCTTGCCCCGGCCGTAATGCTGTTCTTTACAGCGCTCACCGCCGTGATATATTTTAAGGGCGGCATTGAGGACTGCGGATGCTTTGGCGAGGTGTTCGCCCTCTCTAACGGCGAGACGCTGGCGAAGAATGTGTTCCTGCTGCTGCTTTCGGTCATAGTCATGCTTGGGCATAGGCGCTTTGTATGGTACATAAGCTCGGGCAGCAGATGGATGGTGACGCTTTTTTCGCTCTTCTACATAGGCACAGTGCTCATCATGGGCCTGGTTCATCTTCCTGTTGCCGACTTTGGCCAGTATTCGCCGGGGACCGACCTGCGACGCCTCACACAGGGAACGCCCGATGAGTACAGGGTGGTATACATGTATGAGCATGAAGGCGATACCTGTGAGCTGCTCGAGGGAGAGTGTCCCGACAGCCTGTGGGTGTGCATAGGCGCGCGTTCCGAACTGGTTAAGGAGGGCGTCCTGCCTAGCATTGAGGGGTTCTCTGTAGTTGACTGGGAGAATGACAATGATGTCACGGAGGCACTGCTTGCTGATACCGGGTATGTGTGCCTGGTTGCGGCCGAGCTGGTAGAGGAGGCTGCCGTGAACCGTGTCGACAAGATAAATGACATGTATGACTACTGCCTTGAAAAAGGTGTGCCGTTCTATTTCACGACAGCGTCCGATGACACCGAGGCTGAACTGTGGCGCAAGCGTACTGGCGCGGAGTATCCCATCTATTGGAGCGATGCCCAGGTAATAAGGAACATGATACGCTCAAACCCAGGCGTGCTGCTGCTGAAGGACGGGACTATAGCGGGGAAGTGGAATGTGCAGGACCTGCCTGCGGTAGAGGACCTTGCCTTCTCGCCTACCGGAATGCCTGACGGTATTCCGTCGCTTGTGGGCAGGATGCAGGGAGTGCGTTTCTGGTCTCTTGCGCTGCTGGCGCCGCTGCTGTTCATTGCCCTCTTCGACGCGGTGGCATACCGCCGTGCGAGGCGTGCTCCTGTAACAGGCGGGAATTATAGTGATAATTTATAGACAACATATTTAGTAACCATTTAAAACAAAAAGAAAATGAGAAAGAACATTGTTGCCGGTAACTGGAAGATGAACATGAATCTTCAGGAAGGCATTGCTTTGGCAAAGGAACTGAATGAGGCATTGGCTGCTGACAAGCCAAACTGCGACGTTGTAATCTGCACGCCGTTCATCCACTTGGCTTCTGTAGCCCCAATCGTTGATGAGGCTGTGATTGGTGTTGGTGCCGAGAACTGTGCCGACAAGGTTTCTGGCGCATACACTGGCGAGGTCTCTGCCTCTATGGTGGCTTCAACAGGCGCAAAGTATGTAATCCTTGGCCACTCGGAGCGCCGTGCCTACTATGGCGAGACTCCTGAGATTCTTAAGGAGAAGGTGCAGCTTGCCCTTGCTAACGGCCTCACCCCAATCTTCTGCATTGGCGAGGTGCTCGAGGAGCGTAACCAGGGTATCCAGAACCAGGTAGTATTTGACCAGCTCGCAGGCTCGCTCTACGACCTTTCTGCCGAGGACTTCTCAAAGATTATCCTCGCGTACGAGCCAGTATGGGCTATCGGCACAGGCCTTACCGCAACTCCCGAGCAGGCTGAGGAGATTCACGCCTACATCCGCTCTACGATTGCCGAGAAGTATGGCAATGAGGTTGCCGAGAACACCTCTATCCTCTATGGCGGCAGCTGCAAGCCAAGCAACGCGAAGGAACTCTTCGCTAATCCTAACGTAGACGGCGGCCTCATTGGCGGCGCTGCCCTCAAGGTTGCCGACTTCAAGGGTATCATTGACGCGTTCAAGTAATATACATGAAGAGGATATTCCTTATATTATCAGTATTGTTCTGCGCGCACGTTGCTGCTGCGCAGAGCAATATTGTTAAAGAAATTGAGTCATCGGGCCTCTTTGGCGCAAAGGTGAAGATAAACCAGCCCGACGGCCTGATGGAGCTCATGGGGACGATGATTTCTTCGGCCGATGGCAAGGTGCCTCAGGTCGAGGGCTACCGTGTCATGGTATATTCGGGAAACAACTCGGCCCAGGCAAGGGATGAGGCTAACCGTATGGCCAAGTTCATGCGCGAGAATTTTCCGGGCGCCGAGGCGTATGTCGAGTTCAACCCGCCCATCAGGACTTGCCTCTATGGCGACTACCGTACACGCGAGGAGGCCGAGGCTGTAATGTACAGGCTCAAGGCAACCAGGAAGTTCAAGGAGATTTCTGTAAAGAAGTGCCTTATTAACCTGCCTTATTAGACAAACTGTTTCTAACCCAGCAAGAATGGAAAGCGAAGAGAGAGAGAAGAGAATTGAAGGCCTCAAGGAGTGCTGCAGCAACATGCTTGGGCTCATTGGGGAGGATGTGGAGCGCGAGGGGCTTGTAAAGACTCCGGAGCGTGTGGCCCGTGCGATACTTGACACAACAGCTGGCTACAGCGAGGACCCCGAGGCTATCCTCCGCGGGGCCATGTTCAAGGAGGACTATAGCCAGATGGTCATAGTGAAGGATATCGATTTCTATTCGCTATGCGAGCACCATATACTGCCGTTCTTTGGCAAGGTACATGTCGCATATATCCCAAATGGCTACATAACAGGCCTTAGCAAGATTGCGCGTGTGGTAGAAGTATTCTCGCGCCGCCTGCAGGTGCAGGAGAGGCTTACGCTGCAGATTAAGGAGTGTATACAGAATACCCTTAACCCGCTAGGCGTTATGGTTGTTGTTGAGGCCCAGCACCTGTGTATGCAAATGCGAGGCGTGAAGAAGCAGAACTCTGTTACCACAACGTCCGATTTCTGCGGGGCCTTCAACCAGGCCAAGACCCGTGAGGAGTTTATGAACCTGCTCAGGAACAAGTGAAAGCCAGCTCTCCCTTTTGCCCTTTGTGGCCTTTAAAAAGACGAAAACTTCATATCAGAGAGCATAAGAAAAATAAGGCAGGTTGCACCGCATGGTGCAACCTGTTGTTTTTCTCTCCTTATTAATATACGCGCGCACGGTGAAGGGTGTGTGCGCTCTTGCATTGACATCACGAACAGCCTTCAGTTTCCCGTTTTAGAGCCGCGCCTGTCTTTGCGCGTACTTTCTTGCAGGCGTGAGTTCCTTGATTATATAGCCGTCCTGAATGCATTCAGGCCTGAATGTCTATACGTTCAACGCAACGTTGCCAAAACCGTACCCCTTGAGCACGTTGTTCAGGGCCTGCTGTGTCTCTTTCAGGAACTTGAACTCTTCCATGCACTCCTGCAGTGCGGAGGGGGCGGCAGCGACGGCCGGGTCCTTCAGCCTAGACATGGTCTCCTTAAGCATTTCGTCCACAATGCTCAGCTTGTAAGCAATGCAAAGGCGGGTGGTCTGCTCAAAGAGTATTGCCAGTTCGTTGCGCTCGTCGTTGTTCTGTTCGCTGAAGAACTTGCTCAGCAGGTAGCGCTCGCCGCACAGCTCGGCCGTGAGCGCTGACACCTCGGAGTCGGGGTGCGCCATGAAGTGCTTCTCGGGGTCAAACCCTATTTCTGCTGCATGCTCGCACGCCTCGGCGAAAATCTTCTTGTAGAGCGGATGGCCCAGTTCAATGCCGTCTGAATTGAACGAGTAGAACATGTGCGAGATTACGCTTTCGGTAAATGAGGGGGTGCCGTCGGCCTTGCTCTCTGGCACCTGCAGCAGCTTGCCGCCCTTTTTCAGTATAAACTGTATTATTGCTTTCTCCTTGTGGTGCAGCGGGTTGCTGCTGTAACTCTCAATGAGGCTCTGCCTGAACTCGTCTGCCACAACCGTACTTTCCTCCTGCGCTGGCTCTCCAGCCTGCGCCTCTTTCTCGTTGTAACGGCGCTTCTGCTGCTCTTCGGCCCTCTGCATCCTTATCTTGGCGGTTTCCTTAACCAGGAGCTGCTCGCCCACGTTGAGCATGTCGCTGCACTTCTTTATATACTCGCTGCGCAGTATGTCATTGGGGACAACTGCAATGCTCTTGACAACATCGCCTATGAGCCCGGCCCGGCGTATCGGGTCGTCTCCTACCTCGTCAAGCAGCAGGTTGGTCTTGAACCTTATAAAGTCTACCTTGTTCCGCTCGATGTACTGCTCGACTTCCTCGGTGGAGTGGCTTTGTGCATAGCTGTCGGGGTCCTCCCTTTCGGGCAGCAGCACCACGTTTATGTTCATGCCCTCTTCAAGGAGCATGTCAATGCCTCGTATCGAAGCCTTTATGCCGGCCTTGTCGCCGTCGTAAAGCAGCGTGACGTTGTTGGTGAAACGGTGTATAAGCCTTATCTGCCCTGTGGTGAGCGATGTGCCCGATGAGGCGACAACGTTCTGTATGCCTGCCTGGTACATTGAAATCACGTCAAGATAACCCTCCACAAGTATACAGCGGTCTTTCTGCATTATTGCCTGCTTGGCAAAGTATAGCCCGTAGAGATGGTCGCTCTTGTGGTAAATCTCGCTCTCGGGCGAGTTCACATATTTTGCGGCCTTGGCGTTGTTCTGCAGAATGCGGCCGCCAAAGGCTACAACCTTGCCCGAGATTGTGTGCACTGGGAAAATGACCCTTCCCCAGAAGCGGTCCTGCAGCCTGCCGTCGTCGGTGCTGTAGCACACTCCGGTCTTTGCTATCAGCTCGGGCCTGTATCCTGCGGCCACGGCAGTCTCGGCAAACGATGTGCGTTTCTCGAGGGAGTATCCAAGACAGAACTTCTTTATGGTCTCGTCCCTCAGGCCGCGGTGGCGGAGATAGCTCAGGCCAATGGCCTTGCCCTCCTCGCTGCCGTGCAGCGTGTCCATGAAGTACTGAAGTGCATACTGGTTAATTACGAACATGCTCTCGCGTATGCTTTCCTCACGTTTCTCCTCGTCGGTGAGCTCGCGCTCCTTTATCTCTATGTGGTACTTCTTGGCGAGCCACCTCAATGCGTCGGGGTAGCTGAGCTGCTCGTGCTCCATTATGAAGTGCACGGGCTTGCCGCCCTTGCCGCAACCGAAGCATTTCCATAGGTTCTTCGATGGCGATACCGTGAACGAAGGGGTCTTCTCGTTGTGGAACGGGCACAGGCCAATCATGTTCACTCCGCGTTTGCGCAGTGCAACGAAGTCGCCTACAACCTCCTCCACTTTTGCGGTGTCCATTATCTGCTCTATGGTTTTCCTGTCTATCATCTCGTACTCTATTATATAAGGTAACGTGGGCTTGATATAGCAACTTGTACTTATTCTAGTGTGTCTGTCATCTTGAGCTGAACTTATATCAAACTCACATTAAGGTATGTAAAGGTACAACAAAAGAACCTTAGTGCAAAGCGTGAATGCGGTTTAGAAACTGTTTAAATTACAGAAAATATATTC
Source organism: Bacteroidaceae bacterium (assembly GCA_045592125.1). GTDB lineage: Bacteria > Bacteroidota > Bacteroidia > Bacteroidales > Bacteroidaceae > HGM04593. The sequence goes on along the minus strand of JAZNUE010000046.1, from coordinate 371 downwards.
TTGTTGTATCAAGTCCTGCCTGTTCTGCCTATTTGTTTCTTTTTTTTGCGGTACTCTTTGCTCATGAAATGTGCTCGTTATTTAATTAATTTGCCTCAAATTTAAAATAAATGGACAGCGTGATGAACAAAATTCAATTTTTTCTGTTTTAAATTGATTTTTTCCTTTCAAATCGTTTGCCAGTTCAAAAAATAGTTCTACCTTTGCACTCGCTTTCGGGAAGCAACCACGGTTGCCCTCCCGGCGAGCAAAGATGATCCTTGACAGCATTCCATACAGACAAGCAGTACAACATGTCCGTTCCGCCCCAGAGGCGGAAGGATATAAAGGTAAAGTAAGGAACGAAAAGCAGACCGTCATATTTTGACAAG
>JAZNUE010000045.1:0-100072 GCA_045592125.1 Bacteroidaceae bacterium | reverse complement strand
TGGCTAAAAGCAAAACGAGTCAATGACCTTTTTTGTTATCGACGAGTTTTGCAGCAACAGGTCAAACGCAGCATAGCCGCAGGTTATGCCGTTTGGGTTGCGAAAAGCAAAACGAGTCAATGACAGTGCAAATATAGAATGAACAGGCTTGCTTGTAGTTCTACATAGAATAAGGGCAACTAGAAAAGTGGTCGCCCTCATTCTATAGATAAGCCTAATTGTCTTATTCTTCGCCGAGCAGTATCTCCATCAGCTGGCAAGCGGCCTTTGAGACGCTTGTCCCTGGCCCGAAGATACCGACTACGCCTGCCTTGTAGAGGAAGTCATAGTCCTGTGCCGGGATTACACCGCCAGCACATACCATGATGTCGCCGCGGCCTAGCCTCTCAAGTTCGGCAATAAGCTGCGGAACTAGGGTCTTGTGCCCTGCGGCAAGTGATGATACGCCCACAATGTGTACGTCATTCTCCACTGCCTGGCGGGCAACCTCGGCCGGTGTCTGGAAGAGCATTCCCATGTCTACGTCGAAACCGCAGTCGGCATAGCCGGTGGCTACGACCTTGGCGCCGCGGTCGTGCCCGTCCTGCCCCATCTTGGCAATCATTACTCGGGGACGGCGTCCCTCTCTCTTCGCAAACTCTTCGGTCAAACGGCAGGCCTTCTCAAAGTTCCCGTCGTTTCTGCTTTCTGCTGAATACACGCCTGAAATGGTTCTTATTATAGCCTTGTAGCGTCCTGCTACCTCTTCGCATGCGTCGGAGATCTCGCCCAGTGTGGCGCGTGCATGTGCTGCCTCAACGGCTGCTTCGAGCAGGTTGCCTTCTCCTGTGCGGGCATATTCCGTGATTTTCTCAAGTGCGGCCTTTACTGCATTCTCGTCGCGCCCGGCGCGGTTGCGCTCAATGGCGGCAAGCTGCTCCTGGCGCACTGCGGTGTTGTCAATCTCAAGGATGTCAATGGGCTCTTCCTCGGCAAGGCAGTATGCGTTTGTGCCCACAATTACCTGCTTGCCGCTGTCAATGCGTGCCTGGGTGCGTGCTGCAGCCTCCTCTATGCGCATTTTAGGAATGCCTGTCTCAATGGCCTTTGCCATGCCGCCGAGTTCCTCAATCTCCTGGATGAGTTTCCATGCCTTGCCTGCAATCTCCTGTGTGAGGCTCTCGATGTAGTAGGAACCGCCCCAAGGGTCAACAACGCGGCAGATGTTTGTCTCCTCCTGCAGGTAAATCTGTGTATTGCGGGCAATGCGTGCCGAGAAGTCGGTGGGCAGCGCTATGGCCTCGTCAAGCGCATTGGTGTGCAGCGACTGGGTGTGGCCCATTGCGGCGCTCATGGCTTCTATCACTGTGCGGCCGACATTGTTGAACGGGTCCTGCTCGGTGAGCGACCAGCCCGATGTCTGGCAGTGTGTGCGCAGTGCCATCGATTTGGGGTTCTTGGGGTTGAACTGCTTTATAATCTTTGCCCACAGCATACGTGCCGCGCGCATTTTGGCAATCTCCATGAACGGGTTCATGCCAATGCCCCAGAAGAATGAGAGGCGTGGAGCGAATGCGTCAATGTCAATGCCTGCCTCAACGCCTGTGCGCACATACTCAAGCCCGTCGGCAAGGGTGTACGCCAGCTCAATGTCGGCCGACGCGCCTGCCTCCTGCATGTGGTAGCCGCTGATTGATATTGAGTTGAACTTGGGCATTTTCTGCGATGTGTATGCGAATATGTCGCCTATAATGCGCATTGAGAATGCTGGGGGGTAGATGTAGGTGTTGCGCACCATGAACTCCTTGAGGATATCGTTCTGTATGGTACCGGCCATCTCTTCAAGCCTTGCACCCTGCTCAAGCGCTGCGTTTATGTAGAATGCGAGCACGGGGAGCACGGCGCCGTTCATGGTCATTGAAACCGACATCTTGTTCAAGGGTATGCCATCGAACAGTTGCTCCATGTTCTCCATGCAGCAGATTGATACGCCGGCCTTGCCCACGTCGCCTACCACGCGCTCGTTGTCGGGATTGTAGCCGCGGTGCGTGGGGAGGTCGAATGCAACAGAAAGGCCCTTCTGGCCCGAGGCGAGGTTGCGGCGGTAAAAGGCGTTGCTCTCCTCGGCCGTGGAGAATCCCGCATACTGGCGTATTGTCCAGGGGCGGAATACATACATCATTGAGTAGGGGCCGCGCAGGAACGGCGGGATGCCGGCTGCGTAGTCAAGGTGTTCCATCTCCTTCAGGTCGTCGGCCGTGTATACAGGCTTTACCTTAATCTGTTCCGGGGTTTCCCATATATTGTCGGCCTTGCCGGCGGATGCTGTGCAGCATGCGGCGTTTGCCTCTGCACCGAATATATCTATGTTTCTGAAATCTTTTCTCATGGCTCTGCTTCTCACTTGATTCCTAACTTGACATTCAATGCCTTGAGTGTCTCAAGCACATTTACTCTCACATGTATGAAGTTCTCAATGCCCGCCTTCTGTAGCTCTTCGCTGCATGCAGGGGCACCTGCGACAATGAATATCGCCTTGCCTGCCACGGCGTTGAATGCAGGGATTGCATATTCGGCATACTCGTCATCGCTTGAGCATATCACAACAATGTCGGCCTTGGCCTCCATGGCAGCATTTACACCCTCCTCTACACTCTTGAAACCGAGATTGTCAATGACCTCATATCCTGCTGCCGCAAGGAAGTTGCATGAGAACTGCGCCCTTGCCTGGCGCATTGCGAGGTTGCCGATGGTGAGCATGAATGCCTTCGGACGGCGTCCGCTCTCCTCGGTCGCCAGGCGCAGCTGCTCAAACTCCTCGCCCAGGCGGTGTGCCACAAGCCTGTTCCCGTTATCGCACTGGTTCTGGCACCCGCACCCGCATGTGCTCTCTAAAGGACGGCGCCCTTCGCTCTGTTCGCTGAAATTGGGGTACTGGTTTGTGCCGAGCAGAATCTCCTTGCGCTTTGCCAAGGCTGTGCGGCGCCTGTTGCCTGAGGCCTCTACCTCGCTCTTTATGCGGCCGTCCTTCACGGCCTTGTGGAAACCGCCGGCCTCCTCAATGGCTAGGAACTGCTTCCATGCCTCGGCGGCAATGGATGCCGTAAGGCTCTCAATGTAATATGAACCGCCTGCCGGGTCGGCAACCTTGTCAAGGTGGCTCTCGTGCTTCAGTATCAGCTGCTGGTTCTTTGCTATGCGCTCGGCAAATCCGGTAGGTGTCTCGTATACAGAATCGAACGGCGTTACTGTTATTGCCTCAACGCCTGCAATTGCCGCGCTCATGGCCTCGGTCTGCGTGCGGAGCATGTTCACATAGGGGTCGAAAAGCGTGAGGTTGAACCTTGATGTCTCGGCATGTATAATCATCTTGCATGCACATTTGCACTCGGGGGCGTACTGCTCGACAATCCTTGCCCACAGCATACGTGCCGCACGGAACTTGGCAATTTCCATGAAGAAATTGCTTGAGATGCCCATGTTGAACCTTATGCTCTTGGCAACCTTGTCAACGGGTATTCCGGCCTCCGTGGCAGCGTTCAGGTATTCATTTCCCCAGGCGAGCGCACAGGCAAGTTCCTGTGTGATATATGCGCCTGCATTGCACAGGCCTGCACTGTTCACGGCAATGCAGCGGTAGCGCGGCAGCGCCTCAAGCGTGTTCATGAGTTCCTTTACGGTCTCAATGTATCCGTCAATAGCCTTGCCGGCATAGAGTTCCTTGCCTATCGGGTCATATTCAATGGAACCTCTTATTGCCGAGAGGTCGAAACCGCGTTGCCTGTAATAGCCGACCAGTTGTGCAGCGAACACTTTTACCTTGCCCACGCATACGTTGAAGCCTAGCTCGGTCTTCTCTGCGTCAATGCCGTCGAGCAGGGCGGGGATATATTCGGGAGTGACCATCTTGCCATGCACCCTGAAGACAATGGACGTCACTCCGTCCTCAATCATCTTCTTTGCCTTGGCATTGGCCTCCTCGGCAGTGGGCACATCTATGCCCTGGCGTATGAGCCAGCTGTTGCTGTCGCTGTTGCCGCGTGTGTAGGGGAACTTCCCGGGCACGGCACTTGCGCATCCGGCAGGCAGGTCTTCCTTGCGGTAGAACGGGTTCACGCTGAAACCTTCGTCCGTCCTCCAAATCATCTTCTTGTCATAGTCGGCGCCCTTGAGGTCCTCGACTATCTTCTCTTTCCAGTTCTCTGACGATACAGGCGAGAATTCGCTGAATAGCCTCTCTTTTTCCATATTAAAATGTTATAGGTTTCTCTCAATAGGGCAAACATACAACATTTTTTGAACAAAGCAAAAAAAACGGGTAGTTTCAATAATACTTGCGATTATAGAGATTCTTCCTCTTGGTCCGGAATGACAAAACAACGTTTTGTTATCGACGAGTTTTGCAGCGAAAAGCAAAACGAGTCAATGACTTTTTTTGTTATCGGCAAGTTTTGCAGCCATTAGTCGCGTGAAGCATAGACGAAGTTTATGCCACGCGGGTGGCTAAAAGCAAAACGAGTCAATGACAGTGCAAATATAGAATGACAGACATGCGGCTGCAATACTTGCCCGTTGCAAGTCCCTTTCGTGAACCGGAGAACGCAGTGCGCCTTTACTGTATTGTGCCAGTGTTGTCGCGGAGCACGTCGTTTACAATCTCGTGCAGCATGGCCTTGAGTTCGTCAATGAATGCCTTGGCCTGGTACTGCCTCTTCTCAATGTCGCGGAGCTTCTTCTCCCAGCGGCCTGTGAGCTCGGCGCTCTTCAGGAGCTCGTTCCTTATTAGCCCGATGAGCTCAATGCCTGTGCTTGTGGCGGCAATGTTCTTCTTCTCCTTGCGGATGTAGTTGCGCTTGTAGAGTGTCTCAATGATGGCCGCACGTGTCGAAGGGCGTCCAATGCCGTTCTCCTTCATTGCCTCGCGCAGTTCCTCGTTGTCAACCAGCTTGCCTGCCGTCTCCATAGCACGCAGCAGAGTTGCCTCGGTATAAGGCTTTGGGGGCTGGGTCCACTTCTCGGCGAGCCCTGGCGTGTGCGGGCCGCTCTCGCCCGCTGTGAATGAGGGGAGCACCTTCTCCTTCTCGCCATCCTTTTCCTCGTTCTGCTCGCCGGCAAATACCGCCCGCCAGCCCTGCTCGGTTATTTCCTTGCCTGTGGCCTTGAACTTCACTCCGGCACTCTCGCCCAGCACGGTGGTGGAGTTGAACTTGCAGTCGGGGTAGAAGACAGCAATGAAATGCCTTGCAACAAGGTCGTATACTTTCTTCTCAAGGTCGGTTAGGCCCTGAGGGTATACTCCTGTGGGTATTATTGCGTGGTGGTCGGTCACCTTCTTGTTGTCGAACACCTTCTTTGACTTTGCAAGCGGCTTGCCCGACAGCGGCATAACGAGCGGCTGGTAGTCGCGCAGCCCTTTGAGGATATTGGCGCACTTGGGGTATATGTCGTCGCTGAGGTATGTGGTGTCGACACGGGGATAGGTAGTTACCTTCTTTTCATACAGCGACTGTATTGTCTGCAGGGTAACGTCGGCCGAAAGCCCGAACTTCTTGTTGCAGTCTACCTGCAGTGAAGTAAGGTCATATAGCCTGGGCGGCAGCTCTGTACCCTTCTTTGCGGTTACATCGGTGATGGTGAAGGGCTGGCCTGTAATCTTTTCGAGCGCCTCGCGTCCCTTCTCCTCGCTGTCGTAGCGTCCTTCGGCAGCGCTGAATGTCGTGTCGCGGTATACGGTCTTCAGTTCCCAGTAGGGCTGGGGAACAAAGTTCTCAATCTCAAGATGGCGCTTTACAATAAGCGCTAGCGTAGGTGTCTGTACACGCCCTATTGACAGCACCTGGCGGTTCTTGCCATACTTGAGCGTGTAGAGCCTTGTGGCGTTCATGCCCAGCAGCCAGTCGCCGATTGCACGGCTCAGGCCTGCCTCGTAGAGCGGCTGGTATTCGGCCTGGTCCTTGAGGGCGGCAAACCCTTCGCGAATGGCCTCCTCGGTTAGCGATGATACCCAAAGGCGCTTAACAGGGCATGTGGCCCGCGCCTTTTGCATTACCCATCGCTGTATGAGCTCTCCCTCCTGGCCGGCATCGCCGCAGTTCACTATGCCGTCGGCCGCCTGCATGAGGCGCTCGATTATGCCGAACTGCTTCTCAATTCCCCTGTCGTCAATAAGCTTTATGCCGAACCTTGGGGGTATCATGGGCAGGCTGCCCAGGCTCCAGCGCTGCCACATGGGGGTGTAGTCGTGTGGTTCCTTGAGGGTACATAGGTGACCGAAGGTCCAGGTTACTTGGTAACCGTTTCCTTCGTAATAGCCGTCGTGGCGGCTGCGGGCCCCAAGGACGTCGGCAATCTCCTTTGCAACGCTCGGTTTCTCGGCAATGCAGACAATCATCTCCTCTGTTGCTTATCTTACAAGGACTTTCTTGCCGCTGACGATGTATATGCCTGGCTGCAGGCCGTTGACAGCACCTTCGCGTGCCACATCCTTGCGCAAGAGGATTCCTGTCAATGAGTATACGTTGACGCTATCGCCTCCGGCAACATTCTCTTCAATGCCTGTGGCAACTGGTGACTTGGCATATATGCTTACGCTCTTCTGTGAGCCTGTGTAGCATGAGAAACGTGGCGAGCCTGTATTGTACTGTAGCGTGTTGCGTGTCTTGTCGCCCTGTGACTTTATGACTGCAAGCGCCTCGCTGCCTATTGCTATTGTCCAGCTGCCGTTCGCATCAAGTTCTGTTGCTGTTGTGATGTGGTTGCTGCTGCTTGACTTGGCTGCAAGGTAACCGTCTCCCACATTGAATGCGAATGTACCCTTAATTATGCCCTCCTCAAGAAGAATCTTCTGTACATCGTCGGCAAGGTATGTTACTTTGCCGTTGCTTGTCATCATGTCGGTCCTGTAGCGGTAGTTGCCTGCTGAAGCACCCATTACATAATTCTCGTATGCGATGAGGATTGTATCGCCCAAGGTGAGCTGGGCCGCGTCGGTTACAAGGGTGAACGAACCGCCGGTGAAGTTCCCGTCGTTGCCCTCTGTCCCGCCGGTGTTTCCGTCTTCATCACCGCCTTCTCCTTCTCCATTCTCGGTATTGCCGTTATTCTCGCCTTCGGCTGCAATGAGTTTCACGTTGTCAACCTCGAATGTTCCGGCTTGTGCAGCTGTTCCAATGTATTTGAATGCCAGTACAACAGCCTTGTCGCCCATGTATGATGCGGGTATAACAATTTCGCCTGTTGCTGTCTTTGTCCAGTCTTCGGTGTTCTGTGCTGCGTCAAAGTCTATTGTTTCCCATTGCGCATCGGAAATGCTGCCGTTAAAGTCGCGGCTGATGAGCAGCTGGTTGTACTCCTTTACCTTGTCGGTTGCGCAGTAGCGTATGACGTAGTCGAATGTGAGTTTTGCATTGTTGTCATCGGAGAAGTCTATCGGGCTTGATACGAGCCAGCTTTCTGCATCGTGCGGAACGCCGTCATCATCGTATGATGTAACCTCGGCGCACTGGTACTCGAAGAACCATGGGAATTCGCCGGTAACGTTAATTGGTGTGAAATTCAGTTTCTCCTGCTCAAAGTCCTCGAACATTTTCAGGTAATACCCTTCGGGCACTTCAATGTTTGTGTCATCATCGTCGCCGCCTGTGTTTCCGCCCTCAACCTCGCCGTTGAGGTGGAATACATAGTTTATGGAATCGCCCCATACATAGTCGGCGAGCTGCGGGTAGTCGACATAAGGGTTGCGGTTGCCCTGTACCTTCTGTACGGCGTTGTTGCGGTTCACCTCCTTCTCGCTCACGGGGTCCTGCCTGTGCCACTTGAGCAACAGTTCCACTGCCCATGGTTTCAGGGTGGGGTAGGTGCTTTTTTCGTAGTTCATCCAGGTGTATTCCCAAGTGAGGTCCTGGTAGCATGTGAACATGTACATGAATACACGTGCAAAGTCACCCTTATACTCGTCACAGGGTTCGTATGCATTTTGGCTGCTGCCGTCAATGTTTGCCTTGCCCACAAATGTTACACCGTTGTCCCAGCTTACGCTTGTGAGCTCACCAAGGGGGTAGTTGCTCTTGCGGCTGTTGGCATCCTGGTCCGAAGGATTCAGGTGGTGCAGGTCGCAGTAGGCGTTGTTCTTTGTTCCGCCCCACCAGCTCTTTGCCACGCTGTGCTCTATGTTCATGCCCGAAACGGCGCTGCCTTTGCTGCCGAAGTAGCGCTTTTCGTTTGAGTACATGTCAAGCACGCGGCGCTGCCCGTTTTCAATGGCGGCGTCGGTAGTGTAGAACGCGCCCCATGTGCTGCTGGTGCCGCTTCCGTAGCTTATCTGCTGGTGGTTCTTGATGAGCTTGTGAAGTGCTGTCTTCAGTTCCTCGCCGCCCTTTATGCCGTCAATGCTGGTGTAGTACTCGCTCTGTGCCGCAGCTGTCACTGCAAGCAACATGAATATGTGGGTAAGAATACGTCTCATATAATCTCTGTCTTGTTCTCTTGTATATGGTTATCTTCTGCAAAGGTACATTTTTATTCTTTAATGAGCACGGCTTTTATGAAAGTTCTATTACTTCAAGGTCCTTTATTTCCTTGCCGTCAATGGTGAATTTGACCAATGTGCGTACTTGTTGCCAACCTTGGCGTCCTGCTGCGCCGGGGTTTATGTGCAGGCAGCCGATGGCCTTGTCATACATTACCTTGAGTATGTGGGAGTGCCCTGAGATGAAGAGCTGCGGGCGCTCATTGTATATATCCTTGCGCACGCCTGGAGCATAGCGCCCCGGATAGCCGCCAATGTGTGTCATAATGACATTGCACTCCTCAATCCTGAACTTGAGAACATCGCTGAAACGTAAACTGAGTCCGCGCCCGTCGATGTTGCCGCATACGGCGCGTACCGGGCAGTGTGTTTCAAGTTGTCTTATGATTACTTCGCTGCCGATGTCGCCGGCATGCCATATCTCGTCGCAGTCGGCAAAATGTGTGAGGTATCTGTCGTCCCACCAACTGTGGGTGTCCGAAAGCAACCCAATCCGTTTCATAGTCCGAAACGCTGTCTTATGTAGTCACAGATGAATTCCGCTGTGCCGTCAATGCCCATGTGCGATGAGTTGATACAAAGGCTGTAACTCTTTGCCTCGCCCCATTTGCCTGTGGAGTAGTAGTCGTGGTAGTGACGGCGGCGTTTGTCACCTTTTTCTATTGTGTCTATGGCCTGAGTGCGCTCTACATTGTCGTGCTTCATCACATATCTTATACGGTCTTCATAGTCGGCCGTTATGAAAATACTTGCCATGCGACGGTGGTCGCGCAGTACGTACTCGGCACAGCGTCCAACAATAACACATCCCTCGCGTTCGGCAAGGTTGCGTATTGCCTCGCTCTGTATCGCAAACAACTGGTCGGAGTCCATGCAACTGCCGCCCATGAACAGGTCGGTTATGGCACCGTGTATGCTGAAGATGTTGCCGGCAAAGGCATTCGATTCGCGTTCGTCGGCATTCTCGAAAATAGTAGTGTCGAGCCCGCTTTCGCGCGCTGCCACTTCAAGCAGTTTCTTGTCGTAGAACTTAATGCCAAGGCGCTCGGCCACTTTCTCGGCTATCTCCTTGCCGCCGCTGCCGAGCTCGCGGCCTATTGCTATTACGAAATTCTCCATAATGTCATGGTTAGCTGTTGGTTGTTCTTATGCCTTCCCTTTTCCACTGGCGGAACTGCAGAATGAGCATTATCACAGTGAGCAGGGCTGCTATGATATCTGAAATGGGCATGCTGTACCAAACTCCTTTTTCACCGATGAAAAGGGGGAGAATGAGCAAAAGAGGTATGAGCAGCAATACCTGTCGGGTGAGCGAGAGGAATATTGACTTGTTCACCAGTCCCACGCTCTGGAAGAAGTTGGTTGTCACCAGCTGGAATCCTATGAAAGGCATGAATGTACACATAACCCTCATTGCCCATGCCGCATGCTCAATGAGTCTTTGGTCGGTGGTGAAGGCATGTGCTACGGTCTCGGGCATGAACTCGCATATGAGGAATCCTATGGTGGTCACCAGTGTGGCCCAGAATATTGTGAGCATTAGTGTGCTCTTGACCCTGTCGTGGCGTTTGGCACCATAGTTGTAGCCTACTATCGGCTGCATGCCTTGTGTGAGGCCCAGGACAACCATCACAAAGATGAACTGCATGCGGTTGGCAATACCGTAGGCGGCAATGGAGATATCTCCATCCTCGCCATAATTGCGCAGTCCTTTGTTTATAATGATTACAACAATACATGCGGCTGCATTTATGAAGAATGGTGACATGCCGATACTGAGTATTCCCTTGACAATGCCGGCTTTCAGCTTGTATATGCCCTTTTGCAGGTGCAGCAATTCGTCGGGGTTGCTGAGCAGTTTGATTTGCCACATCAGCGTAGTGCATTGCGCCAATATGGTAGCAAGGGCGGCGCCCCTTATTCCCCAACCGAGGACGTAGATGAAAAGCGGTGCAAGGATAATGTTCATCACTACCGTTATTATTGTGGCATACATGGCTTGCTTGGGGTGCCCCGATGAACGCAATGCCGCGTTTATACCGAAATAGAGGTGTGTGACTACATTTCCAAGCAGGATAATCTCCATGAAGTCTCTTGCAAAAGGCAACGTGGCCTCGCTGGCGCCGAAGAAGAAGAGAATGTCATCAAGGAAAATGAATGAGACGGCGGCAAAGAGTACGCCCACAATAATGTTCAGGGTAACCAGGTTGCCAAGTATGTGCTTGGCCGAATCGTAGTCTCTCTGCCCCAGGCGCACCGACAGCTGCGTGGCGCCTCCCACTCCTACCATGGCACCGAACGCGGCCGAAAGGTTCATGAAGGGAAATGTTGTGGCAAGGCCGGATATGGCCTCGGCGCCAACATCGGGAATGTGTCCTATGAACACGCTGTCAATCATGTTGTAGATTGATGCCGCTGTCTGCGCAATGATGGCCGGAATGGCATATTGCATGAGCAGTTTGCTCACTTTTTCTGTCCCCAGTTCGGTAGGGACTCTTCGTACACTGTTATTGCTCATAAAAAACTGTAAAACGGACTGTCATATTGCAAAAATGACTATTTTTGCGTTGGATATGACATTTGTATATCTGTTGCAAAGTTAGGAATTTTTTTTGACAGGAAACGGTTGTTGCAGTATTTATGTTTGAGGAAAAGAGTGTTCTTGTGGGAATGAGCGGCGGTATTGACAGTACTGCCGTATGCTGTATGCTGCTTGAACAGGGTTACAGGGTAGAGGGACTGACCTTCGTCACTTGCGACAGCGGTCTTAAGGCGGTGGAGTCCGCGGCCGTGCTTGCAGCGCGTCTTGGTATCCCGCACCATGTTGCCGATGTGCGCGAGCGTTTCAATGAGGCTGTGGTGCAACCGTTCATAGAGAGTTATCTTTTGGGTTCTACACCCAATCCTTGTGTCAACTGCAATCCGTTTGTAAAGTTTGCCTTGCTCGAAGAGTGGGCCGACAGGCTCGGCTGCACTTATATTGCCACGGGACACTATGTGAAAGTGGAAAGCAAAGAGAACAGAGAACAGAGAACAGAGAACAGAGAACAGATATATTATATTGTAACCGGTGATGATGAGCGCAAGGACCAGAGTTATTTCCTATGGAGGCTTACCCAGCAGCAACTTTCGCGGGTCATCTTCCCGCTTGGGGGTATGGAAAAAACGCAGGTGGTGGAGTATTTGAAGGAGCGTGGCTATGAGTGTGTGGCTTCGGGTGGCGAGAGTATGGAGGTCTGTTTCATCTCCGGCGATTACCGCGATTTCCTGCGGTCTAATGTCCCGGATATTGACACTCGTTTCAAAGGTGGTGCATTTGTCGACAGCGGCGGGCGTGTGCTCGGCAACCATGCAGGTTTCCCTTTCTACACCATAGGTCAGCGCAAAGGTCTCGGGATAGCCTTGGGATATCCGGCGTATGTGCTCAAGATAAATGCCGCCAAGAATACGGTAATGCTCGGTACCGAAGAGCAGTTGCTTGCGCGCCACATGCTTGTCGATGAACCACAGTGGGTGGGTGATGTTCCTGAGAATCTCACAGTTCGTGTACGCTACCGCAGCCGTCCTGTTGGCTGCGGTGCCCCGCAGCCAACAGGCGACGGGCGCTGGCTAGTGAGGTTGCACGAGGCGGTCTCTGCAATAGCTCCCGGGCAATCGGCTGTGTTCTATGAGGGAAACAGGGTCGTTGGCGGTGCGTTCATTGCCAACCAGCGTGGAATAAACCAATGGATAAACGACAGGACCGATGAATAGCATAGAAGAACCGCTTACGTTATATGCCCTCAATAATATGGTGCGTGGTGCCGTCAGCGAGGGTATGCCTTCGCGCTACTGGGTTACCGGTGAATTGAGCGAAGTGCGTGAGACCTCGAACGGTCATTGTTACATTGAACTTGTACAGCGCGATGAGGTCACTGATGAACTTGTTGCCAAGGCACGCGGAACTGTGTGGTCGCGTGTATACACCTTGTTGCGTCCCTATTTCCTTGAACAGACAGGTCAGCCTTTTGCTCCCGGACTCAAGGTACTGCTGCAGGTGAGTGTGGGTTTCCACGAGCTCTATGGCTATGCGCTCGATGTTTGCGATATTGAACCTGCATATACGATAGGCGACATGGCGCGCCGTCGCATGCTTGTAATAAAGCGCCTTACCGATGAGGGTGTGATTGACCTGAACAAGGAGTTGCCCTTCCCTCTCCTGCCGCAGCGGGTGGCTGTGATATCATCTTCTACTGCAGCCGGATACGGCGACTTTTGCGACCAGTTGCTCGGTAACCGCTACGGTTTTGTGTTCTACCCCCATCTGTTTCCCTCGCCCATGCAGGGCAGCGGGGTAGAACGGGGCATAATTGACGCTCTTGACCGCATTGCACAGAATATTGACATGTGGGATGTGGTTGTGATAATACGCGGCGGCGGCGCCACGAGTGAGCTTTCCTGTTTCGACACTTATGACCTTGCTAATAATTGCGCACAGTTCCCCCTGCCCATAATAACGGGAATAGGGCACCAGCGCGACGAGAGCGTGCTCGATATTGTGGCGCACACCAGGGCCAAGACGCCGACAGCCGCAGCCGAGCTGCTCATTCATGCCATGCTTGAGCAGAGTGCATTCGTTGAGAGTGCAAGGCAGGGGATTGCCAATGCAGTGCGCATGCGCATTGAGGCAGAGAAGCAGCGCGTGAGCGCCCTTACAGCGCGTATGCCGGTGAGCGCTGCCCTATGCCTGCAGGATAGAAGGATGCGCATGCAGCACTTTGTGCAAATGCTTTCGTCGGCTGCCGGAATGTTCCTGAAGGAGCAGCGCCACAGATTGGATATGATAAAGGAAAAGGCCGAAGCGGCTTCGCCGCAGCATATACTTGCATTGGGCTATAGTATTACCCGCGTGAACGGCAAGGCAGTACGTTCTATCAGCGAGGTGGTGCCGGGTGATGAGGTGACTACTGTTGTTGCCGGCGGAGAGTTTACAAGTACGGTAAAAGATAAGTTACAATAATATGGAAAATATGACTTATACAGCGGCGGTTGCACGCCTTGAGGAGATTATGACGGCCGTTCAGGACGGCAGGGTAGACATTGACGAACTGTCGGGTCTTTTGAAAGAGGCAACAGAACTGCTCCATTTCTGCAACGACAGACTTTATAAGGCCGACGAGGAGGTAAAGCGCTTGCTTGACGAAATGGAAGGTTAAATTTTCTCTTGTCGGGCAAAATGTGTATCTTCGCGGCACAAAAGAAAACAATACAGGAATGGAAACATTAGATTGGTCAAATATCGGCTTCGGCTATCGCAAGACCGACGCCAATGTGCGCTGCGTCTACAAGGACGGAGCATGGGGTGAGGTGCAGGTGTGTACCGACGAGAACATAACGCTGCATATGGCAGCGACTTGTCTGCACTACGGACAGGACGCTTTTGAGGGTCTTAAGGCTTTCCGGGGAAAGGACGGCAAGGTGCGTGTATTCCGCCTCGAGGCTAATGCAGAGCGTTTGCAGAGCAGTTGCGACGGTATAATGATGCCTCGTGTGAGTACGGAACTGTTCCGTGAAATGGTGACAAAGGTGGTTGCGCTCAACGAGCGTTTTGTGCCGCCTTACGAGAGCGGCGCGTCGCTGTATATCCGTCCTCTGCTCATCGGTACCAGTGCGCAGGTGGGCGTGAATCCGTCAAAGGAGTACCTGTTCGTTATATTCGTTACCCCTGTGGGTCCTTACTATAAGGCCGGGTTTGCTGTCAATAACTGCGTAATATTCCGCGACATTGACCGTGCCGCGCCTCTTGGTACAGGCCGTTTCAAGGTTGGCGGCAACTATGCTGCCGGCATGAGGGCAAGCTATGCTGCGCATGAGCAGGGCTATGCTTGCGAGATTTATCTTGACGCCAAGGAGAAGAAGTATATCGACGAGTGTGGCGCAGCTAATTTCATTGGAATAAAGGATGGCTGCTACATAACTCCAAAGTCAACTTCCATCCTCCCATCAATAACAAACAATAGCCTTATGCAGATTGCGCGTGACATGGGCATGACAGTGGAGCAGCGCCCTGTGCCCGAAGAGGAACTCAGTACATTTGAGGAGGCCGGTGCGTGCGGTACAGCGGCGGTAATCTCGCCCATAGGCCGCATTGACGATGTTGAGCAGGGCAAGAGCTATGTCATTGCAAAGGACGGCAAACCGGGCCCGGTGCTCACGGAGCTCTATAACCGCCTGCGTGCAATACAGTATGGCGATGTGGCCGACCCTTACGGTTGGGTAACTGTTATTGAATAATATGTGACTGCAGATATGGGAAAAGGTAAGCTTAAGAAATTCGCCGACATGGCGTCGTATCCCAATGTCATCGAGCACCCCTATTCGGTGGTCGATGAGGTGGAGTTTCCATTGCGGGGTAATTGGAAGAGGGATTTTTTCAAGAACGGGAATCCTATAGTCCTTGAACTCGGTTGCGGCAGGGGAGAATATACTGTGGCGCTTGCACGCCGTTTCCCCGAAAAGAACTTCATTGGCGTTGATATAAAGGGCGCACGCATGTGGACTGGCGCGACCGAGGCTATGGAAGAGGGACTGGAGAATGTCTGTTTCCTGCGTACTAACATCGAGATTATCGACCGCCTGTTTGCTGCCGGCGAGGTGAGCGAGATATGGCTCACATTCCCCGACCCGCAGATGAAGAAGCATACCAAGCGCCTTACATCGTCGCTGTTCCTGGCGCGCTACAGGGACATACTGGCGCCCGGCGCGGTGATACACCTGAAGACCGACAGCAACTTCATGTTCACATATACACGGTATATAGCCGAGGTGAACTCGCTTCCTGTAGTGGAGTGTATTGAGGATGTGCACGGGCAGGATGAGGTGAGCGATGTGCTGCAGATACGTACCTATTACGAATCGCAGTGGATCTCCCGCGGAATAACAATAAAGTACATTGCCTTCAATCTGCCTGCAAAAGAGCAGTATGAGGAACCTGATGTGGAGATTGAGATGGACGAATACCGTAGCTACGGGCGTAGCAAGCGGAGCAGCCTGGAGACTAGTAAGTAAAAAAGCATATATCTATGTTCAAGCATATTGTAATGTGGCGCTTCATTGACGGCGCTAACGGTAAGAGCAAGAAGGAGCATGCCCTATGGGTTAAGGAGAACCTTGAGGCCCTGGTTGGTGTGGTGCCCGAGATACGTTCGCTTGAGGTGGGCGTGAATGTGTGCGTGGCAGGTACTGCATATGACGCTGTGCTTGTGTCGGCCTTTGACAGCGCCGAGGCAATGGAGCGTTACAAGGTGCACCCGGCTCATGTTGCGGTGGCCGAGTATTTCAAAGGTATAACCGAGGGCCGTGCCGAGGCGGACTATACGATGTGAAAGGTGAAAGCTTGTGCAAGCGAGCAAAAGTCAAGTTTACTTGAACTTTTCAGCGAGCGCAGCCAAGGTTCAAACCCACGAAGTGGGGTTAAAGCGGAAAACTGCGAGCAAGCGAGCAAAAGCCAAGTTTACTTGAACTTTTCAGCGAGTGCAGCCAAGGTTCAAACCCACGAAGTGGGGTTAAAGCGGAAAGCTGCGAGTAAGCGAGAGCAGGCTCGATGAAGTCAAAACGGAAAAATTATGGCATTATATCCAAAACTTATACTTGACGCGCTTGAGAAGGTGCGCTATCCGGGAAACGGCAAGAACCTTGTCGAGGCCGGAATGGTTGATGACAACATACGCATAGACGGGAACAAGGTGAGTTTCTCGCTAATCTTTGACAAGCCTACAGACCCGTTCATACGCTCGGTAGTAAAGTCTGCCGAGACGGCAATCCTTACCTATGTGGGCAAGGAGGTTGAGATTACGGGTAACATAAGTGTCGTGAGCCGTCAGGCTGCACGTCCCGAGGTGGGCAAGTTCCTGCCGCAGGTTAAGAATGTGATTGCAATATCGTCGGGTAAAGGCGGTGTGGGCAAGTCTACCGTGTCGGCCAATCTTGCCATTGCACTTGCACGCCTGGGCTATAAGGTAGGCCTGCTCGATGCGGATATCTTCGGTCCGTCTATTCCCAAGATGTTCAGCGTAGAGGATGAACGCCCTTACAGCGAGAATATCGACGGGCGCGACCTTATACTCCCTATTGAGAAATTCGGTGTAAAGATTCTTTCTATCGGTTTTTTTGTTGACCCCGAGCAGGCTATCCTGTGGCGCGGCGGCATGGCAAGCAATGCTCTGAAACAACTCATTGCCGACGCGGCATGGGGTGAGCTCGATTACTTCCTCATTGACTTGCCTCCAGGTACAAGTGACATTCACCTTACAATAGTACAGTGCCTGGCGCTTACAGGCGCGGTGGTTGTGACAACCCCCCAGGAGGTGTCGCTGGCTGCTGCCATAAAGGGCGTGAACATGTTCGTGAATGAGAAGGTAGGGGTGCCCATCCTTGGAGTGGTGGAGAACATGGCATGGTTCACTCCCGCCGAATTGCCAGAGAACAGATACTATATCTTCGGCAAGGATGGCGGCAAGCGCATGGCAGAGGCTTTCAATATTCCGCTTATAGGCCAGATTCCTCTGGTTCAGGGCATTTGCGAGAGCGGTGACGAGGGAGTGCCTATCGCAATGCATGCCGACAGTCCCGACGGGCAGGCCTTCATCCAGCTTGCGGCAGCACTGGTGGAGAAGACCGAGAAACGCAATGCCGAACTGCCTGAGACAAAGATTGTGGGGACGCACAAGTAAATAGCCTGAGTCCGGTATAAGCTCAGCCAAGTCGCGAACCTGTTCATCCCGACAGAGTGTAGCGACAAGGGAACTCACGTTATTTATAGCATAATCAGAAGAGCGATGGCAACCATCGCTCTTCTGATTATGCTATAAATGTTCTATCTGGCAGTAGAAATATATTGCTGCGGCAATGAATACCGCCCCTATTGTCCCGTAGACCCAGCGGGCGCCTTTCCGCCCCAGCCGCGATACAAGGAAACTTGCATTGTCGGCCGTGAAGAACCACTCCCAGTCAAGCAGCGAGGCCAGCAGGGCGATAATTCCTGCCAGCATGAAGATTCCCTGTACAATGCTGTGCAGTATCATGCTACTCCTCCTGTGGTGTCCATCCCTGTGCCTTCAGTTCCATCTCCACGCCGTCGCGCGTGATGAGCGCCAGCCCCATGCTGTCGCTTACGATATGCCCGATGACATGCACGTCCTTCATTGCTGCAACTTTCTCATGGTCGGCAATGGGCACGGTGAACAGCAGCTCAAAGTCCTCGCCGCCATTCAAGGCGCAGGTGGTGACGTTCATGTTCAGTTCTTCGGCCATGATTGCTGTCTGGTAGTCAATAGGTAGGCGCTCCTCGTATATGCGGCAGCCTGTCCCGCTCTGCTTGCATATGTGCATGAGCTCCGATGAAAGCCCGTCGCTTACATCTATCATGGCTGTGGGCATTATGCCTTCCTCGCGCAGCCTTTCAATTATATCCTTGCGGGCCTCGGGCTTAAGCTGGCGCTCAAGGATATACTCCTTGCCCTGGAAGTCGGGCTGTATGTCCTTGCCGGCTGTCGCGATCTTCTCGCGCTCGAGCAGCTGCAGGCCCATGTAGGCTGCGCCAAGGTTGCCGGTGACGCATATGAGGTCGGTCTCCTTTGCCCCGCTGCGCTTTACAGCGGTGCCTTTTGGCGCTGTCCCTATGGCGGTGATGCTTATGGCAAGGCCGGTGAGCGAGGATGTGGTGTCGCCGCCTGCAATGTCAACGCCGTACTGCTGGCATGCAAGCCTTATTCCCGCATACAGCTCCTCGACATCCTCAATGCAGAACTTGCGGCTCAGGGCAAGCGATACGGTAATCTGCTTGGGGGTACCGTTCATTGCATATATGTCGGAGATGTTGGCGACAACTGCCTTGTAGCCAAGGTGCTTCAAGGGGAAATAGGTGAGGTCGAAGTGTACGCCTTCCATAAACAGGTCGGTGGTGACGAGGGTCTCCTCGTCACCGCTGAACTGCAGTATGGCGGCGTCGTCGCCAACGCCTTTTACCGTCTCCTTGTTTGTTATGGGAATATCTTTTGTTATCCTGTCAATGAGGCCGAACTCGCCCAAAGACGATATTTCGGTACGTTTTGCCGTGTTCATTTTTCTCTTATGCCCTGTTGATTATTTCGCGGAATATTGTTGTCATCTTGGGCTGTGCCTCGTCGGCAGCCTTCTGAACCTCTTCATGGCTGCACTCAACCACAATGCCTTCAACGCCAAGGTCGGTTATTACCGAAATGCCGAACACGCGTATGCCGCAGTGGCGCGCCACAATGACTTCGGGCACGGTCGACATTCCCACAGCGTCGCCGCCCATGCGGTGGAACATGCGGTACTCGGCTGGTGTCTCGAATGTGGGGCCCTGTGTGCCAAGGTACACTCCCTCGACAACGCGTATGCCTTTCTCGGCCGCAATCTCCTTTGCCATAGCGATGAGGCCCTTGTCATAGGCCGCGCTCATGTCGGGGAAACGGTCGCCGTAGGGGATGTTCTTGCCGCGCAAGGGGTGCTCGGGGAAGAAGTTGATGTGGTCGTTTATTATCATGAGGTCGCCGATGAGGAAACCGGGGTTCATGCCGCCTGCGGCGTTAGATACAAAAAGGGTCTTTATGCCCAGCTCTCGCATAACGCGCACGGGGAATGTAACCTCTTTCATGGAATACCCTTCGTAGAAGTGGAAACGGCCCTGCATGGCCATGATTTCCTTGTTGCCCAGCTTGCCGAAGATGAGCTTGCCTGAATGGCCTTCCACTGTGGAGAGCGGGAAGTTGGGAATGTCCTTATACTCAATCTCGTACTTGTCGGTTATCTCGTTTACAAGGCTGCCGAGCCCGGTGCCGAGGATAATGGCTGTCTCGGGCGCTGTTGTCATCTTTCCTCTAAGGAATTCAGCGGTTTCTTGAATTTTCTGCAACATAGTTCTCTATTATTTGGTTAAACATTGTCTCTTCTCCGTCAAGTATCTCCACCTCAATAGGCAGAGCGTATATATTCTCCTTTATGGCCTGCGGCAGGCCGCTCCTGTGCAGCAGCCTTGCCGCGTCCTTTTCCGTGGTGACTATTGCCTTCCTGCTGCTTTTCATGCCGTTGAAGCGCGTGGCAATTGCCTCAAGCTCGGCCTGGGTGAAGCTGTGGTGGTCGCCGAAGCGCGCCATCTCCACTCTTGCTCCCCTGCGCTCAATCTCCTCCTTTAGCGGAGCGGGCCTTGCGATGCCTGTAACCAGGAGTACCTCTTCGCACCCGGCAATGCTCTCCAGCGGAGCGGTCTCGCCAAACAGCGGGTAGTGACTGCCGTACCTCATGCCCGAGAAGAATACAGGGATGTCCTTTATACTTCTAATTAGGTTGCGGCACCACTGCTTCTGCTGTGCAGTTATGCCGCTGCATTTGGTTATGACCACAACGTCGGCGCGCCTTACCCCGGCCATGCTTTCCCGCAAGCGTCCGAACGGCAGCACGCAGTCCTGCCATACCGGGCGACTGCTGTCAATGAGCAGTATGTTCATGCCTGCCTTCACATGGCGGTGCTGGTATGCGTCGTCAAGCAGGATAACCTCGGTCTCCTTCTCCTCGGCCATAATCCTTTCAATGCCTGTTGCCCGTTTCTCACATACTGCAACAGCAATATGCGGGAATTTGTTCTTTATCTGGAACGGCTCGTCGCCAATCTCCTCCATGGAGGCCGTGGCAGTGCCTTTGGCATACCCCTTGCTCTTGCGCCCGTATCCGCGGCTCAGCATGGCGGTGCGGTAGCGCTTGCCTAGCAGGGATATAATATATTCAGTGTGCGGGGTCTTCCCGGTGCCGCCTACTGTGATGTTGCCTATGCATATTGTGGGCAGGGGAAACTCCCGCGACTGCATTATGCCACGGTCGAACATCCTGTTGCGCAGCGCCGTGGCCCAGCGGTACGGGTTCACGGCGTCACACAGTGCCGCTGCTATGCCTCTTCTTGCGTCAATCTTCATTTTGTCCACTGCTGTTTCCTTATTGCAAATGTAGCCAATAATTCGGTAAAGGAATCTGCTGCGCGCGTTTCTTTTTATTTATTTCGCCATGCCAAGTGTTAAAAAACCTTATTTGCCCGTTTTTTGCCTCTGTGGCCAATGATTTTCTTTTGATTTGTTCATTGATTTGAAAAAAAAAGTTACTTTTGCCGTGAAATAAAGTGCAGTTTGCAAAAAATGTTGTAAATTGCATGCCGATTACTATATGCACGGGCCAGGAAAGATGCTCGAGTGGTTGAAGAGGCACGCCTGGAAAGCGTGTATACGCCAAAAGTGTATCGGGGGTTCGAATCCCCCTCTTTCCGCTGATTTTGAATGAATTAACTTAAAATATTAATTTAAAAATTACACAAAATGAAAAAACTTCTTGCAATCGTTGCAGTTTTGGGTCTGTTCGGTACAGCCCAGGTTGCTGCACAAAGTGATGATGTTAACAATGTACAGCAGACAGAGACTGTTGCTGATTCTGCTGTAGTGGCAAATGATTCTGTAGCAGTTGAGGAGCCCGCAGTTGAGGAACCTGCTGCCGAAGAGGCTGCGGCACCTGTAGAGGTTGCCGAAGAGGCGGGTCTTGCCGGTGTTCACAAGTCTCTCAAGACAAAGTTTATCGAGGGTGGTGCCGAGTTTATGGCTCTTGTAGCAATTGCTATGGTTATCGGTCTCGCATTCTGTGTTGAGCGTATCATTTATTTGAGCATGGCTCAGGTTAACACAAAGAAACTCATGGCAAGCATTGCTGACGCATTGTCAAAGAACGATGTTGAGGCTGCAAAGGAAATCTGCCGCAATACAGCCGGTCCTGTTGCCGCTATCTGCTACCAGGGCCTTCTCCGTATCGACGAGGGTCTTGAGACAGTTGAACGTTCAGTAGTTTCTTACGGCAGCCTCCAGTCTTCAATGCTCGAGAAGAACTGCTCATGGATTACACTGTTCATCGCTATGGCTCCATCACTCGGATTCTTGGGTACTGTGATTGGTATGGTTATGTCATTCGACGAAATCCAGCAGAAGGGTGACATCTCTCCAACTATCGTTGCCGGTGGTATGAAGGTGGCTCTTATCACTACTATCTACGGTATTCTTGTAGCTCTTATCCTTCAGGTATTCTACAACTTTATCCTTACCAAGATTGAGTCTCTTGTTTCAGACATGGAAGACAGTTCAATCACCCTCCTTGACCTTTTGACAAAGTTTAATTTGAAGAAGTAATAACAGCTAACTGAATTATACAATTATGAAAGCTGATTTTTATATTAAGTTATCCAAATGGGTGTTGCTAGCGCTGCTTTCTGTAACGCTGGTTATTCTTGCCTGCTTCTTCTTCGTTGGTTTTGACAACGAGATTGTATTGCCGGGCCAGGAAAAACCGCTTACCGACCCGCAGTTCCTGCCAGTACTTATGTGGTGGATATATATATTGGTGATTGTACCAATTGTGCTGATTCTTGTGTATCAGACAATCGGGCTGGTGAAGAAGTTTATGGATAATCCCAAAGAGGCCGCCAAAGGTCTTGTTGGTCCGGTTCTGGCAATTGCGCTTGTTGTTGTTGCATATTTTATCGCAGCATCTTCAGAGTCTAATTCTCTTGAGGCAATACAGAACGGTACAGTAGCTCCTATCCTTATCAATAACGTCATTTGTGAGGATACAGGTTCTATGGTCCTGACAGATGCCCTGCTTTATGTGCAGTATGCATTGGCTGCCATATGTGTTGTTGTGACACTCGTCAGCCTCGCAGGTCTGTTCAAATACGTTAACAAAGTTAAGTAATAGTCATGGCTAAAGGTAATAGAAAAGTACCCGGAATCAACGCAAGCTCAACAGCGGACATTTCGTTCATTCTGTTGATTTTCTTCCTTGTCGTGACTTCTATGAACCACCAGACAGGTTTGAATTCGCGTCTTCCGGAAAAGACAGAGGACAACACTCCTCCGCCAAAGATCCTGCAGAGAAACGTGCTTGCGGTAAATGTGAACATGCATAGCAAGGTTCTCGTGAAGCCGGGTGATATGGAGGTGAGTGAGTTTGAGAACAGATATGGTGTAAAGGTTACCGATGTGCCTTTTGATAAGCTGCGCTGGATTGCCAAGGACTTTATCCGCAACCAGATAACCGACCAGCAGGGCAATGTCCTGATGAATGAGCTTGAGGTTTATCCGGTGATGATAGATACCTTTGTAATCTGGAAGGACAAGGATGGAAATCCTCATGCACTTCCCGATGGACAGCCACGCCGAATCTCAAAGAACCACGTCATAACATTGACTACCGACCGTGCTTCGGAGTACAGCGTGTACTTCAAGGTTGCTAACGAACTCTACGGCGCATACAACGAGCTGCGTAACGAGCTGGCTATAGAGGAGTATGGCAGGCCTTATAACGAACTTGACGGTAACCAGCAGGAGGTATGTCAGCAGTATTACAAGATGAAAATCTATGAGGCCAAGCCCCAGGAGTATACTGTAAACGTTCAACAATGATTAGGCTATGAGTAAATTTAATAACAAAGGTAAGGCAGAAATGCCTGAGTTGAATACTTCGTCACTCCCTGACTTGATATTCTCAATTCTTTTCTTCT
This sequence comes from Bacteroidaceae bacterium, assembly GCA_045592125.1. Lineage (GTDB taxonomy): Bacteria > Bacteroidota > Bacteroidia > Bacteroidales > Bacteroidaceae > HGM04593. The sequence continues at coordinate 76,979 of JAZNUE010000045.1, read as the reverse complement.
TTATGATTGTAACATCAATGCGTGAGGAGGAACTGAAGGTAGAGTTCAAGGCACCTTCGGGAACCGAGCTTTCAAAGATTGAGCGTAAGACATCTGCGATAAATCTTTACATCGGTACTCCTAACCAGAGTTACGCTAAGCAGCTTGGTTCTGGTACCCGTGTGCAGATTAATGACAAGTTCATTGAGGTATATGAGGTGGGCAAGCATGTTGCCGAGGAGCATAACACAATGAAGGGCGATGACAAGGCCAATATGCGTGTAGTGCTCAAGGTTGACGCTGGTGAAGGCGCTGAAGGCAGAAGACGTCCAAGTACCCAGATGGGTGTTGTGAGCGACGTGAAAGAAGAGCTCCGCGAGATTGGAGCGCTCTCAATCATGTACTCTGCAGAGTATGACGTAAAGAGAAATGAACAGTAATTAATCCTGATACAAAAGAGGCCGCAACGGAAGTTGCGGCCTCTTTTGTTTGCTTGGGGTGGAAGGTTGCCTTTCTGCCACCCTTTTTGCCTTGCAGAAAAGAGTAGAAAAGGCTTGTCTATGGCCGTCTCCTTGCGTATGTAACGAACCGGTAGTCGTAGGCGTGCTTCTCGTCCTTGCCTAAGTTCTCTTCCTCTATTGTCTCCCACTCTCTCTTGCTGAACTCCGGGAAGAAGGCGTCGGCCTTTTCTGGAGTATCCTTTACCTCTGTCAGGCATAGTATGTCGGCCATTGGCATTGCTGCGCGGTAGAGTGTCTCGCCGCCAATTATGTACACGATATCCTCGTTGCTGCAGTTGGCTAGCGCTTCCTCAAGCGAATGGAATGTCTCTGCTCCTGGGAACTCGCTCTGCTTGCGTGACAGGACTATGTTCCTGCGGTTGGGCAGGGCGCCCTTAGGCAGTGAGCGGAATGTGTTGCTGCCCATGATTATAGTGTGCCCAGTGGTGAGGCCCTTGAACCGTTTCAGGTCGTTCGGCAGCCAGTATATGAGCCTGTTCTCAAACCCAATGGCGTTATTCTCGGCTATGGCCGCTATGAGTGCTAGCTTGTACATGGCGGTATATGGTTAACGGTTAATATGCGGGAGTCGGGTCACGCAGACTTCTGTCATTTTACATGGCCTATACGGCTACAACGCCCTTTATATGCGGGTGCGCGTCGTAGTCCTCAAGCGAGAAGTCCTCGAACTTGAATGAGAATATGCCCTTCACGTCGGGGTTTATTACCATGCGCGGCAGTTTCTTGGGCTCTCGTGTAAGCTGCAGCCTGGCCTGCTCAATGTGGTTCAGGTAGAGGTGGGCGTCGCCAAGGGTGTGTATGAACTCTCCGGCCTTAAGTCCTGTCACTTGTGCCATCATCTGCAGCAGCAGTGCGTATGAGGCGATGTTGAAGGGCACCCCAAGGAAGCAGTCGGCGCTGCGCTGGTAGAGCTGAAGGCTCAGCTTGCCGTCGGCAACATAGAACTGGAACATTGCATGGCAGGGCGGAAGGTTCATGTTCTTTATGTCGGCCACATTCCATGCGTTGACAATAATCCTTCGCGAGTCGGGGTTATTCTTTATGGTTTCCACAACCTCCTTAATCTGGTCAATGTGCTCGCCGTCATATCCTGGCCATGAACGCCACTGGTAACCGTATATGTGTCCCAGGTCGCCATTCTCGTCGGCCCACTCGTTCCATATGCGCACCCCGTTTTCCTGAAGGTACCTTACGTTGGTGTCGCCGTTAAGGAACCAAAGCAGTTCGTGGATTATTGATTTAAGGTGCAGTTTCTTTGTCGTGAGGCAGGGGAAACCGTCCTCAAGGTTAAAGCGCATCTGGTGCCCGAACACGCTTATTGTGCCTGTGCCAGTGCGGTCATCTTTCCTCGTTCCCTCTGTCAGTATCCTGTTGAGCAGGTCAAGGTATTGTTTCATAGTCTGGATGTTTTTTCTTGTTATCTCTGCGAAGATACAATAATTATGCGAAAAGAGGCGGCCGTTACGGCACAAAAATATTCATATATTGCTTGCAGGTCCTTTAAAAGTTAATTTTATTTATAATATATAATAATACATGGCCAAAAGGCGCTTGATTGCATATTTTTTGTATCTTTGCGCAAAGCGCGAGAATAGGCTGCACTCGCTGCGGAATGCCAAGGTAGGCCTTGCCCCTCTGCAGCTGTCTTCGCTTATTGCATGGCGGTGCTCTGTACGCAGTTCCCGCCAACGTATTGCTATGGAACTGAATGCGGAATTTGTGGAAAGGACGCGTGCTCTCTTTGGTGAAGAGAGGTATGGCCGTTTTGTCAGGGCGCTTGAAGAAGAGCCCGTGACAAGTGTCCGCAATAACAAGGGGAAAGGTGCCGCCTCTTTTTTCAGCGGCGAGCCTGTGCCTTGGGCCGCCGACGGCGGCTATGTTGCCGAACGTCCGGTCTTTACGGCCGACCCTCTGTTCCACGCGGGCTGCTACTATGTACAGGAGGCCTCCTCAATGTTCCTTGAGCAGGTGGTGAGGCAGCATGTCTCCTCGCCAGTGCGCGCGCTCGACCTGTGTGCGGCGCCTGGGGGCAAGTCGACGCATTTGCTGTCGCTCCTTCCCCAAGGGAGCATGCTCGTGTCGAACGAGCCCATGCCTCTGCGTGCCCAGGTGCTTGCGGAAAACGTGATAAAATGGGGGCGCGCGCAGGCAGTAGTGACAAAGAACGAACCGGCCGATTTTGCTCCGCTGTGCAGTTTCTTTGACTTTGTGCTCGTTGACGCGCCTTGTTCGGGCGAGGGCATGTTCCGCAAGGACTCCTACGCAGTTGAGCAGTGGAGCGTGGCGAATGTGAGGCAGTGCGCCAGGAAGCAGAGGGAGATTGTTGCCGACATATGGGATTCGCTCCGTCCTGGCGGCCTGATGGTGTACAGTACATGCACGTTCAACAGCGAGGAGAACGAGGAGTGCGTGGAGTGGATTGCCAGTACGCTTGGCGCCCAGGTGCTGCCTGTAGAGGTTGCCGGGGAGTGGAACGTGACAGGCTCGCTCACGGCAGAAGGTCTTCCGGTCTACCGCTTTATTCCGGGATATACCAGGGGCGAGGGCCTCTTTATGGCGGTGCTCAGGAAAGATGGCGATGCAGCGGCTGTGCAGCCGCGCATGCCCCGCATCAAGCAGGCCGACGGCAAGATAGTGCGCCAGGCCGCAAAGTGGCTAAGGCGTCCCGAGGCGTTCGATTTCCTTCTGCAGGACGATACCCTGGTGGCAATGCCTAAGGAACACACGGCAGCAATGCTTGTGCTGCAGCAGAAGATGAGAGTGCTTCATTACGCCCTGCCGTTGGCCGTGATAAAGAACGGCAGGCTCCTGCCTCTGCACCAGCTGGCAATGAGCACGGAGCTGGAAACTTCGTCCTTCAGGAGCGTGGAAGTTAGCAAGGATACGGCGCTTTCCTATCTGCACCGCGAGGCGCTGCATTTCGAGGACGAGCCCGTAGGTTACCTGCTCCTCACATACCAGGACACGCCTATAGGCTTTGCCAAGAACATCGGCAGTAGGGCCAACAACCTCTATCCTGCCGAATGGAGAATACGCAAGAACCCGTTAGAATTATAAACAAATTAGAATATAGACATGAAGAAACTGTTTTTATCGTTGATGATGCTGCTCTCGTTCATTCAGGTGAGCGCACAGTTCGGAGGCTATGACCCCGTATCAATGGAAGAGACCGTCACTGTAAAGGGTGACGAGGGTACTATTGAATTTGAGGCGTTTATAGAGAATGGCTATCACCTCTATTCTACAGATGTGCCTGCTGGCGGTCCTACCCCTCTTACTGTTAAGTACCACGTGGTCGAGGGTGCTGAGCTTGTAGGCGAGATTGTACCGGGAGAAGGCGTGAAAAGGGAGTATGACGAGATATTCGAGATTGAGGTCCCGTTCTTTGACGGCACAGCGCTCTTTACCCAGAAGTTCAGGCTGCTTGGCGGCGACTACCGCATTGAGGGCACCTTGAGCTACCAGTCATGCGGTGACGGGCAGTGCTTCATGGGACGTTACGACTTTGAGGTAAAGGGGACCGCAGAGAAGAAGGCGGCTGCTCCGGCGCCTGTAAAGAAAGATACTCCAAAACCTGAGCCGAAGGCTGATAAAGCGGTTGAGAAACCTGCTGCACCGGTAGCAGAGAAACCTGCAGACGCGCCAGCAGCAGAGAAACCGGCTGTGACAGAACCGCTGCCTACCGCTCCTGCGGAAGACGCAGCAGCGCCCGTTGCCGTTCCTGCCGATTCTGTCGCAGCCGTAGCGCCAGCGGCCGCTCCTGTTGACAAAGGTTCCGAAGAGTATATCTGGAGAAGCGTAACTGATGAGCTCAGCTCATTCACCCAGGAAGGCGACTCTTCCCTGTGGGTTATCTTTGTGCTCGGTTTCGGTGCTGGGCTTATCGCCCTTCTCACTCCCTGTGTGTGGCCAATCATCCCAATGACAGTGAGTTTCTTCCTCAAGCGCTCAAAGGACCGTTCAAAGGCTATCCGCGAGGCCATTATCTATGGCGCTTCAATCGTTGTAATATACCTGCTGCTGGGTGTGCTTGTGACACTTATCTTCGGTGCCGGCGCCCTGAACGCGCTATCTACAAGTGCGGTGTTCAACATTTTCTTCTTCCTTATGCTGGTTGCCTTCGGCGCCTCTTTCCTCGGTGGCTTTGAGCTTACTCTGCCGTCATCATGGACGAACAAGGTGGATGAGAAGGCCAGCAGCACTACAGGCCTCCTGAGTATTTTCCTCATGGCGTTTACGCTGGTGCTTGTCTCATTCTCGTGTACAGGTCCAATCATCGGTTTCATGCTTGTCTCTGTAGCCGACTCTGGCGAAATCCTTGCTCCGTCAGTGGGCATGTTCGCCTTTGCGCTTGCGCTTGCTCTGCCATTCACGCTGTTTGCGCTCTTCCCCTCTCTTCTCAAGCAGACTCCGCGTTCAGGCAGCTGGATGAATACAATAAAGGTGGTGCTTGGCTTTGTTGAGCTGGCATTCTCGCTAAAGTTCCTCTCTGTTGCCGACTTGGCATACGGCTGGGGCATTCTCGACCGCGAGACATTCCTTGCGCTCTGGATTGCGCTGTTCTTCATCCTGGGCCTCTACCTGCTCAACATTATCCGTTTCCCGCACGATGAGAGCGAGGAGAAGAAGACTTCGGTTCCTGGTTTCTTCGCTGGACTTGTGTCAATAGCGTTTGCAGTGTACATGATTCCTGGTCTATGGGGCGCGCCTTGCAAGGCTATCAGTGCCTTTGCTCCGCCAATGAAGACCCAGGACTTCAGCCTGTACAACAACGACTTCAAGCCTCATACCGACGATTTCGAGACAGCGCTTCGCATGAGCCAGGCAACTGGCAAGCCCGTAATGCTCGACTTCACAGGACACGGCTGTGTGAACTGCCGCGAGATGGAGGCTGCCGTGTGGAGCGACGACCGCGTAATTGACATGATGCGCAACGACTATATTGTTGCCTCGCTCTACGTAGACGACAAGACCGAGCTCGAGAAACCTTTCAAGGTTAAGGGCGAGGACGGCAAGATGGTGTGGATAACCACGGTAGGCGAGAAGTGGACCTACCTGCAGAACCACAAGTTCGGCGGCAGCGCACAGCCTTTCTATGTGCTGGTAGATGAATATGGCGACCCCCTTGCTGAGTCATACAGCTATAACACCGATATTGATGCCTACATAAGGTTCCTTGAGAAGGGTCTCGATAACTATAGCTCTGCAGATTAACGAATAACTTATTGCACTCCTGGGCAGTTCCGGGAATATTGATACTTTTATGAATCTGACACCTTTTGTTAGGCCTGTGCTTGGGTGCAGGGCCAGTAAGATTTCTGAGTATGCTACAAGGGCGGAGAGCATACAGCGCTCCGTCCTCAAGCGCCTGCTCTCGGCGGCCTCCTCGACAGAGTGGGGCATAAGGCACGGCTATTCAGGCATAAAGGACTATGAGCAGTTTGCCAGTTCTGTAGGCGTGCAGGACTATGAGAGCCTCAAGGGATACATAGAGCGTATGCGCCAAGGCGAGAAGGATATCCTCTGGCGAGGGCGCTGCAAATGGTTCGCCAAGTCCTCGGGTACAACAAATGACAAGAGCAAGTTCATTCCTGTTACCCCGCAAGGCCTGCAGAATGTCCACTACAAGGGTGGGACCGATGTCGTGGCCCTGTATCTGGCGAACAACCCGCAGAGCCGCATATTCTCGGGCAAGGGCCTTATACTTGGCGGCAGCCATGCACCCAACTACAGCCTGCCGGGCTCTCTTGTCGGCGACCTCAGCGCCATACTCATCGAGAACTGCAGCACATTCGTGAATATGATGCGTGTGCCAGGCAAGGATATTGCCCTGCTGGGCGACTTCGAGGAGAAGATGGAACGCATTGCGCGTGCCACATGCAATGCCAATGTCACCAATCTCTCGGGCGTGCCCTCTTGGATGATGGCTGTGCTCAAGCATATGCTCGACATAACTGGCAGGCAGGGTGTAGAGGAACTGTGGCCCAATCTTGAGGTGTTCTTCCATGGCGGCGTGGCGTTTACTCCCTACCGTGAGCAGTACAGGCAGATTATCCGCAAGGATAGCATGAAGTACATGGAGACATATAATGCCAGCGAGGGATTCTTCGGTATACAGGACGACCCTGCTGACTCTGCAATGCTGCTCATGATTGACTATGACGTCTTCTATGAGTTCATCCCGTTCGAGGAACTGGATTCTCCCGCTCCGCGTGTGCTTCCTCTTTGGGAAGTAGAGACTGGCAAGAATTATGCCATGCTCATCTCAACATCGTGCGGCCTGTGGCGTTATATGATTGGCGACACTGTGCGTTTCACCAGCAAGGACCCCTACAAGATTGTTATCTCGGGCCGTACAAAGCACTTCATCAATGCGTTCGGTGAGGAACTTGTTGTCGACAATGCAGAGAAAGGCCTGCAGAAGGCCTGTGCCGAGACCGGTGCCCAGGTGCTGGAGTATACGGCGGCCCCGGTGTTCATGGACGCCGACGCCAAGTGCCGTCACCAGTGGCTCATTGAGTTTGCCAAGGCGCCTTCGTCGCTTGAGAAGTTTACCGAGGTGCTCGACCTGACCCTGCAGCAGATTAACTCGGACTATGAGGCCAAGCGCTACAAGAACAAGACTATGCAGTGCCTTGAGGTTATTGCTGCCCGCGAGGGCCTCTTCAACGCGTGGCTCAAGAGCAAGGGCAAGCTGGGTGGCCAGCACAAGGTGCCCCGCCTTAGCAACAGCCGCCAGTATATTGAGGAACTGTTGGACATGAACGGATGAGAATAAAAGAGATAAAATACCTGTTTCTCCTTTTCTTGCTGGCTGCCTGCGCAAGCATAGGGTCGCCCGATGGCGGGCCGTATGATGAAGACCCTCCTGTGCTTGTGAAGTCAGTCCCGGCGCTCTATGCTACAAATGTAAAGGAAGGCAAGGTGGAGCTTCTCTTTGACGAGAACGTTAAGCTTGTGAATGCCTTTGAGAATGTTGTTGTATCGCCGCCGCAGCTCCAGATGCCCGAGATAAAGTCTGGCGGGAAGCGCATAGCAGTTGAGCTCTTCGACTCATTGGTGCCTAATACCACATACTCGATAGACTTCGGCAACGCCATTGCCGACAACAACGAAGGCAATCCTTTCGAGAACTTTGCCTATGTGTTCTCTACAGGCGCCGAGGTAGATACGCTTGCCGTTTCGGGCACGGTGCTTGAGGCGTCAGGCCTTGAGCCAATCAAGGGCATTCTTGTTGGCCTGCACTCTCTCCTCGAGGACTCGGCATTTGCCACCAGGCCATTTGAGCGCGTGTCGCGCACCGATTCAAGGGGACGTTTCACAATCAAGGGCATTGCTCCCGGCAAATACCGTGTATATGCCCTTGCCGACGCTAACAACAACTTCCTTTTCGACCAGAAGAGCGAGAAGATTGCGTACATGGATACCCACGTGTCGCCGTTCGCAACCCCTGCAGTCCGCCAGGATACCATCTGGCGCGACAGTCTCACCATTGATACAATAAGGCAGGTAAGCTATACCCGTTTCCAGCCCGATGACATTGTTCTGCGTGCGTTCCTTGAGAGGAGAGACGCGCAGTATCTTGTCAAGACCCAGCGTCCTGCGCACAACAGGCTTACGCTCTATTTCGCTTCAAGGAACCGCGAGCTTCCCAAAATTGAGGGAATAGGCCTGAGCCTTGAGGACGCGTATGTCCTTGAATCTTCGGAAAAGATGGACACGCTCACCTACTGGCTCAAGGACTCAATGCTTTACCGAAGCGACACGCTTTCGCTGGCAGTAACATACAAGGTCCCCGACTCGCTTGGGCTTGATGCCAGTCGTTGCGATACGCTCACGCTTGTTCCCAAGAAGAAATGGGAGAGACTGGCCAAGGAGGAGCAGCAGCGTATTGAGGATGAGAGGAAACTCTTCCTCAAGAGCGCAAGCCGCAGGGAGGGGTACGACGAGAACAACCCGCCGCCTTTTGTCCCAAAGCGTAAGGCGCTGCCGGTACGTTTCACTGGCGGCAACTCAATGGATGTCAATGGCGAGTACAGTTTCCTGTTCGAGGAACCCCTGCTCTTTGCCGACACATCGGCAATACATCTATACTCCAGGATTGATACCATTCTCACCCCAATGGAGTATGTGCTCAGGCGCAGCAGCAGGAATATAAGGGAGTATACCCTGTTTGCCGAGTGGCGTCCAGGCGGCAAATATCTCCTTGTGACCGATTCCGCAGCGTTCAAGGGCCTGTACGGCAGTGTCTCCGACGCGATGTCGCGCGAGATGGCATGCCGTACGCTCGACGAGTATGCCGTACTCTATGTGAATGCTCCAGGGGCAGGCGACAAGGCTATTGTACAGCTTATGAATTCCAGCGAGAAGATTCTCAGGCAAGAGACTGCAAAGGGCGGCCGCTGCTCATTCTATTTTGTCAGGCCCGGCACATACTACATGCGCATGATAATGGACGAGAACGGCAACGGCGAGTGGGATACCGGTGACTTTGAGAAAGGCGTGCAGCCCGAGCAGGTATACTACTATCCCCGCAAGCTCGACCTCAGGGCACTATTCGAGTACTCGCAGGACGACTGGGACATAAACGCCCCGCTCGAGAGGCAGAAACCGCTTGAGATTACCAAGCAGAAACCCGATAAGGAGCGCAAGAAACGCAACCGCAATGCAACAAGAAAATTCAAGTAGCAATAACAAAAACAAACAGCATATGGAAAACAAGTTCATGATATACAACACGCTCTCTCGCAAGAAAGAGCTGTTCGAGCCGCTTAGTGCGCCCAATGTAGGCCTTTATGTATGCGGCCCCACAGTCTATGGTCCTGCACATCTTGGACATGCCCGTCCGGCAATAACCTTTGACGTGCTGTTCCGCTATCTTCAGAACATCGGCTACAAGGTGCGTTATGTGCGCAACATAACTGATGTAGGCCATCTTGAGCATGACGCCGACGAGGGCGAGGACAAGATAGCGAAGAAGGCACGCCTTGAGCAGCTGGAGCCCATGGAGGTGGTGCAGCAGTACACGCTCCATTACCACAAGGTTATGGAGGCGCTTAATGTGCTGCCGCCAAGCATAGAGCCCCATGCGTCGGGCCACATCATTGAGCAGATAGAGCTCGTTAAGGAGATACTGGCTAACGGATATGCCTATGAGAGCGAGGGCTCGGTTTACTTTGATGTAGCAAAGTACGACAAGGACCACAAGTACGGCATTCTCTCGGGCCGCAACCTCGATGACGTGCTTAACACCACCCGCGAGCTCGACGGCCAGCAGGAGAAGCGTAACCCTGCCGACTTCGCGCTCTGGAAGAATGCTCAGCCCGAGCACATTATGCGCTGGCCCTCACCCTGGGGTGCCGGTTTCCCAGGCTGGCACTGCGAGTGCACCGCCATGGGACGCAAGTACCTTGGCGAGCAGTTCGATATTCACGGCGGCGGCATGGACCTGGTGTTCCCGCATCATGAGTGCGAGATTGCACAGGGCATGGCCTCAATGGGGCACCACGTAGTAAAATACTGGATGCACAACAACATGATTACCATCAACGGCACAAAGATGGGCAAGTCACTGGGCAACTTCATCACTCTTGACGAGTTCTTCAACGGAAGCCACAGGCTGCTTTCACAGGCATACTCGCCAATGACAATACGCTTCTTCATCCTTCAGGCACACTATCGCAGCACTGTCGACTTCAGCAATGAGGCGCTGCAGGCGGCCGAGAAGGGATTGCAGCGCCTGCTCGAGGCATACAAGACTCTCTGCGGCCTCACCGCTTCGGGCGAGACCACAGCCGATGTCAGGAACCTGCGCCAGAAGTGCTACGACGCGATGAACGACGATATGAATACCGCACAGGTAATCTCTCACCTCTTTGACGCCTGCCGTGCAATTAACCAGCTGGCCGACAAGAAAGCGACAATCGGCGAGGCAGACCTTGCCGAACTCAAGGAGACCTTCCGCCTGTTCGCCTTCGATATCCTTGGCCTTAAGGAAGAGCGCGGCAGCGACAGCGGGCGCGAGGAGGCGTTCGGGAAGGTAGTGGACATGCTCCTCCAGCAGCGCCAGGCTGCCAAGGCCAACAAGGACTGGGCGACCAGCGACAGGATACGTGATGAGCTCTCTGCACTCGGTTTCGAGATAAAGGACGGCAAGGATGGTTCAACATGGAAACTCAACCGCTGATATAATGAAAAGGAACCTTCTTTCTCTGCTCTCCCTGCTGCTTGTCCTTGCTGCATGTGCAGGCACTGCCGCGGGCGACGGGAAGCAGAGTGCCAAAGATGATGTAGCAGAGCAGCAGGCTTCAGGACCAATGGCAATAGTACCGGTATTTGACGCAGACAGCGCCTACAGCTTTATAGCCGCGCAGGTGGCCTTCGGTCCGCGTGTGCCCAACAGCGAGGGGCACCGCGGCTGCGGCGGCTATCTTGAGGAGACTCTCCGCGCCTATGGCGCCGAGGTCATCTCGCAGCAGGCCGATATAAAGGCATATAACGGCGACCTGCTCAAGGCACGCAATATAATTGCCCGTTTCCAGCCCCAGAAGAGTGAGAGAGTGCTGCTCTGTGCCCACTGGGATACACGCCCCTGGGCCGATTCGGACCCCGACCCCGATAACCATTACAGCCCGCTCCCTGGTGCTAATGACGGCGGCAGCGGCGTAGGCGTGCTGCTTGAGATTGCGCGTCATCTTGCACAGGTGCCCACAGAGGTGGGTGTCGACATTGTGCTTTTCGACGCCGAGGACTACGGCCGCCACGAGGCCGAATGGCGCGAGGCTGTCGCTGGCGAGGAGACATGGGCGCTAGGTTCAAGATATTGGGCGCAGAACCCTCATGTAGCAGGCTATAAGGCGCGTTACGGCATACTGCTTGACATTGTAGGCGCGCCAGGGTCGAGGTTCTGCCTCGAAGGCCTTTCAATGCACTTTGCGCCCAACATCGTCAAGAAGGTGTGGAGCGCTGCCCACCGTCAGGGCTATGCGCGTTATTTCCCCTACAGCGAGGGCGGTTCAATAACCGATGACCATGTGAATGTTAACAAGATACTGGGTATTCCCTGTATCGATATTATAAATTATGACCCGGACAGCCCTAACGGTTTCGGCGAGTATCACCACACCATGCGTGACGACATGGAGTGGATTGACCCTGCCACACTGAAAGCGGTTGGGCAGACTGTCCTGTCGGTAATATACAGCGAGAAGTGATGGCAACAATAAATGAGATTCAGGACAGCATAATAGAAGAGTTCAGCGACTTTGACGACTGGCTTGACCGCTACCAGCTGCTCATAGACCTGGGCAGCGAGCAGGAACCCCTTCCTGCAGAACTCAAGACAGATAATAATCTTATAGAGGGTTGCCAGAGCAATGTGTGGCTCGACGCCCGTTATGAGGGCGGCAAGGTACTTTTCCGCGCCGAAGGCGACGCGCTCATTGTCAAGGGACTTGTGTCATTGCTAATCAAGGTGTACTCTGGGCAAACCCCCGACGAGATACTCTCGGCAGAACCCTATTTTGTTGAGGCGATAGGCCTCAAGGAGCACCTCTCGCCAACGCGCAGCAACGGGCTCGTGGCCATGATAAAGCAGATGAGGCTCTATGCATTGGCCTTCAAGGCAAAGAAGCAGGATTTATTGATTTAAATGGGGATTACTTGTTCCCCACGTCGCCGCTGGGTTAATTATTTTTTGTTATTGTCTTCCACACCAAATAATAATGTAGGGGCGAACTGGTGTGTTCGCCCGTAAGCGTCGACAACTGTAGGGCAGACACACCGGTCTGCCCCTACAAACTGTCTATGCGGTAGAGCTTGTCGCTTGGGCGCACCTTGCCTGGTACCTTGAACGATACCCTGTCGCCCTTGCGCACTGTCTCCACGCTCTCCAGGTTCACTCGCGGGTCTTCTAGCTCAATGTACACAGCGCCTGTTGTGGGGCCTGTAATGAGAATCTTGTCGCCGGCCTTGATTTCTCCTGCCTCAATGTGGAACTCGCCCACTCCAAGGTTCGAGAAGTACTTTATTGCCTTGCCTATGTAAACCTTGCGCTCTGTTGCCTGCGAACCGTAAATGCTGCTCCACTCGCCAAGTCTTTGCCCCTGGTAATATCCGTCCCAGAACCCGCGGTTGAACACCGTCTTCAGGCGCTCGTCCCACGCGTCCTTCCTCTCCTCGGTAAACTCGCCGGCAAGATATGCCTCAAGGGCCTCGTTGTAGCAGCCTGCAACTGTCTGCACATATTCGGGCCCGCGTGCACGGCCCTCAATCTTGAACACGCGTACACCGCTTTCAATCATGCGGTCCATGAACCGTATTGTCTTGAGGTCCTTGGGCGACATTATGTACTTGTTGTCAACCTCCAGCTCAATGTCGCTCTCGCGGTCCTTTACTATATACCCGCGGCGGCACACCTGCATGCACTCCCCGCGGTTGGCGCTACGGCCAAGCTGGTGCAGCGACAGGTAGCACTTGCCCGATATGGCCATGCACAGTGCTCCGTGGCAGAACATCTCAATGCGCAGCAGTTCACCCTTAGGACCACAGATATTCTCGTCGACAATAACCTTGTGTATTGCAGCCACCTGGTCCATGTTCAGCTCGCGCGCAAGCACCACAACATCGGCAAACTGCGCGTAGAACTTCACAGCCTCGCTGTTGCTTATGTTAAGCTGGGTAGAGAGGTGCACCTCCACGCCAACCCTGTTGCAGTACTGCATTACGGCCACATCCGATGCAATCACGGCCGAAATGCCGCTCTCCTTGGCAGCGTCAATTATGCGGTACATCATGGCAATGTCATCCTCGTAGATGATGGTGTTCACTGTTAGGTAGCTCTTTATGCCATGCCTGTCGCAAATCTCGGCAATCTCGCGCAAGTCATTGATTGAGAACGCGCTTGCCGAGTGGGCGCGCATGTTAAGGTGCTCTATGCCAAAGTATATTGAATTGGCGCCGGCCTGTATTGCCGCCGCAAGGCTCTCCCTTGAACCCACAGGCGCCATTATCTCAAAATCGCTTCTTTTGTATTTCATAAGGATTGACGTTTGCTGCAAAGATAGTGATTTTTCATTATCTTTGCAGCAAACTGATTGACAAGAATGAAGATAGCAGATATTGAGTTCGGGAAATATCCTGTTTTCCTTGCTCCGATGGAGGATGTTACCGATGAGGCATTCCGCCTGCTGTGCAAGCGGTTCGGGGTAGATATGGTGTATACCGAGTTTGTCTCGAGCGACGCGCTCATACGCGATGTCAACAGCACGGTGCGCAAGCTTAGCATACATGACTGCGAGCGCCCCGTGGCCATACAGATATACGGGAACGAGGCTGGCCCTATGGTGGAGGCCGCAAAGAGGGTGGAGCTGGCGCGCCCCGACATCCTTGACATTAATTTCGGCTGTCCGGTAAAGAAAGTTGCCCGCAAGGGATGCGGCGCAGGCATGCTGCAGAACATCCCTAAGCTGCTCGAGATTACAAAGGCCGTTGTTGACGCTGTGAATATCCCTGTAACCGTGAAGACCCGCCTGGGGTGGGACGAGAGCAGCAAGTGCATTGTTGACCTGGCCGAGCGGTTGCAGGACTGCGGTATTGCCGCGCTTACAGTGCATGGCCGCACACGTGCGCAGATGTATACAGGCGAGGCTGACTGGACACTGATTGGGGAGATAAAGAATAATCCCCGCATGCATATACCCATCATTGGCAATGGCGATGTAAGGACTCCCGAGCGCGCAAAGGAGTGTTTTGACAGGTATGGTGTGGACGCCGTGATGATTGGCCGCGCAAGCTTCGGGCAGCCATGGATTTTCCGCGATGTGAAGCACTATCTTGAGCACGGCGAGCCTGCAGTGCCCTTTACTTTTGCTGAGTGCATGGATATCCTGCGTGAGCAGGTGCGTGACAGTGTCGCATGGCTGGGTGAGCGCCCAGGAATACTGCATGTGCGCCGCCATTTGGCTGCGACCCCGCTGCTTAAAGGCCTGCCCGATTTCCGTCCCCTGCGTATTGAAATGCTCCGTGCCGAGAAGATAGGCGAGCTCATGGATGTGCTTGACAGGATAGTGGAAACGTACGGGGAATAAGCGAACACACCGGTTTGCCCCTACATTATTTCTCCTTCAATAATTATCCCGTTGAATATTCTGCCGGAATGGATTCCCAGCCTGCGGGCCGAAAAGAAGTCCTGGTGCCTGCTGTAGGTGCATATTCCCGATACTTCAATGTTCCCGGGCAGCACTCCGCTGGCAATAAGCTGCAGGCGGTTGGCTTCCCAAAGGTCAATGTGCCATTTGCTCCCGCCTTCAGCAGGGTAGCGCCTGGCAATGGCATCCATTCTTGCCCCGCTCTCCTCAAAAGCGGCGTACACTTCGTCGCCCACTTCGAATGCGTCCAATGAAATGCCGGGCGCAATCACGGTCCTTATATCAGCAGGGCAGCAGCCATATCGGGCAATCATGGTGCCAATACATTCTGTGGTAATGCGCGCAACGGTGCCGCGCCAGCCTGCATGTATGGCAGCAGCTACTCCTCTTTGCGTGTCGTGCAACAGCAGGGGTATGCAGTCGGCGGTAGATACTCCAATGCAAATGCCGGGCAGCGAGGTTATTACCGCGTCTATGCCGTGGAGCCTTTGCTCCTGCTCCTCTTTGCCCAGCTGCATGAAACTGCTGTCTATGCATAGCGCCTTGCTGCCATGTGTCTGTCGTGGCACTATGAGGGCCGCGTCTGTAATGCCTAGCATGCCGCACAGATTCTTGCGGCATTCCGTCACGTGTGCAGGCGCGTCTCCGCAGTAGTGCGTGATGTTGAAACCGCCATAATTGCCAGGACCTTCTCCACGCATGGTAGAGAAGGCCCTGGCACCTGTTCCTATGCTGTATTCAAGAATCCTCATCTTCCTGGGCGGAAACTTACATTAAGCATGTACTTGAACTCTGTACCCTCTTTCTTGTCCTTCGCTGGGGTCCAGGCGGGCATGAGGCGCGCTACGCGAAGGGCCTCGCTGTCCATGTATTTGTTGCCGCTGCTCCGCTGTATCGTAAAGCCTGACAGTGTGCCGTCGGGCCTTACTGTTATCGCTACAATGACCCTGCCCGCAACCCTGTCTTGCCTGCATTCCTCGGGGTAACGTACGTTCTTCCTCACAAAATCCCTTATTGCCTTCT
This sequence comes from Bacteroidaceae bacterium, assembly GCA_045592125.1. Taxonomy (GTDB): domain Bacteria; phylum Bacteroidota; class Bacteroidia; order Bacteroidales; family Bacteroidaceae; genus HGM04593. The sequence goes on along the minus strand of JAZNUE010000045.1, from coordinate 61,309 downwards.
CTCCGCCAGGGAAAGTTGCCTTGCCTGAGGCCGCTACGGCTGCAGGCCCAGCGGGTGCCGCTTTCCTGGCCTCTGCTGGTTTCTCGCTCTTCTCTGTTGCTTTCTCCCCGCCAGGGATAATGGCCTTGGCCGGAACCATGTCGGCCTTCTTCAGCTGCAGGCGCTTCACCTTAACTGTGTCGCCGGCAACCGGTACACTCCCCTGTGCGCTGGCTGAAACAAAAGGGAGGGCAAGCAGCAGTGCTATAAGTGCCTTCTTCATACCTGTCAGATAGTCTCTAGAGCCTGTTCAATGTCGGCGATTATGTCCTCGGCATCCTCAATGCCCACTGAGAGGCGTATGAGGTCAGGGTCAATGCCTGCCTCTAAGAGCTGCTCGTTGCTCAGCTGGCGGTGAGTGTGGCTCGCCGGGTTGAGCACGCATGAGCGCGCGTCGGCAACGTGTGTTACAATGGCAATGAACTTAAGGTTGTCCATGAAGCGGATGGCGTCTTCCTTGTCGCCCTCCACCGCAAATGCCATTACGCCGCAGCCGCCGTTGGGTACATATTTCTGTGCCAGTCCGTAGTACTTGCTGCTTGGCAGCCCGCAGTAGTTAACCCATTTCACCTTGGGGTGTGCCTCAAGGTACTCGGCAACCTTCTGCGCATTCTCGCAGTGGCGCGGCATGCGCAGGTGGAGCGTCTCAAGGCCAAGGTTTAGCAGGAACGCATTCTCTGGTGCCATCATTGCACCCAGGTCGCGCATAACCTGAGATACCATCTTGGTTATGTAGGCCGCCTTGCCGAAGTTCTTTGTGTATATGAGCCCGTGGTAGCTCTCGTCCGGTTCGGTGAGGCATGTGAACCTGTCGTGCTGTGCTTCCCAGTCAAAGTTGCCGCTGTCTACAACGCAGCCGCCAACAGCAACTGCATGGCCGTCCATATACTTTGTGGTAGAGTGTGTCACAATGTCTGCTCCCCACTCGATGGGGCGGCAGTTCACCGGTGTAGCGAATGTGTTGTCAATGATGAGGGGTACTCCGTTGCGGTGTGCAATGGTGGCGAACTTCTCAATGTCGAGCACGTTCACGCTGGGGTTCGAGATTGTCTCGCCGAATAGTGCTTTGGTGTTCGGGCGGAACGCCTTCTCAATCTCCTCGGCAGGAGCATCGGCGTCGACGAATGTTACCTCAATGCCCATCTTCTTCATAGTAACGGCAAAGAGGTTGTATGTTCCGCCGTAGATTGTTGTTGCCGAAACAAAGTGGTCGCCTGCCTGGCAAATGTTCAGTATCGCGTAGAAGTTCGCAGCTTGCCCCGAAGAGGTCATCACGGCGCCCACACCGCCTTCAAGTGCGTTAATCTTTGCGCCGACAGCGTCAACCGTGGGGTTTTGCAGGCGGCTGTAGAAGTAACCGCTGTCTTCGAGGTCGAACAGGCGTGCCATCTGTTCACTTGTCTCATATTTGAATGTTGTGCTCTGGTATATCGGCAACACGCGCGATTCGCCCTTCTTGGGTTGCCAACCGCCCTGCACGCAAAGTGTGCCTGTGTTCAGTTTCTTTGTCATAATATCATTGGTTTTATTTGTTGTTCATGAATGTGTTGCAAATATACGAATGGTTCACGTAAAAAAGATGGAATAAATGGAAAAACTATGAAAAAATAACATTCCCAAAGTGTTTGTTGCATTAATAGTCAGTTATGTGGAGAAAATCAATCGGTTAGTTTAAAATTTGTTTATTTTAAGTAAATAACCTGTTAAAAAAACAATGTTTTTTGCAAAAAAAACGTACATTTGTGCAGTGCGTAGAGTTGTGTGTATTAATATTTTATGGATGTTTTATGCATAATTTTACAAAGCGGGACGAAGTAAGGCTGTAGGCATTGTAAATGTTTACGCCTGTAATGCCGTGTCTAATATGATGATAATAAATAACTAACAAAAATAATATGAAAAAGATTTTTACACATCTTTTTGCAGTGCTCTTGCTGTCGCTTGTGACAACGGGTGCTTGGGCGCAGATTTCTGCCGGCAAAATTTACAACATTGTAAATGTCGGCAACAGCGGCTACTCATTGGCGGCTGTTTCAACAACAACTAACTCAATTGTTGCAACCGATGAAAGTGACTATTCACAGTTGTGGTATGTGGGCGAAGGAACTGCTGACGGCTCTTACACAGTGCGTAACCTCTCAAATGGTTTTTATTTGCAAACCTCTTGGCGTTTCGCAAAAACTGAAGCCGACCTTTATTGTGTTACTGCTGGCAGTGATTACACTTTGAGCGCAACCAACAACTCAAACGGTTACGACAACATGCACTATGGTGCCAATCAGGGTTATGTCGTTGGCTGGTCAACAGACGCATCTGCTACACAGTGGACCTTTAATGAGGTAACTATTGACAATGCTACATTGCAAGCAAACTGGGATGAGATTGCAGCCCTTGAAGATTCCGTGAGCAATTGTGCTGCATATAAGGCTTTGCTTGATAATATTTTCTCCGACAATGCTTGCACAACAATCAAACCGGGCTATAGTGAGGCCAGCTATTCAGGCCTGCCCTATGGCCTGAGAAAGATGGTTGACAAAGTCAATAGCGGTGACTGGTCAGAGCCTAATGCCGATAATACAAAAGAGGGTTGGGACCACTCTTATGCCAAGCGTTTCCGCTTGCAGATGTACGAGCCCTACAGTATTGCCGGTGATATTACATCATGGCTGAGAATGAATACACACGCCAATAATGATAACCCTACCGGCGTATATGTCAATGGCCGCGGGCTTGTCTATGTGATGGTTGAGGGAGAGATAAAGGAGGGTGCAACATTGCGTCTGATTGATGCCGGACACAATCACCGAATAGGTGACGCAACCAGCGGTGGCTTTGAACTTAAGACAGGCCTCAATGTGATACCATGTTACGGCAAGGGAGGACACTTGTATGTCTGCTACAATGTAGATACATATAATGCCGACGGAACTACTGCGGCTACGAGATTTCCGGAAAACCGAAAATTATCCAATTACCCTCCTTTGAAAATCCACATTGAGGGTGGAGCCATCAACGGCTATTATAATGCATGTGGCGACTTCCTCGCAGAAAAGGCCTATGACGGCGTTACCTACAACGAAGATTTGTGGAAAACAATTACCAATTACAGTGTCGATTGTGATGCCGACTGGGAATATATGGAAACACGTGCCAATCTGCGTGTGCTCCCAATACTTGCCCATCGCCAGATACTGCTTTTCCAATTGGAAGATACGAACGGAAGTTCAGGCATGAAGACCTTGCTCCCCGATAATGTTCAGGTTCCGCCAAAACCCTATAGCCGTAATGGTTTGTGGGATGAATATAATATGAGGCTGGATGCTTCAGACTGCAAAATCAACATCATGATGGAGGCTTGGGACCGCATCATGTACAGTGAGCATGCCACTTTGGGTCTTGTGAGCCAATCGACTATGGATAAGATGAATGAATTGTATCCGCGTTGGAATGCCGATGGTACTACAGGTGATATTTATGCATACGATGAACCCGGTACAGACGGTAAGACATACAAGGAGTTCTGTGAGGTCGATTATAGCGAATACTTTAATCACCATGGCGTGGGCTTGGGTACCGAGAGCGGTTATATGTCGGCTGGTGGTCAGCATTGTAACTACAATATAAGCACATTCGGAAACATTGTTGGCCAGATTGCCAGCGATGCCGGTTCTCTTTGGGGACCTGCTCATGAGATTGGTCACCAGCATCAGGGTGTGTTCAACATTCGTGGTGGTACCGAGGTTACCAATAACGTGTTCTCCAACGCTGCCGTTTGGTACATGGGTATGGCAACATCGCGTGTAAACGGTACAGCCGGTTGTCTTGAAAATGTATTGGCGGAATACAATGCCGGCAAACCGTTTATCGATTACGACATTTGGGCAATGACACAGCTTTTCTATAAACTGTGGCTATACTATCATGTTGCGGGGCACAACACACAGTTCTATCCCCGTTTCTTTGAGATGTTGCGCCGTGACCCTCTGAACGCAATGGGCGGGACAGCTAATGGTACCGAATCAATGCTCAAGATTTACGAAAAGATGTGTGATGCGTCGGGCGAGGACCTGACGGAATTCTTCCGCATACACGGCTTCTTTGTGACACTCGATAACTATCCCAAGGGCGATTATGGAACAACCGTATTTACCCAGACACAGGAAGAGGTTGATGCTGCGATTGCACGCGTGAAATCAAAATACAGCAAGCAGAACCTTACCGTTATACTTATAAATGACGGAACACCCGAGGCTTCCGTTGCACATGACGGTACAACAAAGCGTGCTCTTTGGGATGCTGCAAGTGCAGAATTCGGTGCTGTGGGCGATTACATCGATGGCGAAACTTCTGTCAGCAAGCTTTATGACGCAGTGGTGTCATCCGACGGTACTGTTACTATGAGCGGCGGTGAAGGCGGTGTAGGTTTCCTTGTACTTGACGAAAACGGCAAAGTCGTGTCATTCAGTAACAAGTCTACGTTTGCGCTCAGCGATGAGGCTGCCTATCTGCTCGCTACAGGTAAGGCAGAACTTGTGGCATTGGATGGCGAAGACAACAAGACTGAGGCTAATGTTGACCTTACAGCGGTGCAGTCTTCATTGATGGAACCTCTTGTAGCCGATGTTGAGAATCTGCTCAAATATGTCGATGGTACAGATGGTACATATACAAAAGTAGGTTATTTCAAGGCTTCTTCGGTTGTTGACTTGCAGTCTGCTCTTGAAACAGCGAAGGCAACCATTGAAACAGGTACAGGCCTTGCTGCTGCCTATGAGCTTCTGTATACCGAGTATCAGAATGTCCTTAACAATGAAAATGCGAAGGTTGCTATTATCTCCGGTGCCAAATATGCTATAAAGAGCAAGTCGGGTAACGATTATATGGATGTTGATAATAGCGGTAATGTAAAGACAACAGCTTCTTCGACGTTCCCTACCGATGATAGCGACCTTTGGATAATTGAAATAGCGTCTAAGGATACATATAGAATCAAGAATGCAAGCACCGGCAAATATTTGCAGGAAGTGTCCGATGCAAATAGCGTGAACTTTACTGTTGGCGACAATGCCGTGAATTATGGTATCACCAATGTCGATTATGTATACCATGCATTCTCGACAAAGAAATATCCGGGCCGTTACATGGACCGCCATAGTGCAACACAGGTGGCAACTTGGGGCGGAGCTATAAGTAATAACGCAAAATGGTTTATAACGCTTGCCGATGACGACCTTGCCGAAAAAACATCGGCAACAGCAGAACTTCAGGCAATTGTTGAAAAAACCGAGGCTCTTGTGAACTCTTTGGCGACAGTGTCAACAACCAATGTCCTTGGTGACGAACTGCCTTTGCAGTGCACGGCTCCCGGCGAAAACTATTATATCTCTTGTTCTAATCCGCATCCTAATGGCGATGATGGTGCAGGTGGTGTTGCGGCATTGCTGGATAACAATAATGGTACATATTTGCACACAAATTGGACCTCCGGACAAGTATCTGCAACCAATGACTATCTGCAGGTGTATCTTGGTGACGGCAACGAACTTAACCTGTTTAGAATTACAGGTGTACAACGCGGCGGTGTATACAATGACTTCCCAAAAGACATCGAGATACAGGGTAGCGTAGATGGAACCGATGATTCTTGGACAACAATAACTACTGTTACAGATTTGTCGACAGAAGCCGGAGCTACATGGGAAAGAGATGTGAAATCCTTGAGAGGTTATAAATATCTGCGTTTCATTGTAACAACAACAAATAACCGCATATACTTCCATATGGCTGAGTTCAGTATATTTAACCTGACTTCGTCTGTTTCGGTAGCATTGCTTGAGGAGTATAATGAGTATTCGGCAACTCTAACAGAACAGCTCATAACTGAGGCGTATGAGGCTACTGAACGAGGCAAGGAATGGATTGCTTGTCCGGATGCAACAACCGATGAACTTGAAGCCTACGCTTCTACACTTCAGGGAAAATATGATGCTCTTTATGCAGCATACAAGAAGGTTGTTGACGGTGAAAAAGAAAAACTGCAAACGGTTATTAATAATACCGAAGGTCTTATAACACAAGCAGGTACAGCAACGGTTACTGCCGATGCCAAGATTGACCTCCTTGGCAAGCTCTATGCCGAAAGACCGTACACTGCAGGCGGTACCAACCACAGCGACTACTCTACGGCAGAAAAAGGCTACAATTTGCTCGATGGCAATACCGGCACGCATTTCCACTCCGACTACAACTACAGTACAATGGTCTCACCACCATATATCCGTGTCGATTTGGGCGAAGGAAATACAGCAAACAAGTTTAAGTTCAACTACACAACCCGAGCTGCAAGCGGCTGTGCTCCTACTACTTTGAACGTATATGGCAGTAACGAGCAAGATTCTAATTATACTCTGTTAGGGACGTTTACATCAAACGATGGCGAGAATCCGCTTCCTACTGCAGTGAAAACATTGTGGACATCAACCGAAATAATATCTGCAACAGCTTACCGCTACTTCAAGTTCGAGGTGGCTGTCTCCGAAGGTAGCAAGACGGAGAATGGTGTAAAGAAATACTATTTCGCAATTTCAGAATTCGGGTTCCAGAAACTCGGTGAGGTGTCGGCAACGATAAACCAGGAATATACGGGAATGGTATCGGAGAGTCTTCTCATTGACACCCGCCGTACAGTGAACGCATCGGAGACGATGGTTGACTATGCCACCGATTATGCGGTTACAGTGGAACAGATTAAGGCTCAGACCGCAGCGCAACAGGCTGCATACGATGCGTTGAACGCGGCAATGACTGACAACTCGGCCTTAAAGTCACAGCTTAGCGAACTTTTGGCACAGGCACAGGCATTGTATGTGAAAGTGGCCGATGAAAATAACGGAGTTGTTGACGATTATTACAAATCGGCAATAACGCAGGATAATATTAATGAGCTCATTGCTCAAATTCAATCAGCAGGGTCTCTTGTGAAAGACGGTGCAACACCTGCAGCAACAGACCTGCAAACGGCTATAAGTGAGCTTGGAGCAATATGTGACATTATTAATGGAATCATTGTCAATGACCTTGCCGCAGATGCAAGGACCGGAATTGAAGAACTTATTGCCAAGATGGAGACATTGCTTGGCGAGGTGGCAGATAAGACTACCGCAAAAACGGCTTTTGCCTTGCAGGTGGAGGATGAGGAGAGTGAGTTCTACATCTGGTCTAATGCAACAGCTTCGGACTGTGATGGCATTGGTGCTTTGATAGACAAGAACGATGATGGTTCGGCAAAGACTGGAACGTTCTTTGGTACTGTATGGCAAGGTGGTGCTGTTACAAATTATACGCACTATATTGAAGTTGACCTAGGTACAGATATTGCTCTGAGTGAACTGTCGTTCGATTATACAACCCGCAACAGTGACCATAGTAACCAGCGTCCTACTTCTATAAAGATTTCGGCAAGCAATGACAAGGAAGGCGAATATACCGAAATTGCAACCCTTTCCGAGGGTATGCCTGTCGGCAAATGCGTAAAATGGGAAATGGACGGTACTGTTGCCCTGGATGGCTGTTACCGTTATATACGCTTCGCTGTGGCAACAGAAAAGGGCTTTTTCAATATGTCCGATTTCAACCTTTATGCTCACAGCGCAATGGTTGCAAACAGCAACTATCGGCCGGCGGGTATTACAGGCGAGCAGTTGTATGCAATGAATGTGGCATTGCTTGACGGTATTGCTGCAAGGGACAAGTTTGTGACAGAAGATAATTACAATGCTGCAGTTACAGCGCTACAGGCACAATACGATGCTTTGTTGGCGATAAAGAATGCTAACAAGACAGATAAGGACGAGCTTAAAGCCCTTGTCGCAGAGACCAACGATCTTGTGAATGAGGTTGTAACCATCAATGAAACCGAAACAGTCCTTACAATGCAGTGCACCGATGTAAATGCGCCGTATTACCTCTATTGCAATGCTGACGGTACGACCCACACTACCTATCCCAATGACGCGAATGGTGTGAAAGCATTGCTTGATACCGATACAGATAATCATTTGCATACGACTTATGAAGGTGAAGAGGATGATGACCTCGACCATTACTTGCGCTTGGATATGGGTAAGAATGAGGCATTGATGTCGTTCAAGTTTAGTTACACAGGCCGAGTGGATGGAAACGGCAATGCTCCTAAAACAATGGTAATAGAGGGGTCTAACGACCTTGATACATTTGATGTTATTGCAACGCTTACCGACCTACCGACTACCGATACAAAGGTTACATATACAACACCCTCAGCACTCGGCAATGGTAAGGCATACCGTTATATCCGCTTTATGGTTACAGAGACAAAAAACAACGATAAGCACGATGGACACCCATACTTTGTCCTCAGCCAGTTCTCTGTCACTGCATGCAAGACCATTGAGGTGAAAACAGAATATGTATCACCGAACTTGCCGCTTAGCACTCTTGTAACAGCTAACAATGAAGTTGTTGATGCCACAGTTATAAAAAACCAGTTCTATGTTACAGAAACAGTTTATGATACAACTGAGGAAGAACTTCAGGCAGCATATAATGCATTGAACCTGGCAAAGAACCTGAAGGAACTGCCGGTAACACTTACAACAGATAAAAACAATCCTGTATTGTACAAGATAAGGATTAACCGCAGTGCATTGAAGGTGCTTGCCATTGACGATTCCGACGCAAAAGTTCCTGTTGAGGATTTTGTGCGCGATGACGATACTCAGAGCTGGTACTTTATGCAGGGTACAAACACCGAAAGCTATGACGATATTCAAATCTTCCCATATTGGTATAACGGTGCGGCCAATACAACACTGCGCCTTGGTGCAGCCTCTGCCGGTAATGCGGCGGGAACGGTTACAGCAGTAGAAGGCACTGATGCAACAAATACCATACAGAACTGGTACATAACCAGGGCAAGCGGCACAGAAGAGGGCTGGTGGAATATACAGCCTGAGGGCAAGACCAACTATTTCAGTAATAACGGAGGTATTACCAATAAGATGGGCTTCTGGAATAGTGCGAGTGATAACGGTTCCGAATTCCAGTTCCTCCTTGATGGTCCATATACCGACCTTAGCATAATTTTTGGCTCTGTGGTGGCAAGGCAACCAGAATATAATGCTCCGGGCTACTACGCAAATGCTGCCGATTACAATGCAGTATATGATATTGCAAGCGGATATGTGACAAATGCAAACGGAACAGATGAACAGTACACCGCTGCGTTGGATAACCTGATTGATGCCGAAACGGCGTTGAGCGATGGCGGCCGTGTACCCTCTGATGCACTTGAGGACGGTGCTGTATACCGCATTATGAACCTCATTACAAATACAGCGGCTGGTTTTGAGTACCATTATATACAGAATAGCAGCGCAACTATTGCATTCCCCACAACTCCGGCAGTTGATGATAATTCCTGCCTGTGGGTGTGCAAGGCTAACAGTGACGGTAGTACATACGAGTTTGTAAGTGCGCTCGGAACTCTGTCGTTAGGCTGGAAAGAGGGTAGCGAGAATGCTCAGGCCTTTACAATAGCTGATGGAGTGGTGGCTGGTGCAAAGTGTATGAAGAATAGCAGCAGTCAGCGAATGGCTCTTACCAATGAAAAATATGGTTCATTGGCATTCAACCATGCAAGTAACGGCGAAGTTCAAGATCCAAACTGGTCAACTGACTGGTATTTTGACAAGATTGACGATGCCGATGTCAAGTTCAATGTTAATATATCGTCACGCCGCTTCTCATCTTTGTACTTGCCGTATGATGTTGAGGTTCCCGAAGGCGTATCGGCATTTACAGCAGTTAATGTAGACGGCGACAAAGTTGATTTGTATCGTGTTGCCGACCGTTATGATGATACAGCTGCAGGCAGTATAATCCCTGCACGCACTCCGGTGATACTCTATCTTGAGGATGAACCGTTCACTGCAGGTGTTTATACGTTTACCTATGCTCCCGGCGCAGAGGCTTTGAGCGATGCCGTGGCTGAAAAGGTTGACGCGGCAATAATATTCGGTAAAATTCTTCAGACTCCAATCCAGTGTGATGCCAATACAAGGTACTACAAGCTTGGCGGAAAGAGCGGTGACACTGTATCAAAGATGTATTGGATGTACAAGGAGTATGGCAGTGACGGAACAATTACTAATCCCGGCACCGATGATGGAGGATATATCCGTTGTTCTGCAAACAAGATATATATGACAGTTGCCGAAAGCGTTGCTTCCAATTCGTTCAGCATGCGCTTTGGCATTGATAGCGGAACTACGGATATTAATGAGGTGAATGGTGAAAATGCAGACGTGAAAACTATTTATGACCTCCAGGGACGTAAGTTAACGGAGATTACCGAGCCGGGCATGTACATTGTAGACGGTAAAAAGGTTTACGTTAAATAATGGAATTTATTTGTATCTTTGCAGTGAAAATATGATTGTTATGAGAAAAGAATATATAAAACCGGAGGTTGAATTTATAACATTTTCCACCAGTAGCATAATTGCTGCTTCTCCAGATGTGGAAATTGGAGATCAGACAAGTGAAGGTGAAGGTAGTGGTTTTACCGAGGATGCCGGTGCTGCACGTGGTGACTGGAACAACATCTGGGAAGGTCTTTAAGACTGATTGGCTTATGGTATAAACGACGAGAGGATGACTTCATGAAGTCATCCTCTCGTCGTTTTGTGCTGCTTTTTTGGGGGGGATAAGGGGACTAAAGAGAACTAAGGGGGTTAAGGGTGACTAAAGTCTTTAAGCAGTCCTGTCATCTTGAGCAAAGCGAAAGACCTTGAAGTGGTTTCTTTAGCACCCTTTAGTCTCATTAACCTCTTTAGTTACCGTTATCCAATAAAAGGGCTGCTTACAGCCCGAACGCTATGCTGTCAATGCCTGAATAGATGAAGCTGCACACACCGAGCAGTACAATGCCCACGGTGCATATCGTTAGGCTTATGCGTGTGTAGGGATCGCACTTTATGCTGCCTATGGGCTGGGTGCTCTCCCTCATGTACATTGCCTTTACTATGAGCAGGTAGTAGTAGAGCGAGATTACTGTATTGAGCAGGGCTATGAACACCACAATCCATGCTCCGGCGCTGAATGCGTTCATGAACACGAAGAACTTGCTGAAGAAACCTGCAAAAGGCGGTATGCCGGCGAGCGAGAAGAGTGCCAGGGTCATAATTAGGGTGAACCTGGGGTTACTCCTGTAGAACCCGTTAAGGCTTGCTCTCTTTGCTGGCATGCCAATCTGCCACTCTACGCTCTCAATTATAGCAAACACTGCCATGTTGGCAACCATGTATACAATGAGGTAGTAGACGAGCGATGTCATGCCTGCAGCCCTGCCGCCAATGACTGCGAGCATGAGATAACCGGCCTGCGATATGCTGCTGAAGGCCATGAAGCGCTTTAGGTCATTCTGCTTTATGGCCATGAGGTTGGCCAGCGTTATGCTGGCAACCACGGTGAGGCATATAATCAGGTTCCACTCTTCTGCCATTGGCGCAAACACTCTTGTAAGCACCGTGAAGAGCGTGAACACGGCAGCGCCTTTGGAGATTACCGAGAGGTAGGCCGTAACACTTGTCGGGGCGCCCTGATAGCTGTCGGCGGTCCAGAAGTGGAAGGGTACAAGGGATATCTTGAATCCCATTCCTGCAAAGAACATCACAAGAGCGAACACCTGTATGGGAAGGCCTGTAATGCGCGCTGCCATATCTTCAAAGTAGAGCGTGCCGGTGGTGCCGTAGAGGAACGAGATGCCATAGAGCATTATGGCCGACGCGAACATTGAGGACAGGATGTACTTGACGCCTGCCTCGGCCGAGTTGTGGCGGTACTTGTCGAATGCTACAAGGCATGCCAGCGGCAGCGACGCAAGCTCAATGCCTATGAACAGCAGCAGGAAGTGGCGTGCGCTAATCATGAAGTACATTCCAGCCAGCGTGCTCAGCAGCAGCACATAGAACTCGCCCTGCTTGTAGAACGAGTCGCTGTTGCTAATCCACTTGTGCGACTGCATTATCACCAGCAGCGCACCGAAGGAGAGCAGGCTCTTCACGAACACTATTATTGCGTTGCTCTCGTACATTCCTCCAAAGAGTGTGAACGTTGAGCGGTCGCCGAGCGTGAGCACGGCTAGGGCGGCGGTGAGTATGCACACCAGCGGGTGGAACAGTCTCCTGGCCTTGCCAGTGGCAATGAGGTCGTACATGAATATTATGAGGTATATGCCAAGCAGGCATACCTCGGGGCGCATCTCAAAGAATTGTATGTAGTTCATATTGCTAAGGGCAATTAATGGTTATTAAGGGCAATTAGGGGCTTTAAGGACTGCTAAGGGTTATTAAGGGGCAACTTTTATCTTTCCACTTTAACCCCACTTCGTGGGCTTGAACCTTGGCTGCGCTCGCTGTAAAAGCTCAAGTAAACTTGGCTTTCGCTCGCCTGGCACAAGCTTTCATCTTTCCACTTTCATCTTTCATCTTTTAGTGCCTCCCTACAAGCTTCCAAGTATGTTGCCTGCTCCGCTGCCTATGAGGTTGCTCATCCACATTGGCGCGATGCCAAGCGCTGCAATGCACACTATGAGGCATATTACGGTGAAGCGCTCGTCCCAGGTGGCGTCGCTGAGTCTCATGTGCTCTTCGTTCTCCGGCTCGCCGTAGAGTATGCGGCCAACCACGCGAAGGATGTATACAGCGGTGATTACAATGCTTGTGCATGCAATTATGGTAACTGTGCGGTGGAAGGTGCTTTCAGTGCTGAAGGCTCCTGCGAAGACAGTCATCTCGGCAATGAAACCGCTGAATCCGGGCAGTCCAAGGTTGGCCAGGCCGGCAATCACGTATCCTACGGCCAGGAATGGCATTATCTTCATGAGGCCGCGCAGCTGGCGTATGTCGCGCGTGTGAGTGCGGCCGTAAATCATGCCTATGAGCGCAAAGAAGAGCGCTGTCATGAGCCCGTGCGAGAGCATTTGCAGTATTGCTCCAGTGCATGCTGTCCTGTTGAGCATGAGGATGGCAAAGAGCACCAGTCCGCAGTGCGATACCGACGAGTAGGCGTTAATGTACTTGAGGTCGGTCTGGCTTATGGCGCTCAAGGCACCGTATACAACGCTTATGGTGGTGAGTATAATGAATATCCATGAGAGATTCTCGGCCGCTTGCGGCAGGAGGTATATTGCCACGCGGAAGCATCCGTACCCGCCAAGCTTCATTAGCACTCCTGCATGGAGCATTGATACTGATGTGGGTGCGCAGGCGTGTCCGTCAGGGCTCCATGTGTGGAAGGGGAAGAGCGCGCCCAGCACTCCGAACCCTACGAATGTCATGGGGAAGAAGATGTACTGCAGGCGTACGGGGATGTTGTCCATTGCTGCAATCTCGTTTATGTTCATTGTGGTGGCCCCGCTGCCAAAGTATATGCCCAGGATTCCCATCAGCAGGAACGCCGAGCCGCCCATGAGCATGAGCGTGAGCTTCATGGCCGAGTACTCCTTGCGTCCGCTGCCCCATACTCCAATGAGAAGGTACATGGGGATGAGGGCGGTCTCGTAGAACATGAACATTGTAAAGAGGTCGGTTGATATGAAGAAACCGTATACGCCCAGCGAGAGCAGCGTGTACCATAGGAAGAACTCCTTTGTCATGGGCTTTATACGCCATGAGGCGAAGGTTCCCGTGAACACTATTATTGACGAGAGCAGCAGCATTGCAACCGAAATGCCGTCAACGCCCACCGAGAAGCATATGTTGAGCGGGGCGAACCATGTGACCGAGGCTGTGTAGAGCATCTCGGCCGTCTCGCCTGCGTTGCGCAGGGCAATGAAATCAACCGTAAGGTATACCGACAGGGCCAGCAGCAGCGTCGACCCTGTAACCATGACTGCGCGTGTTTGGTTTATGTTGCGGCAACCCCAAAGTGCCGGCAACATCAATAACGGTATGATGACAAACAGAACGAGTATATTCATTTCTTATTCTCCTTTCTTCAATTATAAAAAGAACAGTATTGCCGATATCAGAAGCACTCCTGCAAGGAACCATATGCTGTAGGTCTGCAGGTTGCCGCTCTGTATCGGGCGCAGCAGGCGGCCTGTCCTTTGCGCCGCCTTGGCAAGCAGGTCGAGCGAACCGTCTACAATGTGGCGGTCAAACCATGCTATTGGCGCGCTTATTCCGTTGAATATTATTCTCTTGGTTATGAACATCCACACCTCGTCAAGGTAGAACCTATGGTATGCGGCCTTGATTGGAGCACGCAGCACCTGGCTAACCCTTGCGGTAATGCGGCTATCGCCGTTCTTGTACATTACGGTTGCCAGCGCAATGCCTGCAACGGCAAGCAGTATGCTGGCTGTTGCAACGCCCTTGTCAATGTGTATGGCGTATGCCTGGCCGTTGCTGCTAATAAGCTCGCCAAAGGGGATGAACCCTGCAACGCAGGTTATGGCTGCAAGGATGACGAGCGGCACCGTCATGCTCGCGGGCGCCTCGTGAGGCCTGTGCGGCTCATGCCCGCACGCCCCGTTCCTGTAGAGCGCCAGCTGCTCCTCGTAGTGGCTCTTGCCCCAGAAGATGAGATAGTATAGGCGGAACATGTAGAATGCTGTCATTGCCGCCACAATGCTCATGAACACTCCCATGGGCGTTGAGAAGGCATAGCATGCTGCCAGTATCTCGTCCTTGCTGAAGAACCCGCTGAATGGCGGTATTCCTGCTATGGCAAGGCATGCGATAAGGAATGTTATATGTGTAACAGGCATGTACTTGCGCAGTCCGCCCATGTGGCTTTTCTCGTTGCTGTGCACGGCGTGTATTATGGAGCCTGCGCCCAGGAACAGCAGTCCCTTGAACATGGCATGCGTGAACAGGTGGAACATCGAGGCCATGTATCCAAGACCCTCATGCGGGCCGCTGCCTGTGCACACTCCTAGCGCTACCATCATGAAGGCAATCTGCGAGATGGTGGAGAATGCCAGCACTCGCTTAATGTCGGTCTGCACGCATGCCACTACAGCGGCGTACAGCGCAGTGAATGCTCCCACGTAGGCAATCATGTGCAGCACTCCGGGCGCATATCCTATGAACAGCGGGAACATCCTTGCTACAAGGTATACTCCGGCGACAACCATGGTTGCGGCGTGAATGAGCGCCGAGACTGGCGTAGGGCCCTCCATGGCGTCGGGCAGCCATATGTGCAGGGGGAACATGGCGCTCTTGCCTGCACCGCCAATGAACATTAGCAGCAGCGCTGTGGGCAGCACGGCGCCGGCCGTGGCAAGGGCTCCTGCCTCGGGAGTGAAGGAGAAGG
Organism: Bacteroidaceae bacterium; assembly: GCA_045592125.1. Lineage (GTDB taxonomy): Bacteria > Bacteroidota > Bacteroidia > Bacteroidales > Bacteroidaceae > HGM04593. The sequence goes on along the minus strand of JAZNUE010000045.1, from coordinate 45,910 downwards.
TGCCTGTGCTGTATCCGTAGATGAGTATGCCGATGAGGAAGAAGAGGTCGGCAAAGCGTGTGACAATGAACGCCTTCTTCGACGCGGCAATGGCTGCAGGCCTGGTGTAGTAGAAACCTATGAGAAGGTACGACGACACGCCCACAAGTTCCCAGAAGACGTACATCTGGAATATGTTAGTAGCAACTACCAGCCCCAGCATTGAGAATGTGAATAGCGAGAGGAACGCATAGTAGCGCTGGAAACCTTTCTCGCCTTTCATGTACCCGAGCGAGTATATGTGTACCATGAGGCTCACCGTGGAGATTACAATGAGCACCATTGCCGAGATGGGGCTTATGAGTATGCCCATGTCAATGCAGAGCTCCTCGCCTAGCGGCAGCCATTGGAAGCAGTAGGGCATTGTCTCGGCAAACACGCCGCTGGTGTCGCGTCCGGCGGCAAAGTACGTTATTGCCGTGTAGTACGACAGCACGGTGACGGCACCTATCGTGAGCGTGCCTATTGTGCCTGCTGCCTTGTGCGGCATTATCTTGCCGGCAAGTCCCAGCAAGAGGAAGCTCAGGAGCGGCAATATGAGTATCAGGATGGTAAGTTCCATAATGTTGTCAGTACTTTAGGTTCTTCAGTCTCTTGATGTGTATTGAGTGGAAGTTGCGGTACACGTTAATTATTATCGCTATTGCAACGGCAGTCTCGGCCGCAGCCACGCCAATGCCGAAGAGGGAGAAGACATATCCCTCGAGGTTCCCAGGGTGGCAGTATGCGTTGAACACGGCAAAGTTTATGTCCACGGCGTTGAGCATCATCTCGGTGCTTATGAGCAGCGATACAAGGTTGCGCCTGGTAAAGAAACCGAATATCCCGATGAAGAAGAGCACCGCCGAGAGTATAAGCATGTATTCTGCAGGTATGTTCATATATTAAAAGTGAAAAGTGAAAGGTGAAAGGTGAAAGTTCTTTTATTTCTTGCGGGCAATCATTATGGCTCCAACTGTACAGGCGAGCAGCAGCACGCTCATTACCTCAAAGGGGAGTATGAAGTTCTGCTTCTCTGTTCCCATGAGCGCCATTCCCAGCTCCTTCATCTCCACTCCCTGCCCGGTAAAGTGCGTTGCCTGGAAGCCGGTGGTGCTTATGAGGTATACTGTTATCACCATTCCTGTGAGCGCGACGCCTGTTGCGGCAAGGTAGCGCCGGAGCGAGGTCTGTGTGACGTCCACGCTGCCTTTTCCTATGAGCAGCACTACAAAGATGAACATCACTACAATGCCGCCGGCATATACCGTAATCTGGGCAGCGCCCAGGAAAGTGTAGTGGAGTATGAAGTAGATGCCTGCAGTGCCGAAAAGCACGAACAGCAGTTCTGTAGTGGCGCGCATAATCCTGCTCGACGTTACAGCGAACAGGGCCGCCACAATCATTACAAGCGCAAGTCCTGCGAAGATTATAAGGTTTATATCCATACTACCTGTTTAGTTTCATTATCAGTTTATTGCGGTCGAAGACTGCGTTCTCGAACTCGTTGGTGAACTCAATAGCGCCCTTTGGGCAGGCGTTCACGCACAGCTGGCAGAACATGCATGCGCCAAGGTCGTAGCGGTATTCGGCAAGCACCTTCCTGCTCTTGCCGCTCTCCTCGTCGGTTACGGTGCGTACGGTAATGCTTATTGTGCCGTTGGGGCATGCCTGCTGGCACAGCCCGCAGGCAATGCACTTGTTGTTGCCCTGCTCGTCATGGGGCATGCGCAGCATTGCGCGGTGCCTTTCCGCAATGTGCTGCGTCTTCCTGTTCTCGGGGTAGCGCTCGGTTACCTTCCTGGTGAAGAACTCACGCAGCGTCACGCCCAGGCCTGTGAGCAGGGACTTTGCCGCTGTGAATATGTTCCCTATGTATGTATTGTCTAAGAATCCCATTGTCCTTGTCTTTTAAAGTGTCCAGCCCATTACTACGCAAACGGTCATTACAAGAAGGTTCAGCAACCCTATCGGTACCAGGTATTTCCATTCCAGTACAAGCACCTGGTCAATGCGCAGGCGCGGGAATGTCCAGCGCACCCACATGAGCAGCCATATCACAAAGAAAACCTTGCCCAGGAACCACACTATGCCAGGTATCCACTCCATTGCCTCGTTGAACCCGTCTGCTCCTGGAATGTAGAGCGGTGTCCAGCCGCCAAGGAAAAGGGTGGTGGCAATGCCTGCAATGATGAAGAGGTTCATGAACTCGGCAACGTAGAAAAAGCCGAACCCCATGCCCGAGTACTCGGTGTGGAAACCTGCCGTAAGCTCCGACTCTGCCTCGGGAAGGTCGAACGGGGCGCGGTTGGTCTCGGCGTTTCCTGCAATAAGGTATATGATGAATGCGATGGCGGCAGGGATGTGCCCGCGTATTATGAACCACCCTTCGCGCTGCATTTCCACAATCTCGCTCACGCGCATGGTGCCGCTGAGCACAACCAGCGTGAGTATGCACAGGCTCATGGAGAGCTCGTAGCTTATCATCTGCCCGCCGCTTCGTATGGCTCCAATCATGGAGAACTTGTTGTTGCTGCTCCATCCGGCAAGCAGTATGCCCAGCACGCCGAAAGAGGACGCTGCCATTATGAAGAAGACACCTATGTTGAAATCGAGCACCTGCAGCCCGTTGTCAAATGGCAGGCAGCTGAATGTGATAATGGAGCTCATTATAACAAGGAACGGCGCCAGGGTGTAGAGAGCGCGGTCGGAGTTCCTTATGTCGATAATCTCCTTTATGAGCATCTTGAACACGTCGGCAAACACCTGCAGGAGTCCCATGAAACCTACCCGGTCGGGGCCTATGCGGCACTGGAAGGCAGCGCACACCTTGCGCTCCATGTATATCATCACAATGGCAAAGACAAGGTATGCGGCTATGGCGCATACCGCAATAAGGGCACACTCGACAAGTGTGGCGGCCTGTGCCGGGAGCACGGAGTGCAGATAACTGTCAATGCTTGCGTTTATGGCTGTAAAATCAATCATTTCTCCTCTTTTTATCGGTCAATGTCGGGTATCACATAGTCAAGGGAGGCGCCAATGGTAATCATGTCGGCAACCTTGTGCCCCTTCATTATATTCTGGGCTGCTGCAATGAGCGGCAGGCCCATGGGGCGGAACTTGAGTCTGTAGGGGGTCTTCTCCCCATGGCTCTCGATGAAGACGCCGAACTCGCCTCGCGAGCCCTCTACTGCAGCATAGAACTGTCCTTCGGGCAGCTTTATTATGGGCTTGGTCTTAGTCTTGAAGTCGCCCTCGGGGATGTTGTCTATGAGCTGCTCTATTATGTGTACCGACTCTACAATCTCCTCCAGGCGCACCAGCAGGCGGTGGTAGCAGTCGCCGCCAGTGTGCAGGATCTCCTTGAACTCCACCTTGCTGTAGAGCGCATAGGGATGGCGCTTGCGCACGTCGCATGCCCAGCCCGAGGCACGGCCTGTGCCTCCTGTGGCGCCGAACGAGATTGCCTCCTGGCGTGAGAGCACGCCTACGCCTATTGAGCGGTTCCTGAATATTATGTTGTTTACGAATACGTCGTAGTACTCCTTGAGGCGCTTCTTCTGGTCGTTGCAGTACTCCTTTACCTTTGCGGCGAATCCGGGAGTTATGTCGGCCTGCACGCCTCCAATGATGTTGTAGTTCTGAATGAGGCGCCCGCCTGTGACCTCCTCCATTATGTCAAGCAGTTTCTCGCGGTCGCGGAACCCGTAGATGAACGATGTTATTGCTCCCATGTCCATGGCCATGCAGGAGAACATGAGCAGGTGCGAGTCTATGCGCTGCAGCTCGTCCATTATTGTTCTTATGTACTGCACGCGCTCTGTTACCTCAAGCCCCATTGCGTTCTCAATGCACATGCACAGGGCATGGCGGTTCTGGTGGGCGCTAAGGTAGTCCAGGCGGTCGGTAAAGGCCAGCGTCTGCGGGTAGGTCCTGCTCTCGCACAGTTTCTCAATGCCGCGGTGTATATAGCCGCAGTGGATGTCTACCTTGCGTAGCACCTCTCCCTCTAGCGACAGCCTGAAACGGAGCACGCCATGGGTGGCAGGGTGCTGCGGGCCTATGTTTATGACAAACTGGTCGTAGTGCAGGATTCTCATCTTCTCCACCAGCTCGGCAAGCTGCTTGTCCTCGGCAATGTCATACTCGCGTACGACTTCCTCGTTGGTCTCGCTTTCAAGACGTACCGGGTTTATTGCCTCGCTGGGGTCATAGTCCTTGCGAAGCGGGAACCCTACCCAGTCGTTGCGCAGGAAAAGGCGTCTCATGTCGGGGTGCCCGGCAAACTCAATCCCGTAGAAGTCATATACCTCGCGCTCGTACATCTCGGCAATGTGCCATATGTCGCTCACAGTAGGTATCTGCGGGCTATTGCGGTCCGTGGTCCGCACGGCAACCTCCTTCACTGCGCGGGTGGCGCTGTTCTCTAGTATGTATATCACGCCAAGCCCTTCGCTCTCCCAGTCCATGCCAATCATCTCGCGCAGGAAATCCATTCCCTCGGCGCGCAGGGCAAGCATGGCCTGCCTGAAGGATTCTATATCAATGTACTCAATATCCATCATTGCTCCTTGTCTTCTTTAACAGGGTGGTTGGTGACTATTATCGGTTCTGCAGGCATTTCCCCTCGCTTCTGGTGCCTGTTCTTGCCGCCCAGGAACTTCTCCGCCTTTACCTTGCGCTGCAGCTGCATCATGCCGTAGAGGATTGCCTCGGGGCGCGGCGGGCAGCCGGGGATGTATACGTCAACCGGCACAATCTTGTCAATGCCGTTGAGCACGTGGTAGGAGTCCTTGAACGGGCCTCCGCTTATGGCGCAGCCTCCCACGGCAACTACATACTTGGGCTCGGCCATCTGGTCGTAGAGTCTCTTGAGCACTGGTGCCATCTTGTGGGTGATTGTGCCGGCGCACATTATAAGGTCGGCCTGGCGGGGCGAGTTGCGTGTGACCTCGAACCCGAAGCGGGCAAAGTCGTAACGGGCCGCTCCAACTGACATGAACTCGATTCCGCAGCAGCTGGTAGCAAAGGTGAGCGACCATAGCGAGTTGCTGCGCCCCCAGTTGATAAGGTCGTCGAGCCTGCCCACAACTACGTTCGTGCGCTCCTTGTTTATCTCGGCAATAAGGGCCTCAAGGGTCTCGTTGTCCTTGAACTCCTCATAAGGTATTGATTTGATGACAGGCCTTTTCATTTCCATTCAAGTGCTTTTTTGCGCCATGCATACGCAAGTCCTAGTATAAGGAACGAGAGAAAGAATAGTATTCCAACAAGTGCCTTGAAACCCAGTTCCTTTACAATGGTTGCCCAGGGGAAGAGGAATATTGCCTCAATGTCGAACATGAGGAAGAGGATTGCGAACAGGTAGTAGCCTGTCCTGAAGTGAATCCATGTGTTTCCCTGCGTGGGAATTCCGCATTCGTATGTCTCGCCCTTGTTGCGGTTGAATGTCCTGGGCGAGATCCACCTTGTAATGACCATGACCAGCGCTACAAAGGCAGCCGATGCAATAATCATGGTAAACAGCAGTACTAGGTCCATATCTCTTTGTCTTATAAAAGTTTGTCCTAAATATAAGATGTCAGGTGCCGTTTTTGTTTGTCACCCGGTGCGCAAATGTAGTGAAAATATGGGTACAGGTGGATGGCAAAAAAAGCAAAAAATTCACTTTTTTATGATTTAACGAAGTTTAAGCAATGGGTACCCTACATTATTGTGTCGAGCAGCATCATTACAGTGAAACCTGCGGCAAACCCTATTGTGCCTATGTTGCTGTGCTTGCCTTGCTGCGATGAGGGGATAAGCTCCTCTACTACAACATAGAGCATTGCCCCTGCCGCAAAAGCGAGCAGCAGCGGCATTGCGGAGGTGTTGCCCCCGAGGAAAAGGATTGTGCCGACAGCGGCCAATGGCTCTACCAGGCCCGACAGGGTTCCCATGAGGAATGCCTTGCCCTTGCTCTTGCCCTCGCTGCGCAGGGGAACCGATATTATCGCTCCCTCTGGAATGTTCTGTATGGCCATTCCCACGGAAAGTGCCAGCGAGCTTGCAATGGTGAGGCTGGCGTCGCCGTTAATCACGCCTGCAAGCACGACTCCCACGGCCATGCCCTCGGGGATGTTGTGCAGCGCAACGGCAAGAATCATCTTGGTTGAGCGCGAGAGCGAGGACCTGGGGCCTTCGGGTGCGTTGCTGTCGGTATGCTGGTGAGGGATTAGGGTGTCGAGCAGCAGCAGGAACACCATGCCGGCAATGAACCCCACGAACACGGGCCAGTTGCCTGCAAGCCCTTCGCCTGCCTGCTCAAGCGCCGGCTGCAGCAGCGACCAGAATGTGGCCGCAACCATTATGCCCGAGGCGAACCCGAGCATGGCGTTGTTAGTACGTTGCGAAATCCTGTCGCGCAGCAGCAGCACTGTCGCCGCTCCTAGCGTGGTGCCCAGAAAGGGTATCGTGAGTCCTATGAGTATTTCCATTGTCCTGTTGTTTTGTATGCAAAGTTATTCTTTTTTTTCCACAATAGCGCTCTGCGTATCATTTATAATGATATTGTGGAACAATTGTTAACATTTTTGCCGCAGATATGATTTTTTATAGTTATCTTCGCGGTGAAAAATACACCTTGGGAATATAAGGGACTGTCTGGATTCCTAAAGACATTTTCTTATTGAAACACCCCCTGCGGTATAGACTTAACAGCGTATAATTTAAAAATATATATCTTCTTATGATTTATTTCTTCAGTACCCCTGCGGGTTCAGTTATTGCAACCCAGACAAATAATGAGCTGGCTGCTGCCGATGTGGAGAAACTCTGCTGGCTCTATGGCGAGGCAACCCTTGCCGGCGGCGAGAGAATGGACGGCTTTTTCATCGGTCCGCGCCGCGAGATGATTACTCCTTGGAGTACAAATGCTGTAGAGATTACCCAGAACATGGGCCTTTCAGGAATTGTGCGCATTGAGGAGTATTTCGCAGTCGAGAACGAGAATGCTGCCTATGACCCTATGCTGCAGCGTATGTACCGTGGCCTCGACCAGGAAATCTTTACTGTGGATATCCAGCCCAAACCCATTGAATTCATCGATGACCTTGACGGCTATAACGAGCAGGAGGGCCTTGCCCTTTCAAAGGAGGAGATTGACTATCTGCACCGTGTTGAGAGCGAGCTGGGACGCAGGCTCACCGATAGCGAGGTGTTCGGCTTTGCGCAGATTAACTCGGAGCACTGCCGCCACAAGATTTTCGGCGGTACATTCATCATTGACGGCGAGGAGATGCCATCTTCGCTCTTTGCAATGATTAAGCGCACGACAAGCGAGAACCGCAACAGCATTATATCGGCCTATAAGGACAACGTTGCCTTTGCGCAGGGCCCTGTTGTCGAGCAGTTCGCTCCGGCCGACCACTCGATACCCGACTATTTCGTAATCAAGGACATTGAGACCGTGATTTCTCTAAAGGCCGAGACTCATAACTTCCCCACAACGGTGGAGCCTTTCAACGGCGCCTCTACCGGTACAGGCGGCGAAATCCGCGACCGTATGGGCGGCGGCAAGGGCTCATGGCCAATAGCAGGAACTGCAGTCTACATGACATCATATCCGCGCACTTACAGCGACCGCAAGTGGGAGGAACTGCTCCCAGTGCGCAAGTGGCTCTACCAGACACCTGAACAAATCCTTACAAAGGCCTCGAATGGCGCTTCGGACTTCGGAAACAAGTTCGGCCAGCCGCTTATCTGCGGTTCGGTGCTCACGTTCGAGCACGAGGAGAACGGCGAGGTGTATGGCTATGACAAGGTAATCATGCTTGCCGGCGGTGTGGGCTACGGTACTCGCCGCGACTGCCTCAAGGGCGCTCCCGAGAAGGGCAACAAGGTTATTGTTATGGGTGGCGACAACTACCGCATAGGCCTTGGCGGCGGTTCGGTGTCATCGGTTGATACAGGCCGTTACTCATCGGGTATTGAGCTCAATGCCGTGCAGCGCGCCAATGCCGAAATGCAGAAGCGTGCCTACAACGTGGTGCGCGCGCTGTGCGAGGACGATACAAACCCTGTAGTCTCAATCCACGACCATGGTTCGGCAGGTCACGTGAACTGCCTCTCGGAACTTGTAGAGGAGTGCGGCGGCCTTATTGATATGGCAAGCCTGCCAGTGGGCGACAGCACCCTCTCGGCAAAGGAGATTATTGCCAACGAGTCGCAGGAGCGCATGGGCCTACTCATAAAGGAGGAGGCCATTGAATATGTGCGCAAGGTGGCAGAGCGCGAGCGTGCCCCTATGTATGTAGTGGGCGAGACAACTGGTGACGCGCGTTTCGCATTCGAGCAGGCCGACGGCCAGCGTCCGTTCGACCTCTCGGTGAGCCAGATGTTCGGCTCGTCGCCAAAGACTTATATGGTTGACAAGACTGTAGAGCGCCATTACAAGGACGCTGAATATGACGAGGCAAAGATTGAAGAGTACCTCACCGATGTGCTGCGCCTTGAGGCTGTTGCCTGCAAGGACTGGCTCACCAATAAGGTCGACCGCTCGGTAACTGGCAAGATTGCCCGCCAGCAGTGCCAGGGCGAGATTCAGCTCCCGCTCAGCGACTGCGGCGTGGTTACGCTTGACTACCGTGGAAAGAAGGGTATCGCAACCTCGATAGGCCATGCTCCTCAGGCGGGCCTTGCCGACCCGGCAAAGGGTTCTGTGCTTGCTGTGTCCGAGGCACTGACAAACATTGTGCTTGCTCCGCTTGCCAATGGAATAAAGAGCATTTCGCTCAGTGCCAACTGGATGTGGCCCTGCCGCTCTCAGGAGGGCGAGGACGCACGTCTCTACCGCGGTGTAGAGGCTCTCAGCGACTTCTGCTGCGCACTCTGCATAAATGTGCCTACAGGCAAGGATTCTCTCTCAATGACACAGAAGTACCCCGACGGCACAAAGGTAATAAGCCCGGGTACGGTAATTGTTTCGGCAGGAGGCGAGGTTTCCGATGTGCGCAAGGTTGTTTCTCCAGTAATGGTGAACGAGCCAAAGAGCGCATTCTACCACATTGACTTCAGTTTTGATAGCCTGCGCCTTGGAGGCTCTGCTTTCGCGCAGACACTGAACTGTGTGGGCGATGATGTCCCCACTGTGCAGAATCCCGAATATTTTGCCGAGGCATTCAATGCTGTACAGCGCCTTGTAGATGAGGGCATTGTAATGGCAGGCCATGACGTCTCGGCCGGCGGTCTCATCACAACGCTGCTCGAGATGTGCTTCGCGAACACAACAGGCGGTATGGAGGTTAACCTTGACCAGGTTGTAGAGGAGGATATCGTAAAGCTCCTGTTTGCAGAGAACCCTGCGCTGGTTATCCAGGTTGCCGACAAGGACAAGTGCCGCATGCAGGCTATCCTTGACGACGCAGGCATTTGCTTTGTGAAGATTGGCGTGCCTTGTGCCAAGCGCCAGATTGCCGTTGCAAAGGGCAAGCGCACACGCCTGTTCGATATTGACCACTATCGCGACGTGTGGTTCGACAGCTCATATCTCATGGACCTCAAGCAGAGCTTTAACGGCTGTGCAAGCGAGCGCCTGAAGAACTACAAGAACCAGCCGCTGCGTTTCCGCCTGCCTGCCCGTTTCAACGGTATGCTCTCAAGCTACGGGATGTCGGCAGACCGCCGCGAGAAATCGGGTGTGCGTGCTGCAATCATTCGCGAGAAGGGTACAAATGGCGAGCGTGAGATGGCCTATGCAATGTATCTTGCAGGCTTTGACGTGAAGGATGTTACTATGACCGACCTCATCAGCGGCCGCGAGACTCTTGACGAGGTGAACTTCATTGTGTTCTGTGGCGGTTTCTCCAACTCCGACGTCCTTGGCTCGGCCAAGGGCTGGGCAGGAGGCTTCCTCTTCAATCCTAAGGCAAAGGCTGCGCTCGACCGCTTCTACCAGCGTGAGGATACTCTCTCTCTTGGTATCTGTAACGGCTGCCAGCTGATGATGGAGCTTAACCTCATAAATCCAGAATATGCTGAGCGTGGGCGCATGCTCCACAACGACTCTCACAAGTTCGAGTCTTCGTTCGTGGGCGTGAATATCCCTGAGAACAACAGTGTGCTGTTCGGTTCCTTGTCGGGCAGCCGCCTGGGTGTCTGGGTCGCTCATGGCGAGGGCAAGTTCTCTCTGCCTTACGATGCCGAGAAGTATAACATTGTGGCCCAGTATGCATACGAGGGATATCCTGCTAACCCCAACGGTTCCGATTACAATGTGGCTGCCCTTGCAAGTGCCGACGGCCGTCACGTGGCTATGATGCCTCACCCTGAGCGTGCAATCTTCCCATGGCAGTGTGCTACTTATCCTGCCAACCATGTAGGCGATGATGTCACACCATGGATTGAGATTTTCCGCAATGCTTACAATTGGGTAGCAGATAGAACGGAAAAGTGAAAACGGAAAACTGAAAACTTGTGCCCACAAGTAGGGTTAAAACAGTAAAAGGTTATTAAAGTGAACTAAAGGCTATTAAGGGGGATTAAGGAGCATTGATGTGCTTTAGTCCTCCTTAATTCTCTTCTGTCACCTTTATTTTTTAATCTATTGCAATGGCAACATCACTGTTCAGACTGTTCACCACGTTTTTCCGCATAGGTCTCTTTACATTCGGCGGTGGCTATGCTATGATTCCGCTCATTGAACACGATGTAGTGGAGAGAAACTGTTGGCTGCCGAAGAAGGATTTTGTTGACCTGTTGGCGGTGGCGCAATCGGCACCCGGCGTGTTTGCAGTAAACATGGCGGTGTTTGTAGGCTACAGGCTCAGGGGTGTTCGGGGGGCTTTGGCAGCTGCCTTCGGTTGCGTGCTGCCTTCGGTTGCTATTATTCTGTTTATTGCGCTTTTCTTCCGTCGTTTCCGTCACATTGAGGTTGTGAACAATATATTCATGGGCATAAGGCCTGTTGTCGTTGCGCTCATTGCCGTTCCTGTTTTCAATGTGGCCAGGAGTGCCGGAATAGGGTGGAGCACGGTGTGGATTCCTGTTCTTTCGGCATTGCTTATTGCGCTATTCGGCGTCTCGCCCATCTATGTCATCATTGTTGCCGGAACGGCTGGTTTCATATGGGGTAAAATAGGGAGGGACAAAGTATGATGATATTCCTGGAACTTTTCCTCACTTTCGTCAAGATTGGAATGTTCTCTTTTGGCGGGGGGTATGGCATGCTCTCTGTAATCCAGGGCGAGGTTGTGAGCGGCCACGGGTGGCTCTCGGCTGCCGAGTTTACCGACATTGTCGCCATAAGCCAGATGACTCCTGGCCCTATTGGAATCAATTCGGCCACATATGTGGGCTATACCGCTGTGCTCAATGCTACGGGGTCGGAACTGCTTGCCGTTGCCGGTTCCCTTGTGGCGTCATTTGCCGTAATGCTGCCTTCGATAGTGCTCATGCTCATAGTGAGCCGGTACCTTATAAAATATAGCAAGCATCCTTTGGTTGAGGCGGTGTTCAAGGGCCTGCGCCCTGCTGTTGTGGGATTGATTGCCTCCGCAGCACTTCTGCTCATGACTGAGGAGAACTTCGGTTCACCGGGTGAAACACCTTTGCAGTTCGGGGTAAGTGTGGCGCTGTTCATTGCAGCATTTGTGGCAATGAAATTCTTCAGGGTAAGCCCGATACTAATACTTGTGCTCGCCGGTGCCTTCGGCGGGATATTCTATGGGATAGTCTAGCAAGACCTTGATGACTGGCATAGAAAAATAGCGTGGTACTTTAGAAACTGTTTAAATTTCTAAAAAACGTTATTATATTGGAAATATTGGAAACAGCTATTTCCTTGTCTTTTATGTTCAAGAATGCGCGAATATATCGATATCAAACGTTTATCCCAGTTTTTCTTTCAGGAACTCTCCTGTATATGACTCCTTGCAGGCTGCAACCTCCTCGGGGGTGCCGGCAGCCACAAGGTGACCACCATTCTCGCCACCTTCGGGGCCAAGGTCAATCAGGTAGTCGGCGCACTTTATAACATCCATGTTGTGCTCGATGACAACAAGTGAGTGCCCGCGTGCAAGCAGGCGCTCAAATGACTTGAGCAGCTTCTTTATGTCATGGAAATGCAGGCCGGTCGTAGGCTCATCAAAGATGAACATGGTTGGGCGGTCGCTCTGCCGGCTCAGGTAGTAGGCCAGTTTCACACGCTGGTTCTCGCCGCCAGAGAGGGTTGAGGACGACTGGCCCATCTTCACGTATGCAAGCCCCACATCCTGCAGCGGCTGCAGGCTCCCGGCAATCTTCTCTTGCCCGTGCTCCTGGAAGAAGTTTATGGCGTCGCCAATAGTCATCTCCAGTATGTCGTGTATGCTCTTGCCGTGGAACTTGACTTCGAGCACCTCGCTCTTGAAGCGCTTGCCATGGCATGCTTCACATTCGAGCCTAAGGTCGGCCATGAACTGCATTGATACGGTAATGGTGCCCTCGCCCTTGCACTCGTCGCAGCGTCCGCCGTCGGCGTTGAAGGAGAAATGTCCGGCGCCGAACCCCATCTGCTTGGCAAGTGGCTGCTGCGCAAAGAGGTGTCGTATGTCGTCATATACCTTGAGATAGGTCACTGGGTTTGAGCGTGATGACTTGCCAATCGGGTTCTGGTCTATGAACTCCACTCCGCTGAGCTGCTTGAGCGCTCCCTCTACAGCCTCGCATTGCCCGGGCGCGTCGCATGCGTTGCCGAAGTGGCGCATTAGCGAGCGGTAGAGGATGTTGCGGACTAGTGTTGACTTTCCCGAACCGCTCACCCCGCTCACTACTGTAAAGAGGTTCAGCGGTATTCTCACGTCTATGCCTTTGAGGTTGTTCTCGCGGGCGCCCTTTATCTCAATCCAGTTGTTCGATGTGCGGCGATGGCTGGGTACGTCAATGGTCTCCTCGCCCAGCAGGTATTTTACGGTGTAGCTGCTGCTGCCCTTCTCAAGGCCGCTCATGTTGCCGCTGTATACGATGTTGCCGCCGTATGAGCCGGCCTTGGGACCTACATCTATTATGTAGTCGGCCGCACGTATTATCTCCTCGTCATGCTCTACCACAACTACTGTATTCCCAAGGTCGCGCAAGCGGTAGAGTACGTTTATGAGCCTTCCGGTGTCCTTGCTGTGGAGTCCTATGCTGGGCTCGTCAAGAATGTATAGCGAGCCTACAAGCGCGCTGCCGAGCGAGGTAACAAGGTTTATTCTCTGGCTCTCGCCGCCAGAAAGGGTGTTGCTCAGGCGGTTGAGGGTGAGATAGCCGAGACCTACATCAATAAGGCAGTCAATGCGGCTGCGTATCTCGGTGAGAATACGCTTTGCCACTGCCTCGTCATGCTCGTCGAGCGTCAGGCCGTCAAAGAACTCCTTAAGGCGAGTTACCGGCATCTCTATGAGCTCGATAATGCTAGTGCCGCCCACCTTTACATAGCTGGCCTGTTTTTTCAGGCGTGTGCCGTGGCATGTGGGGCATATGGGCTTGCCACGGTAGCGTGCCAGCATAACGCGGTACTGTATCTTGTACTGGTTGGCCTTGACCATGTTGAAGAAACTGTCAATGCTTATGCCTTCGCCGTACTCTTCAATCCATGGACCCTTGTGCCACAGATAGTCCTTCTGCTCTTGGGTGAGGCTGTAGTAGGGCTCGAAGATTGGGAAGTTGTCCTGCGGCGCGCGGCGGCAGAACTCGTTCTTCCATTCGCCCATCTTCTCGCCTCGCCAGCAGAAGACTGCGCCGTCGTATACGCTGAGTGTCTTGTTCGGGATTACAAGATCCTCGTCAATGCCTACAATGCGCCCGAATCCTTCGCAGTCGGGGCATGCTCCGATGGGGGAGTTGAAGGAGAACATCTGCTCAGTGGGCTCCTCGAACTCTATGCCGTCGGCCTCGAAGCGTATGCTGAAACTGTGCGGCGTCTCTTCGTCCATGAACTGCAGCAGGCAGGTGCCGCCGCCTTCGTAGAATGCTGTCTCGGCGGAGTCGAGCAGACGGCTTATAGTCTCCTTGCTGCTGCTCGCCGCAAGGCGATCGACAAGCAGGGTGGGGGCGTCGCCTTTCTTGGGGGCGTAATCCTCAATGCGTATAATCTCCTTGCCTAGCGCTATGCGTGTGAAACCTTGCTGCAGGTAAATCTGCAGCTGCTCCTGCAGTGTGCGCCCCTTGCGCTTGGGAATGGGGGCAAGCAGCAGGAAGCGTGTGCCTTCAGGGCGCTTCTCCATGCATGCGACAAGGTCCTCGGGACTATCTTTCTTTACCACCCTGCCGCTTATGGGCGAGACTGTCTTTCCAATGCGTGCATACAGCAGCTTAAGGTACTCGTATATCTCGGTAGAGGTGCCTACTGTTGAGCGCGGGTTGCGGTTGTTTACCTTCTGCTCTATAGCTATGGCAGGCGGTATGCCCTTGATGATGTCGCACTCTGGCTTGTTCATCTGGCCAAGGAACTGGCGGGCATATGAGCTGAGCGACTCCACATAGCGCCGCTGCCCTTCGGCATAAAGCGTGTCAAAGGCCAGCGATGACTTACCCGAACCGGAAAGTCCTGTGATAACAACAAGTTTCCCGCGCGGAATCTCGATATCCACGTTCTTCAGGTTATTTACCCTGGCGCCTTTGATTATGATGTTCTTGCTCATATTGCCTTGTTACTTCAATCCTGCGAATTTACATAAAAATGCCCAGATTGTACATGTTTGCATGAAAATAGATATCATAGTCACTGTTAAATATTCTTTTCTAATTTTTATTTGGCTATCTTCGCGTATAAATATAAGTACTATGCGTTCAAGACATATAATATTGCTGCTGCTTGTTGCGCTTTTGCTCTCGTCCTGCAGCAGCAGGAGGATTCCTGCCAGCTCGAGAAATCCCAAGCGCGAGTTCCGCGGGGCGTGGATACAGGCCGTAAACGGGCAGTTTACAGGAATGAAGGAGCGGCAGATGAAGGACTACCTCACCGCCATGCTCGATAGCCTGCAGAAGGCAAACGTGAATGCCGTGATTTTCCAGGTACGTGTCGAGGGCGACGCGCTCTATCCGTCGGAAATAGAGCCATGGAGCCGTTTCCTCACAGGCGTGCAGGGGGAGTCGCCAGGATGGGACCCGCTGGCCTTTATGGTGGGCGAATGCCACAAGCGTAACATGGAGCTGCATGCGTGGATAAATCCCTACCGTGCACGTACCAAGGGCACCAGCTTCGTAGCGCCGGGCCATTTCAGCAGGCGCCGTCCAGGGAACTTTGTGGAGTATGAGGGACAGCTCTACTTCAATCCTGCAATGCAGAGCAACAGGGACCATATATGCAAGGTGGTGACAGACATAATAACCCGTTATGATGTTGACGGCCTGCATATTGATGACTACTTCTACCCTTACCCTACAAAGGGCAAGGAGTTCGGCGATAGCGCGCAGTTCCCGAAGAACAGCGCCCTTGACAAGGATGACTGGCGCAGAGAGAATGTGAACCATCTTATTTACCAGCTCCACCGTACAGTGCGCAGCCTTAAGCCATGGGTGAAATTCGGAGTCTCTCCGTTTGGGATATACCGCAACAAAGGCAGTTGGGAGAAGGGTAGCGAGACTAACGGCCTGCAGTGCTACGATGACCTTTATGCCGATGTGCTCTTCTGGATAAACCAGGGATGGGTCGACTACTGCATTCCGCAGGTATATTGGGAGATTGGGCACAAGGCTGCCGACTACGCGGAACTTGTAGCCTGGTGGGCTGCAAATGCCTCTAGCCGTCCATTGTACATTGGGCAGGATGTGCAGCGCACAATCAAGGCCAAGGATGCGGCAAGCGCTACCGGCAACCAGCAGGAGGCCAAGTACAGGCTGCAGCGCGCCGAGAAGAATGTGCAGGGCTCATGCTTCTGGGATGCTGCCTCGGCCGCAGGCAATGCAGACGGGTACCGCGATTACCTTGCGTCCGGTATCTATTCGTCTCCTGCGCTTATGCCTCTCTATCCCTTTATTGACGGCAATGCCCCAAAGAAGGTAAAGGGTGTGAGGATTATCGAGGATGGCGGGAAGCGGGTACTTGTGTGGCTCAACGGCAAGAAACCGGCGAAGAATGTGATGAACGAGCCGTACGGCTATGTTGTCTACCATTTTGCCAAGGGGGAGAAGGCTGATATTAATGACCCTTCAAGAATTGCTGCGATAACAAGGTCATGCTACTATGAGCTGCCTGAGGAGACGGAGACTGGCAGCACATATGTGGTTACAGTGCTCGACCGCATGCACAATGAGTCAAAGGGCGTGAAATGCAAGGTTAATGAGTGAATGATATGGATAGCGAAGTTATTGTAATTGAAGTAAAGGAGGCGTGCTGGCAGCATGTGGACGACATTAGCCGCTTGCTTGCGCAGCTCTCGTCGGCCTCGCGTTCCTTCTCGCAGGAGACACTTGCCGCTATTGCCGCTTCCGGCAACTCGCACCTTTTCCTTGCTGTTGCAGAAGGCAAGGCCGCAGGCATGCTCACCCTTTGCCATTATCTTGCACCCACAGGACGCAAGATGTGGATTGAGGATGTTGTAGTTGACGAGGCCATGCGCGGCCGTTCGATAGGGCGCCTGCTTGTGCAGCATGCGATAGAGTATGCCCGTACTCTTGGCCCCGGAACCCTAATGCTTACTTCCCGCCCGTCCCGCGAGGCTGCCAATGCTCTTTACCGTTCATGTGGCTTTGTTTTCAAGGAGACCAATAACTACACAATGGATATTGCGATTGAGGGCTAAAAGGGCCATAATGACAAAAAGGCAAAAAGGGTCATATGGCCAAAAGGGCTGGCCGGGGCTACTCCCCGGTCAGTTTTTCAAGATTATCGAGCAGCGCCAGCTGGGCACGGTGCTTTATCATGGAGATTGTTCCCTGTAGCCGTTTAGGAGGCACTTCGCTTATGTCCTGCTTGCTGTCAACGTATTTCCACAGCTCGCCTGCCACCGAAAGGACCTGACGCTCCTCAATAACAAGCAGGCGGAGCACCTCGCGGTCACGTTCGTTGAGCATGCCGTATGCTTTCCAGATGGGCGGCGCCTCGGTCTCGTTCTCTTCAGTCAATAATGAGAGTTGTTCAATTATGTCTGGACTGCTTGCCAGCGTCTCCTTGTCCTGCCGTTTCTTCTCGGCGATATTCTTGTTTATAAAGTAGTTGGTGGCGCAGCGGGCAATGTAGCTGAAGAGCGACGCCTCGTTTTTCTTCTTCCACTTCTTCAGCAGTGCCCAGTCGTTGCTTGCGACGAGCTCGAACAGTTCTCCGGTGAGAATGGTGATGTCGTTGCTTCCATACAGCTTCCTTGAGATATACCTTAGGAACGGAGCGCACCTCACATAAAAGAAATACCTGTGCAGGCTTTCGTCTGTAACTGGAGAGGTCATCCTTTCGATAATCTCCTCGTCGCTCAAATGAGCGAATCTCTTTTCAAGTTCAGGCATTGGGCTATTTGCTGAATGTCAGACTGTAGGTGTCGTATATTCTTGATGTTCCTGTGTACTTCAGTTCATTGCTGTCATTGGCATTATAGTCATATTTTATCCTTATCTCGGTCTTTGGGCGCGAACCAAGGCCATCGCCGTAGTCGGTGCTGCCGCTCTGTACTTCTTCAGTAAGTATGAATGGAGTGAACTTGCCAAAATAGTTCATGGATGCGAATATAGGCGGGAAACCGCTCTGCACGTACGGGAGAGTCTCGCAGCCCGAGTATTCTGACAAGGCGCTTGTGTCAAAGGTGTATTCGTATGTAGAGTGCTCTGCTGTACTGTTCTTGCTGTTCTCCTTGAGTATGGATATCTTCTTTAGCTGGTATGCCTCCCAGCTGTAGGTGTAGGTTATGCTCAGGTTCCCGTCGCTGTACGCGCTGCCAGTGCAGAAGTCGCCGTCATATGTGAATGTCCTGTAGCTGCTGATGATATCTGGTGTGCTGGAACCGTCCTCAAACCTGTCAGCGGTGGTCCTGATTGCATTAATGTAACCGTCGCTGTTCATTGTTATCTCCTCGACGGAGCTCTCACGATATTTCTCTTCAATGTTGTTCTCTTTCTTGTAGTATTCAGTCTCTGTCCGCACCCTAATAGCGCTGCTGCCATCATATTTGAGGAAATAGTCAATCCTGCATTTGCTGGTCTCGTTCTCGGTAATGTAGCCTGTGGTGCTGCGTGTGTATGTGTAAGCGGTGACTTTCTTCTCGCTATTGCATACAATGTCGCTCCACTTTTCAACAGTCTCTATGTTGTCATTTTTCTTCTTGAATGTTATGCTGCTTGCGTCGAACTCGCTGAAGGCCTGGTGGTCAAAAGGATTGTACTCATCGGTATCGCTGCTGCATGATACAGATACAGCCATTGCGATAAGGCACAATGCTGTGTGTAGGAATGTTCTCTTCATGGTAGTATGTCTATGTGTTGTGGATTACTGCAACAAGCGAGCGGGATAGGCAAGGCTTGCTTTGACATTTCACGGCGAGTGCTGCCTATTTTCACGCTTTAGCGCAAATATAGATAAAAACGATGTAAAATTTAGTTAAACTTCATATAATAATATCTAAAAGTTTAGGTGTCCTGGTTCTAGCGATTGGTGTAGAAGTCGAATGCTTCCATTATGCTGTCCCTGCTGCAGCGGGTAAATACGGTGCCCCCACTCCTGTCCATGAGCGGTACCTGCTCCAGTGACTCCTCGCTTATGGCGCTGAGCAATGTGCTGTACATCTTGCAGTCGAAAGTGAAGCGGCTGCAGTTGTCCTTCGCGTAATGCACAAAGGTGTGCAGCCTTTCTGTGGAGAATCCTTCCAGTATGGCCGAGAGGAACAGCGAGCAGATATACGCGGCCGCCGTTATCTCCTCGTCGCTCCCTTTGGGGTATTGCGCTGCAAAAGCGCTCCTGAACGGTTCGCCGAAACGTGGATGTATAACGTTGCCCGCAATGGCAGCGAGCGCGTCCGTGATATTCTCCTTCTTGCAGGGTTCCATGCCGTAAAGATAGCAAATATATTGTAAACACGCCTGTTTGCAGAAGATTAATGCTCTTTAGAGGAATTAACGTAACATAGGCTAAACTTTTGCAGCATTTGCTGGTCAAAGTAAGGAAATGGCTGTATATTGCAAACGTAGAAAAAATAATATAAAGACTATATATGAAAAGGATTATGTTCTCCCTTATCCTGTTGCTTTCTGTCATGGGCGCCATGGCGCAGAAGAACGGGACGGTTACCGGTACTGTTGCCGACGTCTCAAGCAACGAGGCCGTGCCAGGCGCTTCAGTCACTCTCTACTCCTTGCCCGACTCAGTGCTGTCGGCAGGTGTCGCAACTGCGTATGACGGGACCTTCACCTTGAAGGCAAAGCCGGCCAAGTACCTCCTGCGCATTTCTTTTGTAGGGTATGAGACTAAGGAAATGGATGTGACTGTGTCACGCTCAAAGTCCCTGGATTTGGGGAAGATTACCCTCAAGGAGGATTCCAGGCTGCTGGACGAGGCGCTTGTGGTGGCCGAGGTGCCTCCTGTTACGGCGTCGGGCGACACGCTAATGTTCAATACCGCAGCATTCCGTGTGCCCGAAGGCTCAATGCTTGAGGAGCTTATAAAGAAATATCCTGGCGTAGAGATTGACGAGAACGGTACAATAAAGATTAACGGCAAGACTGTGAACCGCATTCTCATGAAGGGCAAGGATTTCTTTGGTACCGACAAGGAGATGGCGCTGAAGAATATCTCTGTAGACGCTGTTGACCAGGTGAAATTCTATGACAAGAAGAGTGACTTCTCGCGTGTCACAGGCATTGATGACGGCGAGGAGGAGACTGTGCTCGACCTGCAGATGAAAAAGGGTGTCAAGGACGGTTTCTTCTCAAATACCGATGCCGGTTACGGAACACATAACCGCTTCAGGCTGCAGAATACTACCAACTATTACAATGACGTGTCGCAGTATACGCTGGTGCTCTCGGCCAATAATCTCAATGACCAGGGATTCTCCGACGGCAGGGGCCGCGGTTTCCGTGGCGGAGGCGGCGGAGGCCTGGCAACGCCACGAAGAGCGGGCTTTAATTTTGCATATGAGAACAGTAAAGTGGAACTGGGAGGCAACGTGCGTGCCAATCACCGCGACGCTAACTCAAAGAGCTGGACATCGAGCGAGGTCTTCATGCCCCAGATTGGACGCAACCAGTTCAGTAACAGCCGCAATGTAAGCCGCAGCTGCTCTCAGGGCGTCAATGCCGATTTCCGTATAGAGTGGAAACCCGATACGATGACAAATATCATCTTCAGCCCCTCAGTCAGCTATTCTGTATCGGACAGCTGGTCGAAGAGCGCCTCTGCTACATTCAATGACGACCCTTTCAAGTATGTTGGCTCATATGAGAAGGCTGTCTATGGCGATGTCTTCAAGGAACTCGATAGCGTTGCAGTCAACAGCAGCAATAATGAGTCGATGAGCAATAGCGGGAATCTCTCGGCAAGGGGCAGCCTGCAGGTAAACCGCCGTCTGTCAAAGCCGGGCCGCAACATAACCTTCCGTGCGAACTTCTCATATAGTGACAGCAGGAGCAAAAGCTTCTCTGTCAACAGTGTCAAGTATTATCAGGCTGCTGCCGGGGCAGGGTATGACCGCAAGCGCTATTCATCCACACCGTCCCAGAACTGGAACTACAGCCTCAGGCTGAGCTATACCGAACCTCTGATGAAGAACCTGTTCCTGCAGCTAAACTACACCTATAGCAACAGCTACAGCAACAGCGACCGCTCAACATATATCTTTGATGCCCTTGAAGACTATAAAATGGCGCTGAGCTATAACTATCTGCTGCCTGCCCTGCCGCCCGATTATGAGCAGTACCGCAGCGACAGCCTAAGCCGCTATTCTACTTACCGCACCCAGAGGCACGATGTGCAGGTTATGTTCCGCTATGTTACCGACAAGATGAACTTCAATGCCGGTGTAACATACATGCCGCAGCACACCGAGATGGCCTACCAGTACTTTGGCATTGACACGCTGCTCAAGCGCGATGTATATAACATTACTCCAAACATCCGTTTCAGGTACCGCTGGTCTAAGCAGACAAGCCTAAACATAAACTATCGGGGCTCCACAAGCCAGCCGTCAATGACCGACCTGCTTGATATTACCGACGACTCTAACCCGTTGAACATTACAAAGGGTAACCCGGGGCTTAAGCCATCGTTCAGCAATAATGTAATGGTGGGCTTCAATACATTCAATGTTGACGCGCAGCGTGGCTTCAATGTATATGCCAGCTTCAACAACACCATTAACAGCATTAGCCGCAAGGCGACTTATGACGAGGTTACTGGCGCAACGACAACCCAGCCCGACAATATCAACGGGAACTGGCGTATGTCGGGAGGCCTGGTGTTCAACTCGGCAATCCCCGCGAACAAGAAGTTTACATATTCAACACATACCGATGCCAGTTTCAGCAACAATGTGTCCTACATAAGCATGAACAGGCAGTCCAGCAGCGTGAAGAGTGTTGCCAAGACCTTGGGACTCAGTGAGCGCCTCTCGTTCAACTACCGTACCGATAACTTTGATGTCTCGCTGAACGGTTTTGTAAGATACTCTAACTCAAAGTCGAGCGTGCAGCCCGAGGATGTGATGAACGTGTTCGACTTCTCGTATGGCCCAAGCGCCAACTACACGTTCCCATGGTATAATATAAGGCTCTCTACCAATATCTCAATGAGCAGCCGCAGGGGATACAGCGACCCCAAGGCCAATACCGACGAGCTGCTGTGGAACGCCCAGCTCTCGGCAAGCTTCCTGGAGAAGAATGCCCTTACATTCTCCATACAGGTCTATGACATCCTGCAGCAGCAGAGCAACATAAGCCGCATGGTGGACGCGCTCTCGCGCCGCGATACCGAGACGAATGCCATCTACAGCTATGTGATGTTCAATCTCTCGTACAAGTTCAACAAATTCGGCAATGAGCCCGACGGGAAAAGCGGGCGTGGCAACGGCATGCGCGGCTATGGAATGCCTGGCGGCGGAATGCCTCCAGGCAATATGCGCGGAGGAATGAGGTTCTGACAATGCTTAGAAGCGGTTTAAATTTATGTCCTTGAAATTCTTATAGGTCTTTTTTAGGATGTTTTTTCATTTTTCCAAGGCGCATAGCGGGCTATGTAACTGCGAAAAAGGGGAAAACAGGCAAAAAAGAGCATAAAAGGCAAGCACCACTCGTGGCAATGTATTTTTTCGAAAGAAATTTAAACAGCTTCTTAGTGTTATAATATTTTAAAAAGGAGGCCGTTGTGCCTCCTTTTTCTATATATTTCTTATCTTCGCGCATAGTCTTGATGATTATGGGCATTAGTTTCTATACCATTCTTGCTGTCCTCTATCCTGTATATCTGGTAGCGGCAATCCTGCTGATGGTGCGTGTTATTCTCAATAACCGCGATACCGTCAAGACACTTGCATGGGTTATGGTGCTTGTGTTCATTCCCTTTCTTGGGGTAGTGCTTTATTTCTTTTTCGGGCGCGATACGCGCAGGGCAAGGATTATAAGCAGCCGCCAGCTGTCGCAGCTGCAAAGGAAGCAGCTTGATGACGGGGAGTACTCCCGCAATGAAGTGCAGCACGATTATGCCCCGCTGGCCTCTTTTTTCAAGAATACCTCGTCGGCAAGTCTCTTGGCGGCCGATGAAGTCCGTGTCATTCCCTCGGTAAAGGAGTTTGCTGCCAGGCTGTATGAGGAGATAGACGCCGCAAAGGAGCATATACACGTGCAGTTCTACATCTTTGAGGACGATGAGTTCGGCCATCTGCTGAGGGAACATCTGATGGCCAAGGCCAGGCAGGGAGTTGAGGTGCGCGTAATATACGACAGCGTTGGGTGCTTTAGCGTAGACAAGGAGTTTTTTGAGACGATGCGGTGTGCCGGGGTGTATGTTGAGTCGTTCCTGAAGGTACGCTTCCCGCTGCTTACCAACAAGGTGAACTACCGCAATCACCGCAAGATTGTGGTAGTAGACGGCAAGGTGGGCCTTGTGGGGGGCTGCAACGTGGCCGACAGGTATCTGAAAGGGGTCAAGTGGGGTGTCTGGCGTGACACTATGCTTCTTATCAGGGGCGCTGCAGTGCATGGGCTCCAGTACTCGTTCCTAGTTGACTGGTATTTCTCTAACCGCACGCTTGTCTGCGGCAAGCGCTATTTCCCCCGGCTGCAGCAGGACGGGGACTCGCTGGTGCAGGTGGTGCAGTCTAACCCGGCCGGTGACGTACGCACAATAATGACAGGTATGGTAAAGGCGCTGTCCGCCGCAAAGAAGTATGTATACCTGCAGACTCCTTATTTCATGCCCGACGAATCGTTCCTGCAGGCGCTGAAAGGAGCGGCGCTCTCTGGTGTCGATGTCAGGCTCATGATTCCGGAAAGGTCGGACAGCAGGCTTGTCAACTATGCGTCAAAGTCCTACCTGGCCGATATAATGAAGGCGGGCGTAAAGGTGTACCTCTACAATGCCGGGTTCCTGCATAGCAAGACGCTTGTGTGCGATGACTACCTCTCTTCTGTAGGTTCGGTAAACCTTGATTTCCGTAGTTTCTTCTATAACTTCGAGGTGTCTGCCTTTGTGTACGGCAAGAAGACTGCATGCTCGCTGAAGGAGGCTTTCCTTGAGGATATGAAGTCGTCAAGGCTGCTTACGCTTAGCGGCTTCCTGTCGGGGCGCTCGCTTATTGAGCGCTGCCTTGAGTCCTTTGCACGTCTCTTCTCCCCATTGCTGTAGGGTCCTTATCCGTAGGTGATGTCCAGCCTCTCGCTCACGGGGAATGTCTCTTTCCAGCTGTCCCATGATGTGTAGGTAATCTCCATTCCCAGGTAGAAGGGCGAAACCCTGATGTGTCCCGCCTTTTCCCATTGGGGCTCGCCGTACTCGCTCGACGCTCCGCTGAGCAGCAGCCTATGCTGCAGGTAGTCCAGCCTGTAGTATCCTCCGCCAATGCATGTCTCGCCTTGCCTCAGAAGCTCGCAATGCCTCCTGGCCTCTCCTAGACGTAATATGCCCTCTTTGGTCAATATAAACTTTGGCTGTAGCCTGTTCATCACTTTGCTGTCTGGCTGTACGCAACCTGCCACACTTTGTGTGGGCTATTGCTGTTTACGTTATCAATGCAGATTACAACTCCCTCCGAAATCTTGCGATTGGGCTGATGGCGCTCCTTTGTAAGCCTCAAGGCTCAGTCGTCGCAAGCTTTCCCGCGCTGCCGTCCCTCTTGAGGGACAGTAAGGATAGTCCTGCGAAGATGGCCAATACGCTTCTCGCGACTATCTGCCGCTGTCGTTGCCGAAGTCCTGCGACATCATTTGCAGTGCTGTTACAGCGCACTCATCGCCTTTGTTGCCAAGACGGCCGCCGCTGCGCTCCTGGGCCTGCTGCAGGTTATTTGTGGTTATGAGCCCGAAGATTACAGGCGTGTCATACTCCACGTTAAGCCTTGAAAGGCCTGCTGTAACGCCTTCGCATATGTAGTCGAAGTGCGGGGTGTCGCCTCTTATTACACAGCCTATTGCAATAACGGCATCGTACTTGCCGCTCTTTACCATCTGCGCGGCGCCGTATATTAGCTCGAAACTGCCTGGTACGCTTGCGAGGGTTATGCCGCTCTCGTCAACGCCGTTCTCGAGCAATGTCTTTACTGCTCCGTCACGCAGCGCGTAGGTAATCTCGTCGTTCCACTCGGCATATACAATGCCAACCTTGCGGCCGTGGCCGCTTGCGACCTTCGAAGGGTCGTATGATGACAGGTTCTTGAGTTCTGTTGCCATGGTACTGAAAAAGGCTGCCGCATTTGCATGGACAGCCTTTGTCTATTGTTCTTACAAATGTTACTTTACAGAGTTAAGCTGCCTGTCAATCTCGCCTGTTACAACAAGGACGCATGTAGGATACTCTGTCTTGATTCTTTCGTAGAGCTCAACGGCCTTCTCGGTCTTGCCCTCCTGCTCGTACATTGCAGCGGCGTCCCTCCAGCAGTATGGAGTCACAGCCTCGTTGCTTGCGTCATCGGCAGCGTCAAGGATGAGGCTCATTGCCTTCTTGCTGTTGCCAGTGTGGGCATAGCAGTTGCCGAGGGCGTGCTTTGCCTTGGGGGCGATGATTGCGTCGTCGCCGTCAAAGTCCTCAAGGTACTCAATTGCCTCTTCGTACATCTCCTGCTTTGCCAATGCAAGGCCTGCATAGAGGGCCGCAAGGTTGCCGGCCTTTGTGCCGCTGTACTCCTCGCTTATCTCCTTTGTGCCAAGGTTCACGCCGTCGCCGTCGAGTGACTCGGCATACTTGCCGTCCTCAAAGTCCTGCACGGCCACAGCGAGCGCCTTGCTGGCCTCGGCCTCCTTGGGCTCAAGGATGTAGGTCTTGTAGCCAAGGTAACCGGCAACAATGACAATAAGTGCTACTACTATACCTGTAAGAAGGTTCTTGTGCTTGAGGACAAACTCCTCTGACTTTCCAAGTGCCTCGTCGGCAAGGATTGGAGTCTCGTTCTGTTTCTTGCTCATAGTCTTGTATCTTTTGTTTCTTTATTTCATTTCGTGTGCTTGTGCATAATAAGCACAATCTGTAACATTGTGCAAAAATAATCAAATTATTCGGCGCTGAAAAATTATAGGTGATTTTTTTGCTTTTTTGTATTCCTATCTTCTGTTTTATAGGTATATTTGCATTAGATATCATGTTAGGCTGGCAGGATACGCGAACGGACAGCACGGTTATGAGAATAAAGAGTATATCGCTATTGAACTACAGGAACTTGCGCGAGGTGAACATGCTCCTCTCGCCAAAAGTGAACTGTCTCATCGGCAGCAACGGTATGGGCAAGACCAACCTGCTCGATGCGGTGTACTATCTCTCGTTCTGCAAGAGCACTGTAACAGTGACCGACAGCTCGAATATCCTTCACGACGAGCCGTTCTTCATGCTACAGGGAGACTATGTGAGCGACAGCGGCATTGATGAGGAAATCTCCTGCGGGCTCAAGCGCGGGGAGAAGAAGGCCTTCAAGCGTAACGGCAAGAACTATGAGCGCCTCTCCGACCACATAGGCTCAATCCCGCTGGTAATGGTCTCTCCTGCCGATAACGTGCTCATTGCCGGAGGCAGTGAGGAGCGCCGGCGCTTTATGGACATGGTAATCTCTCAGTATGACAAGGAGTATCTTATGGCGCTCATCCGCTACAACAGGGCCTTGCAGCAGCGCAATGTGATGCTTCGCGCAGAATATATGCCCGATTCCGAGATGATGTCTCTCATTGAGGATATGATGGCTGCCGAGGCCCTGCGCATACATGAGGGGCGCAAGCGCTTTGTCGAGGAACTGGTGCCAGTGTTCTCGCAGTTCCACAGTACCATAACAGGCGGCAGCGAGCAGGTTTCCCTGCGCTACCGGTCGCACCTTAATGACGCGAGCCTTCCTGAATTGCTGGCCGCCTCGCGTGCCGATGACCGTGCGCTGGGCTACACGTCAAAAGGGACACACCGCGATGAACTGGTAATGCAGCTTGGCGGCTACCCGCTAAAGAAAGAGGGCTCGCAAGGGCAGAACAAGAGTTTCCTTGTGTCGCTGAAGCTTGCGCAGTTCGATTTCCTGCGCCGTAAGGGAGGCGAGACTCCGCTGCTGCTGCTTGACGATATATTTGACAAGCTCGACAGCAATAGGGTGGAGCAGATTGTAAACCTGGTGTCGGGCGAGGGCTTCGGCCAGATTTTTATAACGGATGTCAACCGCGAGCATATTGACAGCATTCTTGACCGCATTGAGAGCGGGTACAGGCTCTTTGAGGTCAGGAACGGCGAGGTTGGACTGCTTAAAGAAAAGGAATTATGAAGAGAGGCGAGATAAAATCCATTGCTGAGCTTGTGCACATGACATGCAGGGAAGAGGGCATTGAGACCCCGCTCAATGAGTACCGTCTTATCCAGGCCTGGTCGCAGGTGCTGGGCAAGGCCGTGCAGGCGTATACGAAGGAACTTAAGATATATAACCAGGTGCTGTTCGTGAGGGTTACCTCGTCGGTGCTGCGCCAGGAACTGCTTATGAACCGCAAGTCGCTGGTGAAGCGCCTTAACGGCCACGTGAAGGCACAGGTTATAACGGATATAGTCTTCAGGTAGCGAACTATGCAGGCCGCCCCATTGTTATGCGTTGGGTGGCATTGTGCTTTAATTGGACAAATTTAAAATTTAGATAGTATGCAGAATTCACATGTAAAGGCAAGGCTCATTGTGCTGAGTTTCTTGCAGTTTGCCGTTTGGGGTGCCTACCTCACATCTATGGGCCGTTATCTGGGCAGTGCTGGCATGGGCAGCAATATCGGCTGGTTCTATTCGGTACAGGGTATTGTCTCAATCTTCATGCCTGCGCTCATGGGCATAGTTGCCGACCGTTGGGTCCCGGCCCAGCGTGTGCTTGCGTTCTGCCATGCCATGGCGGCCATCTTTATGGGCATTACTGGCTATATAGGCATGACAAAGGGCGCAGCAGTGGAGTTCAATGACCTCTTCTGGACCTATTCCGTATCGGTTGCCTTCTACATGCCTACACTGGCGCTCTCCAATTCTGTCTCATATACAGCGCTAGGCAAGGCCGGCCTTGATACCGTAAAGGCGTTCCCGCCCATCCGCGTGTTCGGTACGGTAGGTTTCATTGTCTCAATGCTGCTGGTAGATTTCACTGGTTTCCAGAATGACTATAACCAGTTCTTTACCTCGGCCGCATGGGGAGCAGTCATCGCGCTCTACTCCCTGACGCTGCCCTCTTGCCCAGTGAACAAGGGCGGCGAGAAGAAGTCTCTAGCCTCGGCGCTCGGCCTTGACGCCTTCAGGCTCTTCAGCCAGCGTAGGATGGCAATGTTCTTCATTTTCTCAATGCTGCTCGGCGCTGCGCTGCAGGTCTCTAACGGCTATGCAAATACGTTTATCAATGGTTTCGGGGCAATAGAGGAGTATGCGGGCACATTCGCGGTCGAGCACACCAATATGCTTATCTCGCTGTCGCAGCTCTCCGAGACCCTGTGTATTCTTCTCATACCTTTCTTCCTCAAGAGGTTCGGCATAAAGAAGGTAATGCTCATCGCCATGCTTGGCTGGGTCTTCCGTTTCGGTTTCTTTGCAGTGGGTGACCCTGGCATGCCCGGCGTGCTGTTCTTTGTGCTCTCAATGATTGTATACGGTGTGGCATTTGACTTTTTCAACATATCGGGCTCGCTGTTCGTGGATAACGAGGTGCCCGAGGCCCAGCGCTCAAGCGCACAGGGCCTGTTCATGCTCATGACAAACGGCCTTGGCGCCTCTATCGGCGTTATTGCGGCCCAGGAGGTGGTGAACCACTTTACGATGAACCAGACTAGCTTTGCCGGGTGGCAGACTGCATGGTATATCTTTGCCGGATATGCTCTGGTGATTGCCGTGCTCTTTGCTTTAGTCTTTAAGGAGAAAAAGGCATAAACATCCTATAAGGTTATGGTTGAGCTGGTAGTAGATGAGATAATGTCCAAGGTATCGGACCATCGCGCTCATGTGATGATGCTGAGGGAAAAGGACGGACTGCGCCGCATAATAGTGGCCCTAGGGCTTATTGAGGCGCAGGCGATAGCCTTTGCTCTGCGCGGAGTGGAGACGGGCCGCCCTCTTACGCATGACCTGTTTCCGCCGTTGCTGGGAGCGTTTGGCATTAAGGTGGAGCATGTGCTCATTAACAAGATTTGTGACGGCACTTTCCATGCGGTGCTGCACTGCGTACAGGGCGGTGAGGAGAAGGATGTTGACGCACGTACAAGCGATGCTGTGGCCATAGCGCTGCGTGCCGGGGCGCCTGTATACATTGAGGAGGGCCTGCTTAACCGCATGTGCGTGCACAGCGAGATGAACGGTGCGATATCCATCCCCATAACAGCAGCCGACGAGAATACGCTGCGTGCTGCAATGGAGAACGCCGTGAAGGAAGAGAACTACGAGCTTGCAATGAAACTGAAGGAGGAGATTGATTCCCGCCATCATCCATTGCCCGAACAGGAATAAACAAGACAAAAGTTATGGCGCTATTCTATGTCCCAGATATTGCCAGCACATGGGAACTCTCGGAAGAGGAGGCTGCCCATGCGCTCAGGGTGCTCCGCCTTACGCAAGGCAGCGGGCTTGAGATTACTGACGGCCGTGGCTGCCTTTATGTTACCGAGGTTGCCTCGATAGCGGGCAAGCACTGCTATGTAAGGCCTGTTGAACCGCTTTCCAGGCCAAAGAACTGGCACGGTGCATTCCATCTTGCCATTGCGCCCACAAAGAACATGGACCGCATGGAGTGGCTTGCCGAGAAGGCTACAGAGGTGGGCATCGATTCCATTACTTTCCTTTGCTGCCGTTTCTCGGAGCGTAAGGTTGTGAAGACTGAGCGTGTGGAGCGCATAGTGGTATCTGCCATGAAGCAGTCACTCAAGTACAGCAAGCCACAAGTGGGCGAGATGACCAGTTTCAAGGATTTTGTCTCGGCCGCGCGTCCTGGAGCAAAGTTCATTGCCCATTGCTACGATAGCGAGAGGGTGCTGCTTAAGGATGTGCTGCCTCAAGGCGAGGAAATCACCCTGCTTGTAGGGCCCGAAGGCGATTTCAGTCCCGAGGAGGTTGCCCTTGCAGTGAAGATGGGCTACAGGCCGGTGAGCCTGGGAAGCTCGCGCCTGCGTACCGAGACTGCCGGTCTTGTAGGGTGCCATACATTCATGCTCAAGAACGAACTCTGATGTTCCGCTATTTCATCTATTTCTCATATGACGGCGCGGCCTATCATGGCTGGCAGGTGCAGCCGAACGCGCTTACCGTGCAGCAGGTGCTTGAAGAGGCGCTTGCTACGCTAGTGCGCCAGCCGGTGCCTCTCACCGGCGCAGGGCGTACCGACACAGGGGTCAATGCTGCCTGTATGGTGGCGCATGGGGATTTCCCGTGCAAGATGGATTGTCCGCAGCTCGTATACAAGCTTAACAGGATACTCCCGCCCGATATTGCGGTGAGCGATGTAAGGAGGGTGAAGGATGATGCCCATGCGCGGTTCGACGCCCTGTCGCGGAGGTACAGTTACCGTGTGGTTACAGCAAAGTCCCCTTTTGCGCGCCGCTATGCATGCAGGGTTATGCCTGGCATTGATTTTGAGGCAATGAACCGTGCCGCGGCGCTCCTGCATGAGTATACCGACTTTACCAGTTTCAGCAAGCTCCATACCGATGTCAAGACAAACAACTGCAAGGTCACCTATGCCGCATGGCGAAGGGTTGGGGAGCATGAGTGGGTGTTTGAGATTGAGGCCGACCGTTTCCTCCGTAATATGGTGCGTGCAATTGTGGGAACTCTTCTGCTTGTTGGCCGCGGAAAAATGAGCTTGGAGGATTTCCGTGCTGTCATTGAGAGAAAGGCGCGCGGCGAGGCCGGCGATTCTGCGCCCGGTGAGGCTCTCTTCCTTATGCATGTTGAATATCCCGAAGAGATTTTCCTATGATGTGGCTCGCTCTTGCGTTTTTGTCGGCAGCTTTGCTTGGGTGCTACGATTTCTTTAAAAAGGTATCGCTTAAGGATAACCCGGTGGTAACGGTGCTGTTCTTGAACACGCTCTTCTCGGCACTGCTGTTTGCTCCATTTATATTGCTTTCCAGGGGCGGCGCAATAACAGAGGGCGCGCTGTTCGTGCCTGAGCTTTCTGTTGAGGAGCATCTGCTTTTGCTGCTTAAGGCGGTGATTGTGCTATCGTCGTGGCTTTACGGCTATATCGGACTAAAGCACCTGCCAATAACTATTGTAGCGCCAATACAGTCAATGAGGCCGGTGCTTGTGCTTATTGGTGCGGTATTGCTGTTTGGCGAGGTGCTGAATGTGTACCAGTGGATTGGTATTGTTATAGCAATTATTTCGGTTTTCTACCTTTCGCAGAGTGTTCAGAGCGAGGGTATAGTGTTTGGCAAGAATCCTTGGGTGACATTTATTGCGCTGTCTGCAATATTTGGTGCTGCCAGCGCGCTTTATGACAAGTATCTGATGCGCTCGTTTGAACCAATTGCAGTGCAGTCGTGGTTTAACCTTTACCAGTGCGTGCTCATGGCGGTATTGGCATTTGTGCTTAGAATATTTGCTCCTGGGCGCCAGCGCGGAAAGTTCCATTGGCGCTGGTCGATACCAATGATTTCTCTTTTTCTTGCTTTTGCCGACTTCTGCTACTTCTCGTCCCTGGCGCAGGAAGGGGCGCTCATTGCCGTTGTTTCAATGGTGCGCCGTGGCAGCGTGGTGGTTTCGTTCCTTTTCGGTGCGCTTCTGCTGCGCGAAAAGAACATTGCGGCAAAAGCTGTTGATATTGTATTGATAATTATCGGATTATTTTTCCTATATTTGGGTTCAAGATGAAAAAGTCACTGTTCATACTGCTGTTTTCACTCTGTGCCTGGCATGCTGCCGTGGCGCAGGATATGCGCTTGCTCTTCCTGAATGCTCCAGAGAGTGTGTTCCCGCTGCTCACCCCGAACAACCGTGCCGACTGCGTAGACTATCTTGAGGCGGGAATGAGGGCCTATGCCGTAAACCGCCTGGGCGGGACAAGCGTACTTAAGGAACTGGGGCCCGGCTATCTTTACATTGACACTTCGGGTAGTTCGTGGACCGAGGCCAGGCTCTTGCCTTGCGGGAATGATACCGTCATCTGTGTGGTCAAGGGTGTCAGGGCCGAAGCGGAAGACAGCCGCCTGCTTTTCTATGACAAAGAATGGAACGCGCTTCCGCAAGAGATGTTCTTTGCCGAACCTGATATTGCCAGTTTCTTTATCTCTCCCGACAGCGCCCGTCTCTATGCCGAGAAGTGCGACATATACCTTGTGCGGTATTCTCTCTCAAAGGAACGCGACATGGTTACGGCGGAATATGCAATGCCTTCCTATATGAGCGAGACGGACGCCGCTGCGCTGCGTCCGCTGCTGCATGCTGTCTCTTACAGGTGGAACGGCAAGACGTTTGTCAGGGAGTGACGATGACAGAATCGGCCTTTATCTCCTTTATATCTCCTTTGTTGTGCTTGCCGAGAAGCCTGCGGCTATCATCAAGGAACAGCTTCAGTCTCTGCCTTGCATGTGCGTTCCCTTCAATCCTGGTTGTGGCTGCAGGGTAGATGGTGAAGTCGCGCTTGCCGCTATTGTCCTTTGGCGCTATCCATGTGTAGATGTATCCTAGATATGATACTGTAGTGTAGTTCAGTATCTTGCGTAGTCCCATAGATATCATTATGCCTCCGTCAGT
The DNA here is from genome assembly GCA_045592125.1 of Bacteroidaceae bacterium. GTDB lineage: Bacteria > Bacteroidota > Bacteroidia > Bacteroidales > Bacteroidaceae > HGM04593. The sequence continues at coordinate 13,599 of JAZNUE010000045.1, read as the reverse complement.
GCGGCGTAGCGACATGTTTGAAAGAAGGTTTCCCGTGGAGTATGCAATTGTGTTCCAGTTGCACCTTTTCTCGTTGAATTCCAGTTCCAGCGGCTGTATTACGTGTGGATGGTTGCCTATCACGTGGTCAACTCCCTGTTCTATGAGCCACTGTGCAAGTTCCTTTACCCTTTGTGGCGGCAGGCTCACATATTCGTCGCCCCAGTGCATGCAGGCGATTATTGCGTCGGGGCCCATTAGCCTTGCGTCAATAATGTCCTGCGCTATTATATCCTTGTCAATGAGGTTCACTATCATAGGGTGGGGCACATCGCGACCGTTTGTGCCGTAGGTGTAGTTGAGGAGAGCAATGCGCATGCCGTTCCTCTCTATTAGCAGCGGGTAGCGTTCGCTGCGTTCCTGAATGTTGCGGTATACCCCGCAATGCGCCAGCCCAAGCGAGTCCAGGAGGGCGAGCGTGTGCATGGCAGCGCCTTTCCCCTTGTCGAGGCAGTGGTTATTGGCAAGCAGCAGCACGTCGAAGCCAGCGCCGGCTGCTGCGTAGAGGAAACTGTCGGGGGCGCAGAAAGAGGGATAGCCACTGAAACCCTTTGTGCCTATGGGGGTCTCAAGGTTGCCTATCGCTATGTCAGCAGCGCTTATTGTGCTCCTTAAATGGCGGTAGCAGTCCGAGAAACTGTATGTGCCGTCGGCCTTCCTTGCTGCCTCAAGCTGCGCCTTGTGCTGCATTATGTCGCCGGCAAATAGCAGGCTCACCTTCTGTATTGGCGTAGGGATATATTGCGCGGCAACTGCTGCTGCCGCGCAATATGATATAAGTGTAAGGAGAATCCTTTTCAAGGTTACTTGTATATCTCGTGCTTGCCTGCAAGCAAGGTGTTCTTCATGAGCGACACTATGGTCATGGGGCCCACACCGCCTGGAACCGGGGTGATGAATGAGCACTTGGGCGCCACGTTCTCAAAGTCAACGTCGCCGCAGAGGCGGAAACCGCTCTTGCGTGTAGCGTCGGGTACGCGTGTCGTGCCCACATCAATGACTACGGCCCCTTCCTTTACCATGTCGGCCTTGAGGAAGTGCGGCTGCCCGAGCGCGGCAATGATTATGTCGGCGCGGCGGCACTCCTCGGCAATGTTCTCGGTGTGGCTGTGGCACACTGTCACGGTTGCGTCGCCTGGTATCTGCTTCTGCATCATGAGGCTGGCCATGGGCTTGCCCACAATGTTGCTGCGCCCTAGCACAACGCATTTCTTGCCTCTGGTTTCAATGCTGTAGCGTGCGAGCAGCTCTATTATGCCGTTTGGGGTTGCCGAAAGGAAACAGGGCAGTCCTATGGCAAGGCGCCCTGCGTTCACAGGGTGGAACCCGTCGACATCCTTACGGTAGTCAATGGCCTCGGTAACCTTCTGCTCGTCAATGTGCCTTGGCAGTGGGAGCTGCACTATGAACCCGTCTACATCGGGGTCGTTGTTCAGCTCGTCAACTTTCTTCAGGAGCTCTTCCTCTGTGACATCGGCCTCGTAACGTATGAGGGTGGATGTGAAACCGCACTCTTCGCACGCCTTGACCTTGCTTGCGACGTAGGTCTCGCTGCCGCCGTCATGCCCCACTAGTATGGCGGCCAGATGGGGACGCTTGCCGCCGTTAGCGATGATGCTCTCAACCTCGGCAGCAATCTCTTTCTTGATGGTTGCCGCAACTGCTTTTCCGTCAATAATCTGCATGGTATATGATTTTATAAGGTGAAAGGTGAAAGGTGAAAGGTGAAAAGTGAAAGGTGAAGGGTGAAAAGTGAAAGGTGGAAGTTCCCGCCTCTGAAACTGCAATCTCACGCTTTGGCCTTGCTATTTTCTCATTCCTGGCATGCCTGGGAACTTGCCGCCGGCAACGCTCTTCATGGTCTTGCGTATCTGCTCGAACTGCTTCATGAGCCTGTTTACTTCCTGGAGTGTAGTGCCGCTGCCTCGTGCTATACGTTCCTTGCGCGAATTGTTGATGATGTCGGGATTGGCGCGCTCCTTAGGTGTCATTGAGCGGATAATTGCCTCGACGCTCTTGAAGGCGTTGTCGTCAATATCCATGTCCTTGACTGCCTTGCCCACGCCGGGAATCATTCCAAGCAGGTCCTTGATGTTGCCCATCTTCTTTATCTGCTCAATCTGTGCAAGGAAGTCGTCAAAGTCGAACTGGTTGCGTGCAAGCTTGCGCTGAAGTTTCTTTGCCTGCTCCTCGTCGAACTGCTCCTGGGCGCGCTCAACAAGCGAGACAACGTCGCCCATGCCGAGTATGCGGTCGGCCATTCGGCTCGGGTGGAACTGGTCTATTGCCTCAAGCTTCTCGCCTGTACCGATGAACTTGATTGGCTTTGACACTACGGTGCGTATTGACAGTGCCGCGCCGCCTCGGGTATCACCGTCGAGCTTGGTAAGCACAACACCTGTAAAATCAAGGCGGTCGTTGAACTCCTTGGCGGTGTTGACGGCATCCTGGCCAGTCATTGAGTCTACTACAAAGAGGGTCTCGTTGGGGTTGACTGCCTCCTTTATTGCTGCAATCTCCTGCATCATTGCCTCGTCGACGGCAAGGCGTCCGGCGGTATCTATGATAACAAGGTTGTAGTTCTTGGCCTTTGCTTCCTTGATGGCATTAAGCGCTATTTCTACAGGGTTCTTGTTCTCGGACTCGCTGTATACAGGGATTCCTATGCTCTCGCCCAGGACCTTAAGCTGGTCAATCGCTGCAGGACGGTAGACATCGCAGGCGACCAGCAGCGGATTGCGGTTCTTCTTTTTCTTCAGGTAGTTGGCGAGCTTTGAGGAGAATGTTGTCTTACCGCTTCCTTGAAGACCCGACATGAGGATTACAGCCGGGTGCCCCTCGTAGCTTATCTCGGCAGTCTCGCCGCCCATGAGCGCGGTGAGCTCGTCATGGACAATCTTCACCATCAGCTGGCTTGGGTGGATTGATGTGAGCACATTCTGTCCTATGGCCTTGTTCTTGACGGTGTCGGTGAAAGTCTTGGCTACCTTGTAGTTCACGTCGGCGTCAAGAAGCGCCTTGCGCACGTCCTTCAGTGTCTCTGCCACGTTAACTTCGGTAATGCGGCCCTCTCCCTTAAGTATTTTCAATGAGCGGGCAATCCGCTCGCTTAGGTTTTCAAACATCTCTGTCTAATCTTTTCTTTATGTTACACTTCATTTCTTTTCAATGCTTATGATTCCGCCTGTCGCGGTGTCGAACAGCACTCTTGTGCTGTTGTTCTTGTTGAAGAGCGTCTTTGAGAGAACCTCTACGGTTCCTAGCTGCGCAACAGGGACTTCCTGGATAGCGAGCCTGCGCGACCTGGTATATACATCAACCTCGGCCTTCCCCGGGATACAATAGCATATGCCTTGCTTCTTTATCGGCTTTTTCTTCGCAGCCTCTTGGGCAGTGGGGCGCCTGACGCTCTTTAGGTCGCGGATGTCATAGTATACGGGCTCGCCGGCAAGGTTGTCCTTGCTTACGAAACCGAGCTTGCGTGAGAAGCGCAGCAGCACCGCCTTTGTAGTGTCGCACTCCTCGGCAGGCCTAATGGCAATGCGCATTTCCTGCCTGATGGTGTCGGTGCGCCCCACGAACAGTTCCATGAGCGCCCTTTCCTGCTTGTCGAGCTCGTCAAGAACCAGCTGCATTGCCTGCCCGTCGTTAGGCATGTTCTCGGCGTTTCCTCTTGTTATTGCCAGCTTGCTCTCCCGTATCGCATATATCTCCTTTGCTGTAAGCTCGGCCAGCTTAGCAGTAGAGGTCGCCTGCAGCATCTCTTCGGTCATGTACATGCCTGCGTCGGGACGGGGTGTGGCGGCCTGGGTGTCAGCGCTTTTCTCCTTTGTGGGGGCAATGGGTGTGTTGATGGCTGCAATTATCCCTTGCTCGTCGAGGGAGAGGTTGCTTGCGGTGCTGCCGTTAAGCTTTACCGTGAACATCTTGTCAGGCGCCGGAATGCCTTTCTTGCCTATTGCGGCCCCGCTGAGCTCCCAATGGCTGTCGGCCTTGTCAATGGCGTCCTTTATGCGCAGGTATCTGTCGGCATAGCGGCTGAACTCGCCAGGAATGCGCTTTATGCAGGTTGCCTCCAGGGTAATCTCAATCTCTGTATCGGGCAGATAGTATGTCACCCCTTCACCTGCTCCTGTGAAAAAGGCGCTGACCTCGGTCTGTGCATAGCAATGCATTGTCGCTATTGCCGCAAGCAGGAATAGTACTCTTTTCATAACGTGCTGTTTTGCTGCGTGAGCGGGCATGCCACCCCATATTACAGCGCGAAGATAGTAATTTTTTTCAAGCGCAGCAAAAAATAGCCTTAACTTATATATAAGGTAGCGCTGGGCGGCGCTGAACAGGCCATCCGGCAAAAAAACTGTCAAAAAACATGGCGTGCTGTGCTGTATTTCCAGAACTTTGTTCTATTTTTGTAGAGACTATCCTATATTGGGGTAGTTCGGTGAAATAATTTTTTTTGAAATGAACACTATAAGGCTGCATGATAAGACTTTTGCCAAGTCAATCACTAATGAGGAGATAAACAGGGGGATAAAGAGGGTCGCCGATGCCATCAACCGTGACTATGCTGGCAAGCGCCCAGTGCTGCTTGGCGTGCTTAACGGCTGCTTCATGTTCGCGGCGGAATTGCTCAAGAACCTTGAGGTAGAGTGCGAGATATCTTTTGTAAAGCTCTCCTCCTATCAGGGTACGAACTCCACTGGCGTTGTGCGCGAGGTGCTTGGGCTTACTGAGTCTATTGCCGGGCGCGATGTCATTATTATTGAGGATATCGTAGACACAGGCTATACAATGCAGAATATGCTGGAGACCCTTGGCACAAGGGAACCTGCATCAATTGAGATTGCGTCGCTCTTCCTCAAGCCTGCGCGCCTGAAGGTGCCAGTTGATGTGAAGTACAGCGTGTTTACTATCCCCGACAGGTTTATAGTAGGCTTTGGCCTTGACTATGACGGGCTTGGGCGCAACCTTCCCGATATCTATGACGTAGTAGAATAAAACTGGATATTATGCTTAACATTGTAATTTTCGGTGCTCCGGGCAGTGGCAAGGGCACGCAGAGTGAGAGGATTGTAGAGAAGTATGGCCTTGACCACATTTCGACGGGTGATGTGCTTCGTGCCGAGATTGCTGCAGGTACTGAGCTTGGCAAGACGGCAAAAGGCCTTATTGACAATGGCCAGCTTATTCCCGATGAGCTCATGATTGAGATACTGGCTGCAAGGCTTGACAAGCTCGCTGGCAGCAAGGGCGTGATTTTTGATGGTTTCCCGCGTACGATAGCGCAGGCCGACGCCTTGAAGGCCCTGCTTAACAGCCGCGGCCAGGATGTCACTGCTATGATTGAGCTTGATGTCCCCGAAGAGGAACTTATGGACCGCCTTCTCAAGCGCGGGCAGCTTTCGGGCCGTGCCGATGATAACGAGGAGACAATCAAGAGACGCCTTGTTGTTTACCGTGAACAGACATCGCCTCTGAAGGAGTGGTATAAGAATGACGGCAAGCATTGCTATATTAACGGTTCGGGCGAGCTTGACCGTATCTTTGCCGATATTGTCTCTGCGATTGATTCTAGAATATAATAGCGTCGTGCGGTGACCTCAGAGGCCGCTTGCGGTGACGCCTAGGATAGCTGAGGAACTGAACGGGTTCCTGAAGACATCTTGAAGTTGCCGCAGGCCATAGCGGCAACTTTCCTTTTCCCAATTGTTATACTAATACCGCTTTGCGGTTCTAAATGCAACATTATGGCAGAGTCGAATTTTATTGATTACGTGAAGATAGTGTGCCGCTCGGGCCGTGGCGGCCGTGGCATGGCGCACCTGCACCGTGCCAAATATATCCCCAATGGCGGTCCCGACGGCGGCGACGGCGGCAAGGGGGGCGATATAATACTGCGCGGCAACAGGAATTACTGGACCTTGCTGCACTTGAAGTACCAGCGCCATATATTTGCTGGCAATGGCCAGAACGGCGGCATAAACAAGAGTACTGGCGCCGACGGTGAGAGCAAGATTGTTGACGTGCCCTGTGGTACCGTGGCCTATAATGCCGAGACGGGTGAGTTCCTCTGCGATGTAATGGAGGATGGCCAGCTGGTAACCCTGCTCAAGGGTGGCCGCGGGGGACTGGGCAATGTTCATTTCGCCACTGCAACACGCCAGGCGCCTCGTTTCGCGCAGCCTGGCGAGCCTATGCAGGAGATGGCGGTGACGCTTGAACTGAAGCTGCTTGCCGATGTCGGCCTGGTTGGTTTCCCTAATGCGGGAAAGTCGACTTTGCTGTCTTCGGTCTCGGCGGCCAGGCCTAAGATTGCGAATTACCCTTTCACGACCCTTGAGCCTAACCTCGGCATTGTCTCCTACCGCGACGGGAAGTCGTTCGTTATGGCCGATATTCCGGGAATCATAGAGGGTGCAAGCCAGGGAAAGGGGCTGGGACTGCGTTTCCTGCGCCACATTGAGCGCAACTCGCTGCTCCTGTTCATGGTTCCGGCCGACGCCGATGATATAAAGAAGGAGTACGAGGTCCTGCTTAACGAGCTTGCGACGTTCAATCCCGAAATGCTCGACAAGCAGCGTGTGCTTGCAATAACCAAGTGTGACCTGATAGATGATGAGTTGAAGGAAATGCTTTCGGAGAACCTGCCCGAGGATGTGCCTTATGTCTTCATATCGGCGCCTACTGGTGAAGGAATACAGGAACTTAAGGATATCCTGTGGGCGGAACTCAACAGCGAGGAGAACCGCCTGGCGTCGGTTAGGCGCGAGGAACTTGTGCACCGCAACTATGACCGCAAGATGCTGGCCGATGACTTTGCCGGCTGGGAACCCGATTATGATGACGGCCTGGCGGAGGATGAGGATGGGTATGACTATGACGAATTTGATTTTGACGACGAAGAAGGGCCCGTATAATTATAATAAGGTATGAGACCTTAAATGCAGGCTGTCCGCAAACTGCTGCATGCCCGCACTCTCGCGGAAGGTCATTCCTTTCTATGTCAAGAATGTTTGCAAAAGGACTGCTGCTGCGGTCCTTTTGCTTTTAAAGCATACTCGTCGCCGTCTGGCTGAACGTCCCGGAGTGCTTGCTAGGCCTTATATTCTAGGCTGCTGCCATGATGTGAAGGCCGGCCGGCAGAGGGCGGGAGGTGTCTATGATGACCGCAATGAAACCCTTTAGTTCATAATTAAGATTATTTAACATTGAAAATCTCCTTTTCTGGGAGCTTCCTTGCTGCTTTTTGCGCGAAAAAGTCCCTTTTGCTGCCTGCCTGTGCTCAAAAAAACATCAAATGCTTTTTTATTAGAAAAATAATTTTTACCTTTGCAGTCCAAAATGGAGTATAGCGTTTGGCTGTATTCATGAGCAAAGAAATATTTAAAAAACAATATATAATAATTAAAAATTAAAATCATGCCTACGATTCAGCAATTAGTTAGAAAAGGCAGAGAGGTGATTGTAGAGAAGAGCAAGTCGCCAGCACTCGACAACTGTCCGCAGCGTCGTGGTGTTTGTGTACGTGTCTACACTACAACTCCAAAGAAACCTAACTCTGCTATGAGAAAAGTTGCTCGTGTACGCCTGACCAACCAGAAGGAGGTAAACTCTTACATCCCGGGCGAGGGTCATAACTTGCAGGAGCACTCAATTGTCTTGGTACGCGGCGGTCGTGTTAAGGACCTCCCAGGTGTACGTTACCACATTGTTCGCGGAACACTTGATACCGCAGGTGTCGCTAACCGCACACAGCGCCGTTCAAAGTATGGTGCTAAGCGTCCCAAGGCCAAGAAGTAATTCTTGAGTAAAAGGAACCAAGCGGCAGCAAAGTGATTCCAGCTTGTGAAAAACGGGATATGACTTTAACTTTTACATATTTATAACTAGTTTTGGTTTGTTGGAGTTATAACGGTTGAGTAAATGCCTCGGTGGAGGTGTTGAAGGATTAAGGATAACAGCCCACACAAAACATTAATTTTCGCAAAAGAAAATGAGAAAAGCAAAACCAAAAAAGCGCGTGATCCTTCCGGATCCCGTGTTCAATGATCAGATGGTATCTAAGTTCGTTAACCACCTGATGTATGACGGAAAGAAGAACGTATCTTACACTATTTTCTACGGCGCTCTCGAGCTCGTTGGCACCAAGATGAAGAATGAGGAGAAGACTCCGCTTGAAATCTGGAAGCAGGCCCTTGAGAACGTAACTCCAAAGATTGAGGTTAAGTCACGCCGTATCGGTGGCGCGACATTCCAGGTTCCTACAGAAATCCGTGCTGACCGCAAGGAGTCAATCTCAATGAAGAACATGATTCTGTTCGCACGCAAGCGTGGCGGCAAGTCAATGGCAGAGAAGCTCTGTAACGAGATTATGGATGCATACAACAGCCAGGGTGGTGCCTTCAAGCGTAAGGAGGATATGCACCGCATGGCCGAGGCTAACCGCGCATTCGCACATTTCCGTTTCTAATCAGATAATAGTATAATACGAAGATGGCAAACGAATTAAAATTTACCCGTAACATCGGTATTAGTGCTCACATTGATGCTGGAAAGACTACCACATCTGAGCGTATATTGTTCTACACTGGACTCTCTCACAAGATTGGTGAGGTGCATGACGGTGCTGCTACAATGGACTGGATGGAGCAGGAGCAGGAGCGTGGTATTACCATTACATCTGCTGCTACCACTACATTCTGGAACTGGAACGGTACACAGTACAAGTTCAACCTCATTGACACTCCGGGACACGTAGACTTCACAGCAGAGGTAGAGCGTTCGCTCCGCGTTCTCGACGGTGCAATCGCTGCGTTCTGCGCAGTAGGCGGTGTTGAGCCCCAGTCAGAGACTGTATGGCGCCAGGCCGACAAGTATAATGTTCCACGTATCGCTTACGTGAACAAGATGGACCGTTCAGGTGCCGACTACTTCTCTGTTATGCGTCAGATGAAGGAGGTCCTTGGCGCTAATCCATGCCCTGTTACAATTCCTATCGGTGCAGAGGAGAAGTTCATAGGTGTTGTTAACCTTATCACCATGAAGGCACTTGTTTACAAGGATGGCGCTCTTGACTATACTGTTGAGGAGATTCCTGCAGAGCTCGTTGACGAGGCTAACCAGTGGAGAGAGCACCTTCTTGAGAAGGCTGCCGACTTCGATGAGGAACTGATGATGAAGGTTCTTGAGGACCCGGATTCAATCACAGAGGAGGAACTTATTGCTGCTATCCGCAAGGGTACGCTTGCAATGGAGATTACTCCTATGACTTGTGGTTCTTCGTTCAAGAACAAGGGCGTGCAGCCTCTTCTTGACTTCGTTTGCGCGTTCTTGCCTTCACCTCTGGATACTCCTGCTGTTGAGGGTATGAACCCCAAGACAGACGAGATGGAGACACGCACTCCTTCTGAGGATGACAAGACTTCTGCGCTTGTGTTCAAGATTGCTACAAACCCGTTCGTTGGCCGTCTGATCTACGTTCGCGTATATTCAGGCAAGCTCGAGTCTGGCTCATATATCTTCGATACACGTTCAGGCCGCAAGGAGCGCATCTCACGTATGTTCCAGATGCACTCAAACAAGCAGAACCCTATAGAGGTACTTGGCGCTGGCGATATCGGTGCCGTTATCGGCCTTAAGGATGTCCGCACGGGTGATACTCTCTGTGCCGAGGACGCTCCTATCGTTCTTGAGTCTATGTCATTCCCCGATCCTGTGATCTCAATCGCTGTTGAGCCTAAGACACAGAAAGACCTTGACAAGCTTGCTAACGGTCTTGCCAAGCTCGCAGAGGAGGATCCTACATTTACAGTAAGGACCGACGAGCAGTCAGGCCAGACAATTATCTCTGGTATGGGTGAGCTTCACCTTGAGATTATTATCGACCGTCTGAAGCGTGAGTTCAACGTTGAGTGTAACCAAGGCCGTCCTCAGGTTAGCTACAAGGAGGCGATTACTGGCACAGTACAGGTTGACGAGACATATAAGAAGCAGACTGGCGGTAAGGGTAAGTACGCTAAGATTCTTGTTTCTGTTGGTCCTGCTGACGAGGACTTCAAGGAGGGCAACCTTCAGTTCGTTAACGAGGTTAAGGGCGGTAACGTTCCTAAGGAGTTCATTCCTTCAGTACAGAAGGGCTTCCAGACAGCAATCAAGGCAGGTGTGCTTGCAGGCTATCCGATGGAGTCGCTCAAGGTAGTCCTCCTTGACGGTGGATATCACCCTGTAGACTCTGACCAGCTCTCATTCGAGGTATGTGCTATCCAGGCATACAAGAACGCTTGCCAGAAGGCAAACCCTGTTCTTCTTGAGCCTGTGATGAAGCTTGAGGTCGTTACTCCTGAGGAGAGCATGGGCGACGTGATTGCCGACCTTAACAAGCGCCGCGGCCAGGTTGAGGGCTTTGAGACAAGCCGCACTGGTGCCCGTATCGTTAAGGCAATGGTTCCGCTGTCAGAGATGTTCGGCTATGTGACATCGCTGCGTACCATCACTTCAGGACGCGCTACTTCTTCAATGACGTACGACCACCACGAGCAGGTGAGCGCTTCATTGACTAAGCAGATACTTGAAGAACTCCAGAAATAGTTCAATAAAGGCCTGCCGGTTAGCGAATGACTCTTAACCGGCAGGCAATTATCCATTTTATAAACTTTAATAAGACATGAGTCAAAAAATTAGAATCAAGCTTAAATCTTACGACCACAACCTGGTTGACAAGTCAGCTGAGAAGATTGTAAAGACAGTTAAGGCAACAGGCGCAATCGTTAGCGGTCCTATTCCATTGCCAACACACAAGCGTATTTTTACAGTGAACCGCTCTACCTTCGTTAACAAGAAGAGCCGCGAGCAGTTCCAGCTTTCCTCTTTCAAGAGACTTATCGATATCTACAGCTCAACAGCCAAGACAGTAGATGCTCTCATGAAACTTGAATTGCCTTCAGGTGTCGAGGTCGAGATTAAGGTGTAATTTTAATGTATTTATCAACTTTTTTAAATTAAACTGAAATGCCAGGATTATTAGGAAAAAAAATCGGAATGATGTCCGTTTTCAGTGCCGATGGCAAGAATGTACCATGCACTGTTATCGAAGCAGGTCCTTGCGCAGTTACACAGGTAAAGACAATTGAGAAGGATGGCTATGAGGCAGTCCAGATCGGTTTCCAGGACCAGAAGGAGAGCCGCGTAAACGCTCCTCTCGCAGGTCACTTCAAGAAGGCTGGTGTAACTCCCAAGCGCCACTTGGCCGAGTTCAAGGGTTATGAGACAGAGCTCAACCTGGGCGATGTTCTCACAGTGGATCTCTTTGCAGATACCGCTTACGTAAGCGTAACAGGTACCTCAAAAGGTAAGGGATTCCAGGGTGTCGTTAAGAGGCACAATTTTGGTGGTGTAGGCCAGGCTACTCACGGCCAGCACAACCGCGCACGCAAGCCGGGTTCTATCGGTGCTTGTTCTTACCCTGCAAAGGTATTCAAGGGTCTCCGCATGGGCGGCCAGATGGGTAACGCGCGTGTTACTACACACAATCTTCAAGTGTTAAAGGTTATTCCTGAGCACAACCTGTTGGTTATCAAGGGTTCGGTTCCAGGTTACAATGGTTCAATCGTAATAATTGAAAAGTAATGGAAGTCAACGTATTAAATATAAAGGGTGAGGACACCGGAAGAAAGGTTACGTTAGACGAGTCTGTCTTCGGCATCGAGCCAAACGAGCACGTAGTATATATGGCAGTACGCCAGTACCTTGCTGCTCAGCGTCAGGGAACACACAAGTCTAAGGAGAGGAGCGAGATGTCAGGCTCAACACGTAAGCTCGGTCGCCAGAAAGGCGGCGGTGGCGCACGCCGTGGTGATATCAACTCGCCTCTGCTCGTAGGTGGTGCTCGCGTTTTCGGTCCCACACCACGCGACTACAGCTTCAAGCTCAACAAGAAGGTAAAGCAGCTTGCTCGCCGTTCTGCACTCTCACAGAAGGCAATCGACGGTGCAATTGTTGTTGTTGAGGACTTCAGTTTTGAGACTCCAAGCACAAAGGAGTTTGTTAACGTGTTAAATAATCTTAAAGTTTCTGAAAGAAAACAACTGTTCGTTTTGCCATCTAGCAATAAAGCAGTATATTTGTCAGCCAGAAATTTGAAGGGAACTCAGATGGCTATTGCTTCGGACATTAATACCTATGGTATAATGAATGCCGAGGTTTTGGTTGTGACTGAAAGTTCTCTTGACGTAATTAACCAGACACTTGCAAAAAACTAAGGAGGAACAATAATGGGAGTATTGATTAAACCTATTGTCACTGAGAAGATGACAGCAATCACAGACCGTTTCAACCGCTACGGTTTTATTGTTCGCCCCGAGGCTAACAAGTTGGTGATTAAGAAAGAGATTGAGGCGTTGTATAATGTAACTGTAGTTGATGTGAACACCATGAACTACTCTGGCAAGAACAAGAGCCGTTACACTAAGGCAGGCTTTGTGAAAGGCCGTACTAACGCCGTGAAGAAGGCTATCGTCACACTCAAGGAGGGCGATACAATTGATTTTTATAGTAACATTTAATAGAGATGGCAGTACGTAAATTTAAGCCTACAACACCGGGCCAAAGACATAAGATTATTGGTACCTTTGAAGAGATCACTGCTACGGTACCAGAGAAATCGCTTGTAACCGGTAAGCGTTCAACAGGTGGACGCAACAATGACGGTAAGATGACAATGCGCTACAGGGGTGGCGGTCACAAGCGTAAGTTCCGTTTTATTGATTTCAAGCGTAACAGAGACGGTATTCCTGCAACAGTAAAGACAATCGAGTACGATCCTAACCGTTCGGCCCGCATTGCGCTTCTTTACTATGCTGATGGTGTTAAGACATACATAATTGCTCCTAATGGTCTGGAGGTTGGCGCAGTCCTGATGTCAGGCGCCGAGGCCGCTCCCGAGATTGGCAATGCTCTTCCCTTGAAGAACATCCCTATCGGTACTGTGGTACACAACATTGAGCTTCGCCCAGGTCAGGGTGCTATCCTTGTCCGTTCGGCAGGTAACTTCGCTCAGATTGTTTCTCGCGACGGTAACTACTGCGTTATTAAGCTTCCTTCTGGTGAGGTTCGCCGTATCCTCGGTACTTGCCGCGCTACAGTCGGTTCAGTAGGTAACTCTGACCACGCGCTCGAGTCATCAGGTAAGGCCGGCCGTTCACGCTGGCTTGGCCGTCGTCCTCACAACCGCGGTGTTGTTATGAACCCTGTAGATCACCCGATGGGTGGTGGTGAGGGACGCGCTTCAGGTGGTCACCCACGTTCACGTAAGGGCCTGTATGCTAAGGGTCTCAAGACACGTGCACCAAAGAAGCAGTCTTCTAAGTACATTATTGAGAGAAGAAAGAAGTAATAATAAGGAAATTTTTGAAATAATATGAGTCGTTCATTAAAAAAAGGTCCATATATCAATGTAAAGTTGGAGAGCAAAGTGCTTGCCATGAACGAGAGCGGTAAGAAATCGGTCATCAAGTCTTGGGCTCGTGCTTCTATGATTTCTCCCGATTTTGTGGGACACAC
>JAZNUE010000044.1:0-45789 GCA_045592125.1 Bacteroidaceae bacterium | reverse complement strand
CAATAGCCCACACCAAAGGATATGTATAAAGCCAACGATGACTGTACAAACCAATGATGTGATGCTACTGCTATCATCTTCACAGCATAGAAATTTTGCGAGAATTTCATCAACGAAGATAATTTCAATAACACCTTTTATTAATAACATGTCTGCCCAAAGGACTAATGCCCTATAAGCATTGCAAATGTAATGCAAACGAGCGAAATAATATCAAGTTCACTTGAATATTTCACGGCGGATGCTGTTTACATTCGTACTTGTGCAAATTTAATAACGGATTTTTGTTTTATCAAGTTAAACACGAAACAAATTCAGTAATGCAATGAAATCCTCAACTGGGAACATCTTTTTGTTTTTTTAATAAAAAACTTTTCCCGCAGTTTTGTTATATCAAATAAATTTATGAATTTCGCAATCAAGAAAAATCATTATAAAAAACAACCTAATTTTACAACTATGGATAAGTCATTGAAAGGAACAAAGACCGAGGCTAACCTTTGGGCAGCCTTTGCGGGTGAGAGCCAGGCACGTAACAAGTATACATTCTATGCCAGCAAGGCAAAGAAAGAGGGTTATGAGCAGATTGCTGCAATCTTCCAGGAGACAGCCGACCAGGAGAAGGAGCACGCTAAACTGTGGTTCAAGCAGGTGCATGGCATTGGCAGCACCGCCGAGAATCTTGTAGACGCCGCTGCAGGCGAGAACTACGAGTGGACCGACATGTACCCCACTATGGCAAAGGAGGCCCGCGAGGAGGGTTTTGTTGAGATTGCCGCTCTCTTTGAGGCTGTTTCAAGAGTGGAGAAGGTTCACGAGGACCGTTATAAGAAGTTCCTCGAGAACGTACAGAACGGCATGGTATTCAGCCGCGACGAAGAGTGTGTATGGCAGTGCCGCAACTGCGGTCACCTGCATGTGGGCAAGATGGCCCCGGAGATGTGCCCCGTATGTGCACACCCGAAGGCATACTTCCAGATTAAGCCCGAGAATTATTGATAATCATATCAATGTATCAAACGAAAAAGCACCCTCGAGGGTGCTTTTTCGTTTGATACATACAGGGTATACCTCGTTAAGCCTTAAACGTTTTTAATCTCTTTCCTTGAACCTCAGTTCGAACCTTGACGCGACAACACCGTTCTCCTTTGTCACCTGCGCAATGTAATGGTCCTGTTCCAGTTCCTTTATGCCATAGGAGAGTTCCTCAGTGGCACTGCCCTCCTGCATGTATGCGACGGTGATATCGGTAATATCATGGGTATTCAGGTATTCTATGGGCATTGCGTCGAGAATGTGGCCGATGTAGCGCACACTGTTCATATGCCCGTTGATGTCAATGTCGCTGTAGTGCGGACGGCGCTTGAAAGTGACCTCCTCGACAGGCGTGCGGTTTATTGAAGGAACGCGGCGAAGGGCAAGCGGTTCGTCGGGTACAAGGCAGCCGTTCATTGCCACGCCAATATCGCCGTTAAGGTCTACCGCCGAACGGGTCTCAAGGTCAATCATTGCAAACGTGGCAATCATTGACACAACCTCATTCCCGTCCTTGTCCACCATGCGCACGCAACGGTCGGTGAAACCATGATAAAGGTTCCTTATCCAGGTATCGACACGCAGCCTCTCCTTCTCAAGCGGAACGCGCTCTACATGCACTCCCATGCGGGCTATTACCCACCCGAGCGACGACGTGGAACCGAAACCGCGGGCATCGGCATGGCGGTAGGCAAAGCTAAGCATGCTGCTGCATATGTTCGACGGGCGCATGCGGCCCTTGCTGTCGGCAAGGAATGTCTCGGCATAGAAAGGGAAACTGTCAATATTCTTGTTCATCATAATCATTATTTTTGGTATAATATATGCCCGTAGGGACTAAAGCCAATAGCAGAGTGAAGATTCTCTTGATAATCCAGAACGAGATATTTCGCGTTCGCTCAATATGGCACACAGGCCAATATCTATAAATTCTGGACCAGCCCGCCTCACGCAAACTCGCTCAGTTCAATCCAGCGGTCTGTCTTTTCATCAATAAGTCCAATTACTGCCTCAATGCGCGCGGCCTTTGCCAGCAGGGTGCTGTTATCGAGCGTTCCGCTGCTCATCTCCTGTTCAAGAGCGTTTTTTTCTTCTTCAAGAAGCATTATCTCCTCCTCAAGGGACTCATACTCCTTGCGCTCCTTGAAGGTTAGCCTGCGCTTTGCCTCAGTACGGCAGCCCTGCTTGGGAGCAGGACTCTTTGCAGCCTTTTCGGCAGCCTCCTTGGCAGCGGCCTTTTCCTCCTCGCGCCAGCCGCGCCAGTCGCTGTAGTTGCCAGGGAAATCCTTTATGTCGCCCTCGCCATTGAAAACGAATATATGGTCCACAACCTTGTCCATGAAGTAGCGGTCGTGGCTCACCACAATAACACACCCCTTGAAGTCGCACAGGTACTCCTCAAGTATCTGCAGCGTCTCAATATCAAGGTCGTTAGTGGGCTCATCAAGGACAAGGAAGTTGGGATTGGCCATGAGCACGGTACAAAGGTAGAGACGGCGTTTCTCCCCGCCACTCAACTTATATACATAGCTGTGCTGCTTTTCGGGCGGGAAGAGGAAGTGCTGCAGGAACTGCGAGGCGGTGAGCATCTTGCCGGCGACAGGAATCACCTCGGCAATATTCTTAACCACATCTATCACTTTCATCTGCTCGTTGAACGAAAGGCCGTCCTGGCTGTAGTAGCCCCACTTCACCGTTTCGCCCACCTCAATAGTGCCGCCGTCGGGAACCACACGGCCGAGCAGCATTTTTATGAAGGTAGACTTGCCTGTTCCATTATTGCCCACAATGCCCAGTTTCTCATAGCGCGCAAAGGTGTAGTAGAAGTCTTTTGCTATCACCTTGCTGCCGAATGCCTTTGACAGTGCCTTGAGGACAAATATCTTGTTGCCTATGTACCGCGACTTTATTTCGAGCGACACCTTGCTGTCGTCGCGCATTGCGGCAGCCTTTTCCTCTAACTTGTAGAATGCGTCAATGCGGTACTTCGCCTTGTGGGCGCGTGCCTGCGGCTGACGGCGCATCCAGTCGAGTTCCTTGCGCATGAGGTTGCGCGCACGGGCAGTCTCGGTTGCAAGGTTCCGCAGGCGCTCCTCGCGTTTTTGCAGGAAATAGCTGTAGTTGCCCCTGTAGCGGTATACGCGGCGGTCGTCAATCTCAATAATCTCGTTGCATACATTATCAAGGAAATAGCGGTCGTGCGTTACCATGAGCAGGCTTGCACTCATGCGGGAGAGATACTCCTCGAGCCACTCCACCATCTCAAGGTCCAGGTGGTTGGTGGGTTCGTCAAGAATCATCAGGTCGGGCTGTTCAATGAGCACCGCTGCCAGTGCCACACGTTTCTTCTGCCCGCCCGAGAGCTCATCTATGGGCTGGCTAAAGTTCTTTATCTTGAGTCTTGTGAGAATCTGCTTTGCGCTGTTCTCGTAGTCCCATGCCTGCAAGCGGTCCATTTCTTCCATCAGGTGCTGCAGCCGCGAATGGTCGCCGCTCTCAATGGCGCTCTCGTAACGGGCAATTACACTTGCCTTCTCGCTGTTGCGCTGCAAGCATGCCTCAATAACGGTGGGGTTGCCTTCAAAGGCCGGTTCCTGTTCAAGATACCCAATGCGTATGCCGTTGCGCATGGTTATCTTGCCGCCCTCGTGCGGTTCCTCGCCGGCAATCACCTTGAGCAGCGTGCTCTTGCCCTTGCCATTGCATGCTATGAGGCCAATGCGCTGGCGCTCTTCAATGGTGAAGGATATGTCGCTGAACAGCACAAGGTCGCCGAAGCTTTTCGATATATTCTCTATTTGCAGGTCTATTGCCATAATATCATTCAATCACACGCCCGTCCATTGCTGAACGGGCGCATATTACATGTTGCTTGATGTGCTGCGGAAGGCCCGCGCACATTGGGATATTCCCTTAGTCAAGTTCCTGGTCGGCCTCGTAGCCAGCAAACTCACGAATCTTGTTCTTGAGCATTGCAAACTGCTTGAAGAGGTCATGGACTGGTTTCTCGCCGTCCTTGTGCATTGGTGCCTTGCAGTAGAACGACATGAACTCCTGAATGCCATACTCGCCTGCACGCTGCGCCAGGTCGCTGAACAGTATAAGGTCGAGCACCAGAGGCGCGGCCAGTATTGAGTCGCGGCAGAGGAAGTTCACCTTAATAGTCATTGGATAGCCCATCCAGCCAAATATGTCGATATTGTCCCAGCTCTCCTTCTCGTCGCCGCGCGGCGGGTAGTAGTTAATGCGCACCTTGTGGTACATGTCGCTGTAGAGTTCAGGATAAACGTCGCTGTCGAGAATGTTCTCCAGCGCCGATGTCTTGCTCACGCGCTTTGTCTCGAAGTTCTCGGGGTTGTCAAGCACAACGCCGTCGCGGTTGCCCAGGATATTTGTAGAGAACCACCCCCTCACGCCCAGCTGGCGCGTGAAGAATGCAGGCGCAAGTACTGTCTTCATCATTGTCTGGCCGCTCTTGAAGTCCTTGCCTGTAATAGGTGTCTTCATCTCGTCTGCAAGCTCCCACATTGCAGGGATATCCACGCACAGGTTAGGCGCGCCCATCACAAAGGGGCAGCCCTCGCGCATTGCAGCATAGGCATAGCACATGCTAGGCGCGACATTCGCCTTGTCGTCGGCCTTCATTGCAGCCTCGAATGCAGCCACGCTGCCGTGCACATCGTCATTGCGCTTTATGAACTTCTCGGTACTTGCAATCCATATTACAACAACACGCTCGCAGCCGTTCTCGGCCTTGAAGGCGCGGATATCCTCACGCAGCTGCTGCGTCATCTCCCATCGGCTGCCGCTCTTGACATTAGGGCCGTCAATGTTTCTCGCATACTCCTTGTCAAAAAGCGCCTTATAGGGGCGTATTGCCTTCAGTTCATCCTTCACCGGGTCAATGTCCCTCTGCTTGAGCACATCGGCCTTTATTGCGGCCTCATATGCGTCATCCTCATAGAGGTCCCACGCTCCGAACACAATGTCTCCAAGGTTGGCAAGAGGAACAATATCCTTCACCTCCTTGTAGCACTTCTCGCTGCCCTTTCCAAGGCGCATGATACCCTCGCATGCAAACGAGCCCACAGGACTTGCAAGTCCCTTGCGCGCCATAAGGGTTCCTATGATTGTAGTAGTAGTCACGGCTCCCAGGCCAACACACATCACGCCCAACTTGCCGTTTGCCGGCCTTACTTTACACTCTCTCATATATGTTGTTTTCTTTTATTAGGCAAAATAACGCGTTTTTATTGAACTAACCTAAAAAAACAGTAAAATGTTCCCTATAATTTAATAAAATTAATGTTTTGGTATTTGATGTTTTGTGTCTAATGGCTAGAGCCTAGTGTCTAACGGGGCCCATAGGTGTTCCTTTGTTCGCTTTAGTTTCATTTAATCTGGCCTTGAACACCTTTAGCCGAAGAGCCCCTCCTTAAGTATCTCGCTCACAGTGGGGTGCGGGAACACAGTGCGGCGCAGCTGCTCCACAGTAAGGCCGTTGGCTATTGCCATGCAGGCAGCACACACGAACTCGCTGCAGGGGTTACCCAGCATATGCACGCCAAGCACCTTATTGTCGGGTGCCACAAGAATCTTGCACAGGCCCATCTGCCCCTCATTCTCGGCCACAAAGCGACCGGCGTATGTCATAGGCAGTTTGTGCAGGGTGTATTCAATGCCCTCTTTTACAGCCTGCTCTTCGGTAAGCCCCACGCTGCTTACCTCGGGGTTGGTATATACCACGCCGGGAATAGCGTTGTACTCCATGCGGTCCTCAATGCCAAGCATGTGGTTCACGGCAACCTCGGCCTCGCGGCTTGCAGTGTGCGCTAGCAAAGAGAAACCTGTGACGTCGCCCGCTGCGTAAACATTGGGCAGGCTTGTCTGCATATATTCATTTACCTTAATGCCGCGCTCCACATCTACAGCGATGTTCTCAAGGCCGAAGCCTTTGAGCACAGGACGTCGGCCCACGCTCATGAGAATCTTGTCGCCATGTGCCTGCTGCTCATTGCCCTCAATATCGGTGTAATGCACCGTATTTCCCTCAACGCGTGTAACCTTGCACTGCAGGCAGAACTTTACACCGCGCTTTGCATATATGCCGCGCAGCATCTCGCTCACTTCCTTGTCCATGCCGCCAAGAATTTCGGGGAGCATCTCAATTACCGTAACAGGTATTCCAAGGCTGTTGAAAAGGCTTGCGAACTCCATTCCGATGACACCGCCGCCAATCACTACGAGGCTTTCGGGCGCCTGGGTCAGTGCTAGCATTTCGCGGTTTGTGAGCACTGCCTCGTTGCCCTCGACACCGGGGATAGGCGGGACAAATGCCTCGCTGCCGGTGCAGATGAGCAACCGTGCAGCCTCGTATGTCTGCTCGCCACTGCTGATTGAGACGGTATTGGCGTCGCCGCCGGCAATCATTGCCTCGCCGCGCACAACCTCAACGTCGTGAGCCTCCATCTTCATCTTTATGCCGGCAACAAGCTTGCGCACAACCTTTGTCTTGCGGTCGGCCATTTTCTTATATTCATATGTGACGTCGGTTGCGGCAATACCGTACTTCTTGCCATCGGTAGCGTGGTCATACATCTTTGCACTGTAGAGCAGCGTCTTTGTGGGTATACAGCCCTCGTTGAGGCACACGCCACCAAGCTCACGCTTCTCGAAAAGAACCACCTTCAGGCCTCTTGCGCCTGCATTCTCGGCAGCCACATAACCGGCAGGGCCACCACCAATAATTGCCAAATCGTACATATAGCTAATTTTATGTTTATTGTTCGTTCTCGACCAAATAATCAATTGTACCCTCAAAAAGTCCCAACGCCTCCTTTATGCCCTCTGCGTACAATTTGCTGTCACTCTCGTATAACCCGCCAATACCATTGTAATCGGTAAAGTCATCTATCACCCAATTGCCATTCTCTAATACAAGGTCCAGCCTTATCTTTGACGTGTATCTCTTCTCCCCTTCGGGCGTTTGCCATGTGTCAGTCGATATCACGTCGGCAACAGCCTTTGAAGGGCTTGTGACTTTTATGCAGTCTATTTTATATTCCAGTTTACTCCAATCCTGTAGGCGAATCCAGCAATCTTTGCCTATAATCATCTCGCCCAGTTTTTCCTCCCAATAACCTATCTCGTTGTAGAGTTTCAGGTACTGTTGCGAAAGGTATATGTTGAGTGTTTCAGTGTTCGGACGATTGTCGGCTGCAATCTCTGCTACCTCCTTGTATATCTTCTCAAGGCGGTTGGCAATCATGGCTGTATCAGCGCTTGTTCCGGCTTCGACAATATCGGGCAAAGCTTTCTTCATGAATTCTAGGTCGCTCTCTTCACCCGGTGATTGAAAATCGTAAATGCGCCACTCTCCATTCTCCTCGGTCGCAAAAACAGTACGCACCGTTTCCCACTCCTTCTCCTCATATTCCCGGCAAAAGAAGCTTGCTGTCACAGTCGCGCTGTATCGCTTGTCGTCTGCAATCTTGTGCACATTGCCTATGCTGAATCTGATGCTGTCAAAATAATCCTGACAACCAAGAAACAGGTCGTAGCCACCACCGCCAAAGTGCAGAATACATTCATTGGTCTCCTTCTCCCAACGGCGTATCTCGTTGTAAAACTCGCGGAATTTTCGTGAGCAGTGTTTATCGACGAGCAGTTCGTAATCTCCACTTGCCGTGTTGCCCATATCTGCAACCTTGCCGTAGAGATTCTCCAGGAAAGTTTGCACCTCCTTTTCCTGCTGCGAGAAAACAGGTAACGCCGAAAATATAAACGCAATGATAAAGACAAACCTTTTCATAAAAAATACTCTTACATTAACTTTTATCTTTTCCTATGTAGTCCGGCCATGTACTATTGCAAACTTAATTAAAAAAGTTCTTTTCTACAATAACTTGTATTCCCAAAAGCAGCGTTCACAGCAAAACTCGTCTACAACAGAACTCTATTTTGTCATTCTGGAGCGCAGCGAAGAATCTAAACCGCGGTATTGCAGGAGCGCAGTTAAGCAATGCCCTGCAGTGTACGTAAAGCAAAACTCGTCTACAACAGAACTCTGTTTTGTCATTCTGGAGCGCAGCGAAGAATCTAAACCGCGGTATTGCAGGGGCGCAGTTAAGCAATGCCCTGCAGTGTGCGTAAAGCAAAACGAGTCAATGACAAGACAACGTTTTGTTATCGACGAGTTTTGCAGCCATTAGTCGCGTGAAGCATAGACGAAGTTTATGCCACGCGGGTGGCTAAAAGCAAAACGAGTCAATGACATTGCAAATATTGAATGAGAACGTCTACTTGAAATTCTGCCCTATGATTTTGTCCACCATTTCTGCGCCGAGAGTCTCAAACGCACTCCAGTGCCATATTCCGCAGCCAGCCTTGTCGCACCCGGCAAAGTCGAGCAACATAATGCCTGTAGGCTGCGGCCTTGCGTCAAGTGAACTGATTACAATGGGGTGAATCCTCTCGGCATTGCGCTTGTAGCCGCTTGTCGTTGCAAACGGGGTGAAGCCTAACCAGCGGTTGCTGTATCCGCTGAGGAAATTTATTGTCCACACATCGGCAGAAGCGTCGGCGGCACGCTGCAAGCATTGAAGCACCGCTTTTTCTTTTACTTTCTGTTTTTCCTTGTTCGTGGGAGCATAATAGTCCTGCATTTGCAGACGGGCCACAGCATTATCGGTGAGCGATGTTATTGTTGCGTCTGCAGTGCCCTGGGGAGAGTGCGTCCACCCCTTGATAATTGCTCCGCGACCTGTACCCGTATAAGTATTGCGGCTAAGGAATATTATTTTGCCACGCGCGTCCTTTACGCTCATTGCCGGGGAAAAGATTGCAGCCTTTTCGCCAAGAGCAGCAATAGCATTGCCCACTGCCGACGGCCATAGTGCGCGCTCGGCACTGTTTTCACTGTCACTCTCCTCACGCAAAAGTACAATGGCAAACTCTGTGGGGTGCTCGGCCAGTTTGTGGCATATTATGTCCAAAGCCTCATTGAACGACACATTCGTCCTTACAGGACCGTGATAAATGTGCAGTTCCTCTCCATTTACGGCAGGCCGCAGGTCAAAGGCGCGCACACCGCAATCCCATAGTGCGGAAAGAGACAGTTCCTGTGTCTTTCCAAAGCCTGCGGCCATGTGCAGTCCCTCGCCTGTCGCGGCGTCGTGCGCCCCCGGAATTGATAGCGAGGAAACAGCGCGCGAATCACAGAGGCGTGACATCCAGTTGCCACGGCCAACATCCTGTGCCACCATTGCAAAGGGGCAACATATTAGAATAAGGGCACAAAGAAATATTCGCTTCATAAAGACTCACCGGAGGTACCGACAATCTTGTGTCTTCCCAATGCATATAAGTTGTTCCGACAGCAAAAATAAATCCATTTTTGAACTTGTGCAATTCTGCACGGATGATATTGGCTATAATCAATTGATACAAAAGGTTACTTGGAAATCAGTAGTGTCAAATGACGTGATGTTATGATTTGTTGTATGTTTAATAAGAATAAAAATTTATAAATGGACATTCTTCCGGGAAAATGCGTTATATTTGTGGCGTACATGCAAATAGCATGTGCTGGTATATTTTTAGAAGGCGCATTTTCGCTTTATTCCGACTGCGTAAAATTGGACACTTTACTGGTAATAGACGGAATGATGTGGAGTAACGCTCTCTTGGTTTGTATTCGCACCTGTCGAAATACATTCCAAGCGGAGTTCTCATTCTACTTATTCATTTATTACAGGGAGTCCAGCCCAACGCAGTTGAATAAACCAGAATGTTGGCTCCGCTTTCTTCTTATGTCCATATTTTAATGCACAACAAACACATTGAATACACTGCAGAGCCAATGGTGTAACGTAATGAACTATGGCACTGATAGATGTTGTAAAATGGGAAGCAAATAGTAAAGAGATTGTACATAAATTTGCTTCCGATGATTTACGCTTGGGTACACAACTGGTTGTATATCCTGGTCAAACGGTTTTTTTTGTAAAAGGAGGAGTTATTGCCGACACTTTTGAAAGCGGTACTTATACAATCAAGTCCGAGAATATACCCATTCTCAACAAATTGATAAATATTCCATTTGGTGGTGATTCTCCATTCAAGGCCGAAGTATGGTTTGTTAACAGGCTTGCTGTGCTGGACACAAAGTGGGGCACGGCAACACCCATTCAGCTGGAGGACCCCAAATATGGGGTTATAGTTCCGGTGAGGGCTTTCGGACAGTATGGGCTTAAGGTCGCCGACCCAAGACTATTGCTTGAGACTCTTGTCGGCAACATGGCTACATTCTCAGTCGACAAGATTGATTCATATTTTAAAGGAAAGATGATGAGTTTCTTTGCCAACCTTGTCTCGGACAAGATTACAAAGGACAACATATCTATCTTGAACATCAATTCACATTTGTCTGATATGTCGGATTTTGTCCGCATGAACGTTGACAAAGAGTTTGCCAAGTTCGGTTTGTGCCTGGCCGATTTCAATATAATGTCCATAAATGTACCCGAAGAAGATGCCAGTTTCAAGAAACTGAAGGAAGCCAAGGAACTCGCCGCGCAGATAAACATTGCCGGGCGCGATGTATACCAGATGGAACGCACTTTCAATGTAATGGACAAGGCTGCCGCAAACGAAGGTATCGGCGGCGGAATAATGGGTGCCGGCGTCGGTTTGGGCGCAGGCATGGGTATCGGGAATCAGATGGGTGCGGCTGTTTCACAGGCCATGACACCACCACCTCTTACACAGAACACTCAATATTATGTTGCGGTTAACGGGCAACAGCAAGGACCATATGACATTAACTCAATCATGAATTTCATAGCAAACCGTAGTATTGCGCCTGACACTTTACTATGGAAGCAGGGAATGCCTGCTTGGGCACAGGCTTCTTCGTTTGTGGAATTTGCAAATGCATTCAATTCATGCCCTCCCCCACTTCCAACCTTATAAATCTTGTGCTATGAAAAATATTACAATCATAATTACTTTATCGGTACTGTTCGTCAATATACTGATAAAACTTATATTTC
This sequence comes from Bacteroidaceae bacterium, assembly GCA_045592125.1. Lineage (GTDB taxonomy): Bacteria > Bacteroidota > Bacteroidia > Bacteroidales > Bacteroidaceae > HGM04593. Next base: position 34,702 of record JAZNUE010000044.1, on the reverse strand, counting down.
CTTCTTATGAGACTTTCAACGTTTGCCTGAACAGTGCAACCATCATTGTCCATGCTGCTTTATTACTGTTGCTGCAAACAGTCTGTCTTAAAGACGCATTCCGTATCTCCCTTGGATTCTTGTACTTAACACTCTCCCTGGCTATATATGTATGGGGATTTTTCGTACCGTCGCATATCGAGGGTAATATTTCTCTCCTGGCAATGGTGCTGCTTGTATTCTTTGAGATTATGGTATTGATTATTACAAACACTGTCACAAAGAAGTGCAAAAACTAAAAATTCATATTGAGTCCTTTATAAATATCTCATTATAGAACTCATTATAGAAACTGTGTGTTTCGCTTAAATTATGATTACACTATGAACGACATCAAAATCTACAAATGCCCCAATTGTGGCGCGAATGCCACAAATTCCTACAACTGCGAATATTGCGGCAGCATGCTCGTGCGTTTTGCTGCGCGCAATATCGACACGCAGAAAACATCGTACATAGACAACTCCAATACAATTGAATCGTTTCTCAGTTCATTGCATTTGAACCTCTTCAAGCAGAAGCAATTCAAGAAAGAGTGCATAATCACCGATGTGTATAAGAAAATGGGGAACAATCATGAGTGTCTGATAAGTGTCTTGCGCTCCGGTTATTGCACTTTTCAGAACGGCAACCCCATACCTTCGAGCAAGAATAACGGATTATGCATTGTCCTTGGCTTTTACCCCGATGACCCTGCAGATAAAGCAAACCTGGAAACCTTCAAGACACTTCCTTGTTTTCCGTTGTTCACCGAGCACATAGGTAATTGTGACTACGACAGGAATTTGATTGTCCAAGAATATTATCTTGATTTCGGAGAGGACTCAGAAGGTGCAGCCCGCATATTGTCCGAGATTATCAATAAAGTCTACAAAGTGCCTAAAGATAACATAAGCTGTTATACCGACACGCTTGATGTAATCGAGAAGAAGAGGTCAGAACTAATGGGGACTCCACCGGCCAGAGATAACGACACAATGACCACAGTGCTTTCATGGGTTGTAGCAGCCGTGATATTTATACTGTATATTATATTCAGTTAACCTTCAACCTTTTAGAAACCACCTGAGTAGATATTGCCAAATTTAATATTCAACACAATGGAAGCACAAGCTATAAAATGCCCTAATTGTGGCGCAAATGCAACCAACCACCAGAACTGCGAATATTGCGGAAGCCTTTTAGTACGTTTCATAGACAAACAGATTGCATTGGACGAGAACAAGTATGGTGGCAAATCAGTGAAGTTAAAGGGATTGGAAGCGGCATTAAGACGTAATCTTGAAGAGCAGGAAAGGACATATGGACGTAATCATGTCCGCACCAACATCATTTGCTCCTCTTTTGGCTTGGAACTTGATGTTACAAACCCAAAATCACAAACCGAAGTTTATGTACCGAATGAATATTTTGAGAGTTCAAAATGTACATTAAGGATTTCACCTACATATCAATGCAAAACAGACGAGCAAGCATTGGTTATATGTGTAAGATTCTATGAGATTACAGACAAAACCGTACTTGTTGCCGACCAAATGAGCCACGGTGGCGAATATGAAAGATTCAACAACTATAATTATAAGGCACACGAACGGTTTAAGAATCTCGACATTTTCAAATTGTTCACATTGCAAATTGATGACTTGGTTGTTTGTTCCAAAATCGGCTTTGGAACGAAAACAGGCAAAGTATATCAATATTATTTGAACTTTGGAAAGGATGTTGAAGGTGCTGCGGCTATCATAACACAATATCTGTCAAGTTCTTTCAGCATAACGTCCCCCGACAGTTGTATCATTGAATATAAACAAGAGTCTGTAACGGACGAAGAATATAAGGAGATGGTGCTTAAAGCAAAAAGGAAATCATCAATAGGGAAAAACGCTCTATTTGTATTCTGCACGCTTTTGGTTTTGGCGGGAATATGGATGTTGTTGGATGATTATATTTTTAGCGGGCTAATAATGATTGCACTTAATCTGTTTCTTATTTTCTATACTCTAAAAAATGGCGGAGCATAGACGTTGCTTCTTTTTTGGGGAACTGTTTAAATTTATATCGTTGCTTTGTAAAAATAGCAGTTTCCAATATAAGAATATTTTTTTTGAAATTTAGAAGCAGCATAAAAGAACTGCGCCACACGCATTATCGATGTTTTATGGCGCGGTTCTTTTGTTTGCTTGCCGGGAATGGTTTGACCTGCTTTTCCTTCACTCGAAATAGTCCTTCAGTTCTTTCCTCAGGATTGACCTTGAAAAGAATATTCTGCTTTTCACCGTACCTAGCGGCAAGTCTTACTTTTCAGTTCTGGGTTCATTTGAAAAAGAATAAGGCGTGTCCTCGTCTGCTGTTCCGCGTTGCATGTTGGGCAGTGGAGTCATCTGCATGTCAATGCGTGCCCCGTCAAGCAGCGCCTTGTGGGCTATGTAGCTATGCCCGTATTCCTTACCGTTCAGCAGCATGCGGCCTATGTATATGTTGCTGCCGCTGTTGCCCTCGGCGTCAATCACCACCCTATTGCCATTCTCAAGATTTATTGCAGCATGCCTGAACAGCGGCGTTCCCAGCACATACTCATTGCTCGCAGGGCACACAGGATAGAACCCAAGTGCCGAGAATACATACCAGGCCGATGTCTGCCCATTGTCCTCGTCGCCGCAATAGCCGTCGGGCGTGGGCGAGTACATGCGCTCCATCACCTGGCGCAGCCAGTACTGCGCCTTCCAAGGCTCGCCTGCATAGTTATAGAGGTAAATCATGTGCTGGATTGGCTGGTTGCCATGTGCATAGTTGCCCATGTTCATTACCGTCATCTCGCGTATCTCATGGATGGGGAACCCGTAGTAGCTGTCGTCGTAGAGCGGCGGCACGGTGAACACAGAATCAAGCATTGCAGTGAAGTTCCTCTTGCCGCCCATAAGGTCTATGAGACCCTGCACGTCGTGGAACACCGACCAGGTGTAGTGCCAGCTGTTGCCCTCGGTGAAGGTGCCGCCCCACTTGAGCGGCGAGAAGCTTTCCTCGAATGTGCCGTCACTCTTGCGCCCGCACATGAGGCGGTATTCGCTGCGGAACAGGCTGCGGTAGCTGAGTGCGCGCTTCTCAAGCTCGCGAATCTCCTTCTTGGGCCTCTTCAGCGCCTTTGCGACTTGCAGTATGCACCAGTCGTTATAGGCATATTCCAGCGTGCGCGCAGCGCTTTCATCTATCCCCACATCGCATGGTACATAGCCCAAGCGGCTATAATGCTCATGTCCAAGGCGACCAACCGACGAGACTGTGGGGTGCACAGCATTAGCGCCGTGCTGCAATCCCTGGTACAGCAACGCCGTGTCGCTTACACGAATGCCTTTTACAAACGCGTCGGCAAGCACCGAGGCCGAGTTGTTGCCCACCATGCAGCCGCGGTGCCCAGGGCTGGCCCACTCGGGGAAGAAACCGCTCTCGCGGTAGGCATTCAGCAGACCCTCCTGAATCTCGGCGTTAACCGATGGATATACCAGGCTTAGCAGCGGGAACAGTGCGCGGAAAGTATCCCAGAAGCCCGTGTCGGTGTACATGTACCCGGGCAGCACCTCTCCGTTGTAAGGACTGTAGTGAAGTATACTGCCGTCTGCGGCAATCTCGTAAAGCTTGCGGGGGAAAAGCAATGAGCGGTAGAGGCAGGAGTAGAATGTGCGCATGTGGTCAATGCCGCCCTCAACGTCAATGCGCGACAGCACGCTGTTCCACCTTTCATGTCCCTGCGCCACAATAGCGTCAAAGGAACTGTCGCCCAGCTCATTCAGGTTAAGCATTGCCTGCTCAAGGCTTATGAACGATGAGGCCACGCGGGCATGCACCGTCTCGCCCTTGACGGTATTGAACCCTATTATGCCGCCCGTGTGGTATCCGGCCTGCTGCAAGGCGTTCTCCTTGAGCAAGGGCACGCCAGCGCTGTCGCCAAGAAAAGTTGCAGCATATTCAAAAGGCCTGTCAAGCTGCACCACAAAATAGTTGCGGAAGTTCGTGGGCACGCCACCGCTGTTGCGTGTTGTGTAGCCGGTAATCATGTTGCGCTCAGGAATAATCTCCACGTGCGAGCCTTGGTCATAGGCGTCGACAACCACATACGACTCGCCTTGCGGGAACGTGAACCTGAACATTGCAGCACGCTCCGTGGGAGCGAGCTCGGCTACAATGTCATAGCTGGCAAGATAAACCTTGTAGTAATGCGGCCGGGCAATCTCGCCCTTGTGCGAGAACCAGCTGGCACGCTTGCCCTCGTCGAGCACCACGCTGCCGGTTACAGGCATAATGGAGAACTGCCCATAGTCATTTATCCACGGGCTTGGCTGGTGCGTCTGCTCAAAGCCGTAGATTCTGTTTGCCGTGTAGGTATACTGCCACCCGTCGCCCATCTTTGCCGTGCGCGGAGTCCAGAAGTTCATGCCCCACGGCATTGCAATCGCCGGGTAGGTGTTCCCCGCCGAGAGTTCGAACGACGACTGCGTGCCCATGAGAGGGTTCACATACTGCACATAGTCACGGAGCGCTCCCCCACCCGCCTGCTGCGCCAGCAAGGAGAGAGAAAGTCCAAGAAAGAATACCAAAGCCAGCAGCCTTTTCATACCATAAGAGTTTCACTTTCCCAAAAGTATACATTTTTTGAGAAAAATCGTGCAGAAAAGCCAGGAACCGCTACATCCTGTTCCAGTTATCCACAGCAGGCTTCCTGAACTCGCGCGCATTTCCCCTTATCCCATCCTTGTCAATATAGGACGAGGCACATCCCGCCAACAGCAGCACCATTACGAATAAAACAATGAATTTAACCCGTTTCATAACTATCAAGCAATTGTTTACCTGAATCTTTTATCACAAATTACACCCGCGCAAATATAATGACAAATGAGAGAAAGTAGTGCAAACGAATGGGGAAAATTCATTTTTACACGCAGCATTCTCACAATATTCTCAACCTATCACTTCGGCGTACTTTTTGCTATAAAGAAATTATCTCAGTCAATAAATCTTCAAGTTCTATTTTGCTCGCCATGGCGAGTAAATTGTTACTCCTCCTGCTCATAGTAGTACGAGTAGTCTATACCCTTCATAAAGGTTTCGCTGTCGTTGATTTTGTCAGTCAAAGCAGATTGCAAAAGTCGCTTGATATCCGACGAGTCAGCAACGCTCTTTTGCATCGCATTCAGGTAGTCGTTCTTGTCAATCTTGCTCCAATCAACGCATTTCTGCAACTGCTTTTTGAGAATCAAATCGAGCCAGATACGAGTAGCACGGCCATTACCCTCACGGAACGGGTGAGCGATATTCATCTCGACATATTTGTCAGCAATCTCCTCGAAATTCGTTTCGGGCATTTGTTCGATGGTTACGAGTGTCTGCTGAAGGAATTGCGCCATCGCAAACTGGAAACCACCCTTTGCAATATTTACCGTGCGAATCTGACCGGCAAAGTCATACAAACCGCCAAACAGGTAGGCGTGGATTTGCTAAAGTGATTTTACTTTACCTACATCCTTGTCCGCCACAACTCTGTCCGTCAATCGTGTTGTCGCTGTAGGTAAACCAATCGAGAAAGGCCATTGCCTGTTGGTTGTGAATAGCCTTTGCCAACTTGTCTACACCATCCTGACTAATGACATCGGTGTTGTACTTTTTTCCGTCCGATGCTGTCAATTTCAGTTGTGAAGTGTGACTAACCAACTCACTATGTTCTTTCTTTGACTTGGTTTTTAGATACTTCCAGTAATTACGATTTTTTATGTGATCATCCTGTTGGTTAATAGTACCAACAATATCAAGGACGGAGAACCACCAATGATTGTGTTCCTCATCCCATAAAGCCCTCACCTTGCGGTCTCAAACGGGGGAAGAAATATCAAAATGTTGGTCAAATGTTGCCAAATTTAGGTTTTAAGGCAAAAGAAAAACTCCCAAATCGTTGTTTTAGAACGTTTTGGGAGTTTTTGCAAGTGGTGCCACCAGAATCCTTGAACCATAGCGTTAATATCCAAAGTTTCAATAACTTATGATTTTACAACTGCTCAAAAAAGGCCATTTCCATAATTGTATCACTCGATTTTTTCACAATTTTACATCGAAATCGAGGGGGTGATTTTGGGCTGTTTTTTAGGGGTAATTTCAGTTGGTTAGTGCGACTAACCAACTGCCCGATAGATGCCTCAACTGGTTAGTGTCACTAACCACTTCAAAAAACAAAACAACTCGTGATCACGAGTTGCTTAATTTAATCCGCTCGGTCATTATAAAATCGAATGGATATTTTGGTCATAATACAAATTGTTAAAGATTAGCACTATACGGCAAGCTCTTTATATAGTTTTCCATAAAATCCCAATCAGGATTTCCATCAGAATCAACGGGTAGTTTAATTTGGCTATTTTGAATCGCTTTCTTGTTATATTTTCTTCCAAATGAATATCTATATCGTTCTAGGTCTAGTACTGTAACTAAAAAAAGTGCTGAATATTTATTTAATCGTTTGCTATAACCTGCCACTAATGTCGTAGAACCAATAAAATCTTTTGGTTGATATAAGCTATATCCGACTGAACCTTGTCCATCACCTATAAACACAATGCAATTACCGTCTGTTACAAGATCTTCTTCATATTTAACATATCTCATGAGACCATTTTCGTTTTTCTTTGCTCCGACATACGCTATATCTGTGCCGTTCTCAAGTAGTTCGGTTGCACTGCTACATTTGCATTTAGATATATTATTCCCAAATAATTTTTTAACATTCACATACTTCCATGATTTTATATTTAAATCGATACTACTTGTGTTACAGGATTTACTTGTAAAAATAACATCATCGTTTATTCCACTATTTTTGAGTAAATAAGCAGAAAACTCTTTGAGATTTGTCGTAAATTTTTCTTTTGAAAGCTGCATATAGTCAGTTTCCATATATGCTTCTGCACACCATTCCATAGAAGATGTAATAGATTTGCAGATACTCAATCCTGGTATCGTTAATCGTCTGTGATATGTATCATACCATTGTTTTTCTATCTCCGACCATTTGTTCTTAACATCGACTCTGCCAACCCCTTTACGTTTTTCAAAACCATCCTCTCTATAATAACCAAAAAAAGTTTCATAATCTTTAGGGTGAGGTTTTCCTAAATCAAATACCATACAACAAGCGACTGGACTTGCGCCTGGATAAAACATTTCAGCAGGGAAGGAGAACACTGCATCAAGCGTGTGTTTTTCCAAAAGTTCTTGTCTTATATTTCCAATAATACCGTCTGTTTTTATTGCACATTGCATTGGAAGAAGAACTAATAATCGAATACCTTGTTTGATTATATTTTTATTATCGTTATCTTTTACAATACGATCTGCTATATATTTAACAAAATACAATCCTTTGGATGGGTCTGTGGATGATTTTCCCCAAGTATTAGCAAAATCTATTGGAACCTGTTTTTTGGAAGCATTATATGGGGGATTCATTAGAACAAGATTCGCATTAGTGTTGATTATCCAAGATTCTAGATCAAAACAAGACTTATAACGAATATTTGAATTACCGTCACCATGAATCAACATATTTGTTGTAGCCAATCCATATACACTTTCATCAAACTCAATTCCATATATTTGCTCTTCTCTTACATTTCTTCGTTCTGCTTCTGTTTCACACTCGCGCAAAATTTGAGTCATCGCCTGTACTAAAAATGTTCCAGATCCACAGGTTGGATCTAATACCCTTGTGTTACGATGAATCCCTGCAACATTGCACATAAAATGTGCAATGTGATTGGGGGTAAAAGCCTGATTTTTATCCTCTCGCGCTACATATTTATTAAAGGTTGTAAAAAAATAGCTTAAAATATCATGTCCCTCATAACTTGCATCGTTAATATATGGTAGAATACTATTTTTAATAAAATTTAGGATTTTGCAGTAATTTTCTGCATCCATACCTTCCACGCTCTTACATTCCAATACATTTTGTTGAAGTGCAGATAATTTTACAGCTCTATCTATACTGTCTTTCAACATTGAAGACAATATACTTTTAATACCTGCATTTATCTGAGCTGTTGCAAGTCCACTATATACTAAATTTTCTTTTAATGCCAACAAACATGTACCAACGAATTGACTTCGCAATTTTTCAGGGATACCATTGTCGTGAAGCATACGATTCAATTTTGCAGTGTTTTCCAAGACAGTGGTTTTGTCGTTAATGTTGCGAGGTTTGAAGTATTCTATATACTCGGCAATAGATTTCAATTTTTTATCATCGAGTTCTTCTTCATACTCGCTAATTTTCCAAACCTTTATATTGTTATTTGAAGTATTGGCAAGAATGGCAATAATTTTAGTTTGCGGAGACAATTTCTGTTCCAAAGACACATATGCGAATAGTTGTGCTTTATCCTTCTTTATTACAAAACGCTTTTTAGTTTCTACAAGTACCGCAACTTTATTCTTCTTATCATAAAAACGTATGTCAAGTTTGTAATGCCCAGTTAGCTTTTCATCTATTACCTGCTGGTAACTAAACTCACCATTTTCAATATTAGAGGTTAGGAAATCTCTACCCACACGGTTGATTATATCAATACGCTCCATATCTTTATTCGTTTCTTGTTATCATAAAATACTTTTTGCCATTTTCCTCATGTTGTTTGAATGAGAATTGACCGACTTTTTTGTCTTGCAATCGCTTGCGGGCGTTATGAAATCCCGTATAGTCTGTATCTACAAGTTCGTAATATTTGGTATCTCCAACATCAAAACCCCTCAGGGTTTCAACATAGCTCTTAACTCGTTTGATTTTTGATACTTGCATACTCATAAAATTATCAATGATAATACAAAGATATATTATTGATAATTTAATAGCAAGAAATTCGATGAAAATTTTGCTATAATCATAAATTTTGAGGGAAAACAACGCATTTAGGCAAAAACAAAAACGAGAACCCGTGCGAGTTCTCGTTTTGAAGCAATGTGTGTCAATCTGTTATCGTCTGCCGTAGACCGCAGGGAAGTCTTACATTACCGTTGAGTGATAAGCCTTATCGAGACAAGGTGCTGTTCCCGTTTTTCGATGGATTGATTCCCGAAGGTTGGCTTTTGGATATTGCCGAAAAGAATTGGAAGATTGATGCTCGCGACCGTATGTCGTTGCTCGTTGCGTGTTGCAAGGATTGCATCGGTGCGGTAGGTGTTGAACCCATAATTAATGAGGAGTAATATGGCAAAGTGTCTATATTGTTACAAAGAGTTGAACGAGGGTGAGAAGGATTTTCACAAGGCTTGTTCAAGGAAGATGTTCGGCACGCCGAGTGTTCCCGAATTGCCATATACACGCGAGAACCTGACCGACCTTGCCAAACAGGTAATCCGCAGCCAAACGACCTTGACGGGTGTTCAGGCAAAGTTGTCGTTGGATATTAACAAGGGTGGCAGGAACGAGACCGATTGTTTCACCATTGCCGGTTTATGGGGACGATATATCTTGAAACCGTAGACCGACCGTTTTGCACATTTGCCCGAGTTGGAGGACTTGACAATGCACCTTGCAGAGTTGGCAAAGATGCAGGTTGTGCCTCATAGCCTTATCCGCTTTGCCGATGGTGAGTTGTGCTATATAACTCGCCGTATCGACCGTACAGCCACAGGCGATAAACTCCCGATGGAGGATATGTGCCAGCTTACGGAGCGACTGACCGAACATAAGTACAAAGGCTCGTATGAGCAGATCGCAAAGGCGATACAGCGATTTTCGGATATTCCCAAGTTGGATATGGTAAACTATTGGGAGCAGGTTGTTTTTTCGTGGATAACAGGCAATGCCGATATGCACCTGAAAAACTTTTCGCTCTATAGCAAGGAGCAGGGGAAATATCTGCTTACAACTGCATACGATATGCTCTCCACCGCACTGGTTATGCCCGAAGATACCGTGGAATTGGCACTGACCCTTAACGGTAAGAAACGCAAAATCAAAAAGACGGATATCGTAACCTCAATGCAAGCATCAGGGTTGGAGGAGAAGATTATAAATAACATTTTTGCCAAATTCGCAAAGGTCAAAGATAGGTGGTATGAGTTTATCGACCAATCTTTCTTGCCAGACGAAATGAAAGAGGCGTTCAAGGTTATCATTGCCGAGAGGTTGAGCCTATTGGCATAACAACACAACACTAAATATATGCAGAGTTGGGAGCTAGCTGCGCTCGTTACGTAACATTCAAGAAATCTTGATGTTACACTCGCTTGCACAATCATTGTCGTTTTTAGGGGAAATAAAAAATCCCGATTTTCGTTGAAAATCAGGATTTTACATTGTTTTGCCTTTCTTTGCTGTGGTGCCACCAGGAATCGAACCGGGGACACAAGGATTTTCAGTCCTTTGCTCTACCAACTGAGCTATGGCACCGTGGTTTTGCGTGTGCAAAGGTAGGGTAAAGTTTTTGATTGCGCAAATATTTCGATAAAAATCTTCAAAAATTTCTCTATTCTATTTTTTTGTACTATCTTCGCGGCATGAATAGTGACGGAATGTAGCGCAGTTGGTAGCGCACTACGTTCGGGACGTAGGGGTCGGGCGTTCGAGTCGCCTCATTCCGACACAAGGCGACAAACGGTGAAAATCGTTTGTCGCTTTTTCTTTTTTATCGCTGTAAGTGCTTGAAAACAAGCGCATAATCTTGAACACTTCGTTCTCGTTTTCTGTTCGATAATTGCCATTTTCCTTATCGAGCAAAATTCCATTTGGGAACACTAATTTCTGCAATTGTTGCCTACTCTCGAAATCTCCATCAATCCATAAATCGCCTAATTGACAACACATTAGCACTGCCTTATCGACAAATTTCTCCATGTTCGATAAATTTTGACTTGCACTTTCAAGACTTCGCTCAATTTCTGCCAATTCAGTGTTCAAATGCCTTACAGAAGCGTTGTAAATATCCTCGCTTATCTCATCAAGTCCAAAGCGTATTTTGAGTTTATCAATCTTCTGTTTACACTCTGTACGGCGTTTAAGCAAGGTACGGCGTTCCTCATCTTTCATATCGTTATGCTCCCTAAACACTTTACGGAACACGTCAGAAAGCGCAGAAATCCACTCCTGAGGAATTTTATAACTGTTGAGCAGTGCAACATACTCTGCATGAATTTTCTCTGCGCTATTGTTGTTTTTACAACCTTTGGTGTTGCATTTATAGTAGTTCTTACCCCTTGCCTTTACGGTGTATCCTGTTAGATAACCACCACACTCGGAACAGATGATATGGCGTTTCAATGGGAAATCATCGGTAATCTTCTTATGCTCATACCCAGCATTGGAAATACCATTTACCTTGTTGAATATAACTTCATCAATCAATGCCTCGTGCTTGCCTTTCACAATCTCGTTCCCCAAAAGGTTGTGCCTCATATACCCCGCGTAGAATACATTTTGAAATATCTTGTTTAGGTGCTTGCGGTCAACATCAAGACCCATCGCCTTTAACCTCTCACAAATTGCAATGTCGCTCATTCCCTCTGTCGCTTTCCATATAAAGGCATTACGCAGTTTCTTGCCATCTTCATTCACTGTTATTATATGCTCACGACCAACCTTTTTGCGGTTATACCCCAATGGAACATTATTGAACCAATAACCTCTTTTGAGGCACTCTGTCATACCCATAACGCTTTTATCCCTACGCAAATCATTCTCGAATTGGTTGAACAGAAAAAGATGTTTTCCATGAATGTACCAGCTGCACTGTCGGGGTCAGTTGCTTGCGTTGCTGATATAACATATATACCCTTTGTCTTTAAGTATGCCTTTGTCATAATCGCCTCGTTACCCGCACGAGAGAAACGGTCAAAGGAGTAAACAAGGATAATGTTTATCTCCTTGTCCTTTGCCACCTCCGAAATCATTTTACGGTACATTTCACCCTCTGTCTTTGCGCTCTCGTGCGTTCCACCAAACTCCTTTTTGATTGTGATACCCCTCTGTTCTGCATACTCCAAACAAATCTTTCGTTGGTTCTCCAAACTGCAATTATTCTCCTCTTGCTCCTTTGTGCTTACTCGTGTCCACAATGCGGCAACTCTCCTTTCCAACTTGCTGTACTCAACAACAGTCTTTGCCCCTTTGATTTTCTTCTTTTTCTTTACCTCAATCATACCTCTACGCTTTTATTATAAATTATTGTTCCAAGAGTATACATAAATTCCAATACCCTCTGTTGGCTCTCGCCGTCTTTTACTCCTAATTTGTTTAATATCTTCTCATAATGTTTCAATTCTTCTTCGTTAAACATTAAAATTCATACTTTCCCTGCCACAGAACTATGTGGCTTATTTTTTGGTGCTTTGTGGCATACCAACAACGAGGAAACGCTAGGGCGTAAAGCACCTGCTCGTTGCCATATAGACATTGCGAAAACGGACAGCACTCGCTGTGAAAAGAAATAAATTTCCTCTCGCTCGTTTGTAGCGTCTTTGCCATTTCGTTTGCAACAAACTACTTCTTTCAAGGGTTGCCACCTTGTTTTTTTACTATGTCTTTATTGATTGTAACTCACTGTTTGAATATTCTTTTTGCGCTTTGTTTCAGTGAGTTGTTTCGAAACATTGCAAACATATATTTTTTATTTTGAAAAAACAAATTCATGTTGCCAAATTGTTAAATTTTCTTAACTTTCTTAACGTGTTTACGCTTGTTGAGGTAATCGCAGATACATTTCGAAGCGACAAACCTTTGCGTAAGAGTTGTATTTCCTTTAAATATTCTAGCCTCATCGCTTCCTCGCTTTTACGATAACCCTCTTTACGACCAACCTTGCCACCAATAGCACGAAAATGATTATAACCACTCTCCATACGACTTCTGATGAGGCTACGCTCCATTGAGTTGAACTGTGCAAGAATACCCATTACAAGTTGTGCTATTGGGTTGGGTTGCCCATTGGGGAGCAGTGTTTCAAGACCATTTTGGAGTATATACACGCTGATTTTCTTTGCTGTAAGATTTTCTATTACAGTAAGGAAGTCTATTGCACGCCTTGACAAGCGACTGCACTCATAGATAAGCACCTTATCCACCTTGTTGCTCTCAACGAATGAAAGCAACTCTGTAAGGGCTTGGCGTTCTGCCACTGTCTTTGCTCCACTCACCTTTTCGCAGAACTCCATCACAACCTCATATTCCATCTTACGAGCATACTCACGCAACTCTGCCAACTGACGCTCATAGTCTTGTCCTTGCGTGCTTACACGAGCGTATATTACAACCTTTGCCATACTCCTAATTTATTATTAAAGAACCTCGATAAGATTTTCAAAGCGAAGCGAACGAAATCCACCCTTTTCACAATCCCAATAGCAGACAGTGTTCACACTATCCCTTGAAATGCCTCTGCCATTGATATTCGCTTTCATTAGGTTGCTTGCTGTTGTACCCCACGCCTCGCGAAGCGTGCCATCTTTCTTCATGTAAACGAAGTGAGCAATGCCCATGTGCAACTTTGCTTTGAGCAAGTCAATCATCTGTGCCTTGATTACGCCCATCGCCTCGCTGTTGGTTCTACGAGCGATTACGCTTGCTCTACGACTTGTAAGATTATTTATTACAACAACTGAATTATTTGCTAATGCTATCATGTCTGTATTGGTTATAAGTTATCATTATCTCAACTGGAACAAAGATAGTGATATAATTTAAGTTGTGCAACATTTTTAATGATTATTTTTAATTTGTGCAACATTTTAATGCAGAGATTGAAAAATGTATTATATTTGCCAAACAGAAAAATGATATATGTATAAAGTTAAGCAAGAACGAGGGGTTGTCCACCTTGTCATAAAATCAACAGGACAGAATTTCTTCTATGGAAACATGAAAGCACTCTTTGACAATCAAGAGTATTTGGAAAATGATGGCACTCTTGGGGTGTCATATAACTATATGAAGAACTATGACTTTTCAGAGGGGCGTACATACGAGAATGCCATTTGTGTAATAAGAAAGGGCATTATAAATACTACCACAAATAAAGAGTGGAAGCGTAATAATAAGAACAGATAAATATATTCAACACAAAGCACGATTGTCATGATAACAGTTGTTATTATATCTATATTTATAATTATTGCCCTTATCGTTATTTATAGCAATAACAAACAAAAAAGGCAAAATGAACTTGAAGTAAAGCAAGAGGAAGAACGCAAACAAAAAGAGCTTGAAGCAAAGCAAGAGGAAGAACGAATTAAAAAAGAAGAATGGTCGCAAAAAATGGTCGAAGCCAAAAAACAAAAGCAAGGAAGAATTCAAATGCTTTTGTCCAGAGTTGAAGAACAAAAACTTAAAAAACAAGAGGAAGAACGAAAAGCGCATGAAGAATGGGCACAGAAGATGGCAGAGGCACGAAGGAGAAAAAAAGAAGAACAATTAGAAAGAGTAAGAAAGTATTGTCTCAAACTAGAAAAAGACCTTAAAACTATAGGTGTATCACTGAAAAACATAAAGGGAACAAGATATCATATTATTGCTACAGAAGAAGTTGATATCAGTAAACTATTCGCAATACTAAAAAAGGTTACTTACATAAGTTGGGATTGCTACATAACTGACATAAAAAATGAGAAATTAATAGAAATTACAGAATTTGAAGAAGATTTCTGTGGTTTTCTTTTCTATAAAGAAGACAAAGAAGAAATAGAATTTAATAGGGGTAATGCGATAAAGCAAGCAGAGAATTTTCTTTTTTGTTATTTAGCAAATAGGAAAATCAAGCGTTTAGAGGACAGTTTAGAGACCATTATACTAAATGGTATAAATCAAACGCCTAAACTTTTAGCAAAAGGTAATTCTATCGAAGAAAAAATCTGCTCTGCGCTAGTAAGTTCTAACTATGGAATAGACTTTAAAAAGGAGATAGAAAGTATGAGAGAAAAAGATATGTTAGTAGTAGATTATGAACTACCAAACATGTCTAATTTTTCGGAGGTAAAAGAGTATAAATATATTGCTACGTCAAAAGAAATAAGAACTAAAACATACACAGAAAGTTATATCGCAAAAAGATATGAGAATGTATTGTACTCAATAACACTTCGCTCATTATATGAGATATTTTATATTGATACAGAGAATGAAATAAATGGCATAACTTTCAATGGTTTTGTAACGCAAGTAAACCCTGCGACTGGAATAATAGAAAGGAAATGTATTCTATCTCTTCAAGTTGACAGACAAAAGTTCTCACAGATAAACTTGTCGCAAGTTGAACCTAAAGCATGTTTCAAGGCATTAAAAGGCGTTTCTGCTGCGAAACTTGTAGATATTTCTCCAATAACCCCAATATTAACTTTCAACAAGAAAGATAAAAGATTTGTTGAGGGCAAAGATGTTGAGGTAAATCAAGGAACAAATCTTGCAGCCATGCATTGGGAAGATTTTGAACACCTTGTTAGGGAACTGTTTGAAATGGAATTTGCAAGGAATGGTGGAGAGGTACGAGTAACACAAGCAAGTAGAGATGGTGGGGTTGACGCTATTGTTTTCGACCCAGACCCTTTGCGTGGTGGGAAAATAGTTATTCAAGCAAAACGATACACAAACACAGTGGGTGTTTCTGCTGTCAGAGATTTATATGGAACAGTCATCAATGAGGGTGCAAATTCGGGTATCTTGATTACAACATCTGATTATGGACATGACTCCTATGAATTTGCAAAGGATAAACCTTTGAAATTGCTGAATGGTGGGCATTTGCTTGCCCTACTACACAAGAATGGAAGAACTGCTCACATCAATATTGAGGAAGCAAAAAAGATAAATGAAAAATGACGGAACTTTATGAATAGAATAAATGGAATTGAAAATATATTGTTTAATTTAATATGTAGATATTTTAAAGAGTCTGACAACTATGGTGGTATATCATCTTATAATTTAAACTTACCATACGACGAAAATGAATTGGTCATCTCTATAATTCGCCTTATAGAGAAAAACAAAATTTCAATTCTTACTTCAGATGATGACGTAAATTATCATATCATTCGTTTTGGTTTCAATTCTAAAGAAGAACAAATAGATTTTCTTAGAAATAACGGATTGCAAGTTCATTTTTGTCTTTATCCGTCGCACGATTACTTATCCCAAGAATCATCAAGCAAAGATGCTGCATTTTATCCGTTTAGAAATTTATTAAAGATAGGCCAGCCACAATATAAGATACTATATTTTGAGTGGGATATTTTACATAAATATTATTCAGACCCGAGATACAATTTTGAATTTAGTGACTATTATGGGAAAATTTTCTCAACAGAAAACATAAAAGAAGAGAATAGTATTAATTTAAACAGATTCGGAGTAGGTAAAGATAAAAATGGAAATTATGTAGTCGCTGCATTTATACGAGATTTAGCTGCTCAACCCTCTGCAACTCAAATTGAATGGAAATTTAAACTTGTCTATGAACAGGAAAAATGTAAGGTAACAAGTTGTTATATAAAAAATCTTTTTGAATGCTGTTGGGATTTTCCAAATACAGTTTACCGCTCTGTTATTCAAGAAATTACCAATATAAATTTATTAGCAACAAAAATATGTGGAGAAAAATTTTTTAATCTTGAATTTGTTCAAGAAAAGCCAAATGGCTTTGATATGATATATATCCCGACATATAAGGCATATACGGACTATATCTTAAAATTTGAAACAATGGTCACAAATAATATCAATGTTAAGTTCTTTGACTATTTCGGAATTGATAGGCGTGATGAACATGGAGAAATAAGAGGAAGCATTACTTTATTAAAAGTTTTTTTGGAAAAAAATAACTCTAAGATTAAAGAGCAAATAATAGAGCCGTTAAGAAAACTTCGTAAACTTAGACAAAGTCCAGCACATAAAATAGAAAATAACAAATATGATATTGGATATTTTAACAAACAGCATAGTTTAACCGTTGAAATCTTTGAATCGCTTTGTTTGTTGAGAAAATTTATACATTCACTCCCTAATGCACAGCAATGTGAAATCAAATACAAACAAACTGAAAATTATATTGTTATATAATAACTTTTTAGATTAGAATAACACAAAAAGAATGTATCAATACGACCAAATTTAAGGTTATATTGATACATTTTTAGTTTGATACATTACTATATATTTCATATATAGGTTTGATATAGATTATCCTCAATAATATCAATAAATTAGAGTAATAATACATGTATTCATAGGGTGGTTTACTAATACCCTACGCAACAATATCAAGAACATCGAGCAACTGTCTGCCTTTAACTGTTTGAAAGCGTAAGACTCTGCTTGAAAAGGTAAGGAACATCAGCAAAAGGAAATCCTCGTTACAGAACAGTAAGGGGTTGTACTCTATGCGTTCACGATTAAACCACTCGTTCAACACATCGCCATTGACACGAACCTCTAAACGAAAAAGGTAGTTGGGGTTGCCATTTGCTTCTGCGATATACTGTTTGCCACTGTTGTTTTCGATTTCTCGTTTCTTGTTGTAGGCAGAGAGGCGTAAATCGCCATTCTTCTGCTGAACGATGAGGCTGTACTCCTTTATCCTACGACAAGAACCAACACCAATGTAGAGTATATCTTCAAGGAGTTTATCCCTATCTGTTATTTTTGCCCCATTAACTATTGGGATAAGTGCCTCATCACGAATGGCACGAATTAGGCGTTTGGATTGGTTTTTATTATCATCGCAAGCGAGGTCAAGGCGTGTAAGGTTGTGGAATTTCAATCCCAACATTCCCTCTATGTATTCGAGATAAACAAGGCGATTATGGATATTGTAGTTATAGTTGAGATATAGTTGCTTGTTCTCCATTTCTATCCATACGAAACCACTCATTTCGCCCTCTTTGTCTGCTTTCAATCCCCAACGCAATGTGCCAAAACATTGCATATCGTACTCACTGTTTGTATTGTTGCTTGTTCGTTCAAGATAGATGATTTTGTAGATGTAATCGTAATATTTGCCCTCTGTACGTTCAAGGCGAAAATCCCAATGTGGGAGTTCATAGACATCGAGGGGCATTTCCATTAGTTCAAATAATGGAGAGTCTTCATAAAGCGTGTAGCATAGTTTTAGTTTGTCAATACTGATTTTCATTGTTAATACTGTTTTTATTCTCATTATTTCCATCATTGGGCTTATTGGGGATTGTACTCCAATATGCCCTCATGCCATCGCTGATGGCTTGTTTGTGGCTGTCGCTTAACGTGCGATTTTTCAACCCTTGACTGATACGTTGTTTGGTATCTGCATTTAGTTCTCTGTATTTTCTCATATTATTTTGTATTTATATATAAATAGTAGCATAAGTAAAAAAAGAGTAAATAGTAAGTAACTTTTTTTTGAAAAATATTTTTTGTACCAAAAACGAAAAACTGTTTTACCTATACTACTATAAATGGTTTTGTGATAAGCGATAGAGGTTACATAGATAAAAAGCACCCATAAGGAGGCGTAAGTGCAGTTTTAGGATTTTATACCATTACCAACCTTGTCTATAAATCAAGCTCGCAAATCTGGCATTATAGCAAACTTGTCGTTTTAATCCATAATTATATTTGCAATACAAATGGAGGTTACAATAGAAACTTTATGATTATTGGTAACTTTTCTATATTAAAAATGTTTTTAGAAAAAAGAATTTATTATTTTTGTGTCACAATATAAATTGATTTAGGTAATATGGCAAAAGACAAGGGATATAAGGATTTTGTATCTTTATTGGCTAGAAATGGAATAAATCGCACTTTCCTAAACTCTGATGAAGAGCATGCTTTGGATGTATTAGTACAATTATTTAATGTCTCGCAGAAACATATCCGCATTTTTGCAGGTTGTTTATGCAAGCATGTTGGAAATATGCCTGAATACATCGTGGCTCTTAGCGAATTTATAGAAAGAGGTGGAACGCTAGATATACTATTAAATGCTTATGATGAGGACAGTGCAAAGGTTTCTAATTTGTATAAGAGACTTGCATACTATAAATCTAATGGTAAACCTATTTGTATTAAACAAACCCAAGCTCGCCCATTTCTTAATGGCGACCCCGAGATGAAGGAAGTGCACTTTACAATAGGTGATAGTAAATCATATCGTATAGAGACTGACACGGACAAAAGAACTGCAGAATGCAATTTTAACAATCCAATTGTAGCAAAGGCTACAGAAGATTTCTTTGATAAATTGTTTAATAATGATGATGCAAGTGAAATTGATATCGTAAAACTATTCGAAGATGGAAATTAATAATTTTTCTGCAATAATAGAATTAGTTGCAACGATGTCTATTGCATTTGTTGCAGTAGAATATGTAAAATCTTATACAAGTGAATTATGTGAAAGGGTTTTTGATTTCAGCAAATATATTGATAAAACTTTTCAAAACGTAAAAGAGCTTGTTGAAACAAATATTGAAACACTAAATCATATTCCACCAATAGTCATAGAGGGTGTAAGCACAAACTTTGAAATAGAAAAGACAAAGCGAGCACATGAGGAACTAAAGAAAGAAATAGAAAATACGATAAACAGCAAGAAAAATAAAATTGCAGCGGAATGTCAAGCAAGAAGTATGTCTTCTCTCTGTTTCTTTACATTCTTGTTTAATGTATTATTGTTATTTGTTGGCGGTATAGAATATAGGCATTCGATATTTGCTCATATCTTTGTCTCAACATTATCTATTTTAAGTATAATATATCTTATTCTTGGATGGATTATGGGAGAGTATGAACACAATACGAGATTTTTTCAGTTTGCATCATTAAAACACTCTGTTATTAGCTTTGTTTTCATTTTCTCTTTAACGGTATCTATTAGTCTTATTATCTGTTTCTTCCTGAGTTGGAGTTTTATAGAAGAAATATGGTGGTACATATTATTATTATCCATATTTCTTTCATATGTTAATTTTATAGTTTTTGTTTTTAAGATTAAGCATAGAGCAAATGCATTTAAGAAAAAAATAATAGGTAAGAGAGATGGACTAATGACGTCTTTTAATGATTTGGATAAAAGTGTACAAGGATTATTGATTTCAAATAGTTTGAGTCAAAAACTTAAAGTAAATTAAGTTTATAGCACCTCTTACAGCGCAATATGCTTATACTCTACAAAGTCCATAATACGCTCAAAGTCCTCTATAAACTTGTTTGATAATTTATAAGGAAAGTCGACACATTATTAAAGAGCGCGACAAACGGTGAAAATCGTTTGTCGCGCTCTTTTTTTCATTGCTGTAACTACGTATAACCTTGGACACTTCGTTCTCGTTTTCTGTTGGTTTCGCGGGAATGCAGCACATTCACACACACAGCGAACTGGAGCAGGTTCAATCCCACGCAGTGGGGTTAAACCGGTTTTCTGCTTTCCGTTTTCAGTTTTCCGCTTTAGACTCGCCTTACTCTTCCTGGTCGAGATAATAAAGATCGCCCGAGAGTATCTGCTCAACGCGCATTACAACCTCGTCTATGTCCATGTCCAATGAGACGGCACGGCCTTCGGGCTCAACCAGCACAATGCGGGGGGCCTTGTCTACGCCAAGCAGGGCGGCAGCAGGCGAAGCGGTGCCAGCGCCGTCACATGCATGCAGCCAGCCGTCGAGGGCAATTCCGCTGTTTTCAACGCTGCTTTTCCATGCGGTCTTGTCGCTGTCGAGCGAGAAGCCTATGATAACAAACTCGCCGTTGCTCTCCTTTACTACGCTATGCAGGTTCTTGAGTTCCTCGTTCATTGCCGCCGACTTGTCGCAGCCTGCTGCCCAGAAGGCGAGGACCACGTACTTGCCGCGGAAGTCGTTGAGGCGCCTTGTCTCGCCGTCAAGCATGGGGAGCGTGATGTCGGGCACCTCGTTGCCTACCTTGAGATTACCCGCAAGCACCTTGTTGCGCAGCGAAAGGTAATACGGGTGCTCCTCAAGCGTTGTAGAGACCGACCTCAACATCTGCTCGGCATAGGCAGGAGTGAGCAAGGGCAGCAAATGACGCTCAATCTCATGCGGAGTCATTGGAGAGGCGTTGTGCTCTATGAGGAACCTCAACCTTGCCGACTTGTTCTTTATAGCCTCCTGAGCCTTTATCCTATCCATAGCAGCCTTGCCCTCGGCACTCTCAAGCCACTCCTTGCCATTGCTCACAGCAAGTTCCTTTTCCTTTGCCAGTACCGCTACATGCTCCTCCATACAAATCTCCTTATACTTAAAGAGCACATCATTTGCTGGTGTACCATATGCAAGGGCGGGATTGCCGGCAACAACGGTCACTTCACCAGGCTCTACAAACACCTCAACATCGCGGGACAGGCCCTTGATTGTATACATAAGTACCGGTTCATCCTTTGCAAGCTCACGCTTGAAGGTAAACTTACCCTTCTTTACCTTTGCGTTCGCAACCTCTACCTCCTGGCCAAAACCATCTGTACGCACAAGGGTAACGTTCTTTACCTTCTTGTCGTTGTCCGCTATTGTGCCCTTTATTACGCATGTTCCCTGCGCGCCTGCTGCCATGCAGCATACTGCCGCTACTATTGTATATAATACTCTTCTTAGCATATCCGTATCGTTTTATCTGTTTGCACTGTCAACAATGCCCTTAAGTTTCTTTACCATCTCTTCGCCGCGGAGCCCGAACTCAACCACATTGCCGTCGGGACCAATAAGCACAGTGTGGGGCACGCCTTTTACATTGAAGAGTTTCACGCCCTCGCTGTTCCAGCCCTTGAGCACAGAAACATGGACCCAGTTCTTGTGCACAAGCGAGCTCTTTGCAATGCAAGCGGTCCAGTCGTCCATGCTGTTGTCGAGCGAGTAGCTGAAGACTACAAGATTGTCGCTCTTCTCGCTATAGGCAAGCGCCTCCTTCAGGTAAGGAATCTCACGGCGGCAAGGCGCGCACCAGCTTGCCCAGAAGTCAATGAACACGTACTTGCCTTTGAAGTCGGAGAGCGAGAGTTCCTTGCCCTCGGGCGTGCGGCCCATGATGTCGGGAGCAGCAGAGCCCTCCTTGAGGTTTGCCGAGCGTATCTCATTGACAAGTTCCCTGTACATTGCCTGCCTGTGAAGGTGCTGCGGAACTGCATTCAGGAACTCCTGGATGACATCGGTGCTGAAGGTGGGGACCATCGCATACTTTATTATGTATAAAACCACCGGCGAATTGATATTCTCATAGATGAAATCCATGATTGCCACCTTGAAGTGAATGTTGTTGACATAGAATGTGGGCGATGTATACTTGAACTCGGCCTCAGGATTTCCCTTGATTTCATCGGGCATATTTGCATGCGCTGCCCTCATGCGCACCTTGCTCTCCTCAACGCACTTGGCATTAAGGTCGACATAGGCCTGGTAAATGTCGTTCAAAGGGGTACCGCATGTCCTTGCGCCCACCGGGTAGGCCGCGTCGAACGGGCCAACCTTAATCTCGCCCTCTTCAAGGAAGAGCTGGATGCTGCCGTTGTCAAAGCCTGTAATGCTGCACAGTGTGAGTTCCTCGGGAGCAGTGCCCTCGAATGTGAACTTGCCGTCCTCAACCGCAGCGGTTGCAACAACTGTGGGAATACCGTCAATCTCGCGCTCAAGCCTCACCTCCTTGACGTACTCGTCGCTGTAGCAGAGCCTGGTGCTTGTCATTTCGCCCTTGATGACGAACTTCTTCTCCTGCGCCGTGGCAAGCATTGCCACCGCCAGCAGGGCTAATGTCAGTAATTTTCTCATAGTCTATGTTTTATACTGTTATTGTCGCTTATAGTTATCATTCTTCGGAGGCTACTCATTGCAAGACCCAGGTATCGCCTTGTCATTCCAAGGTTTGCAGGTTCTTTGAGGTCCCTCGTCGCGAGTTCTTGAGGTCCTCGACCCTAGCCCTTTAGCCTATTCTCCTAGGTTCTCCTCAAGGAAAGCCCTGAGCTGCTCGCCGCGCAGGCCTGTTGCCACAATGTTGTTGTACTCGTCGAGAATGAAGAGCGAGGGAACGCCCTTTACACTATAAAGGCGAACAACATCGCAGTCCCATCCTTTGAGCGAGGAGACGTTCACCCATGTGAGCCCGTCCTTCTCTATTGCCTTTTCCCATGCAGCCTTGCCGGTATCGAGCGATACGCCGATAATCTCAAGGCCTTTAGGGTGAAATTCCTCATACAGTTTCTTAAGGGCAGGGTTATTGAGGCGGCAGGGACCGCACCAGCTTGCCCAGAAGTCTATAATCTTTATCTTGCCTTTTACCGCGCTCATGGTTACCTGGGTGCCATCGGCAGCAGCCAGGGTGAAATCGGGGGCCTTGGCGCCCTTATCGGTCTTTGCCATAAGGTCTATGCGCTCCTTTAGCATGCGCCCGTACTGGCTGGCCTTGGCGCCGTTGCCCAAGGTTGAGTACATTCTCCTTGCCTCGCGCAGGCCATGCTCGCGCATAACCACATTGGAATAGACTGTATATGCAGTAATTACGTTGTCGTTTGCTGCAAGATAATCGGTTGTGAGCTGCCTTTGCATCTCCTGCTCGCGGCGCAGGGTGTCGTTTACAAGGCTTGCGCTGCGAAACTTGCGGCCAGCGCGCAGCGAGTCGTAGCGCTCCTGCAGGGCCGAAATGAGGGCACGCAGCGAGTCGGACGCCGCCATATGGGCGTTGTAACCGTCATTGAGGGCACCGCCCTTTATAAAGAAATTGTCGCCCTCGCTAAGGCAGGCGCTGTAAGAGGTTCCAGGTTCGGCAAACATTGTGAAGCCGCCCGAGAAACCTTCGACAACAAGCTGGGCCAGCACTGGCTCGGCAGCCTGCGCCTTAAGGGTGAACCTGCCCTTCTTGAAGTCGCAGAACCCAAGAGTGTCGGTACTCTCCTCGGATGAACGCGCAAGCAGGTAGAGACGGCCTTTCTTTATTCCGTTGACCTTGCCTTTGACCGTTATGCTGCCCTGCTGGGCGGATACAGCCACGCAAACAGCAAGCAGCACCATGAATATTGTTCTTCTCATATTTTATTAACTAGTGTTATTCTCTTTGTTTTTTGCAGGTTTAAGGATTCCCTGTTTCCTTTGAGATCCCTCGTCGCTGCGCTCGCTCGGGATGAACAAGTACGCGGGCTTTCCGCTTTCACCTTTCCGCTTTCATTTTTCCGCTTTCATTTTCCCACTTTCAATACTCCACCACCTTGTACATGTAATCGTTCACGAACTGGACATCCTTGATTTCGCCCCAGGGGGTGCCGTCGTTGTCCTTGTCGTAGAAGAGCGGCGCGTAGCTGCTGTCGACATCGGCAGCAGTATTAAGCCTTATCTCGCCAATGGCGCCGTTTGCGCCGTTGTACATCACCACATTAAGATAGAGTCCAAGGTCGCCGCTGAACGAAGAACTGTCCTCGGTGCGGAACTTTATCTTTGTGATATTGTAGCCTTCGGGCGCCTTGTATACCTCAAACTTGTCGCCATTTGAGACATTATAGCGATATACCGTGTTCCCTTGGGCAAAGAACAGGTTGGATGTAGTGAACCATGAGCTGTACGTTATTGTGGACATGTCGTCGGGTGTGAGGCCCGAGAGCTTCTTCTCCCCGATAACAGTGTAAGCCGATGGCTGCTCCTCCTCGCTGGAACTGCGCTGGCCCTTGGCCTTGCTGCCATCGCCAATGTTCTGTATGAGCAGCTCATAACGGTAGTATTCGCCTGTTGCCTCGTCCTTGAAGATGAAGTAGGGATTCTGCTGGTCGTAACTATCGCGGTAGTTTATGTAGCCCATCACTGCTGTCATGCCAACGGGAGACTTCTGCAGGGCATTGAAGCGGACGTGGGCGTCGAGCAGCGGACTCGACGATATGTAGCTGGGCCTTATTGAGCTGGCCTCGTCCATGGCGAACCCTGGGTCCTGCTTTGCCGAGTAGAGGAAACGCCCGTTCTTTGCATCCCACATGAGGAAACGGTTGTGGGTTACAGTTGCGGCCGTAATCTCATAGTCGGTCTGGTGCGGAAGGTCGGTGCTGCTCTCGCAGCCTGCTCCAGGCCTGTAGAGGGCATGCACGAAGTTGCCCACATAGGCCTCGCCGCTCTCGGTGAGCACTACCCTGCACAATGTATAGTTCGAGGGGTCGCCCGTCTGCACAGTCCTGCTGTAGGCGAAGGCCTCGCTCTCGGGCTTGAATATCTGCGGGGCGGTGAACTTCACCTTCATGCCATGGGGGTCATAGGCCCTTGTCTCGCCGTTGGCAGCATAGAGAGTGAGCACGCTGGTGGCACCAATGTTCGATAAGTCCTCGGGTATGTCAATGTATGTAGTGTAGCCGAAGCCCGCCGCATTCTCGTAATGGTTGTTGTCACGTGTAACTGACTTGACATCGGTGTACACCTTTGTCTCGTTGCCAATTACCTCAATGTTACCCACCTTGCGGGCACCTTCGGGACCATGCAGCACAAAAAGGCTGTTCTTGAATACGGGGCGGGTGCTCACCTTGAACGATGAGTAGTGGGAGAGGCCGGTTGTGCGGTCATATATCTGCAGGAACACATCGTAGGACATTGGCCTGCCCACAGGAAGGTCGAATTCGAGATATCCCCTTGAGAGGATTGTGTCCTTGACAGCCTTTCCCTGCTCGTCAACATAAGCCCTGCACCAGTAGAAGTCAAGGTTCTCAAGGTCCTTGGCCAGTGTCTGCTCCACGATGGCGTCAATGCGGCGCGTGGTGCTGCCCTCGTCAAGGGCCTGCTGCACCTCAATTACATCGCCGCTGACCGACAGCACTACCGATGGCGAGAAGGTCACCGACTTTATCTCGTTCATTGTGTCCAAGGTGTACTCGTAGTTGCCCTTGTCGGCATAGCACCCTGCCAGGAGGAGCGCAGATAGTATAAATGACGCTATATTTTTCATATTCTCCATAATCGTTTCTGACTTTTTGTTGGATATTGTATCAGTCGAGTTCTACATCAGGGATATCGTATCTTCTTGTTGCAGGGCGCTTGTCGTTCGCCGCTTTTATAATACGGTAGCACTCCTTAAGGCGCTCTTCTCCTGAAAGCTGTTTCTCGCCGAAAAGAGAAGAATCCCAGACGTATGTACCTTTCTCTGTATCATAACGGAACGGCAGAATAGATTCTGTAATGAAATTCTCAGGACCATCCTCCTTCATCATTGTCTTGATCATGAACTGGTACTTATCGTCCTTATACTCGCCGAAGTACTTCTTTACAATCTCGGCTGTACCGAGACCATTGGGATCTTCCCACCAGAACGGGATTCGCATATTGTAGTTCACATTGTTCCTTAGCTCCACCCAGAACAGATTCCGGTACTCACTGATGGGATAGCCCATCAGTGCATATGTATAGTACTGGTTCAGCATATAAAGGACATCATCCTTGTGGAAATCGGATGCGCTTGCCTCCATTTCATCTCTTGCCGCATCGCTGGCAAAGAGCGCTGCGACATCCTTTGTATCTGATCCGCCCAACATATATACAAAGCGGCAGAACTTGTTTGCCCTGAAGACACCAAGGAGTTCTTTGTAGTCGCTCCAGAAGTAAGGTTCTCTGTAATCGGGATAATCGGTCTCATTCAGTATCGGAAGACCGACATCTATAGGTTCTGTAGGCTCACTGGCAAGCAGCGCGTTCACCGCACTAACGTTGAGGGCGAGAATGGAGTCGAAGAGGTGCATTCCCTGGCTGTTGTCGAAGAGCGCCGAGTAGAAGCTATTGTTGCCTGTGTGGCGGGCAAGGAACATGTGCTTCTCCTTGCTCCACTCGCCCAGGTAGGTCTCTACATGGCTGTACCACACCGATGGTTTCTCGTAGGACTCCTTGACATAGAGGTTCACTTCGGTCTTGCCGCTTATTCCGGTGCCAATGTCGCCGCTGCCGTCAAGATATATGCACACGGCATATACGGTGTCCTCAAGCTCGGGGCGTAGCACCTTTATCTCAATGTCCTTCTCGTACTCCTTGCCAGAGAAGACGACCTTGTCAACGATGACTTCGGCAGGTTCGTACCCCTCGACATCCTTTGTCTTTACTGCGAGCGTGCGCTCGTCGTCAACAAGATAGCCCAGCAGCTTCACCTTGAGGGTGACCGCAACAGTGTCGGGGGCGCCGACAATGTGGTCGGCAAAGTTAAGTGTCCTGTCGAAATCGGCAGCATACTCATAGTCGAAGTAGGCGCCGTTGGCACTCTCGTCGAACAGTTCGGGCTCAATCTTCTCGCATGCCGTGAACGCAAGCGCAATGCACAGCAGGCAGGCTATATGGCCTATACTCTTTTTCATATACTCTATTGCTAAATTGTTCCTTACTCACTCTCGCTCTCTCCAGGCTCATCCTCCAGTGTCCACCCATATTCAACCTCGGCATCGGGCAGCGGGAATACGAAGCTTTCCTGGACCAGCGTCACCTCGGGGCAATGCGCCAGGGTGCCTGTCACCCCGTGCGACTTGAGGAACCAGAAGTACTGGCCCTCGCCGTAGAACTCCTTGCGGTACTCCCTGTTGAGGGCTGCAATGCAGCGTTCAGGGGTGTCGCACACCACGTCCTTTGCCTTGGATATACCGCGCTTGTTGCGTACCGTGTTTATGTAGAGGGCGGCCTCTTCGGGGTCCTCGGCAGCCTCGCAGGCGATGTAGTACATCTCGGGCAGGCGGATGAGCGGTATAATACCGTTGTCGTTCTCAATATACTTCAGTGACATTGCGCACTGCTGCTCGTTGTTCCTGTAGAAGGCCGTGCCCTTTGCGCGCATGTCCTCGCTCTCGGTACCTGCTGACTCGAAGATTACATTAAGGGTGGAGATGTTGAGGTAGTACTTTGTCGCCATCTTGTCGCCAATAGCAAAATAGTCGGAGAGGTT
This sequence comes from Bacteroidaceae bacterium, assembly GCA_045592125.1. Lineage (GTDB taxonomy): Bacteria > Bacteroidota > Bacteroidia > Bacteroidales > Bacteroidaceae > HGM04593. The sequence continues at coordinate 6,780 of JAZNUE010000044.1, read as the reverse complement.
GTCCTTGAGCTCGTGCATGTTTATGCCGAACAGCACCTCGCTGGAGAGGATGGGGTCGTTGTCGTTGCCGCTCTGCAGCGAGAGGCCGCAGTTATCTATGACCATGCGGGCGTGCATGGCAGCGCTGTCCTTCTCGCCGGCATAGCTGTACACGCGCGCCAGGAGAGCGTTGACTGCATGGTAGTTGAGGCGCAGGTGCCTGCCGTCGGTGCGGCCGCTGAGGTCGAGGCCCTGCTCATAGGCCAAGCACTCGCGCGCCTCCTTGAGGTCCATTATTATGTTGTCCACGACCTCCCTTGCCGTGAGCAGGGGCTGCTTGGTGTGATCGGCGGCCGTGCGGTAGGGAATGCATTTCATCTCCTTTGCCTGGTCGCTGCCGGCGTAGTCCATGGGACCCCAGCCGCGCAGGAGGTCGAAGTGCAGGAAGGCGCGCATAGCAAGCGCCTCGCCACGTATCATGCGGCGTGCCACGGTATCGAGGATTACGGCCTCGCCGTTAATGTCCCACCACTTGAGCAGGTTGTTGGCGTTGGCTATTATGAAGTACTGCGAGCGCCATGTGTTGGCAAGCACTCCCTTTGTGTTGTATGCGCCGCTTGTCTCCCTGTCGTATATGTAGACGGAACTGCGGTCCGACGTACCCTCGGGGAGCTTGTCGTACATCTGCGCAAGCTGGTCCATGAGGCCGAACGTGAGGTTCTTGCCATAGGTGTCCTCCTCAGTCATTGTTATGTAAAGGCCTGCAAGCGCGCTCTTGAAACCATTCTCGGTGGTAAAGAGTTCCTTTGCCGGGACATCGGTGTTTGGGGTAACATCGAGCCAGTCGGAGCATGAGGCCAGAGAGGAGATACCAATCAGGGTTGCAATCGTATATATTGTCTTTTTCATCTTTCTTGTGTTTATTGCTTGCGATTATCTTACTTTCCTGGTTACCGGAACATTATTGAGAGCGAGAGGGTGTAGGAACGCGCAAACGGGTAGTCAAGGCCTCGCTCCATCTTGATGGGCGAAATGCGCGCGAGGTCATTTGTGGTGAAGTTCAGGGCCAGGACATCAATGTTAGCCTGGCGCAGGAACTTGAAGCTTTCGCCAGTGAGGCGGTAGCCTACGTTCAGGGTTGCCAGCCTGAGCTCGTTGTCGTCCATTATGAAGCGTGTGCTTGCAGGGGTGTTGGCGCCTGTGGGGCTGAAGCCTACATAGGGCCTTACATCGCCTGGCTTCTCCCAGCGTCCCTGTCCGGCACGCTCGTCAAGGTTATATGCCACGTTCTGGTTCTCAATCTTGTCGACAAGTGTCTCGTTATAGACAACGCCGCCAAACTTGTAGGTGAAGCCGAGCGAGCACGAGAGGTCCTTCCAGTTTACGCTGGTTGAGACTGTGCCGCTGACGGTGGGGGTGGTTTCGCCCACGGGAACCTTGTCGTTAGCATTCCAGACAAAGGTCTTGGTGCCGTCGCGCTTGAGGTATACCTCCTTGCCGGTTACGGGGTCCACGCCAAGCGAGCGCACAACGTAGAGGGTTGTGGTGGACTCTCCCTCGCGGTACTGCGGCAGCGGTGCGCCGGCCGACTTCATGGCCTCCTCGTTCACCTTCTTGAGGTAGTCGGAGAGCTTGCGTATCTTGTTGCGGTTATGGTTTGCGTTCGCGTTTATTGTCCAGAAGAACTGCTTGCGCAGGTTCTGCACGGCAATAATGTTGAGCGAAGCGTCAAATCCCCTGTTCTGCAGCTCGCCCGCGTTCATTACCATGGTGGCATAGCCGGTAGAGGGAGCAAGGTCGTAGCTGGTAAGCAGTTCCTTGGTTATGTTGTCGTAGTAGTTGAACGAGACGTTCACACGGTTCTTCCAGAAACCGAAGTCGACCGAGAGGCTGGTGTTGTGCGTCTTGGCCCATCCCAGTTCTGTGTTGTTGAGGCCGCTGAGCAGGGCGCCGAGCACAGGGAAGGATGTGTAGGGACGCATGGTGTTCGAGAAGGTGTAGTACTCGATTGCGTCGGAGGGACTGAAGTTCTGCTCGCCTGTGATACCGTAGCTGGCACGGAAGACCAGGTTCGACACATATCCCTGCAGCCACTTCTCATTGTGGGCATTCCAGCGGGCACCGGCCGACCAGAATGGCACGAGGTTGTGCTTGGCATAGCGCGAAGAGGCCTCGCCGCTGAGGTTGAAGTCAACGGAGTAGCGGTTGTCGTAGCTGTAGGAGAACTGCCCGATAAGGCCGATGGAACGGGAGATATTCTCGTTACCGATGTTGCTCATGTTGGTCTCCATCTTGTTGCCGAAGATGAAGTCGTCCATGTGCGGGTCGGGGTAGCCTGTTGCCGAGAGGTTCACATAGCTGTTCTTGTCCTCGCTGATGGTCCAGTTGCCGAAGACGCTGAATAGGTGCTTCTTGAGCACAAGGTTGTAGTTGATACCGAGGTTGCTCGACCACGACGCCATGTTGCCGGTGCTCTTGAAGTAGCTGCCCTTGCGGGTGAGGTCGTCCTCGAGCTCGAAGCTGGTGTGGTCGGCAGGAAGGAACTTGTCGGTACCGGCCATGCCGCGCGAGTAGGAGAACTGCTCGGTAATGCGCAGGTTCTTGAGTATCATGTACTCAAGGTTAAGGCTGGTTGTTACGCTAAGGCTGCTGGTGAGGTCCCTTATGCCCACCGTGGCGTCGTAGAGCGGGTTGGTTATTATCTTGCTCTGGCCGCTCACGGTGTTGTTATCGAGCACCTTGATGGGCTTGCCGTTAGCGTCATCGGGTATATAATAAGGGTTGAGCCTTGTGTACTGCGAGTATGAGCCGTAGGGGGAGTTCTTGCTGTCTGACTCGTTGAGGGCCACATTGGCGCGCATGGTGAACTTGTCCTTCATGTATGTCATGTTGAAGTTCACGCCCTTTGTCTGGTTCTCCGACACCTTCATCACGCCTGGCTGCATTGCCGCATTCACGTCAAGGCTGTAGCGGAAAGCATCGGTACCGCCGGCAACGCTCACCGAGTGGCGGTGCTGGAGCGCGGTGCGCAGGGGCTTTGAGAGCCAGTATGTGTCGACACCGCCAAGCACGTTGCGCCTGTACTTGTTGTAGAGGTTCATGTGCGCGGCATTATTGGGGCTGTAAAGGCCAGCGCGCCACTCCGTCTCGAGCTTTGTGGCGGCGTCCATCATGTTATAGTCGGTGAGGTCGGGTGTCTGCATGGTCATTGTACCGCTGTACGATACTGAAAGGACGCCATCGGGGGCAACCTTTGTCTCCACTACAACCACGCCGTTGGCAGCACGCGAGCCGTAGACCGATGTGGCAGCAGCGTCCTTGAGGATTGTTATGCTCTCAACGCGCTCGGGGTCGAGGTCGAGAATGCGGCTCATAGGCACCGTGAAGCCGTCAAGCACAAAGAGAGGCGTGTTTGGACGGCTCGACACGTTGTCGAGCATGAGGTCCATGCTGTTCATTGACTTGGAACCGAGCGACTGGTCGCCGCGTATCTGGAAGTCGGGCTCGGCATTGGGGTCGGAACCGCTCCTGTTGTTCTCGATTATCTTGAAGCTGGGGTCGAAGAACTGGAGCCCCTTGAGTATGTTCGTGGGGTTCATCTTGCGCAGCTCGTCGCCCTTCACCTCGACATAGTTTCCTGTAAAGCTGTTCTTGCTGCGGCGGCTTATACCGGTGACTACAACGTCGTCGAGCTCAATGCTGGACTTGAGCTCTATAATAAGGTTACGCTCATCCTTTGTTATCTGCTTCGAGACAGGCTCATAGCCAACATAGGAGACGCTGATGGACTCCTTGCGGCTGAGGCGCAGGCTGAACTTTCCGTTAAGGTCGGTCATTCCGCCCCTGGCGCCCTTCCCCTTGCTTGTGCCGTCGGTAATGAGCACGGTTGCTCCAATGAGCGGTTCCTGGGTGTCCTTGTCGAGCACCTGGCCCGATACGGTAAGCATACCCTCATCCTTCTTGCTGTACTTGTCGGGTTCCAGTATAATCTGGTTGCTGCCCTCGTAGCGTATTACCACGTCCTGGTCGCCTACTAGGCCCGAGAGGACCTTATCGAGAGGCTTGTCCTTGACTGCAAGGCTAGTGGGCCTGTTTATGTTCCACAGCGAGACATCCTGCATGGTTATCTTTGCGCCGGCCGCCTCGGCAACCATCTCAAGCACCTTGCCCAACGGCTGGTTGCTGACCCTCAGGGTCACAGGCTTTTCCTTCCAGCTGGCAGCCGCCTGCGCCAGCACGCTGGCCGGAGAGCACATGAGCAGCACTGCAGCAATTGATATCTTGCAGAAAAGCCTAGTAAGTTCAGGAATAGTTTTCCTCATATTATGTCAGGTATCAAGTAATCGTTATAAGTCTTTTGCTATTGCAGGAGCATGTCGAGGATACTCTTGTAGAAAGGACTGATACTGTAGTTCTCTACATAGTCCTTATAGAGGGCGTCGGCCCTCTCAATCTCCTGGCCGTTCATTATGAAGTTGCGCAGCAGGATATAGAGCACAAAATCCCTCTGTGCGCCCGTGTAGAACGCCGCAAGCTCCTTGTACATCTCCTCCATTACCTTTGGCATGGCATACTGCCCGCCTTTCTCCCTCGCGGCCTTCTCGTTCATGTAGAAGCAGTAGCGCATGAGAAGGCTTGCATATTCGGGGCAGTTCATAGACTCAGCGTCGTTCCTAGCGGCATAGCCCTCTGTTATGCTCCAGTAGTCGCCAATTCCCTGCTCGGCAAGCGCCAGGCCCCTGACACTCTCATACATCACCGGGTATTCGATGAACGACATGTACACATCATAGTCCACAAGTGCCGCCACATAGTTCTTTGCCTCAGCGCTGGCCTTGCTGCGCTCAATGAGCGCTGTTGCCTTCTGCTGCAGGGCGCGAGAGTCCTCAATGCGCTTGGCGGGCTTTATGTCGAGCGCAACGCAGCCAAGCAGCTGGCTCTTGTAGCGCATGCTCTTCTTGATGTTCTCAATGCCCTTCATGAGGCGGTTGTTATTTACGGCACGCTCGGTACCGCTAAACTCGGTCTTCACGTTCTTCCCGTCGTAATTGACCTCGACGTGCAGGCTGTCGCCTGGCTGGAGGATGACGCTGGTGCGGCCATTGATGGTCATGCAGACGAGTCCCTCACAATCAAAGGTGTAGAGGTGTTCCTCACCAGGATTAGTGTAGAACTCCTGGGCTATGAGCGGTGTCTGCACACAGTCGAAGTAGACTTTCTCGCCGGTATAGCCATAGACCTTGGCGCTTAATGTGGCCTTTTCCTGTGCTGCGGCGCTAAAGAAAGAGGCTGCCGCAACCAGCACTAGCAGTAGATTCTTTTTCATAGTTGCTATTTTTCAATAAAACTTGCCTTTAACAAGGCGAAATAGACTTTAATCATGGCAAAAATATTATAAAAGTGTATAAAAAACCAATTTTATACATAAAATATATGTTAAAATAAGCGGGCTAGCACACGAAGCACAGGAACGCGCACATGCGCGCCACCCCGCCGCCGCTACCGCATACTGGCAAAAAACAGCGATAGAAAGGTGAAAAACAGAGAACAGAGAACAGAGAACAGAATACAGAGAACAGAGACTGAGGTCTAGGTTCTCAAGGACAGCGAGCAGTGTATGTGGTTTTTTGAGATTCCTCGTCGCTGCTCGGAATAGCAAGTACGCATTCCAGACCACCACATTGCCCTGTAATTCCGGCCATAGGGAGGAATCTCATGTTTCCATCCGCGTACCTTTCCAGCGAAACTTCGGCCGGTTCAATAAAACTAACGCAACCGCCAGCTTTCATTTTTTTCTCTTTCATCTTTCCGTCCGCGCGTTTCATTTATTTTTTGAAAAAAAATGACTTTCACCTTGTATAAAAAGCAAAAATAAGTACATTTGCATGTTAAAACGCATTGTAATACAGCACATTGCCCAAGCGTTTGAGATGACAGGACGAAAGGCAGAACGCCACATCGCCTCGCATTGTGACACATAATTTTCATATTTAACTATATTTATCAACCAAAACCAACGATTTATGAGAAAGTTTACACTTTTCATGATGTCGCTTTTCCTGATGTTAGGAACAGCGATGGCACAGAACTACAGCCTCACTGAGACCGGTATCAGTTCTGGAGAGTTGAATGCAAAGACTGCACCTACTCTCATCGCCATTAAGAACCTGTCGGCTACCAACAATTATTATTTTGTTGGCAACACAGGTGCCGCACCTTACAGCGCAGCCAAATTCAGCGATGCCGCTGTATTCGTATGGCAGCCTGTTCAAGAAGGGGTTGCAGGCTCTTATTATCTGATGAAGCTTGACGGTACTTACATGCAGGCTACATCACCAAAAGATTTCGGTACTGTTGACGGTGCCGCAGTATTCACAACAACAAACCCCACAACAACGGGAACCGAAAGTGCCTATTTCAATGGCGACGGAGATTCACAGGGTTACATTGTTGATGAGGCACTGCTTGTCCGCTTTGTAAACGCAGCAGGTACATGGATCAATGTCCAGAACGGCAACAACGGTACTCCAACCTACAACCAGGGCTTCGGCGGATGGACAGTCCACCATGTTTATGCTGTTGAGGAGGCTGCTGTTGAGCCTGAGCCGGAACCAATATCTGGGCTAGTACTCGAATTGACAAGCGAGCAGATTGGTACAACACCGTATCAGCTTTCCGATGAAGATGCAGCAAAGGTCTTTGCTTTGTCCGACATGACAGTCGCTTTGAAGGTGACTACTCCTGCATCAATGAACAACATTCGTTACGCACTCTTCTGCACATCCGACCCTACGCAGGCTG
>JAZNUE010000043.1:0-4020 GCA_045592125.1 Bacteroidaceae bacterium | reverse complement strand
CAATTGTGGTACCGCCGACAATCTGGACAACATTCTCATTCTCAACGCTGAATGTAACACCCGGAGTTGTTGGATAGGACTCGCCATTGTTATAAACCACATCGGGAACGAAGCGGCCTACACCAAGATAGATATCGGCATTTTCAATTGCAATCTCTGTTACCGGCTGATAAATTAAGATCTTGACAGGCATCTCAAGACTACCTGCACGGGCAGTTACGTTAATGCCATAAGGAGTTGAATTGAGGGCCGTAATGACATTCTCCTCAATTGAGACATAGTGCGATGCAGTGTTGCCGGCATTATCCATAGAAGAGAGGTCCCATTCAAGAGTAACCTCGGGAGTTGTTGCCGGTATCTCCTCGCCATTGGTAGGGCTGACGAAGAGATATTCGATAGAACCGCCGTCCTCAATGGTCATCACATCGCCCACATTCATGAATATGCTGCCATGCTCTACATCATAGTAGGTGAATCTCATAGTGTTGGCGGGGGTTGCAGAACCGATAAAAAGTTTTATGCTCTGGTCCTCCTGATAGGTGTAATCGCCCTGATAGGTAATTTCGGCAGCCTCATACTGCTCATCGGTCATCTCAAGAGGATAGACAAGACCGCTCACAGGGTCATAGAACTTGAAATCAATGACACTGCCATTGTCGGCGCTCTCGCCGCCAACTCTCAAGGCATAGACCTTGTAGTTGCCGAGCATCTGGTACGATGTGGCCAAAGCACGGATTTCATCACCGATAAAAGCGGCCACCTGGGGTTCGGTAACACCTGAGTAGATGTCGTAGTCACCGCAATCGACGGTCACATACACCACAGTCTGCTCCTGGTAGTTGCCCGAAGGGTCACTCCAGCCGCTCTGTGCCAATGAGGTCATCCCGACCATCAGAAGCAACATGGTTAACAACTGTTTTTTCATAACACAATGTTTTTAAAGAATTATTCTGTTTTTACATATTTTCACCTATGCAAATTTATCTAGGAGCAGGCAAACTGTTTTTCACTTAAAAAACATTGTTTTTAACGTTAAGCGCTAAAGAGGCGCCGATGTGGCACAATTCGTAAAAAAGTGCGCCCAGGATGAAAAAAAATGCCGAAAAAGGCCGCTTTTTGGTTACATTTGCTGCAAGTAATTGGCAAACAGCATGAAAAACACAATTTCAATAGCAGCAGCGGTCTTGGTAATGCTTCTTTTATCGTGCAATGGAACGGTCAAGGAGGAGGCAAGCGGGCTTAAGGCAGAAGCAGCTGCTATAGCAGACAGCATTAGAGATATTGCAGTGCTCAGCACCCATGCAGAGCGCTACGACTCGCTGGGCGAGAAGGCAGCAGCACTGCTTGTGAGACAGAAACTGGGGAATATGCTACGCAACAGGTCGCGCTTTGACGAGGCTATAGCAGCACACGAGGAGTGCATTGCCGCAGCAAGGGAACTGCACGACACCTTACAGCTCATTATCGCGCTCAACAGTCAAGGGACCAACTTCAGGCGAATAGGAGACCTTGAGGAGGCAAGCATATACCACTACAAGGCACTGGAACTTTGCGACAAGACCGCCAGCGACACCTCATACCTGTCGCGCAAGAACATGGTGCGCACCCTGAACGGGCTAGGCAACGTGCTGCTTTCGCTTGGCAACTACGAGGTGGCTGAAGAGATGTTCCGCCGCGCGCTGCAAGGGGAGACACTGCTGGGCAGCCTTACCGGACAGGCAATAAACTACGCTAACATTGGCGCCATAAAGGAGAGAAGCGGCGAGACCGACTCGGCCCGAATATACTACACGCGCTCAATGCAGAAGAACATTGAGGACAACAACCTCATTGGCATAAGCCTCTGCTACCAGAACCTTGGCAGGCTGGACGAGGCGGCCGGCAACAATGCTGCCGCGAGGGAAAGCTACCTCAAGAGCTATGAGCTGGGACAAAGGACCAATGACACATGGCACTGGCTTAACTCCTGCACAGCGCTTGCCGCGCTTAACCTAAGGGAAGGAAATATTGCTGATGCAGAAAGGTACAGCAGCGAGGCACTTTCGGCCGCCATAAGGATTAAGGCGAAAGGGCGTCTGGGGAACCTATACGCACAGCAGGCTGCGATATACGAGATGAAGGGAGAACTGGCAAAGGCACTTGAGAGCACAAGGATGTCTATGGCATACAAGGATAGTGCAGAGCTTGAGGAAGACCGCGTATACACGCAGAACATGCGCGTGAAGTATGAGGCAAACAAGAGGAAGGAAGAGGTTGACGAGGCGCTGGCCCAGGCTGAGTACGAGAAGAAGATGTTCAGCATTGCCGTGTGGAGCGGCGTTATTATACTGCTGCTGATAACACTGGCAGCAGCGGCACAGGCACGTGCCTGGCTTGAGCGCAAGAGAGCGAACAAGGTACTCGAGAGGACAGACCGCGAACGCCAGGAGTTCTACCGCGGGATAACGCACCAGCTTCGCACTCCGCTCACCGTAGTGCTAGGAATGACACATGAGCTCAAGCGCTTCATCCCAGAGCACAACGAAGTGGCGCAGAGGGAGTTCGAGGCGGTAACGCGCAAGAGCAACGAGCTGCTCACGCTTGTAAACGAGATGATAGAATACAACCGCGGGGAAAGGAGAGAGATAGAGGCAAGCGAGCTAGGCAATGGAAATGTAATGCCCGAAACCGGGCACGTCCCGCTAGAAGAAGAGAGCGCTGGAGAAGAGAACCTGCAGGAGTATGTGCTCGTGGCCGAGGACGACAAGGACGTAGCGCTGCTTATAACGCAAATGCTGAGGAACGAGGGATGGCACTTCAGATGGGCCGGGAACGGTGAGGAGGCACTGGAAATTATCTCGCAGCAGCACCCGCAGCTTATAATTACTGACATAATGATGCCAGTAATGGACGGCATTGGGCTTATAAAGGCCGTAAGGGGAAACGAAGAGACAAACCACATACCTATTATAGTTGTCTCGGCACGCACAGGCAACGAGGACCGCCTGACTGGACTTGGCGCGGGCGCCGAGGTATATCTTGGCAAGCCGTTCATCCCCGACGAGCTGCTGATTATGGTGCGCAAGCTCATAGAGCAGAGGGAGCTGCTGAAAAAGAAGTACAGCCAGCAGATTGAGGAAGCCGACAAGGCAGACAACAGCGACACAATAAAAGGCATTAGCAGGAGTGAGCAGGAGTTCATAGAGAAGGTTAACGATTACATACGCGAGAACATCATGGACTGCAGCCTTAATGCCGCAATGCTTGCCAGCCACATGATAATGAGCATTACAACGCTTAACCGCAAGATAAACAGCATAACAGGCACAAACACAACCAACTACATACGCCAGCGAAGGCTCGCAAGGGCAAAGTACCTGCTCAGGAACAGCAGCATGTCAATGGGCGAGATACAGGCAGTCTGCGGCTTCGAGTCGCCAAGCTACTTCAGCAGGGCCTTCAGGAGCGAATACAGCACTACCCCCAGCGAGTACCGCAAACAGAACTCAGACTAGCCGCAGGAAACGCTACTGAGCGCGAATCCCCTGAACGGTTACGCTACAGGACCAGAACGAGTGGGACATCAGGTTCTTCATGCTACTCGTGGACCTGCTCGCGAGTTCAGGGATGCCTCGTCGCCGCGCTCGCTTGGAATTACAAGAACGGTGCAGAACAATTCTTACTGGAACTAACCCCAAAGTCCTATTTTTGAACGTACTGTATTCGCTCCTGAAGGTCCTGCATTGGTTGAGATGTTTCGCTTTGCTCAACATGACAGTTGCAATATCATCCACTTCACGTGCTTAACGGCAATGTGGTGGGCAGCATTGACCGCAAAAGGTAGGGGATATCAAAATCTTTGCGTACCTGAGCCAAGGCCGTGTCGCGAGTTTAGCAGGACCTGTCATTCTATATTTGCACTGTCATTGACTCGTTTTGCTTTTCGCAACCCAAACGGCATAACCTGCGGCTATGCTGCGTTTGACCTGTTGCTGCAAAACTCGTCGATAACAAAAAAGGTCATTGACTCGTTTTGCTTTT